>NZ_JBHVTI010000001.1:841180-972518 GCF_042884735.1 Agromyces sp. NPDC058110 | reverse complement strand
CGCCCGGCGCACGTGCGCCGGGCGGGCCCGATCCGTTTTGGGTGCGCCTCGCTCAGTGCGCGACGAACTCGCCCTCTGTGTCGGCCGGGCGGCGCACGAACGCGCTGCCCACGATCGCGACGAGCGACAGGATCGCACCGACGAGGAACGCCGTGTGGATGCCGGTCGCCTCGGCAGCCTCGGGGGAGGCCGCGACCGGCGCTGCGGCCGCACTCGCCGCCGCCATGACCGTGATGAAGAGCGCCGTGCCCGCCGCGCCGCCGACCTGCTGCACGGTGCCGACGATCGCCGAGCCGTGCGAGTAGAACCGGGGCTCGACCGAGCCGAGCGCGGTCGTGAACAGCGGCGTGAACATGAACGCCAGACCGGCCGAGAGCACCACGTGCGCTGCGAGCAGCCACCAGGCCGAGGTCGTCTCGTTCACGAGCGTCAGCGACCAGAGCACGCCGCTCACGACGATGCTGCCGGGCACGAGCAGCGGCCGGGGGCCGAATCGGTCGTAGAGGCGACCGACGGTCGGCCCGAGCAGACCCATCACGAGTCCGCCGGGCAGCAGGAGCAGGCCGGTCACGATCGGTTCGAGGTGCAGCACGTTCTGGAGGTAGATGGGCAGCAGGATGATCGTGCCGAACAGGGCCGCCATCATGACCGTCATCAGCGCGATCGAGATCGCGAAGTTCGCCGACTTGAAGGTGCGGAGATCGAGCAGCGCGCGGTCGCCGCGCTGCAGCAGGAGCTGGCGCACGACGAAGCCGAGGATGCCGAGGGCTCCGGCGCCGAGCGAGATCCACATCTGCGCCGGGGATGCCGTGCCCGCCGCCTCGCCGCCGATGAGGCTGAGGCCGTAGACGAGTCCGCCGAAGCCGATCGCCGAGAGGATGACCGAGAAGACGTCGAGCGGCAGGCGCTTGGGCGTGTTCACGTTCTCGACGCGCCGGATGCCGATCACGAGCATCGCGACGGCGATCGGCAGCACGAGCCAGAACATGAAGCGCCACGACAGGAAGCTGAGGATCAGGCCCGAGATCGTGGGCCCGATCGCGGGGGCGACCGAGATCACGGTCGAGACCCGGCCCATGAACCGGCCGCGATCGGAGGGTGCGACGAGCGTCATGAGCGTGGTCATGAGCAGCGGCATCATGATCGCCGTGCCCGACGCCTGCACGACGCGCGCGCCGAGCAGCACCTCGAAGCCCGGGGCGAGCGCGGCGATCAGCGTTCCGGTCGAGAACAGCCCCATGGCGGCGATGAAGACGGCCCTGGTCGAGAAGCGCTGCAGCAGGAAGCCGGTGATCGGGATGACGACCGCCATGGTGAGCATGAAGGCGGTCGTGAGCCACTGCGCCTCGGAGATCGTGATGCCGAGGTCGGTCACCAGGTGCGGGATCGCGACGCCCATGATCGTCTCGTTGAGGATCACGACGAACGCGGCGGCCAGCAGCAGCCAGATCACGCGCGAGTTGCGTTCGCCGTGCAGTGCCTCGGCGTCGGAGTGGTGGTGCTCGCCGACCGTCGTCGGGGTCGGGTGCGCGGCGCTGTCTGCGGCGCTGTCGGCGGGTGAGAGGTCTGGAAGGGCGCGTTCGGTCACGGTGCGGATCCAATCGGCAGAAAGTGGATGTGGCGCGTCGTCGCGCTGGCAGAGCATCGGAAGTGACCGGAGTCACCGACCACAGGGACAACCGCCGGCGCGCGCCGGGCTATTCCCGAATCGCGCGAAGCATCGCAACGTATGGAACCGCGGTGCGGAAGCGGCGGATCAGGGAGCGGGCGCGGGCCCGTCGATCGGCGTCGGCCGGGGCAGCCAGTCGTTGAACATGGACTCCTCGGGGGCCAGTTCGGAGCGCAGTCGCTCCGCCTGCTCGGCGTCGACCTCTTCGGCCTCGTTCTCAGGGGTGTTCGCGTCGGTCATGACTCCACGATAGACCGCACGGCCGACACGGCAAGGGCGACGGATGCCGCGGCATCCGCGATCTCCTCGTCGGTCGTCGTCGGGCCGAGCGTGAACCGCACGGCCGTCTGCGCGAGGTCTGGCGCGATGCCGATGGCGGTGAGCACGTGCGACGGCTCGCTGCTGCCCGCCGCGCACGCCGAGCCGCTCGAGCACGTCACGCCCATCCGGTCGAGTTCGAGCAGCACGGCCTCGCCGCTCGTGCCGGGGAAGACGAACGACACCGTTCCCGGCAGCCGCCGCTCGGGGTCGCCCGTGAGCACGGCGCCGTCGACGCCGGCGATCACGGCGTCGCGCAACGCGAGCCCCTGTCGGGTCGCGCGCGCCGCGGCATCCGACCGCTCCTGCTCGGCGAGCCGCAGCGCGGTGGCGAAGGCGACCGCACCGGCGACGTTCTCGGTGCCCGACCGCCGGCCGCGCTCCTGGCCGCCGCCGTGCAGCACGGGCTCGAGCGCTACGTGCCCGCGCGCGACGAGCACGCCGGAGCCCTTCGGCGCACCGACCTTGTGCCCGGCGAGCGAGAGGGCGTCGACGCCGAGCCCGGTCGGCCCGTCGAGCCGCAGGTCGAGGTGACCCGCGGCCTGCACGGCGTCGGTGTGCATGAGCGCGCCCGCGCGGTGGGCGACGGCGGCGAGCTCGGCCACGGGCTGGATCGTGCCGATCTCGTTGTTCACGAGCTGCACCGAGACGAGCGCGGTCTCGGGTCGGATCGCGGCTTCGAGCGCCGAGGGGTGCACGAGGCCGCCGGCATCGACCTCGACCTCCGTCACCGAGAAGCCGTGGTGACGCACGAGGAAGTCGGCCGACTCGAGCACCGCCTCGTGCTCGATGGGGGAGACGACGAGGTGGCGCCCGCGCGGCCGTCCGAGCGCGATGCCCTTGATCGCGAGGTTGTCGGCCTCGGTGCCGCCGCTCGTGAACACGACCTCGCCCGGTCGGCATCCGACGACCGCCGCGACCTCCGCCCGCGCCCAGGCGAGAGCGCGAGCCGCCTCGTCGCCGAGCTCGTGCCGGCTCGACGGGTTGCCGAACGAGCCCGTGAGGTACGGCCACATGGCCTCGATCGCCTCGCGGCGCACCGGGGTCGTGGCGGCGTGGTCGAGGTAGATCACGGTCGCACCGGGCCCGGCTCCGCTCGCCGGCCGATCGCGCCCGTCGCGGCGGCATCGTCGAGGCCGAGGCCGAGGGCGATGTCGATGTCGAGCCCGAGATCCAGTGCCCGCGCCGAGTGGGTGAGCGCGCCGACCGAGATCACGTCGACGCCGGTCGCAGCGATCGCGGCGACCGTGTCGAGGTTCACCCCGCCGGACGCCTCGACCACCGCGCGCCCGGCGATGCGCCGCACGCCCTCGCGCAGGTCGTCGAGCCCGAAGTTGTCGAGCATGATCGTGTCGGCGCCGCCGTCGAGCACGGCATCGAGCTGGTCGAGCCGGTCGATCTCGACCTCGAGGTGGGCCGTGTGCGGCATCCGCTCACGCGCCTCGCGCAGCGCCGAGGCGAGGTCGACGCCGTCGGCCGTGAGCACGGCGAGGTGGTTGTCCTTGGCCATGATCGCGTCCGACAGCGAGCGCCGGTGGTTGCGCCCGCCGCCGTCGCGCACGGCCTGGCGTTCGAGGCTCCGCAGCCCCGGCGTCGTCTTGCGCGTGTCGACGATGCGCGCCCGCGAGCCCTCGACGCCCGTCACGGCGGCGACGTACCGGGCCGTGAGCGTCGCGACACCCGTCATGCGCTGGCTCAGGTTGAGCGCCACGCGCTCGGCGGTGAGGATGCCTCGGGCGGGTCCGTGCACGCGTGCGAGCACGTCGCCCGCCTCGAACCGGTCGCCGTCGGCGGCGAGCCGTTCGACCTCGATCGACGGGTCGACGATGCGGAACGCCGCGGCGAACACCTCGATGCCGCTGAGCACGCCGGGCTCGCGCGCGACGAGCGACGCGGTCGCCGTGGCATCCGCCGGGATCAAGGTCTCGCTCGTGAGGTCGCCCCAGGGGGCGTCCTCGTCGAGGGCTGCGGTGACGATGCGGTCGATCTCGCGGCGGTCGGTGCTCATGCTGCCTCCTCGGCGTCGTTCGCGGGCACGAGGTCGTGCAGGGGTCTGGTCGGTGCGGAGGCCTCACGAGGGGCCGTGCGCTCGGCGGGCGCCGCGGCATCCGCCCTGAAGTGGGCGCCGCGGCTCTCGGCGCGCGCCGCTGCGGCGGCGACCGTCAGGCGTGCGAGGTCGAGCAGGTTGCGGTCCTCCGCGGTACGGCGGTCGCGCACCTCCGGCGCTCGCCAGTGCTCCAGGCGGGCGGATGCCGCGGCGAGCCCGCGCCCCGACCGCTCGAGCCCGACGTGCTCCCACATGAGCGCCTGCAGGTCGGTGCGATCGACCGGCGTCGCGTGCGAGTCGTCGGATGCGACCCGCGACCCGCCGTGCGCAGGCGCGCCGGCCGCGGCGGGTGCGCCCGGGTGCCGGACGACGCGCACGCCGCCCGCCTTCGCGTCGATGGCCCGCGCCGCGCGATCGGCGAACACGGCCGCCTCGAGCAGCGAGTTCGAGGCGAGGCGGTTGGCCCCGTGCACGCCGGTGCGGGCGGTCTCGCCGACGGCGTACAGCCCGGGCAGCGAGGTGCGCCCGTCGAGGTCGGTGACGACGCCGCCCATGGCGTAGTGCGCCGCGGGCGTGACGGGCACGGGCTCGGCCGCCCAGTCGAACCCGGCCCCGCGGCAGGCCGCGCCGAGCCCCGGGAACCTGCGGTCGAGGAAGGCCCGGCCGAGCGCGGTGGCGTCGAGCGTGACGGGCTCGCCGCCCTGTTCGAGGCTCCGGCGCCACACGGCGCGGGCCACGACGTCGCGCGGCGCGAGCTCGGCCTGCTCCGAGATCTCCGTCATGAAGCGGTGCCCGTCGCGGTCGCGGAGCACGGCGCCCTCGCCGCGCACGGCCTCGGAGATGAGCGGGGTGCCCGGCGCCGCGAGCGCCGTGGGGTGGAACTGCACGAACTCGAGGTCGGCGACCTCCGCGCCCGCGCGCCACGCCGCCGCCACGCCGTCGCCGGTCGCCACATCGGGATTCGTCGTGTGCAGGAAGAGCTGCCCGGCGCCGCCGGTCGCGAGCACCACGGCGTCGGCGCGCACGTCGACGAGGGTTCCGGATGCCGCGAGCAGGCGCGCACCGACGACCCGCACGCCGTCGTGCTCGGCGCCCGATGCGCCCTCCGAACCCGCGTCGCCCGCCTCCTCGACGAGCAGGTCGACGAGCATCGTCTGCTCGTGGATGCGCACGGCGCGGCGCCGCACGGTCGCGACCAGCGCGTGCTCGATCGCTGCCCCCGTCGCGTCGCCGCCGGCGTGCAGCACGCGGGCGCGCGAGTGCGCCGCCTCGAGCCCGCGCGCGAGACCGGAGTCGCCGTGGTCGAACGCGACGCCGAACCGGATCAGGTCGCGCACCCGCGCCGGGCCCTCGTCGCACAGCACGCGCACGGCCTCTGCATCGCAGAGGCCCGCACCCGCGGCGAGAGTGTCGGCGAAGTGGCGCTCGGCCGAGTCGTCGGGGAACAGCGCCGCGGCGATGCCGCCCTGCGCGTGCCGGGTGTTGCCGTCGGCGAGCTCGGTCTTCGTGACGAGCTCGACGTCGTGGCCCGCGTCGGCCGCCCGTACCGCGGTCCAGAGGCCCGCGATGCCGCCGCCGACGACGAGCACGTGCGCCATGGTCAGGCCCCGGTCGGCACGGCGTCGGCGGGCACGGGCGCAGGGGCGACGGATGCCGGCGGCTTCGCCGCGAGCATGCGCTCGAGGGCGACGCGTGCGGGCTCGGCCACCTCGTCGGCGACCGTGATGCGGTTGACGACACGACCGGCGACGAGCTCTTCGAGCACCCACGCGAGGTAGCCGGGGTGGATGCGGTACATCGTCGAGCACGGGCAGACCACGGGGTCGAGGCAGAAGATCTCGTGCTGCGGGTACTCGGCGGCGAGGCGCTGCACGAGGTTGATCTCGGTGCCGATCGCGAAGGTCGAGCCGGCGGGGGCCGCCTGGATGGCCTTCACGATGAAGTCCGTCGACCCCGCGGCATCCGCAGCGTCGACGACGGGCATGGGGCACTCGGGGTGCACGATGACCTGCACGCCGGGGTGGTCGATGCGCGCCTGGGCGATCTGGTCGACCGTGAAGCGGCGGTGCACCGAGCAGAATCCGTGCCACAGGATCACGCGCGCGTCGGCCAGGTCGTCGGCCGAGTTGCCGCCGAGCGCCTTGCGCGGGTTCCACATGGGCATCTGCTCGAGCGGCACGCCGAGCGCCTTCGCGGTGTTGCGGCCGAGGTGCTGGTCGGGGAAGAACAGCACGCGCTGCCCCCGCTCGAACGCCCACTCGAGCACGGTCTTGGCGTTCGACGACGTGCAGACGATGCCGCCGTGGCGGCCGACGAAGCCCTTGAGCGCGGCCGACGAGTTCATGTACGTGACCGGGATCACCGGCACCCGCCCGTCGGCGTCGGTCGCCTCGAGGTCGCCGTAGACGTCTTCGAGCTCGGCCCAGCACGCCTCGACCGACTCCTCGTCGGCCATGTCGGCCATGGAGCAGCCGGCGGCGAGGTTCGGGAGGATGACGGCCTGCTCGGGCGTGGAGAGCAGGTCGGCCGTCTCGGCCATGAAGTGCACGCCGCAGAACACGATGGCCTCGGCGTCGGGGCGGGTGAGGGCGGCGTTCGCGAGCTGGAACGAGTCGCCCACGAAGTCGGCGTGCTCGACGACCTCGTCGCGCTGGTAGAAGTGGCCGAGCACCACGACGCGGTCGCCGAGGGTCGCCTTGGCGGCGCGGATGCGGTCGTGCAGCTCGGCGTCGGTCGCCGTCTTGTACGACTCGGGCAGGGCGCCCTGGCGCGGCGACCCGGTCGGGATCACGTCGCCCATCGACGAGCCCGGCCCGTAGGCGACGGGGCCGGCGTCGAACTCCCACGGCCCCTTCGCGAGGTCGGGCGAGCACGTGCTGCCCGCGGCCTTGCCGGTCTGGATCAGCTGGATCGAACGGTCGACGGATGCCGCGAGCCGCGTGTCGGCGGGCTGGACGAGCGTCATGGGTGTCTCCTCAGGTGCGGTGCGACGGGGATCCGGAACGCCCCCTGGATGCCCGCCTCGGCGGGATCGGCGGGGCGGTACAGCTTGGGCGGGCGGTGCGGGGTGCCGGTGCGCACCTCGCCGGTCTCGACGAGTGCGCCGGACGCCTCGACCGTGCGCCGGAAGTTCGCGGGGTCGAGCGGGCGTCGGAGCACGGTCTCGTAGACCTCGCGCAGCTCGGCGATCGTGAACGTCTCGCCGAGGAAGGCGTGGGCGATCTGCGAGTAGCCGAGCTTCGTGCGGAGGCGACCGAGGGCGTAGGCGACGATCTCGTTGTGGTCGAACGCGAGTTCGGGCAGGTCGTCGGCGTCGAACCACCTGACGTTGGGATCCTCGATGGCGCCCGTCGTCTCTTCGGGGCGCACGAGGGCCCAGTAGACCACCGACACGACGCGCTCGTCGGGGGAGCGGTCGGGGGCGCCGAAGGTGTAGAGCTGCTCGAGGTAGCGGGGCGTGACGCCGGTCGTCTCGTCGAGCGTGCGGGCCGCAGCGCCCTCGAGCGACTCGGCCGCGCCGAGCCATCCGCCGGGGAGCGCCCACCGGCCCTCGCCGGGTTCGCGCAGGCGGCGCACGAGAGGGATCCAGAGCGAGCGGTCGGCGGGCTGCTCGGCGTGCGCGGGCGCCTCGCCGGGTGCGACGCCGGGGTCGCGGGCGAAGATCACGGTCGACACGGCGAGGCGTGCGTCGGCCAATTCGATCGTGCGAGGCATCCGCGCCTCCCTTCGTGTCATCGTGACTCTAAGTACACGAGCATCTTACAGTCGAACTGACACGAAGCCAAAACGTGTGACGGCATGCGGTGCGAGCGAATCATCTAATTGGCTGAAAGTGGCACTCCAGGTCGCGCAGGAGGCCGAGAATGTCATTATTCGGTTTCACGAAGCCGACATGTTCATGACATGATGCCGAAACACCTCCCCGGTTCACTGACGAAACGAAGAAGGAGCGCACGTGAGAGACACCACACCCATCGAGGAGATCGTCGAGTCGTACGGCCCCCGGTTCACCAGGCTCAGCGACGAGATCTGGGACGACCCCCAGTTGCGCTGGCAGGAGTACGGCTCCATGGCCAAGCAGATCGAGGCCGCCGAGGAGCACGGCTTCCGCATCGAGCGCGAGGTCGGCGGCATCCCGACCGCGTTCTTCGCCGAGAAGGGCGAGGGCGGCCCGCTCATCGCATTCCTCGGCGAGTACGACGCGCTCGCGGGGCTCAGCCAGGCGAGCGGGGTCGCCGAACCCACCCCGAACCCCGAGACGACGAACGCGAACGGCGCGGGCTGCGGCCACAACCTGCTCGGCAGCGGATCGCTGCTCGCGGCGGCCGCCGCGGCCGCCTACCTCGAGCAGCACGGCATCCCGGGCCGGGTGCGGTACTACGGTTGCCCGGCCGAGGAGGCCGCTGCCGGCAAGACCTTCATGGTGCAGGCCGGCGCGTTCGACGGGGTCGACGGCGCCGTGAGCTGGCACCCCGCGCCCGTGATGTCGGCGTCGCAGTTCCTCACCCTCTCGTACGCCCAGGTGTACTTCCGCTACACGGGCATCGCCTCGCACGCGGGCGCCGATCCCGCCCACGGTCGCAGCGCGCTCGACGCGGTCGAGCTGCTGAACGTCGGCGTCAACTTCCTGCGCGAGCACATGCCCGACACGGCCCGCGTGCACTACGCGATCACGGATGCCGGCGGCGACTCGCCGAACGTGGTGCAGGCGCACGCGAGCGCCTACTACGTCGTGCGCGCCAACACCGTCGGCGAGATGCGCGAGCTCTACGACCGCGTCGTGAAGATCGCGCAGGGCGCCGCCCTCATGACCGAGACGAGCCTCGAGATCGACTTCGACGGCGCGTGCGCCGAGATCCTGCCGAACGTCGCGCTCGAGGCGGCGCTGCAGGCAAACGTCGAGTCGATCGGGCCGGTGCCCTTCGACGAGGCCGACGCGGCGGCCGCCGCCGCCTTCACGGCCACCGTGCCCGAGCGCGAGGTCATCGGCATGCGGCGCATGCTCGGCCTGCCGGCGGGAGCCGTGCTGCACGACGGCGTGCTGCCGCTCGGCGACCCGCGCCGCCGGCAGCAGATGACCGGCTCATCCGACGTCGGCGACGTCAGCTGGACCGTGCCGACCGTGCAGATCGCCGGCGCCACCGCCGCGATCGGCACGCCGGGCCACTCGTGGCAGATGGTCGCGCAGGGCAAGCTCCCCGCCGCGCACAAGGGCATGCTGCACGCCGCCAAGGCCATGGCCGCCACGGCGATCGACATGCTCACCGACGCGGAACTGCTCGCCGCCGCGACGTCGGAGTTCGACGCCGTGATCGCCGAGACCCCGTACGACTGCCCGATCCCCGAGGGCATCGTCGCACCGCCCCTGCGCGCCGGCAACGAGGCGCACCTCATCGCCTCGGAGCACGCCGCAGCAACCTTCGTCGGCTGATCGCCGGCTCGGGGCCGGGCTCTCGTCGAGCGCCCGGCCCCGACATCCGCCGCCCGTCATGCGAGCGGCTAAGATCGACACCAAACTGAACACGACCGTTCACCCGTCGCGGGAGAACGCCGCGGTACGCCGCGGCTGCCGTAGGAGCAATCCCTCCCGGGAATCTCTCAGGCACACGTACCGCGCCGGCAGGTCACTCTGAAAAGCGGCGCTCCGGCGCCCGCCGTAGGGGCAAGCGGGCAGGGCCCGTGAAACTCTCAGGCCAATGACAGAGCGGGAGGAACTCATCGCATCGACGCCGATGCCCACCGAAGGAGTTCCCTCATGTCCCGTTCCACGACCCTGCTCGCCGCCGGCGAGCTCACCGCGCCGCTCGCCGAGCTCGACCCCGAGGTCGCCGCGGCGATCGACGCCGAGCTCGCCCGGCAGCGCACCGGCCTCGAGATGATCGCCTCCGAGAACCACGCGCCCGTCGCCGTCATGCAGGCCCAGGGCTCGGTGCTCACCAACAAGTACGCCGAGGGCTACCCCGGACGCCGCTACTACGGCGGCTGCGAGCACGTCGACGTGATCGAGACCCTCGCGATCGAACGGGCCAAGAGCCTGTTCGGCGCGGGCTTCGCGAACGTGCAGCCGCACTCGGGCGCCCAGGCCAACGCCGCCGCCATGCATGCGCTCATCACGCCCGGCGACACCATCCTCGGCCTCGACCTCGCGCACGGCGGCCACCTCACGCACGGCATGAAGCTCAACTTCTCGGGCCGCCTCTACGACGTCGTGCCCTACCACCGCTCTGCCGAGACCGAGGAGATCGACCTCGCCGAGGTGCGCGCCCTCGCGCTCGAGCACCGTCCCGCGCTCATCATCGCCGGGTGGTCGGCGTACACCCGCGCGCTCGACTTCGCGGGCTTCCGTGCGATCGCCGACGAGGTCGGTGCCTTCCTCCTCGTCGACATGTCGCACTTCGCCGGGCTCGTGGCCGCCGGCCTGCACCCGTCGCCCGTGCCGCACGCCCACGTCACCACCACGACGACCCATAAGACCCTCGGCGGTCCGCGCGGCGGGCTCATCCTCTCGAACGACGCCGAGCTCGCGAAGAAGCTCAACTCGGCCGTGTTCCCCGGCCAGCAGGGCGGGCCGCTCGAGCACGTCATCGCCGGCAAGGCCGTCGCACTGAAGATCGCCGCGGGCGAGGGCTTCCGCGACCGCCAGGAGCGCACCGTCGCCGGAGCCCGCGCGCTCGCCGAGCGCCTCGCGCAGCCCGACTGCGCGGCCGCCGGCATCCGCGTGGTCGGCGGCGGCACCGACGTGCACCTCGTGCTCGTCGACCTGCGCGACAGCCCCATCGACGGTCGCACCGCCGAGGACCTGCTGCACCGCGTCGGCATCACCGTCAACCGCAACGCCGTGCCCGACGACCCCCGTCCGCCGATGGTCACGAGCGGCCTGCGCATCGGCACCCCGGCGCTCGCGGCGCGCGGCTTCGACGCCGACGCGTTCGACGAGGTCGCCGACGTGATCGCGGGCGTGCTGACGGCGGGCGACGACGCCGACCTCGGCGCCTTCGCCGGGCGGGTCGACGCGCTCGTCGCGCGGTTCCCCCTCTACGACGGCGCCGTCGCCGAGCTCTCGGACCGCGCATGACCGTCACCCCGCTCGCCGGGCACATCGGCGTGTTCGACCTCTTCACGGTCGGCATCGGCCCGTCGAGCTCGCACACCGTCGGCCCCATGCGCGCGGCCGTCGACTTCGTCGACCGGCTCGGACCCGACGCCGCCGAGATCGCGCGCGTCGGCGTCGAGCTGTTCGGCTCGCTCGCCGCGACCGGCCGCGGGCACGGCACCATGACCGCGGTGCTGCTCGGGCTCGAGGGCTGCCGACCCGACACGATCGCCGTCGACGAGATCGACGAGCGCCTGGCCGCCGCCGCCGCGTCCGGCCGCATCCGCGTGGGCGGGCTCGCCGAGGTCGCGTTCGGCGTCGACGACATCGTGCTCAGGCCGCTGACCGTGCACCCGCGGCATCCGAACGCCATGCGCCTGGTCGCGCACGCGACCGACGGGCGCCTGCTCGACGACGCCACGTACTTCTCGGTGGGCGGCGGGTTCATCGAGCGCGAGGGCGAGACGCCTGCCGCGGCGATCGCAGCCACAGGCCCGAGCACCGATCAGCCCGGCGTGCCGCACGACTTCGGCACGGCCGACGAGCTCCTCGCCGAGTGCGCGCGCGAGTCGGCCTCGATCGCCGAGCTCGCGCTGCGCAACGAGACCGCGCGGGCGACCGAGGCCGACGTGCGGGCCCGCGTGCTCCGGATCCGCGATGCGATGCACGAGTGCGTCGAGTCGGGCCTGCGCCGCGAGGGCACGCTCCCCGGCGGCCTCGGCGTCGTGCGCCGGGCGCCGGCGCTGCACGCCCACCTGCTGGCGCACGACCCCGACCGCGATCCGGCCGATGCGCTCGACTGGGTGAACCTCGTCGCGCTCGCGGTGAACGAGGAGAACGCGGCCGGAGGCCGCGTCGTGACGGCGCCGACGAACGGTGCGGCCGGCATCCTGCCCGCGGTGCTGCACTACGCGTCGACCTACACGCCCCGAGCGCGTCGAGGCGACGATCTCGACGAGCTCGCCGTGGAGTTCCTGCTGACCGCGGCTGCCATCGGCGGCATCGTCAAGCGCAGGGCCTCGATCTCGGGCGCCGAGGTCGGCTGCCAGGGCGAGGTCGGCTCCGCGTCGTCGATGGCCGCGGCCGCGCTCGCCGCGGTGCTCGGCGGCACGCCGGCGCAGGTCGAGAACGCGGCCGAGATCGCGATGGAGCACAGCCTGGGGCTGACGTGCGACCCCGTCGGCGGACTCGTGCAGATCCCGTGCATCGAACGCAACGCGATCGCTGCCGGAAAGGCCATCAACGCGGCCAAGATGGCCATGTGGGGAGATGGCTCGCATCGGGTCTCGTTCGACACGGTCGTCGAGACCATGCGCCAGACCGGGCGCGACATGAGCGAGAAGTACAAGGAGACCGCCATGGGCGGGCTCGCCGTCAATGTGGTGGAATGTTGAGGAGGTCCGCATGAGCGAGACGACACGAGAGGGCGCATCGACGCCACGACAGAGCCCGCTGCACGCGGTGCACGAGGCGGCCGGGGCGTCGTTCACCGACTTCGCCGGCTGGGACATGCCGGTGCGCTACTCGTCAGACCTGGCCGAGCACCACGCCGTGCGCGAGCGCGCCGGCCTGTTCGACCTCTCCCACATGGGCGAGATCGTGCTGATCGGGCCTGAGGCCGCCGCGGCGCTCGACTACGCCCTCGCGGGCAAGCTCTCGGCGATCGAGATCGGGCAGGCGAAGTACTCGCTGCTGCTCGCCGACGACGGTGGCATCATCGACGACCTCGTCGTCTACCGCACCGGCGGTGACCGGTTCATGGTGGTCGCGAACGCCTCGAACGCGAAGGTCGTCGCCGAGGAGCTGCGTTTCCGCGCGGCCGGGTTCGACACCGTCGTCGAAGACGAGAGCGACGACATCGCCCTCATCGCGCTGCAGGGGCCCGACGCCCGCGCCGTGCTGCTCGAGACGCCCGGATTCGGCGTCGCGGGCCCGGGCAACGACGCCGAGGACTTCGACGCGAGCATCGCGTCGCTCAAGTACTACCGCGCGTTCCCCGCCACGTTCGAGGGGCAGCCCGTGCTCGTCGCCCGCACCGGGTACACGGGCGAAGACGGCTTCGAGCTCTACATCGCGCCCGAGGTCGCCCCGAAGCTCTGGGCCGCGATCGTCGAGACCGGAGGTCCGCGCGTGGCGCTCTGCGGGCTCGCGAGCCGCGACACGCTCCGTCTCGAGGCCGGCATGCCGCTGTACGGGCACGAGCTCGGCCGCGACATGCTGCCCGCGCAGGCCGGCCTCGGCCGCGTCGTCGCGCACGCCAAGGAGGGCGACTTCGTCGGCCGCGCCGCGACCGCCGAAGGCCCCTCCGACGATGCGCGCGTGCTCGTCGGGCTCACGACCGAGGGCCGCCGCGCGCCGCGGGCCGACTACGAGGTCTACGACGGCGACGCGGCGGGCGCCGCGCTCGTCGGCGTCATCACGAGCGGCGCCCTCTCGCCGACGCTCGGCCACCCCGTGGCCATGGCGTTCGTCGAGCCCGCCGCGGCCGGCGGCCCGCTCTACGTCGACGTGCGCGGCACGCGCATCGCGGCATCCGTCGTCCCCCTTCCCTTCTACAAGCGCAGCGCCTGACCCGCCGTCGCCGGCACTGCTGAACGTCGGCGACCCGGGTCGGCCCCACCGGCACACCCAACACTCGAGGAGAACCCCAATGACCGAACAGACCGAATTGCAGTACACCGAAGAGCACGAGTGGGTGCTGGTCGACGGAGACACCGTCACCATCGGCATCACCGACTACGCGGCCGAGAAGCTGGGCGACATCGTCTACGTCGACCTGCCCGCCGCGGGCACGGCCGTCACCGAGGGCACCGTCGTCGGCGAGATCGAGTCGACCAAGTCGGTAGGCGAGCTGTTCGCGCCCGTGAACGGCGAGGTCGTCGAGCACAACCAGGCCGTCGTCGACTCGCCCGAGCTCGTCAACTCCGACCCGTTCGGCGAGGGCTGGCTGCTGAAGATCACCGCGCCCGAGCTGCCCAAGCTGCTGAGCCACGCCGAGTACCGCGCCCTCGTCGGCGAGTAAGGACCGCACCAGATGAGCACCTCCTCCACGTTCGACCTCGACGCGTTCGGCCGGCGGCACATCGGTACCACGCCGAGCGACCACGGCCTCATGCTCGCCGAGCTCGGGTACGACTCGCTCGAGTCGCTCATGACCGCGGCCGTGCCGTCGTCGATCCGCATGGCCGAGGTGCTGAACTCGGCCATCCCCGAAGCGGCCACCGAGCGCGAGGCGCTCGCCGAGCTCGCGGCGCTCGCCGACCAGAACACCGTGCGCACGTCGATGATCGGCCTCGGGTACTCGGGCACCATCACGCCCGCCGTGATCCAGCGCAACGTGCTCGAGAACCCGAGCTGGTACACGGCCTACACGCCGTACCAGCCCGAGATCTCGCAGGGCCGGCTCGAGGCGCTCATCAACTTCCAGACGATGGTGACAGACCTCACCGGGCTCGACACGGCGAACGCGTCGATGCTCGACGAGGGCACCGCGGTCGTCGAGGGCATGCTGCTCGCCCGCCGCGCGTCGAAGTCGAAGTCGAACCGCTTCGTGGTCGACGCCGACGCGCTGCCGCAGACCCGTGCGCTGCTCGTCTCGCGCGCCGAGGCGGTCGGTATCGAACTCGTCGTCGCCGACCTCCACGAACGCACGGATGTCGCCGCCCTCGGCGACCACTTCGGCGTCTTCGTGCAGTACCCGGGCGCCTCGGGTCGGGTGTGGAACCCGGCATCCGTCATCGCGGCGTCGAAGGCGCAGGGCGGGCTCGCCGTCGTGGCCGCCGACCTGCTCGCGCTCGCGCTCATCACGAGCCCGGGCGAGCTCGGAGCGGACGTCGCGGTCGGCACGAGCCAGCGCTTCGGCGTGCCCATGGGCTTCGGCGGACCGCACGCGGGCTACATGGCGGTTCGCTCGGGCCTCGAGCGCCAGCTGCCCGGCCGCCTCGTCGGCGTCTCGCAGGACGCCGCGGGCCACCCCGCGTACCGCCTCAGCCTGCAGGCCCGCGAGCAGCACATCCGCCGCGAGAAGGCGACGTCGAACATCTGCACCGCGCAGGTGCTGCTGGCCGTCATGGCGTCGATGTACGCCGTCTACCACGGCCCCCGCGGCATCCGGCACATCGCGGTGACCACTGCGGCGAAGGCCAAGGCGCTCGCCGACGCGCTCACCGGCTTCGGCCTGACGCTCGCGCACGACGACTTCTTCGACACGATCCGCGTGCACGTTCCGGGTCTCGCGAAGAACGTGGTCGCGAAGGCGCACGAGCTCGGCCTGAACCTCTGGGAGGCCGACGAGGCCACCGTGCACGTCGCGGTCGACGAGACGACCACCGAGCACGAGCTCTCGCTCGTCGTCGAGGCGTTCGGGCTCGGCGAGCGGGCGGATGTCGCGGTGTCGCTGTCGGCGCTTCCCTCGAGCCTGCCCGAGGCCCTGCGTCGCACGAGCGGCTACCTCGAGCACCCCGTGTTCAATACGCACCAGTCCGAGACGCAGATGATGCGGTACCTGAAGACGCTCGCCGACCGCGACTACGCGCTCGACCGCGGCATGATCCCGCTCGGCTCGTGCACCATGAAGCTCAACGCGGCGACCGAGATGCAGGCCGTCACGTGGCCCGAGTTCGCGAACCTGCACCCGTTCGCGCCCGAGGCCGACGTCGTCGGCACGCTCGGGCTCGTCGAGCAGCTCGAGAGCTGGCTCGCCGAGGTCACGGGCTACGACACGGTCTCGCTGCAGCCGAACGCCGGCAGCCAGGGCGAGCTCGCGGGCCTGCTCGCGATCCGCGGCTTCCACCTCGCGAACGGCGAGGCCGAGCGCGACCTCTGCCTCATCCCGTCGAGCGCGCACGGCACGAACGCGGCCTCCGCGGTGCTCGCCGGCATGCGCGTGGTCGTCGTGGCCTGCGACGAGCTCGGCAACGTCGACCTCGGCGACCTGCGGGCGAAGATCGCCGAGCACGCGGCATCCATCGCGGCGCTCATGATCACGTACCCGTCGACGCACGGCGTCTACGAGCACGACGTGCGCGAGATCTGCCAGGCCGTGCACGATGCCGGCGGACAGGTGTACGTCGACGGCGCGAACCTCAACGCGCTGCTCGGCTTCGCCCGCTTCGGCGACTTCGGCGGCGACGTGTCGCACCTGAACCTGCACAAGACGTTCTGCATCCCGCACGGCGGCGGCGGCCCGGGCGTCGGCCCGGTCGCGGCGAAGGCGCACCTCGCGCCCTACCTGCCCGGCCACCCGATGGCGCAGCGCACCGACCACGCCGGCGGCTTCGTGCACGGCGGCGGGCCGGTCTCGGCGGCGCCGTACGGCAGCCCGTCGATCCTGCCGATCTCGTGGGCGTACGTGCGCATGATGGGCGCGGAGGGCCTCGCGCAGTCGACCGCATCGGCCGTGCTCGCGGCGAACTTCGTCGCGTCGCGCCTGCGCGAGCACTTCCCGGTGCTCTACACGGGCGAGAACGGCCTCGTGGCGCACGAGTGCATCCTCGACCTGCGTCCGCTCACGGCGGCGACGGGCGTGACGGTCGACGACGTCGCGAAGCGGCTCATCGACTACGGCTTCCACGCGCCGACCATGTCGTTCCCGGTCGCGGGCACGCTCATGGTCGAGCCCACCGAGTCCGAAGACCTGGCCGAGCTCGAGCGGTTCGTCGAGGCCATGGTCGCGATCAAGGCCGAGGCCGACGCGGTCGGGCGCGGCGAGTGGCCGGTCGACGACAACCCGTTGCGGAACGCCCCGCACACCGCCGAGTCGGTCATCGCGGGGGAGTGGAGCCACCCCTACACCCGCGAGCAGGCCGTGTACCCCGTGCACTCGCTGGTGCGCAACAAGTACTGGGCGCCGGTTCGCCGCATCGACCAGGCCTACGGCGACCGCAACCTCGTGTGCGCCTGCCCGCCGGTCGAGGCGTTCGCGTAGCCGGTTTCGAACGAGCGGTTCCGGATGCCGCGGGCGGCCGCCCGCGGCATCCGATCGCCGTGATGCGCGCGCACAGCGCCACTCGTGCCGCGAACCCCTGTACGTGAGGTGCCCTCAGGTCTACACTGAGGGCACTCTCACGAGGGGGTGCCCATGTCGCTCATCGATCTGGCCTCGATCGTCGGGGGCGTCGGGTTCGTCGCCACGATGGTCGTCTGCAGCGCGGCGGCCTCGCGCGTGTTCGGGCTCGAGCAGCAGGCCGGCCTGCTCGATCGGCGCGACCCAGGCCGGGCCGAGGCGCTGCGCCGCGCCGACATGCTGAGCTCGCTCGCCTACTCGGGCTACGGCGCCGACGGCATCTCGGCCGTCTGCACGCCGTCGCGCCGAAGCTGGCTCGAGATGGCCCGCGTGCGGTCCGCGGACTCCGACCTGCGCGTCGAGCCGCCCGAGGAGGCGCTGCCGCCCATGCCGGCCACGGTGCTCGCGCTCGCCGACGGGTCGCACGTCGCGCCGCGCGTGCGGCCGCGCCATCCGCTGCCAGAGCCGCGCCATCCGCAGCCCGAGCCGGCGCGCGAGCCTCAGGAGGCCGGAGCGGCGAACAGCCCGGGCCACCACGCCACGGCGAGCGGGTAGCCGACGAACGAGACGACGTCGAGCACGAAGTGCGCGACGACCAGCGGCATCGTGCGCCCCCACCGCTGATAGCACCAGCCGAACACGATGCCCATCACCGCGTTGCCGACGAACGGCCCGAAGCCCTGGTACAGGTGGTACGTGCCGCGCAGCAGGGCGCTCGAGACGATCGTCGCCCACGGGCCGACGCCGAGTTCGCGGAACCGGGTGAACAGGTACCCGACCACGATGAGCTCCTCGGTCAGCGCGGCCTCGAGCGCGCGCAGCACCAGGATCGGCACGGTCCACCACAGCCAGGCCGCAGGGGAGGCCTCGACGGCCACGGTGATGCCCAGCGCACGGCCGGCGGCGTAGAGCGCGAGGCCGGGCACGCCGATCACGGCGACGAGCAGCAGTCCGGATGCCGCGTCGCGGCCGGGCCGCGTCAGGTCGAAGCCGAGGCGGCGGAACGGGCTGCGACCCGGCTGCCAGAGCAGGTAGAGCACGAGCGCCACCGCGAACAGCCCGAAGAACACGTCGAGGAACTGGTACGTGAAGTCGAGCCATTCGCGTTGCGAGCGGCTCGGATTGAGGGCGACGGACTGGTCGCCGAGCGACTGCTCGGCGGTGACCTTCGCGATGATCGAGACGATGGAGTACACCGCCGAGGCGCCGAGTGAGAGCCCCAGCACGATGACGATCTCGATGCGCAAACGAGCAGCCGACATGCAGTGATCCTCGCATATCGTCACGCAGCGCAAAGATCCTGCGTACTGTGACGGAATCCGTCGCACGTTCCGCCCCCAAGGTTGCGCGTCGGTAACGGTTTGCGCAGGAGTTTGCTTCGAGGGTTGGCGATTCATAGTCTCGACTCATCCCGCGCGCCAGGGCGGCCAGAAGCCGCACTGCCGACGCACGTCTACAGGAGGAACATTGAAGATCAAGAGAATCGGCGTTGCAGCCATTGCTCTTGCTGCGGCCGGAGTGCTCGTGCTCACCGGCTGCACGAGCGGCTCGCCGGAGTCGACCGAGGGCGCCAGCTCGACCGCGGTCATCAGCACCAACGGCAACGAGCCCCAGAACCCGCTGGTTCCCACCAACACCAACGAGGTCGGCGGCGGCAAGATCCTCGACTCGATCTTCGCGGGTCTGGTCTACTACGACGCAGAGGGCGCTCCCCACAACGACGTCGCCGAGTCCATCGAGACCGAAGACGCCCAGAACTACACCATCAAGATCAAGTCGGGCCTGAAGTTCACCAACGGCGAAGACGTCACGGCGAACTCCTTCGTCGACGCGTGGAACTACGGCGCGCTCCTCTCGAACGAGCAGCTCTCGAGCTACTTCTTCGAGTCGATCGAGGGCTTCAGCTACGACGAGGACTCCGAGCTCACCGGTCTCGAGATCGTCGACGACACGACCTTCACGGTCAAGCTCAAGCAGCCCGAGTCGGACTTCCCGCTGCGCCTCGGCTACTCGGCGTTCTTCCCGCTGCCCGCGTCGGCGTTCGACGACATGGAGGCCTTCGGCGAGAACCCGGTCGGCAACGGCCCGTACATGCTCGACGGCGAAGGCGCGTGGAAGCACAACGAGCGCATCAGCCTCGTCGTGAACCCCGACTACGACGGCGACCGCAAGGCCCAGAACGGCGGCCTCGACATCGTCTTCTACGCCACGCAGGAGGCAGCGTACGCCGACCTCCAGGGCGGCAACCTCGACGTGCTCGACGCCATCCCCGACGGCGCGCTCTCGACCTTCCAGGACGAGTTCGGCGACCGCTCGGTCACGCAGGCCGCGGCGATCTTCCAGTCGTTCACCGTCCCCGACCGTCTCGCCCACTTCGGTGGCGAGGAGGGCAAGCTCCGTCGTGCCGCCATCTCGAAGGCGATCGACCGCGCTGAGATCACCGACGTGATCTTCTCGGGCACCCGCACCCCGGCCCACGACTTCACGTCGCCGGTCATCGACGGCTACTCCGAGGACATCCCCGGCGCCGACGTCCTCGACTTCGACGCCGACGCGGCGAAGGACCTGTGGGCTCAGGCCGACGCCATCTCCCCGTGGAGCGGCACCTTCCAGATCGCCTACAACGCCGACGGCGGCCACCAGGCCTGGGTCGACGCTGTGGCGAACCAGCTGAAGAACAACCTCGGCATCGACGCGTCGGGCGCTCCGTACCCGACCTTCGCCGAGGTGCGCACCGCGATCACCGACCGCACGATCGAGACCGCGTTCCGCACCGGTTGGCAGGCCGACTACCCCGCCCTGTTCAACTTCCTCGGCCCGATCTACGCGACGGGCGCCGGCTCGAACGACGGCGACTACTCGAACGCCGAGTTCGACGGTCTCCTCAAGGAGGGTCTCGCTGAGACCGACCTCGCGGCCGCCAACGAGAAGTTCCAGCAGGCGCAGGAGATCCTCTTCGCCGACCTCCCCGCGATCCCGCTGTGGTACTCCACGGTCAACGGCGCGTGGAGCCAGTCGGTGGAGAACGTCCAGTTCGGCTGGAACTCCGTCCCGCTGTACTACGAGGTCACCAAGAGCGAGTAATTCTCGATCTGGACGTCTCGGGGTTAGACTCTGAGGCGCCCGTGGGGCGGCAGCCATCGGCTGCCGCCCCACACTCACGTATCCTCCGGTGCGCTCCTGATCGGCGTAGCATCGTGAGGACGAACTCGCATAAGGGTGAGGTTTCTTCCACAATGTCCACTAATCCGAAGCGCGAGGCCTGATCGATGGCCGGATACATCGCGCGCCGACTGCTGCAGGCGATCCCTGTACTGCTCGGAACAACGTTCCTGATCTACTTCATGGTCTTCGCCATGCCGGGCGACCCGATCGTCGCCCTGTTCGGCGACAAGACCCCGCCGCCCCAGGTGCTCGAACAGCTCCGCGAGCGGTACAACCTCGACCAGCCGTTCATCGTCCAGTACTTCATCTTCCTCGGCAACATCTTCCGCGGAGATCTCGGGACGTCGTTCTCCGGACAGCCGGTCTCCGAGATCCTCGCGACGACCTTCCCGGTCACGCTGCGCCTCGCGATCATGGCCGTCATCATCGAGATGGTGTTCGGCATCGCCGTCGGCCTCATCTCGGGCCTGCGCAAGGGCGGCATCTTCGACGCCAGCGCGCTCGTCGTGAGCCTCATCCTCATCTCGCTGCCGGTGTTCGTCGTGGCCTTCGTCGCCCAGTTCATCTTCGGCATCCAGCTGGGATGGTTCAGGACCACGGTCGGGCCAGGTGCGCCGACACAAGACCTGATACTCCCGGCCATCGTGCTCGCGACGATCAGCTTCGCGCAGATCACCCGACTGACGAGGGCGTCAGTCATCGAGACCGACGGCCAGGACTTCGTTCGCACCGCCGCGAGCAAGGGCCTGTCCCGCGGGCGCATCGTCCCCGTGCACATCCTGCGCAATTCCCTCATCCCCGTGGTGACCTACCTCGCCGTCGACTTCGGCGTGCTCATGGTCGGCGCCACGGTGACCGAGGGCATCTTCAACGTCCCCGGTGTGGGACGCACGCTCTACCAGGCGATCATTCGCGGCGAGGGCCCCACGGTCGTCTCGTTCGTGACCGTGATGGTGCTGATCTACCTCGTGGTGAACCTGCTGGTCGATCTTCTGTACGCCGTTCTCGACCCGAGGATCCGCTATGCCAAGTAACACCAGACCCGATCAGCAGCACTTCGTCGCGCCGCTGGAAGAGACCCCCCTCGTCGCGATCGACAAGGTCAAGGCCGAGGGCAAGCCCACCAACCTCTGGACCGACGCGTGGGCCGACGTCCGCGGTCGCCCGATGTTCTGGATCTCCTCGGTCCTCATCGTGCTCGTCGTGGTGGTCGCCCTGTTCCCCGGCCTGTTCACGCAGGTGCCGCCGAATAACGATTGCCAGCTCTCGAACAGCAACGGCGGCCCGACCGACGGCCACCCGCTCGGCTTCACGAAGCAGGGCTGCGACATCTACTCGCGCATCATCCACGGCACGTCGACGTCGCTCTCGGTCGGCATCATCGTGACCGTGCTCGTGGCCGTGCTCGGCATCGCGTTCGGCGCGTTCGCGGGCTTCTACGGCGGATGGATCGACTCGGTGCTCTCGCGCCTGGGCGACATCTTCTTCTCGATCCCCTACATCCTCGCGGCCGTCGTCATCATGTCGGTGTTCTCCAAGTACGCGAACGTGTGGGTGATCTCGCTCGCCATCGGCATATTCGCGTGGCCGGCCACAGCGCGTGTGCTGAGAGCCGAGATCCTCAGGGTGAAGAACTCCGACTACGTCATGGCGGCCACCGCCCTCGGCGTCTCGCGGTTCCGCATCCTGCTCCGTCACGTGCTGCCCAACTCGATCGCGCCCGTGATCGTCATCACCACGATCTCGCTCGCCTCGGCGATCGTCGCGGAGGCGACCCTGTCGTTCCTCGGCGTCGGCCTCCCGTCGAGCACCATGTCGTGGGGCAATGACATCAGCGCCGCGCAGACCGACCTCCGTACCGCGCCGCAGGTGCTGATCCTGCCGTCGATCGCGCTGTCGATCACGGTGCTCAGCTTCATCATGCTCGGCGAGGTCGTCCGCGACGCGCTCGACCCGAAGGCGAGGGCACGTCGATGACCGACACCACCAACGCAACCGAACCGACGACCCGCCGCGACGGCGAGGAGCGTCCGATCCTCGAGATCAAGGACCTCCAGGTCGGGTTCAACACCCAGAACGGCCTCGTCAAGGCCGTCGACGGCGTGAACATCACCCTCTACCGCGGGCAGAGCCTCGCGATCGTGGGCGAGTCGGGTTCGGGCAAGTCCACGACCGCGCACGCGATCATCAATCTCCTTCCGGGCACCGGTCACATCACCGGCGGCCAGATCCTCCTCGACGGCCAGGACCTCACCAAGGCGTCGAAGAAGGAGATGGAGGGCATCCGCGGTCGCAAGGTCGGCTTCGTGCCGCAGGACCCGATGTCGAACCTGAACCCGGTCTGGTCGATCGGCTTCCAGGTCGAGGAGGCCATCAAGGCCAACGGCATCGCGACCGGGCGCAAGGCGATCAAGCAGCGCGCGATCGAGGTGCTGAAGCAGGCCGGCCTGCAGGACGCCGACCGGCGTCTCAAGCAGTTCCCGCACCAGTTCTCGGGCGGCATGCGCCAGCGCGTGCTCATCGGCATGGGCCTCGCCGCAGACCCGCAGCTGCTCATCGCCGACGAGCCCACCTCGGCGCTCGACGTCACGGTGCAGCGCGTGATCCTCGATCACCTCGAGTCGCTGACGCGCGAGCTCGGCACGACACTGCTGTTCATCACGCACGACCTCGGCCTCGCGGCCGAGCGCGCCGAGCAGCTCGTGGTCATGTACAAGGGCCGGGTCGTCGAGTCCGGGCCGTCGGTCGAGATCCTGCAGAACCCGCAGCACCCGTACACGCAGCGGCTCGTCGCGGCTGCTCCGAGCCTCGCGTCGCGGCGCATCCAGGCCACGGGCAGCATCGCAGCCGCCGAGGCCGCGATGCAGTCCGACGCCGAGGCCGCGGCGGGCGACGAGATCGACCTGCTGGCCACCGCCGAGGCACGTGCCGAGGCGCTGGCCACGGCCGAGCCGGCCGCGCCCGCGATCACGGTCGAGAACCTCACCAAGGTGTACAAGATCCGCGGTGCGGGCGACTTCACGGCCGTCGACGGAGTCTCGTTCCAGATCCCCAAGGGCAGCACCATGGCCCTCGTGGGCGAGTCCGGATCGGGCAAGTCCACGGTCGCCAAGATGCTCCTGAAGCTCGAAGACGCGACCTCGGGCAAGATCGTCGTCGGCGGTCAAGACCTGGCGAGCGTCACGGGCAAGCAGCTGTTCGAGCTCCGCAGCCGCATGCAGCCGGTGTTCCAGGACCCGTACGGGTCGCTGAACCCGCTGCGCAACATCGGCAACACGATCTCCGAGCCGCTCTCGACCCACGGCGTGGGCGACCGCGCCTCGCGTCGTGACCGCGTGTTCGAGCTGCTCGACCAGGTGTCGCTCCCGCGCACCCTGGTCAGCCGGTACCCCAACGAGCTCTCCGGCGGCCAGCGCCAGCGCATCGCGATCGCGCGTGCGCTCGCACTGAAGCCCGAGATCGTCGTGCTCGACGAGGCCGTCTCGGCGCTCGACGTGCTCGTGCAGGCCCAGATCCTGCGCCTGCTCGCCGACCTGCAGGGCGACCTCGACCTCACGTACCTGTTCATCACGCACGACCTCGCGGTCGTGCGCGTGATCGCCGACAACGTGAGCGTCATGCAGCGCGGCCGCATCGTCGAGGCGGCGACCACCGACGAGGTGTTCGACAACCCGAAGCAGCAGTACACGCAGGACCTGCTCGCGGCCATCCCCGGCGCGAACATCGAGCTCGGCGCCTAGCGCTCCGCAGACTCAGCGCGGCTCGCCGCGCACCCGGAACGCCCGGCATCCGACCACGGATGCCGGGCGTTCCGCCGTTCTCAGGTGAACGCCCGCTCGGCACGGTAGGCTTGACGGGCGCGCGCCGTCGATCTCGGCCGTGCATCCCCAGACCTTTCACCAAAGCGCTTCCGCGTTTCCGTCGTGCCGCCGTCGTGGCCGCGGGGCGTCGCACACGAAGCCCACCAGCTCAAGAGGACCGAACATGGCGAACGCCACCCGCACCGATCTGCGCAATGTCGCGATCGTGGCCCACGTCGACCACGGCAAGACCACGCTCGTCGACGCGATGCTCCAGCAGACCAACTCCTTCGACGCGCACGCGCACGTCGAGGAGCGCGCGATGGACTCGAACGAGCTCGAGCGCGAGAAGGGCATCACGATCCTCGCCAAGAACACGGCGATCTCGTACAACGGCGTCCACGCCGGCGACAGCCCCATCACGATCAACGTGATCGACACCCCGGGCCACGCCGACTTCGGCGGCGAGGTCGAGCGCGGCCTGTCGATGGTCGACGGCGTCGTGCTGCTCGTCGACGCGAGCGAGGGCCCGCTGCCGCAGACCCGCTTCGTGCTGCGCAAGGCCCTCGAGGCCCGCATGCCGGTCATCCTGCTCGTGAACAAGACCGACCGCCCCGACGCGCGCATCGACGAGGTCGTCGCCGAGAGCCAGGACCTCCTCCTCGGCCTCGCCTCCGACCTGGCCGACGACGTGCCCGACCTCGACCTCGACGCCATCCTCGACGTGCCCGTCGTCTACGCCTCGGGCCGCAACGGCGCCGCGAGCCACACCAAGCCCGAGAACGGCGAGCTGCCCGACAACGACGACCTCGAGCCGCTCTTCGAGGCGATCCTCGAGCACATCCCGGCCCCGACCTACGACGACGAGCACCCGCTGCAGGCGCACGTCACGAACCTCGACGCGTCGCCGTTCCTCGGCCGCCTCGCGCTGCTCCGCGTGCACCAGGGCACCATCAAGAAGGGCCAGACGGTCGCCTGGGTCCGCCACGACGGCTCGGTGCAGAACGTGCGCGTGACCGAGCTCTTCCTCACGAAGGCGCTCGACCGCTACCCCGCCGAGAGCGCCGGCCCCGGTGACATCGCCGTGGTCGCGGGCTTCGAGGACATCATGATCGGCGACACCCTCGCCGACCCCGAAGACGTGCGCCCGCTGCCGATCATCGCCGTCGACGAGCCCGCCATCTCGATGACGATCGGCACGAACACGTCGCCGCTCGTCGGCAAGGTCAAGGGCCACAAGCTCACCGCGCGCATGGTCAAGGACCGCCTCGACCGCGAACTCGTCGGCAACGTCTCGCTCAAGGTCGTCGACATCGGCCGCCCCGACGCGTGGGAGGTCCAGGGCCGCGGCGAGCTCGCGCTCGCGATCCTCGTCGAGCAGATGCGTCGCGAGGGCTACGAGCTCACCGTGGGCAAGCCCCAGGTGGTCACGAAGCAGGTCGACGGCAAGACGCACGAGCCGTACGAGCACCTCACGATCGACGCCCCCGAGGAGTACCTCGGCGCGATCACGCAGCTGCTCGCTGCGCGCAAGGGCCGCATGGACAACATGGCGAACCACGGTACCGGCTGGGTCCGCATGGAGTTCATCGTGCCGAGCCGCGGCCTCATCGGCTTCCGCACCGAGTTCATGACCACCACGCGCGGCACGGGCATCGCGAACGCGATCTCGCACGGCTACGACGCATGGGCCGGCCAGATCGTGACCCGCAACAACGGCTCGATCGTCGCCGACCGCTCGGGCGTCGTCACGCCGTTCGCCATCATCGCGCTGCAGGAGCGCATGACGTTCTTCGTGAACCCGACCGAAGAGGTCTACGAGGGCATGGTCATCGGCGAGAACTCGCGCGCCGACGACATGGACGTCAACATCACGAAGGAGAAGAAGCTGACGAACATGCGTTCGTCGACGGCCGACACCTTCGAGTCGATGACCCCCTCGCGCCAGCTCTCGCTCGAGGAGTGCCTCGAGTTCGCCCGCGAAGACGAGTGCGTCGAGGTCACCCCGACCGCCGTGCGCATCCGCAAGGTCGAGCTCGACGCGACGGCTCGTGCGCGCACGACGTCGCGCCTGAAGAAGCAGGGCTAGTCGCTTCGAACGGGGCGGATGCCGCGGGCCCGAGCCCGCGACATCCGCCCCGTTCCGCGTCTCCGCCGTGATGCCGTCCCGGCATGCACACGGGTTGCGCATGAGAAGTTGAGGGTTTGTTCAGAAACGTTTCATACGTTGGAATGGTTCACCTGGACGCCCCCGACCGGAAACTCCTGCACCACCCATGACCTTCCCCCACTTCGGCCGCCGAGCCGCAGCGCGATCCCGCGCGGCCGTTCGCGGACCTCGCTTCCGTTCCCGCTCCGCCGACCAGGCCCTCCGCTCCGCCTTCGCCGCCGTGCCGCCCCTGCGCGCACTGCTGCCGCGTCGTGCCGGCCTCGTGCTCATGGGCCTCGGCTTCGTCGGCGCGATGGTGGTCAGCTCGAGCGTGCCGGCCCTCGCCGTGAGCGCCGCCGACACCACGGCCTCGGTCTACGCACCGGCGGAGTACACCGGCGACACCATCGAACTCGAGCCGCAGACCGTCGAGGTCGCCAGCGATGCCGTGATGCCGTCGGCGGTCGCGGGCGCGAGCTCCTACGCGGTCGAGGCCGCACCGCCGCCCCTGGTCTCGCAGGTCGCGAGCGTCGGCTCCGTGTCGCTCATCGAGTCGGAGCGCATCGTGTGGCCCGTGCTGACGCCCGAGCGCCAGAGCGACGGCTTCGGCCCGCGCTCCGCTCCGTGCGCCGGCTGTTCGACCAACCACGACGGCGTCGACTTCAACCCGGGCAACGGCTCGCCGGTCATGGCGATCGCCGACGGCGTCGTGGTGCTGGCGACCGAGAGCGGCGGCGGCCTCGGCGTGAACATCGAGGTGCAGCACAACATCGGCGGCACGCTCGTGACCTCGTCGTACGCGCACATGCAGAGCGGCTCCATGACCGTCGGCGTCGGCGACCAGGTGACCGCCGGGCAGCAGATCGGCCTCGTCGGCACCACCGGCCAGTCGACCGGCCCTCACCTGCACCTCGAGATGTTCGGGTCCGACGGCGTGCGGTTCGACGGCTTCGCCTGGCTGGCGATGCGCGTCACCGGCTGAGCGCCCTGAACCGACGCGCCCTGCCGCGCCCGGGATGCGACGGCGTCAGCGGCTGAAGCCGGGCGAGCGCTTCTCGAGGAACGCCGCGACGCCCTCGCGCATGTCGTCGGTGCCGAACGCCTCGCCGAACCCCGCGACCTCGCGCTCGACGGCTTCGTCGGTGCTGCGACCTGCGGCCTCGACGAGCACGCGCTTCGCGTTGGCGACGGCGACGGGCGAGTTCTGGGCGATCTGCGCGACCGTGTCGCGTGCGCCCGCCAGCAGCGCCTCGCGGTCGGCGAACCGGCGCACCACGAGGCCCGCCTCGACGGCCTCCTCGATGCCGATCCGGCGCCCGCTATAGATGAGCTCCTTCGCCCTGGCCGGTCCGACGACGCGCGGCAGCCGCACCGTGCCGCCGAACCCGGGGATGAGCCCGAGTCGCACCTCGGGCTGGCCGAACGCCGAGGCATCCGTCGCGTAGATCATGTCGCAGGCGAGTGCGAGCTCGAGCCCGCCGCCCAGGGCGAAGCCGTCGACGCAGGCGATCACGGGGGAGGGGCACGACTCGATGCGCGCCGCGACCCGGTGTCCGAGGCGCGCGGACCGCTCACCCTCCTCGGGCGTCGCCCCGGCCATGCCCGCGATGTCGGCGCCCGCGACGAACGCCCGCCCGCCCGCGCCCACGAGCAGCACGCCCCGGACGGCCGAGGCGGAGTCCGCGATGCGGGCGAAGGCGTCGTCGAGGGCCTCGAGCACGGCCGTCGAGAGCGCGTTGAGCGCTTTCGGGCGGTCGATCGTGACGATCGCCACGTCGCCGTCGAACTCGAGGTCGACCTCGGGGCGGGCGGGTTCGGATTCGGGCGTCGTCATCGTCGATCGGTCCTCTCGTTGGGCGTGCACTCACGCTACGGCATGCGCACCCCGCGGCGGATCGAGGTCGGTCGGAGGCCGGACGCGGCACGGGCTCCGGCCGTGCCTCCGTGGCCGGCGGATCGGCGCGCCGGTAGGATCCGAGGACACCCCGAAATCACCGAGGAGCTCCCATGCCTTCATCCCAGACCATGGTGCGGATGCCGCGCGCGGCCGTCCGCGGCGTACTCGCGTTCGCCGCAGCGGGCCTGGTCGCCGCCGCACTCACGGGCTGCGTGAACCCCGTCGAGGAACTCGTGCAGAACGGGGTCGAAGACGCCATCGAGGGTGCGACGGGCGGCGACGTGAGCCTGGGCGGCGAACTGCCCGCCGGGTTCCCGGCCGAGATCCCGATCGTCGAGGGCAAGATCACCGTCGGGATCGGCACGGGCGACGCGAACGGTTGGGTCGTGGTCGTGGACGCCACCGAGGCAGACCCGGCGTCTGCGGCGGCCTCCGCGCTCGAGGGCGCCGGCTTCGCCGAGGACACCTCGATGACGCA
Source organism: Agromyces sp. NPDC058110 (assembly GCF_042884735.1). Classification (NCBI taxonomy): domain Bacteria; kingdom Bacillati; phylum Actinomycetota; class Actinomycetes; order Micrococcales; family Microbacteriaceae; genus Agromyces; species Agromyces sp. NPDC058110. The sequence continues at coordinate 943,898 of NZ_JBHVTI010000001.1, read as the reverse complement.
GGAGCAGCGCGACGCGCTCATGGGCGGGGCGCTCGACGCGAAGGTCTACTCGAACGGCACCTACCTCGTGCTGCTCGCCGTGCAGGACTCGACCGTCTCGTACACGGTGACCCCGCAGTGAACGCGGCAGCCGGCGCGAGCACGTGGAGCCGCATCGCGACGCTCGTGCTCGCGTTGCTCGTCGGAGCGGTGTACGGCACGCTCGGCACGGTCGGCCACCGTCAGGTGTGGCAGATCGGCGACGTGAGCCTGCCATGGGGGCTCGTCGCGGCCCTCGTCGGCGTGGCGGCCCTGCTCGTCGCGTTCCGCACGATCGGCGGGGGTCGGCTGGTCGCGGCGGTCGCGGGCCTCGGCGTGATCCTGATGGTGGGGCTGCTCACGCTTTCCGGCCCCGGCGGGTCGGTGCTCGTGGTGGGCGACCTCACGGGCACGATCTGGTCGATCGGCCCTGCGCTCGTGACGGTGTTCGTCGTAGCGTGGCCGCGATTGCCCCAGCGTGCGGCTGCGCGTCCGACGGCGTCGGGCGCGGGCGCCGCGTAGCTCCGGCGTGGCGCGGCTCCGGCGCGGCATAGACTGAAGTCCCAGCTTCCGAAAGGACCGCGAGCCACCGTGACCTACGTCATCGCCCTTCCGTGTGTCGACGTCAAAGACCGCGCCTGCATCGACGAGTGCCCGGTCGACTGCATCTACGAGGGTGAGCGTTCGCTCTACATCCACCCCGACGAATGCGTCGACTGCGGCGCCTGCGAACCCGTCTGCCCCGTCGAGGCGATCTACTACGAAGACGACCTGCCCGACGAGTGGGCCGACTACTACAAGGCCAACGTCGAGTTCTTCGACGACCTCGGCTCGCCCGGCGGGGCAGCCAAGGTCGGCGTCATCGCGAAGGACCACCCCGTCATCTCGGCCCTGCCCCCGCAGGCGCACTGAGCATGGCACTCGGCGCACTGCCCGACTACCCGTGGGACCTCATGACCCCGTACCGGGAGCGCGCGGCCGCGCACCCCGACGGCGTCGTCGACCTCTCGATCGGCTCGCCGGTCGATGAGACCCCGGCCGTCATCCGCGACGCGCTCTCCGCGGCGACCGACGCGCACGCCTACCCGCAGACGATCGGCACGCCCGAGCTGCGCCGGGCGATCGTCGAGTGGTTCGAACGGCGTCGCGGCGTCGTCGGCACCGGCCTCGCCGAGCGCAACGTGCTGCCGACGATCGGCTCGAAAGAGCTCGTCGCGCTGCTCCCGCTGATGCTCGGCGTCGGTGAGGGCGACGTGGTGGTGCACCCGCGCGCCGCGTATCCGACCTACGCCATCGGCGCCGCGATCGCGGGGGCCGAGTCCCTCGCCTCCGACGACCCGGCCGAGTGGCCCTCCGACACGAAGCTCGTGTGGCTGAACAGCCCGGGCAACCCCGACGGACGCGTGCTCGACATCGACGAGCTGCGCGCGGCGCAGGCGAGGGCGCGCGAGCTCGGCGCGACCATCGTCAGCGACGAGTGCTACGCCGAGCTCGGCTGGGACGCCCCCTGGGGCGACGAACGGGTGCCGAGCATCCTCGACCCGCGCGTGAGCGGCGAGGACCGGAGCAACACCCTCGCCGTGTACTCGCTCAGCAAGCAGTCGAACATGGCCGGATACCGTGCTGCGTTCGTCGCCGGGTGCGGACGCCTGATCGAGCAGCTGACCAACGTGCGCAAGCACGCCGGACTCATGCTTCCCGCCCCGCTGCAGGCCGCGATGGTGGCCGCGCTCGCCGACGACGAGCACGTCGCGGTGCAGAAGCAGCGCTACCGCGCCCGCCGCGACGTGCTGCTGCCCGCGCTCGAGGCGGCCGGGTTCCGCATCGACCGCAGCGAGGCCGGACTCTACCTGTGGGCCACCGAGGGCCGCGATGCGTGGGAGTCCGTCGGGCGCCTTGCCGACCTCGGCATCGTGGCCGGCCCCGGACACTTCTACGGCGAGCACTACCCCGAGCACGTCCGGCTCTCGCTCACGGCCACCGATGAACGGGTCGCGGCCGCGGCGCGCCGACTCGCGGCATCCGTCGCCTGACGACCGCGGGATTCGTGATCGCGCACAGCGCGGAGTCGCCCTGCGGAGCGTCGACTGTCGAATCCGGCAACTCCACGGCGGATGTCTTGGCGGATGCGACAGTGTGCCCCGGCCACGTCTAGGCTGTAGTTCGGATCGCGGTCGAACCGGGCTGCGTGACGGAAAGCAGGTGACCGCACATGACGATCACGGGAGGCGCCGTGAGCGACGCTCTGAACAACGCCGAAGGCCAGAAGCCCCTTCAGGCGACCCTCAACTTCCCCGGTGGCACCGCGGAGTTCCCGATCCGGGCGGCCGTCGACGGCGCCTCGAGCATCGACCTGTCGGCGCTGACGCGGCAGACCGGGTTGACCGCACTCGACTACGGGTTCGTGAACACCGCCTCGACGCAGTCCGAGATCACGTACATCGACGGCAACCAGGGCATCCTCCGCTACCGCGGCTACCCGATCGAGCAGCTCGCCGAGCACTCGACGTACCTCGAGGTCGCGTGGCTCCTCATCTACGGCACGCTGCCGACCGCCGACCAGCTCGGCGAGTTCGACGAGAAGATCCGTCGCCACACGCTGCTGCACGAAGACCTGAAGCGCTTCTTCTCGGCGCTGCCGCACACGGCGCACCCGATGTCGGTGCTCTCGAGCGCCGTCTCGGCCCTCTCGACCTACTACGAGGGCTCCGACCCCGACGACGTCGAGCTCACGATGATCCGCCTGCTCGCGAAGCTGCCGGTCATCGCGGCCTACGCGCACAAGAAGAGCATCGGGCAGGCGTTCCTGTACCCCGACAACTCGCTGAGCTTCGTCGACAACTTCCTGCGCCTGAACTTCGGCAACATGGCCGAGCAGTACGAGATCGACCCCACGCTGTCGAAGGCGCTCGACCGCCTGCTGATCCTGCACGAGGACCACGAGCAGAACGCGTCGACGTCGACCGTGCGCCTCGTCGGCTCGACCGGCGCGAACCTGTACTCATCGATCTCGGCCGGCATCCAGGCGCTCTCGGGCCCGCTGCACGGCGGCGCCAACGAGGCCGTGCTCCAGATGCTCGCGCAGATCCGCGACTCGGGCGAGGGCGTGGCGAAGTTCGTCGAGCGCGTCAAGCGCAAGGAGGACGGCGTCAAGCTCATGGGCTTCGGCCACCGGGTCTACAAGAACTACGACCCGCGCGCGACGATCGTCAAGCAGTCGGCCGACGAGGTGCTCGCCGGCCTCGGCGTGGCCGACCCGCTGCTCGACATCGCCAAGGAGCTCGAGCAGTTCGCCCTCCAGGACGACTACTTCAAGGAGCGTCGCCTGTACCCGAACGTCGACTTCTACACCGGCGTCATCTACAAGGCCATGGGCTTCCCGACGCGCATGTTCACCGTGCTGTTCGCGATCGGCCGCCTGCCCGGCTGGATGGCGCACTGGCGCGAGATGAACCTCGATCCGCAGACCAAGATCGGCCGCCCGCAGCAGCTCTACGTGGGCGAGGCCGAGCGCCGCTACCCCGGCGCCTGAGCGCCGCCCCGCGGCATCCGCCCGTCGTGTTCGACGACGATCGGATGTCTCGGGCCATCCGATACGCCGAAGGGGCGCCACGTCGATCGTGGCGCCCCTTCGGCGTCTGTTCCGGGCGAGCGGGCCCGACGCGCCCCGTCAGGCCGCTCACGTGCCGAGTGCGGCTGCGCGGAGCCGTGCTGGCGAGGCGCGCTACTCCGCGGCGGGCGTCTCGACCGGCGCGGGGGTCGCGGGCGCGACGCCGGCGACCGGCAGCAGGTTGAGCGTGTCCTTCGCAGCGTGCCGGACCGCGTCGAGTCCGAACGGCCAGTCGCGGGTCTCGCCGTGCTGCCAGAGCGGTGCCTGATCGACGTAGTTCGGGTGGAACGCGTGCCCGGAGGCCCCGGTGAGGTTGATCCAGGTGGAGGCATCGAAGTCGCCGAGGTCGACGACCATGCGCATCGAGGGCACCCAGTCGACGCCGTAGCCCTGCGTGGCGTCCCATCCGAGCGCGTTCACGATCGACGACCCTCCGCCGAGCTCGTAGGGGCCCCGGTTGAACAGCCATTCGAGCGGGGCGATGCCCGAGGTGCCGAAGCTCTGGTTGGTCAGGGTGAGGGTGTGCAGGCGGCCCCAACGCCACGACTCGCTGCTGCTGCCCATGCGGCTGGTCGCCTCGACCCAGGCCTCGTCGAGGGCGTTCGCGATCATGGCGTCGCGCCCGGCGACGCCGAGGCCCTCGTTCGTCCACCACGTGGAGTCGGGCTCGCCGAGCAGGGTTCCGACCACGCGGTACCAGCGGTCGCCGCCGGTCGGGCGGGTCTGCTCGGGCAGCGCGCCGAACATGTCGTCGAGGAGGTGCTTCCAGAACACCGCGAAGTACGCGGCTCCGGCGCTGTCGGCGTCGGCGCGGCCGTTCCAGTCGGCGAGCAGCGCCTGGCCGTGTGCCGCGTCGCCCGTGAGGTCGAGCTCGGCGACGACCGGCAGGAAGGCGGCGGCGTTCGCGTCGCCAGTGTCGAGCTGGATGCGCGTGAGATCGTCGGCCGTGAGCTTCTCGCCGGCGTCGACCTTCTCGCGCAGCAGGCGCTCGATGGCCGCGGCGCGGTAGCCGTAGTCCCAGTCGGCCGTGAGGAACGGGCCGCCGACGGCACCCTGGTTCGTGACGGCGTTGTTCGCCGTCACGATGTAGCCGCGCGACGGATTCAGCACGCTGGGCAGGTCGTCGAACGCGACCTCGCCGGTCCAGCCGACGTCGCTCGTCCACCCGGGCTGCGGCAGGGTGCCGTCGCCGTGCTTGCGGATCGGCACGGCGCCCGGGGCCTGGTACCCGATGTTGCCCTCGGTGTCGGCGTAGATCAGGTTCTGCGCGGGCACGTCGAACTGCGAGGCCGCGGCGCGGAACTCGTTCCAGTCGCGGGCCCGGTCGAGCGCGAAGATCGACTGCGCCGTCGTACCCGGCGTGAGCGCGGTCCACTGCAGCGAGAGCTCGTTCGTGCCCTCGGGTGCACCGGATGCCGCGGGGTACTGCTCGGCGACGGCGGCGAAGTCCGAGCCGATGCCCGTGACGATCGGCCCGCGACCGGTCGAGCGCACGGTGATCGTCACGGGCGAGCCGCCCGCGACCTCGATGGTCTCCTCGCGCGTGGTGAGGGGGACTTTCCGGCCGTCGAGCTCGTAGGTGTCGGCCTCGACGCGTTCGAGGTAGAGGTCGGCGACGTCGGGGCCGAGGTTCGTGAAGCCCCACGCGATGCGGTCGTTGTGGCCGATGATGACGCCGGGAAGCCCGGCGAACGTGTACCCGGCCGTGTCGAAGGTGCAGTCGTCGGTCGGCTGGGCGCAGCGCAGGCCCATCTGCGCCCAGATCGACGGAAGGGCCGGGCCGAGGTGCGGGTCGTTGGCGAGCAACGGCTCGCCCGACTCGGTGAGCGCTCCGGACACGACCCAGGAGTTGGATCCGATGTCGCTGCCCTCGGGCCCGAGCAGTGCAGGGATGCCGTCGAGCGTCGCCCGCAACGAGGTGAGCGCGGCGGCGTAGTCGGCGGTGGTCGGGGCATCCGTCGTCGTCTGCCCCGCGGTGAGCGGCGTGACGGCGCCCGAGGCCGAGGGCGCCGAGGCGGCCGGGAGCCCGTCGACGATGGTCGGCGAGGCCGACCAGTCGACGTCGGGGTGCAGCCGCGCGATCTCCTCGGCGGGCAGTGCGGTCGACAGCAGGGCCCGGTCGATCTCGTCGCCCAGGTTCGAGCGGAGGTCCCAGGCCATCGCCTTGAGCCACGCGATCGAGTCGACGGGGGTCCACGGCTCGGGGGAGTAGCCCGGGTTCTGCAGGCCGAGCACGGCGTACTCGAGCGAGAGCTCGGCGCCGCTGCGGCTCGCGAGGTAGGCGTTCACGCCCTCGGCGTACGCCGTGTAGTACGCGCGGGCCTGATCGTCGAGCAGGTCGTACTCCGGCTCGGCGATGCCGCGCCAGTCGAGCGTGCGGATGAACGTGTCGGTGCCGACCTGCGATTCGCCGAACAGCTCGGCGAGCCGGCCGGCGGTGACGTGGCGCCGGAAGTCCATCTCCCAGAAGCGGTCCTGCGCGTGCACGAAGCCCTGCGCGTAGAACAGGTCGTGGTCGTTCTCGGCGACGATCTGGGGGATGCCGGCGTCGTCGCGGTACACGCTCACGGCCGCGACGAGCCCGGGGGCGTCGAGCCGACCGCTCGTCGTGGGGAACGAGCGCTGCACGGTCCACCAGCCGACGCCGCCCGACGCGAGCACGAGCAGCAGCACGATCCCGAGCACCCAGGTGAGCGCTCTCAGCCAGCCGTGGTGTCGGGTTCTGGGTGCGTCGGTGCCCACGTCACTCCTTCGTGCTCGCCCCCGAGGACGGCCGCCGTGCGGCGGCCTGAGGCACCACTGTAATGGAGCGGACGAGCCGGGCGAACGGCCCTCCGGAACTCAGGCGTGGAGCGCGGTGTTCAGGGTGACGCCGTGGCCGTCGCGCGAGAGCACCTCGACCCGGCCGTTGACCGAGTTGCGGCGGAAGAGCAGGTTGGGCACGCCCGAGAGTTCGACGGCCTTCACGGTGCGGTCGGTGCCGCCTCCGAGCACTGCGACCTTGGTGCCCGCGGTGACGTAGAGCCCGGCCTCGACGACGGTGTCGTCGCCGATCGAGATGCCGATGCCCGAGTTCGCGCCGAGCAGCGCGCGCTCGCCGATCGAGACGCGCTGGGTGCCGCCGCCGGAGAGGGTGCCCATGATCGAGGCGCCGCCGCCGATGTCGGATCCGTCGCCGACCACGACGCCCTGCGACACGCGGCCCTCGATCATCGAGCTGCCGAGCGTGCCGGCGTTGAAGTTCACGAAGCCCTCGTGCATGACGGTCGTGCCGGGGGCGAGGTGGGCGCCGAGGCGCACGCGCGAGGCATCCGCGATGCGCACGCGGTCGGGGGTCACGTAGTCGAGCAGTCGCGGGAACTTGTCGAGGCCCGTCGCGTGGATGCCGGCGCGCTGCAGCGCGGGGCGCAGCCGGTCGAAGGCGGCGGGGTGCACGGGGCCCGCGTTGGTCCAGACGACGTTCGGCAGGTGGCCGAAGACGCCGTCGAGGTTCACCGTGTTGGGCGCGGCGAGCAGGTGCGAGAGCAGGTGCAGGCGCAGGTAGGCGTCGGCGGTCGAGGCCGGGGCGGCGTCGAGGTCGATCGTGAGCTCGACCACCTCGACGCGCACGTCGCGTCGCGCGTCGTCGCCCGCGAGTGCGGCGTGCTCGGGGGCGAGTGCGGATGCCGCGTCGCCGAGCACCGGGGCCGGGAACCACGCGTCGAGCACGGTGCCGTCGCCGGCGACGGTCGTGAGGCCCGCGGCCGAGGCGGTGCGGGCAGGGGCGATGGCGGTCTCGTTCGCAGGCATGCCTCAAGGGTACCGAGCGTCGTGGGCGGATGACGCGGGGCGACGACGCGTCCGTAGACTCGACGCATGACGCACGCCGACTCCGCGCCAGCCCCGCTCGACCCGACCGCCGACATCGTCGCGCTGACGAAGGCGATCTGCGACATCCCGAGCGTGTCGGGCGACGAGACCGTGCTGGCCGACCTCGTCGAGCAGGCGCTCGCCGCGGCATCCCATCTGGAGCTGCACCGCGACGGCGACACGATCGTCGCGCGCACGAACCTGGGGCGCGAACGCCGGGTCGTCATCGCGGGGCACCTCGACACCGTGCCGATCAACGGCAACGTGCCGACCCGCTTCGAGACCGACGCCGGCGTCGACTACCTCTGGGGCCGCGGCACGACCGACATGAAGGGCGGCGTCGCGGTCGCGCTGAAGCTCGCGGTCGAACTGGCCGAACCCGCTTACGACGTCACCTGGATGTTCTACGACCATGAGGAGGTCGCCGCCGACCTCAACGGGCTGAAGCGCCTCGCCGAGACGCGGCCCGACCTGTTCGAGGCCGACTTCGCGATCCTCGGGGAGTCGTCGAACGGGCAGGTCGAGGGCGGGTGCAACGGCACGCTGCGCGTGGAGCTGCGGGCGACCGGCACGCGCGCGCACACGTCGCGCCCCTGGATGGGCGTCAACGCGATCCACGCGCTCGCGCCCGCCCTCGAGCGCCTGTCCGCGTTCGAGGCCGAGACGGTCGACGTCGAGGGGCTCGCCTACCGCGAGGGCCTCAGCGCGGTCGGCATCAGCGGCGGCGTGGCCGGCAACGTCGTGCCCGACGAGGCGGTGCTCACCGTCAACTACCGCTTCGCGCCGAGCCGTTCGGTCGACGACGCGGTCGCGGCCATGCGCGCGCTCTTCCCCGAGTACGACCTCACGGTGACGGATGCCTCGGCCGGTGCGCGCCCGGGCCTCGACGACCCGTTCGTGCAGGGGTTCCTCGCGGCCGTCGGCGCCGAGGCACGACCCAAGTACGGGTGGACGGACGTCGCCCGATTCAGCGCGCTCGGCGTGCCCGCCGTGAACTACGGCCCGGGCGACCCGAGCCTCGCGCACACCGACGACGAGCGCGTGCGCCTCGACGCGATCGTCGCGTGCGAGGTCGGCCTGCGGTCGTGGCTGACCGGAACCTGACGCCCGCATGACGACGGCGCAGACCGAGCGCGAGCCCGACCCCTTCCGCGCGACGCGATGGTCGCCGCGCGTGCGGTGGCGCCTCGCGCCGTGGTGGGCGCGCGTGATGGTGGTCTTCGCAGCCTCCCGCGCGGTCACGACGGTGATCGTGCTGGCGCTCGCGAGCGTGCAGGGCGCGAACCCGTGGACCGGTGCGAAGCCGGGATACTTCGAGTACGCGAACATGTGGGACGCCCGCTGGTACCAGATCATCCAGCTGACGGGGTATCCGGCCGAGCTGCCGCTGACGCCCGACGGGCACGTCGCCGAGAACGCGTGGGCGTTCATGCCGGTCTACCCGGCGCTCGTCGGCATGCTGACGTGGTTCCAGATCCCGTGGAACGTCGCGTCGGTGCTCGTCGCGCTCGCCGCGGGCCTCGGCGCGGCCCTCGTGTTCCACCGGCTCATGTCGCGGTTCCTCGAGCCGGATCGGGCGATGTTCGCCGTCGTGCTGTTCTGCGTCGCGCCCGTCTCGCCGATCATGCAGTTCGGCTACGCGGAGCCCCTCGGCTACCTGCTGCTCGCGGCGGCGCTGCTGCTGCTCGTCGATCGCCGGTACGGCTGGCTGTTCCCCGTACTCGCGCTCTGGTCGTTCACCAGGCCGGGCGCGCTCGCGTTCGCGCTCACGCTGGGCCTGCACTGGGTGTGGCGCCGGTGGCGCCGGCGCGACGACCCGTTCCCGACACGCGAGCGCGTGCTCGCGGCATCCGTCACGGTCTTCGCCGTGCTCTTCGGGTTCGGCTGGCTGCTGGTGGCCGGCCTCGGCACGGGCGACCTGCACGCCTACACCGACACCGAACTGGCGTGGCGTGCGGCGTACATCGGCTACGGCGAGCTCGTGCCGTTCACCGCGTGGTTCGAGTCGGGCGGATGGTGGCTCGGCCAGCCGCTCGGCACCATCGCCGTCGTGGCGCTGATCCTCGCGTTCGGGCTGCTGCTGGTCACGCCGGCGGTGCGGCGCCTCGGCGTCGACATCCGGCTCTGGTCGGCGAGCTATGCGCTGTACCTGCTCGCCGTGTTCTTCCCCCAGTCGAGCGTGTTCCGCATCGCGTCGCCGCTCTTCCCGCTGCTCGGCGCCGCGGCGATCCCGCGCTCCAGGTGGTACCGCTGGGCCGTCGTGGTCGTGTTCCTCGCGCTCCAGGTCGGCTGGCTGCTCATCTGCTGGGGCATCGACGGGCGCGACTGGACGCCGCCGTGATCGTGGCCGTGTTCGTCGCCGTGAGTCCTGCCGTGTCGTCCACAACCTCACGGCGATTTCTCAGGACTGCTTCCGATGCACGATAATGGTTGTATCCAGCCACGAAAGGGGTAGCTCAATGGCGGCCATGAAGCCACGCACCGGAGACGGGCCTATGGAGGCTGTGAAGGAGGGTCGTCTGATCATCGTGCGGGTTCCGCTCGAGGGCGGCGGTCGCCTTGTCGTCTCGGTCAACGATGCTGAGGCCAAGGAGCTCTACGACGTGCTCGGCGGCGTCGTCAACCCGGCCTGATCAGTTCCACCCGTTTCGAGCCGAGCCCGCGTGCGGTGCTCGGCTCGAGGCATGTCCGGCGTCGGTGTCGACGAGCGGATGCCGCGGGCGGGTGCCCGTGGGTCAGGCGCCGAGCTTGACGATCTGCAGCAGCCCGTCGCCCGCAGGCGAGACCGCGGTGGCCACGGCGGCCGACGCCGAGAGCTCGGAGATGAGCGCCCGGAAGGCGGTCGCCTCGTCGTCGCGACGGGCCGGGTCGGCCACGCGTCCGCGCCAGAGGGCGCGCGCGACGAGCACGGAGCCCGTGGGCTTGGCGAGGCGCAGCCCGTGCTCGACGTACTCGATGACGGAGCCCGCGTCGGCGTCGATGAACACGACGTCGTAGGAGTTCTCGTTCATGCGGGGGAGCACCTCGCTCGCGCGACCGGCGATGAGTCGCACACGCGCTGCGGCGACGCCGGCGTCGGCGAAGTTCTCGCGGGCGGCCTGGAGGTACTCGTTCTCGGTGTCGATCGAGGTGAGCAGCGCGCCGCGTGCGGCCTGCAGCATGCAGAGGCCCGAGACGCCCACCCCGGTGCCGACCTCGATGATCGACTCGGCGCGCGCGGAGGCTGCGATGACCCCGAGCTGGGCGCCGACGGCCGGCGAGACCGGGTCGATGCCGAGCTCGACGGACTGCTGGCGCGCGCGGGCCACCGCTTCGCTCTCGACGACGGACTCGTCGACGTACTTCCAGTTCAGGTCACGTTCGGACACGATGCGGCTCCCGGCACTCTCTCAGCTGCCAAGCCTACGGCCAGCAGCGTGTGGGATTCGCACGCCTCGCCGCCGACTATCCTGTAACGGTGTTCGGTCTGACGTTCGAGAAACTCCTCATCATCGGGGTGATCGCCGTGTTCCTGCTCGGCCCCGAACGCCTGCCCCATTACGCGGCGCAGCTCGGCAAGTTCGTGCGGTCGCTGCGCGACTTCGCCAACGGCGCGAAAGACCGCATGCGCGAAGAGATGGGCCCCGAGTTCGACGACGTCGACTGGCAGAAGCTCGACCCCCGGCAGTACGACCCGCGCCGCATCATCCGCGACGCGCTGAGCGACGCCGACCCCTTCGCCGAGCCCGCGAAGCCCGTGGTGGCCAGGGCCGCCGTCAACGAGAACTCGGCGTACCTGCAGCGTAAGCGCAAGCGCGAGGCCCTCGGCGCCGGCGAGGCTGCGCCGTTCGACTCCGAAGCGACCTGAGCCGCGGCATCCGCTCGCCGGTCGTCTCGGGCGAACGGATGCGGCGGCGCGCGGTCAGGCCCGGCGGATCGCCTTCAGCGCCTTCGAGACGAGCACCATGACCGGCACCAGCGTGCGGTACTCGGCGCCCGTGCGGGGCAGCGGGATGAGCCCGGTGGAGCGCGACACCGTGATGGGCTCGACGAAGCGCAGCAGACCCTCGTGGCCGTTGCGGCGGCCGACTCCCGACTGCTTGACGCCGCCCATGGGCGCGGCGACCGCCGAGAACGACCCGCGGTAGCCCTCGTTCACGTTGACGCTGCCGGCCTCGAGGGCGTCGGCGACGCGCGACGCCCGACGCAGCGAGCCGGTGAAGATCGAGGCGTTCAGGCCGTACTGGCTCTGGTTCGCGGCCAGGACGGCCTCGGCGTCGCCGTCGACGAGGTACAGCGACGCGATCGCGCCGAAGGTCTCGTCGGCGTAGACGGTCATGTCGGGCGTCACGCCCGTGAGCACGGTCGGCTCGAAGAACCACGGACCGAGGTCGGGGCGCGCGGTGCCGCCGACCAGGACGGTCGCGCCCTTGGCGACGGCGTCGTCGAGGTGGGACTGCACGCGGGCGAGCTGCGCCGCGCTCGTCAGCGAGCCGAAGTCGGGACCGAACTCGAGGTCGGACCCGAGTGCGGCGGTCTTCAGGCGCGAGACGAGCTCCCGCTGGAACGGCCCGGCGACCTTGCGGTCGACGTAGAGGCGCTCGACCGAGACGCAGAGCTGGCCCATGGCCGAGAACGCGGCGTGCGCCGCGCCGCGGGCGGCGTCGATCGGGTCGGCGTCGTCGAGCACGAGCAGCGCGTTCTTGCCGCCGAGCTCGAGCGAGGCGCCCACGAGTCGTCGGCCGGCCTTCTCGGCGACCTTTCGCCCCGTCGCCGTCGAGCCCGTGAAGCAGATGTAGTCGGCGACGTCGGTCACCGCTTCGCCGACCTCGGAGGCCGGGCCGGTGACGACGGCCCAGAGCGCCTCGGGCACGCCCGCGTCGACGAACGCCCGGCGCAGCGCGAGGATCGAGAGCGCGCCCTGGTCGTCGGCCTTCTGCACGACCGCGCAGCCGGCCGCGAGCGCGGGCACCACGTCCATCGCGGCGAGGCTCAGGGCGTAGTTCCACGGCGTGATGACGCCGGCGACGCCCTTCGGCTTGTAGCGCACCGTCGCGGTCAGCACGGTCGGGATGCCGCCGCGGCGCGCGCCGCCGCGCAGCACCTTCTTCGCGGTCAACGCGTTGTACCGCGTGACCGAGGCGGCCTGGAAGACCTCCTCGAACGCCTGACCACGGGTCTTGCCGCTCTCGAGCTGGATCAGGTCGAGCAGCAGCTCCCGGCGCTCGAGCACGAGGTCGTGCGCGCGCAGGAGGATGCGTCGCCGCTCGGCGAAGCCGGCCCTGGCCCACGCGAGCTGCGCGATGCGCGCCCTCGCGGTCGCGTCGAGCACGTCGGCGGCGCTCGACTGAGGCAGCAGGTGCAGGGTCTCGCCGGTGGACGGCGTGGGCACCTCGACCGTCGCGTCGCCCGTGGCGACGATCTCGGCGGTGAGGCGGGCGTACAGGTCGGGGGAGGCCATCGTGGCGCGCATGCGGCACAGTCTAGGACAGTTGACCCACTTCGGGCGCTCCGAGTTCGCGGAGCGCACTACACTGCCTCCATGACCGCAACGGAGCGCCCCCTCTCCCGCGGCGTCGTCACCCGATATGCCATCGGATCCCTCGGGACCGGTGGCTTCGCGACGCTGCCAGGACTCGTCCTCGTGTTCTACCTCACGGACACCCTCGGCGTCACCGCGCTCGCCGCCGGGCTCGTGGTGACCGCGGCGAAGGTCTGGGACGTCGTCATCGACCCCTGGATCGGCGAGCACAGCGACCGCGCGCTCGCCCGGACCGGCACGCGCCGCACCTGGATGCGCGTCGGCGCCGTCGCGCTGCCCGTCGGGTTCGTACTGACGTTCGCGGTTCCCGCCGGACTCGCGCCCGCGGCATCCGGCGTCTGGGTGTTCCTCGCGTTCCTCGCGACGGCCACCGCGTTCAGCCTGTTCCAGGTGCCGTACATCGCCCTGCCCGCCGAGCTCACCTCCGACTACGACGCGCGCACCCGGCTGCTGTCGTGGCGCGTGGTGGTGCTGAGCCTCGCGATCCTGCTGTTCGGCGCGGGGGGCCCGATGCTCCGCCGCATGGGCGGCGACGACGAGGCCATCGGCTACCTGGTCATGGCGATCGTGGCCGGACTCGTCATCGGCGCGGGCATGCTCGTCGCGGTCTCGACCGCGTCTCGCGGCCTGCCGGGCGTGCAGGCGCCTCGCCGCGGCATCCGTGCGGCGTACGCCGAGGGCTTCGCGGCCCTGCGCCGCAGTGCCCCGTTCCGCGCGCTGCTCGCGACCTTCGTGCTGCAGGGCCTCGCCACCGGCGTGATGCTCGCCGGGGCGAACTACGTGGCCGTGTGGGTGCTCGAGAGCGAAGACGCGCTGACCCTGCTGTTCGTGGCGCTCATCGCGCCCGCCGTGCTCTGCGCGCCGCTGTGGAGCCGCATCTCGCGGGGCGTCGGCAAGGAGCGCGCGTTCCAGTGGGCGAGCCTGCTGTTCGCGCTCGCGTCGCTCAGCCTCATCGGCATGATCTGGGCGCCCGGCGCGTGGGTGTACCTCCCGGTCGCGCTCGCGGGGGCGGCGTACGCGGGCATGCAGACCCTGCCGATGGCGATGCTGCCCGACGTCATCTCGCACGACGCGCGCGAGCACGGCGAGGGCCGCGCCGGAAGCTTCGGCGGCATCTGGACGGCCGGCGAGACCGCCGGCATGGCGCTCGGCGCGACCGTGCTCACGATCGTGCTCGCGCTCACGGGCTACCTCGAGTCGACCGGCTCGACCGTCGTCGAGCAGCCCGCGGCCGCCGTGGCGGGCATCGCCGTGAGCTTCAGCGCGCTGCCCGCGGTGCTCGTGCTCCTCAGCATGGTGCCGCTCGCGCGGTACTCGCTGCGCCGGCACGACATCGATGCGGATGCCGCGTCCGCACCGGCTGCGACCGACGGGTCGTCGCAGCCGAACCCCGAGAACGACACGCAGGAGACGGTGTGACCATGAACGACTTCCGACGCGACCCGGCAGAGGTGCTCGCCGAACTCTCGGCGCTCCGCGACGGCGACGCGCCGACGCACGGCGGCCGGGTGCTCTCGTACGTCTACGACTCTGGCCTGTCGGAGCTCGACGAGCTCGCGGCATCGGCCGCCAGGCTCGTGCAGCCCGTGAACGGGCTCGACCCGACGACGTTCACCTCGGTCGCCGCCATGGAGGCCGGCGTCGTCGGGTTCGCCCGGCGGGTGTTCCACGGCGAGGCCGGCGGCTCCGGCGAGGAGGTCGGCTCCGCCGACGTCGTGGTCGGCACCGTGACGTCGGGCGGCACCGAGAGCTGCCTGCTCGCCGTGAAGACCGCGCGCGACGCGTGGCGCTCGGCCCGCGAGGGCACGCCGCGCATGCCGCGCATCGTCGCACCGATCACCGTGCACGCCGCGTTCCACAAGGCCGCCGAGTACTTCGGACTCGTGCTCGACCTCGTGCCGGTCGACCCTGCGACGGGCACGCTCGCGGCATCCGCGATCGAGGAGCGGCTCGGAGACGATGTCGCGCTCGTCGTCGTCTCGGCGCCGTCGTACCCGTTCGCGAGCCTCGACCCCGTGGCGGATGTCGCGGCGGTCTGCCGTGCGCGCGGCATCGCCCTGCACGTCGACGCGTGCATCGGCGGGTTCGCGCTCGGCTTCTGGCCCGACGAGCTGCCGGCCTGGGACTTCCGGGTGCCGGGCGTCACGAGCCTCTCGGCCGACCTGCACAAGTACGGGTATGCGCCGAAGGGCGTCTCCGTGCTCCTCACCCGAGGGCGCGACCGCCAGCGGCACCAGTACTTCCGCACGACCGGCTGGCCGGGCTACCCCGTCGTGAACCCCACCATGACCGGGTCGAAGCCGGCGGGCCCGCTCGCCGCCGCCTGGTCGATCATCGAGGTGCTCGGCGAGGAGGGCTTCGCGGCGCTCGCGGCGCAGACCGCGCGTGCGACCGACGCCCTGCGCGAGGTGGTCGAGGGCATCGAGGGACTGCGCGTCGTCGGGGCACCGACGGGGCCGCTGTTCGCGGTCGCGACCGACGAGTCGGTTGCGCCCGAACGGCGCGTCGATCCGCACCACTGGGCCGATGCCGCGCGCGGCGCCGGGTTCTTCCTGCAGTTGCAGCCCGGGCTCGTGCAGTCCGACGGAACGCGACTGCCGCACACGACCCACCTGACGATCACGCCCGTGACGGAGCAGGTCGTGCCGGAGCTCAGCGCGGCGCTCGTCGCGGCCGCCGATGCCGAGCGCGGCGTGCCGCAGGTCGACGGGGGGCTCGTGCTCGCCGGGCTCGCCGACGCGCTGCCAGGGGGCGTCGAACCCCTGCTCGCGGCGGGCGGTGCGATCGACTCCGACACCGCGGCCGCGCTGCTCGGCGCGATCGGCCTGCTCGGCGGCGCCGACGAGGGCGACGACCGCGCGGACGACGGCGGGCGTGGCGGGCTTCCGGCGCAGATGGCGCCCGTGCTGGCCCTCGTCGAGGCCCTGCCGTCGCAGCTCACGGGCCGCCTGCTGGTCGAACTGCTCGCGCGGGTGGTCGAACCCCGCGACTGACGCTCGGTGCGGCCTGCCCGACCTCAGCTCGCGGGCAGGCCGCACCGTTCGGTGAAGTAGGCGAAGAGGTCCTGCTTCAGCGACGCCGACGCGCGCACCTCGTACTGCCCCGACCAGCCCTCGCTCGTCGTCATCTCGAGCGGCAGGATCGTGCCGCGCTTGTCCTCGGCGCCCGCGTGCGGGTCGCACCGCGCGGGGCGCACGGGCAACGAGATGGTCGACGGCGCATCGGACGCCTCGATGTGCGCGGTCGTCGTCGACCAGTTCAGGCCGTCCTCGGCCGACAGGAGCGTGGTGCCGAGCACCTCGCTCAGGTCGATCGATCCGGATGCCGCGCCCGTGGGCTGCACCTCGATGTCGAGAAAGGCGCGTCGATCGGTGCCCGAGCCGGTCGAGCGCAGGTGCTCGGCGAGCGTGAAGGCGGCGACGGACTCGACCGCGCCGGCGAGGCATCCGCTGTTCTGCAGCCGGGGGAGCGTGTCGTACGGGTCGTCGGCCTCGATCGTGCCGGTCGCGCCGGACCCGTCGACCTCGGCGTCGCCCGTCGCGACACCCGAGAGCGTCACCTCGGCCGGGCCGGCGTCGCCGTCGCACCGCGCCGGCGTGAGGTCGACCCGGTACTGCACCGATCTACCGTCGGGGATCGTGCGAGGGCCCTCGAAGTGCAGCCCGGGTTCGAGCCCGGGAGCCTCGACGTCGAACGCGCCGAACTCGAGGCCGGCGCCGGTGGCGTTGTCGATCTGCACGACCAGACGTCCGTCGACCACGTCCTGCCGGCTCTGCAGCACGCTCGCGGTGATGCCGTCGGGCAGCCCCTCGGTCGTCGTCGGCTGCTGGGCGCACCCGGCGACCGCGACGCCGAGCGCGACGAGGCCGACCAGGGCGAGCACCCCTCGCGGCGGCGCAGACGCCTGCGCCCCGCGCGCACGCCGGCCCGGACGAGGAGCGGCGGCGAGCGGCATCCGGATCACCGCACCGAGACGTCGAGCCGCCGGCCCGCCAACTGACGGGGCCTCGTCGCCACGATTTCGGCCACGCGCTCGATGGCGCGGGCCGCGGGGTCGTCGGGTGCGCCCGCCACGACGGGCACCCCCTCGTCGCCGCCCTGGCGCAGCGCGATGCTGAGCGGCACGCTCGTGATGAGCGGCACCACCTCTGCCTGACCTTCGGAGAGTCGGCGCGCGACCTCGGCGCCCCCGCCCGAACCGAACAGGTCGAGCACGGTGCCGTCGGGTCCGGCGAGTCCGGCCATGTTCTCGACCACGCCGATGATGCGCTGGCCCGTCTGGCGGGCGACGACGCCCGAGCGCTCGGCGACGTCGGCGGCGGCGGGCTGCGGGGTCGTGACCACGAGCACCTCGGCGTTCGGCAGCAGCTGCCCGAGCGAGATCGCGATGTCGCCCGTGCCGGGCGGCAGGTCGACGAGCAGCACGTCGAGGTCGCCGAAGTAGACGTCGGTGAGGAACTGGTTGAGCGTGCGGTGCAGCATCGGTCCGCGCCAGGCGACGGCGGTCGACGATGCCCGGGCTCCGGGTTCGGCCGGCTCGACGAACATGCCGATGGAGATGACCTTCACACCGTGCGCGACGGGCGGCAGGATCATGTCGTTCACCTGCGTCGGCCGTGCGGCGAGCCCGTCGGCGTCGACGAGGCCCAGCAGCGCCGGGATCGA
The DNA here is from genome assembly GCF_042884735.1 of Agromyces sp. NPDC058110. Lineage (NCBI taxonomy): Bacteria > Bacillati > Actinomycetota > Actinomycetes > Micrococcales > Microbacteriaceae > Agromyces > Agromyces sp. NPDC058110. Next base: position 926,235 of record NZ_JBHVTI010000001.1, on the reverse strand, counting down.
GAAGCCGTGCACGTCGGCGTCGATGAGCCCGACCGAGAGTCCGCGAGCCGCCAGGGCGACCGCGAGGTTGGCCGTGAGCGTCGACTTGCCGACGCCGCCCTTGCCGCTCGTGACCGCGATGACCCGCGTGAGCGTGCCCGGCCCGAAGGGGATGCCGCGCCCGGCCTTCGCGCCGCGCAGCCGCTCAGTGAGGGCGGTGCGCTGCTCGGGCGTCATGACCGTGAGCACGACGTCGACCGGCACGCCGCCCGCCACGGCCTCCGCGGCCTGACGCACGTCGCGTTCGATGCGATCGGATGCCGGGCACCCGACGATCGTGAGCCGCACCACGACGTGCACGCGGCCGTCGGCGATGCGCACCGACTCGAGCATGTCGAGTTCGGTGATGGGCTTGCGGATCTCGGGATCGATCACCGACTCGAGGGAGCGACGGATCGCCGCCTCGAGCGCCTCAGGATCGTGGTGCGGCATGCGCGGAGTCCTCGTCGGCGGCCTGGCCGGAACCGGCCTGGTCGGCACCGGTGCGCTCGACCTGGGCGCGGTCGAGCTCCTCGAGCACCGCGCGGAGCTCGGCGCGGATGAAGTCCTTCGAGGCGAGCTCGCGCATGGCGAGGCGGAGGGCCACGACCTCGCGCGCGAGGTACTCGGTGTCGGCCAGGTTGCGCTCGGCGCGCTGGCGGTCCTGCTCGATCTGCACGCGGTCGCGGTCGTCCTGCCGGTTCTGGGCGAGGAGGATCAGCGGGGCGGCGTACGAGGCCTGGAGGCTCAGCACGAGCGTGAGCACCGTGAACCCGTAGACCTGGGAGTCGAAGCGCCACTGCTCGGGCGCGTAGGTGTTCCAGAGCAGCCAGACGAGCACGAAGAGCGAGAGGCCGAGCAGGAAGCCGGGCGTTCCCATCGCGCGCGCGACCCATTCGGTGAAGCGTCCGAATCGATCCTTGTCGGGGTTGCCTCGGCGGAACGGGGAGCGGCCGGTGCCCTTCGGCGTGTCGAACCTCCGCTCGTCTGCGGTGTTAACGCGTGCCATCTGCTGCCCTCCTCGCAGTGCTCGGGATCGGGATGCTGCCGGTCGTCAGTTGTGCGCGGGCGGTCGCGCGTTTGCTCACCTCGTCTTCGTCTTCGGGATGACTTCGCCAGTCATCGGGCAACAGGTAGTCGAGCACGTCGTCGATCGTCACGACGCCCACGAGGCGGTGCTTCTCGTCGACGACGGGCACCGAGACGAGGTCGTAGCTCGCGAGGATCCGGCTCACCTCGGCGGCCGACGTGTCGGCCCCGACGGGTTCGAGACCCTGGTCGATGAGGGTTCCGAGGCGCTCGTGCGGCGGATACCGCAGCATGCGCTGGAAGTGCACGATGCCGAGGAACCGGCCGGTGGGCGCCTCGTACGGCGGCAGCGTGAGGCAGACGGCGGCGCCGAGCGCCGGCGGCAGGTCGTGCCTGCGGATGAGCGCGAGGCCCTCGGCGACGGTCGCGTCGGCCGACACGATGATCGGCTCGGTCGTCATCAGGCCGCCGGCCGTGTCGGGGCCGTACGAGAGCAGCATGCGCACGTCTTCGGCCTCTTCGGGCTCCATGAGCTCGAGCAGGTGCTCGCCGCGCTCCTCGGGCAGCTGCGCGATGAGGTCGGCGGCGTCGTCGGGCTGCATGTGGTCGAGCACGTCGGCGGCGCGGTCGTCGCCGAGCCCCGAGAGGATCTCGACCTGGTCGGACTCGGGCATCTCCTCGAGCACGTCGGCGAGCCGGTCGTCGGGGAGCTCCTCGGCGACCTCCTGGCGACGCGCCACGGGGAGGTCGAGCAGGGTGTTCGCGAGGTCGGCGGGCTTCAGCTCGGAGTAGGTCGCGATCAGCTGCTCGGCCGACTGCGCCTCGCCGGAGGCCGTGATCTCGCGCACCTCGCGCCAGGTCACGTAGGCCGACTGTCCCTTCGAGAACGGCGAAGCGCCCTTGGGGCGTCGCACGAAGAGCTGCTCGACCTCCCACTCGCCGGGCTCGAGCTCCTCGATCGCGACATCCTCGACGGAGGCCTCGCCCGAGCCGTCGTTGAAGGTCACCTTGCGACCGAGCATCTCGGCGATCACGCGCACCTCGCCGCCGCGCTGCTCGAAGCGGCGGAGGTTGATGAGCCCGGTCGTGATGATCTGGCCGCCGCCGATGGAGGTCACTCGCCCGATCGAGAGGAACACGCGTCGTTTGCCCGGAACCTCGACGATGAGTCCGACGACCCGCGGCGGGTCGTTGCGGCGGTACACGACGAGGACGTCGCGCACCTTTCCGACCCGATCACCGGCGGGGTCGAAGACGGCGCATCCGGCGAGTCGGGCGACGAAGACTCTCGTTGCGCTCACGGTACCAACTTAGCCCGTGGGAGGATGAGGGAGTGAGCACCCCATCGCCGTTCGGCGGCCGCATGTCCAGAGTCTTCCCGACCCTGCCGCAGGGCGAGACGGTCGCGAGCTTCGAGACCTACGCCGAGGCGCAGGCCGCCGTCGACACGCTCGCGAAGGCGGAGTTCCCGCTGAAGGAGCTGGCGATCGTCGGGTCGGGGCTCACGAGCGTCGAGCGCATCACGGGCAAGCTCACGTGGGGCCGTGCGGCCGGTGCCGGCGCGCTGTCGGGCGCGTGGTTCGGCACGTTCCTGGGCCTGCTCTTCTTCATCTTCTCGCCGTCGCCCGCGTCGGTCGGCATCCTGATCTCGGCCGTGCTCATCGGCGCCGGGTTCGGTATGATCTTCGGCGTCGTGACGTACTCGGTCAACCGCCGACGCCGCGACTTCACGTCGATCGCGCAGGTGCTCGCGACGAGCTACTCGGTCGTGGCCGAGACCGCGCACGTCGAGCGCGCACGCCAGGTGCTGGGCACGTCGGGCGAGACCTTCGCGCCGGTGGGCTCGCAGCCGGTCGCGCCGAGGTACGGTCCGGTTCCGGATGCCGCGGCCGGCCGGCCTGCGACGGCGAGCACGCCGAGCGCCGCGAGCGGTGCAGCAGCAGCCGATCCCGCCGCGGCCACGGGTGCCGCAGCGGCGCCGGAGGGCGACGATGCCGGAGTCGACGCGGGCGAGGCCGGCGCAGAAGAACCGACCGGCCTCACCTACGGCGAGGCGCTCGATGCCGCTCGGCGTGCCGAGCGCGAGCGTCGCAAGTCGGGCGACGCCTGAGCGGACGCCCCGCGATCCTGCGAGTCCGCCGGGAGCCCGAACAGGTCGCAGCATCGCGATATATCGTGTCTGCATGGTGATCGAGCAGCAACTCTCCCGCGAGATCGTCGCGGCCGAGCGGCCCGACCGCCCGATCAGGCGATGGCTGCGCGCCCTCCGTCGACGCATCCACGACCGCCCCGCGCTGCGCCGGGCCTATCGCGTGCTCGTGGGGGTGCTGGGCGGGGTCGTCGCGGTGGTCGGGCTCGCCCTCGTGCCGCTGCCGGGGCCCGGCTGGCTGGTCGTCTTCCTCGGCCTGGCGATCCTCGGTTCCGAGTTCGCGTGGGCGCGCCGCCTCGCGGCCTTCGTCAAGCGCCAGCTCGCCAGGTTCTGGGCGTGGTGGCGTGCCCGGAAGGCCGCGAAGGCGGCGGTGGACGGCGCCGTCTGATCGACGGCGCCGACCACGAACGTCAGCCCCGCCGAGCCCCCTGCACCCAGGCCTCGACCTCGGCGACCGTGCGGGGAATGCCCGCCGAGAGGTTCTCGGCGCCGTCGGCCGTCACGACGATGTCGTCCTCGATGCGCACGCCGATGCCGCGGAACTCCTCGGGCACCGTGAGGTCGTCGGGCTGGAAGTACAGGCCCGGCTCGATCGTGAAGACCATGCCGGGCTCCAGCACGCCGTCCATGTACATGTCGCGACGCGCCTGCGCGCAGTCGTGCACGTCGAGGCCCAGGTGGTGGCTCGTGCCGTGCACCATGTAGCGGCGGTGGAACTGGTTCGACGGCTCCAGCGACTCCTCGGCCGAGACGGGCAGGAAGCCCCACTCCGCGGTCTTGCGCGCGATGACCCGCATCGCCGCGGCGTGCACGTCGCGGAAGATCGCGCCCGGGCGCACGACGGCGAACGCGGCATCCGCAGCCTCGAGCACGGCCTCGTAGACCTGGCGCTGCACGTCGGAGAACGTGCCGTTCACCGGGAAGGTGCGCGTGATGTCGGCCGTGTAGTAGCTGTCCATCTCGACGCCCGCGTCGAGCAGCACGAGGTCGCCGGGCACGACGGGGCCGTCGTTGCGGGTCCAGTGCAGGATCGTGGCGTGGGGGCCGGCGGCCGCGATCGAGCCGTACCCGACGTCGTTGCCGTCGAGCCGGGCGCGCGTCGCGAACACGCCCTCGATGACGCGCTCGCCTCGCACCTCGCTCGTGATGCGGGGCAGCTCCTCGAAGACCTCGGTGAAGCCGCGCTTGGTCGCATCGACCGCGGCGCGCATCTCGCCGAGCTCGTACTCGTCCTTCACGAGGCGCAGCTCGGAGACCACGCGCGCGAGCTCCGCGTCGGGCTCGTGCTCGCCGCCGACCTCGAGCGAGAACGGCGCGTCCTGCGCGTTCGTCGACAGCGCCTCCTCGGCGGCGAAGCGGATGCGGGCGTGGTCGACGCGCTCGGTGATCGCGGCGTCGGCCTCGCGCAGCACGAGCGTCGCGGTGTCGACGGCCGAGATCACGGCGTCGAACTCCTCGAGTCCGCGCGTGCCGATCGCGAGGTCGGCCGCGACGTGCGCGAGCGACGGGCGCGCGCCGATCCAGAACTCGCCGATCGCCGGGTTCGCGTAGAACTCCTCGGAGTCGCGGCCGGCGCGCTCGCGGAAGTAGACGGTCGCGAGGTGGCCCTCGCCGCCCTCGGGCTCGAGCACGAGCACGGCGCCGGGCTCGCTGTCGGAGCCCCAGCCCGTGAGGTGGGCGAACGCCGAGTGCGCGCGGAAGGGGTAGTCGGTGTCGTTCGCCCGCTGCTTCATGTCGCCGGCGGGCACGATGAGCCGCACGCCGGGGAACGCGGCCGACACGGCGCTGCGTCGCACCGCGGCGTACGACGCCTGTTCGCGGGCGGACGGCAGCGCCTCGTCGCGCGCAGCCCAGCCGCTGCTGATGAAGTCCTTGAATCCCTCGGAACCGGGAGTGGTCGAACGGTTCGCGTTCCGGCCGCTCTCGTCTGCGGAGGTCGCCGCGGCCGTGGTCTCGGTGGTGGAGGTGTCACTCGTGGTCATGTGCTCCATTGTCTCACCGGAGTCCGCCTCGCCGGAGGCCGCGATGGCGGATCAGTCGGCTCGCGAGAGCGTCGCCACGATCGGGCGGTGGTCGCTGCCCGACCCGTCGACCTCGCCGATCACGCGGAAGGCGTCGACGTGCCATCCGGGGGTCGCGAGCACGTGGTCGATCGGGCTCCCCAGGATCTCGGGCAGGTCGGTCGGCCAGGTGCCGACGCCGCCCGCACCGCCCTGCACCGCCGCATCCGCGCACCGGCCGAGGTCGCCGCCGTCGACGCCGCGGCCGGCGAAGTGGTCGACCGTGGCGTTGAAGTCGCCCGCCATGATGACGTTCTCGCCCGCGCACTGCTCGGCGAGCCAGTCGAGGTCGCTCCGCCAGTTGCGCAGCTCCCAGCGGATCGGGGCGACGGCGTGCACCGCGATGATCCGCGGGCCGTCGCCCGAGACCGGGTCGGCGACGACCGACGGCAGCGTGTTCGTGTTGCCCGGCGGGCCGGAGACCAGTGCGGAGGTCACCTCGTAGTCGCCGAGCTCCGGCGAGATGAGGATGGTCGTCGAGCGCGCCTTCGCGACGTCGTCGAACGCGACCGTGTGCACCCACATGGGGCTCCCGCCCTCGCGCATCGCGACCGCGACCTCCTCGCCGAGCGGCTCGGTCGTCTCGGGCAGCACGACCACGTCGGCGCCCTCCGCGAGCGCGAGCTCGGTGATCGTCGACGCATCGGGCACCTCGCCGAGCGTGTTCCACGAGAAGACCGTCACCGTGTCGGATGTCGCGGCCGACGCGGCATCCGATCCGCCCAGTCCGCGCGCGACGAGCACGGCCGCATTGCCCGCCGAGAAGAGCAGGAGCACGAGCACCATCGCGAGCGCGAACCGGCGCGTCGGGCGAGCGATCGCGAGCAGGCCGAAGACGGCGGCGGCCACGACGCCCACCAGTGCCGCCGACCCTCGGAGCGCGACGATGTGGGTGGCGATCCACTGGTTCTGGAGGCCGAACGCCTGCGGCCAGACCAGGATGGCCGCGACGACCGCCGATGCGAGCACGACGAGCCAGCCGAGGATGCGGGGGAGCATCCCACCAAGCTAGGGCACGAGTCTGTGCCGGGGCCGCGAGGCGGCGCGTCGGAGGCGTGTCGGCGACGCGTCGCCGCGTGGGGATGGTACATCGGCGGCTCGGCCTAGCATGGAGGGATGGCGACGTCGACGGCATCCGGGAGCGGCTCCGCGATCGGCGACGCCGACCTGCACGTGCACTCCACGGTGTCCGACGGCACGGGCGCCCCGGCGGCGCTGCTCGTCGAGGCGGCCGAGGTCGGCCTGTCGGCCATCGCGCTGACCGACCACGACTCGACCGCGGGCTGGGTCGAGGCGGCGGCGGCGGTGCCCGAGACGGGCGTCGCGCTCATCCCGGGCATGGAGCTCTCGACGCGCGAGCAGTACACGAGCGTGCACGTGCTCGCCTACCTCATCGACCCGCTCGACGAGCCGCTGCTCGCCGAGACCACGCGCATCCGGGAGTCCCGCATCACGCGCGCCGAGGAGATCGTGCGGCGCATCGGCCGCGACTACCCGCTCACCTGGGACGACGTGCTCGCCCAGACCGCCGAGGGCGCGACCGTCGGCCGCCCGCACATCGCCGACGCGCTCGTGGCGCGCGGCCACGCGAACACGCGCTCGGCGGCGTTCGCCGGCATCCTGCACCCTCGGCACGGGTATGCGCGGCCGCATTACGCACCCGACCCGCTCACGGGCGTGCGGCTCATCCGCGCGGCCGGTGGGGTGCCCGTGCTCGCGCACCCCGGTGCCAGGGGCGAGGAGCACGTCGTGTCGCGCGAGCGGCTGCGCCAGCTCGTCGACGCGGGGCTCTTCGGGCTCGAGATCGACCACCCCGAGAACGACCCGGCCGCGAAGCCCAGGTTGCACGTTCTCGCCCGCGAGTTCGGCCTGGCCGTCACGGGCTCGAGCGACTACCACGGCACCGGCAAGCCGAACCGGCTCGGGCAGGAGCGCACGCGCGCCGACGTGGTCGCGCGCATCATCGCCGAGGGCACCGGTTCGGCGCCCGTGCTGCCGTAGCCGGGCGGCCCACCCGGTCGGTTCGCCCGCGCCGGCCGTTCTGTGGCCGCGCCGCGCCGCGCGAACGTCTGCCCGTTCACCGAGCGCGTCGTCGACTCGCGGCGACCCGGGAACGACGAAGGGGCGGATGCCTCGCGGCATCCGCCCCCGGTCGTGCGGGTCGTGGGTTCGGCGGTCAGGCCTGGGGCGCGGCGCCCGTCGAGCCGGCCGGACGCGGACCGCGGCGCCGACGGCGCCGCCGGGGAGCCGCGTTGCCGTCGTGGTGCTCGCTGCCGCCGCCGTCGTGCGTGCCGGTGCCCGGCTCGCGCACGGCCGTGGCCGCGGCGTCTGCGGAGTCGGCCGCCGCGGGTGCGGCGCCCTCGGTCGACGACGTCTCGCCCGCGGGGCGCCCGCCGCGGGTGCGCTGACGGGACCGGGTGCTGCGCGGAGCGCGTTCGCCGTCGCCCTGCCGTGCCTCGCCGCGACCGCTGCGGCCGGAGCCGCCCTCGGTGCGCCCTGCGGTGCTCGAACGGGTCGGCGCCGCCGCCGCGGCGGCGGGCTTCAGGCGGCCCTTCGTGCCTGCGGGGATGTCGAGGTCGGTGAACAGGTGCGGGCTCGACGAGTAGGTCTCGGTCGGCTCGGGCTGGCCGAACTCGAGCGCGCGGTTGATGAGGGCCCACTTGTGCAGGTCGTCCCAGTCGACGAACGTGACCGCGATACCGGTCTTTCCGGCGCGGCCCGTGCGGCCGGCGCGGTGCAGGTAGGTCTTGTCGTCGTCGGGGATGGTGTGGTTGATCACGTGCGTGACGTCGTCGACGTCGATGCCTCGTGCCGCGACATCCGTGGCGATGAGCACGTCCTTCTTGCCGGCCTTGAACGCGGCCATCGCGCGCTCGCGCTGGTCCTGGTTGAGGTCGCCGTGCACCGCGGCCGCGTTGAAGCCGCGGTCGTTGAGCTCCTCGACGAGCTTGGCCGCCGCGCGCTTCGTGCGCGTGAAGATCACGGTCTTGCCGCGGCCCTCGGCCTGGAGGATGCGCGAGATCACCTCGTCCTTGTCGAGCGAGTGCGCCCGGTAGACGAGGTGCTTGATGTTCGCCTGCGTGAGGCCCTCGTCGGGGTCGTTCGCGCGGATGTGGATGGGCTTGGACATGAACCGCCGCGCGAGCGCGACGATCGGGCCGGGCATGGTCGCCGAGAACAGCATGGTGTGCCGCACCGCGGGGACCTTCGAGAAGATCTTCTCGATGTCGGAGAGGAAGCCGAGGTCGAGCATCTTGTCGGCCTCGTCGAGCACGATCTCCTGCACCTCGCCGAGGTTCAGGAGGCGCTGGCTCGCGAGGTCGAGGAGGCGGCCGGGCGTGCCGACGACGATCTGCGCGCCCGCCTTGATCTGCTCGATCTGGCCCTCGTAGGCCTTGCCGCCGTAGATCGAGACGATCTTGGTCGGGCGGTTGGAGGTGGCCAGCTCGAGGTCTTCGGAGACCTGCACGGCGAGCTCGCGGGTCGGCACGACGACGAGCGCCTTCACGCCGGGCTCGGGAGCGTCGCCCAGTCGCTGGATGAGCGGCAGGCCGAAGCCGAAGGTCTTGCCGGTGCCGGTCTTGGCCTGGCCGATGATGTCCTGGCCGGAGAGGGCGAGGGGGATCGTCTGCTCCTGGATGGGGAAGGCGTCTGCGATGCCCTTGGTGGCGAGCGCGTCGACGATGTCGGACGCGACGCCGAGTTCTGCGAATGTAGTCAAGTATCTGCCTGTCGGTTCAGCGGGAAAGGTGCGCTCTGCTTGTCCTCAGGCGCACGGGCCGCGGGTCCGATGCCCGCGTGCGACCTCCAGCCTATCCGAGAGCGCCCGAATGCCTCGGATAGGCTGTCTGCCGTGGTGTCCTGGATCAATCGACGCGTCGCGCGCCCCGAGGCGCCGCGGCTGCGACCCCGGGTCGCGCCGACCGAGCTCACCAAGGTCGACTTCACCGAGCTGGTGCCCGAGGCGGTGCCCTTCCTCGGGCAGGCCGCGTACATCCAGCTCGTCTTCTTCGAGGCGCTCTCGACAGCCGTGCAGACCGCGCCGACGCTCAGGGCGAAAGAGGGCCTGAGCGCCGCCGCGGGGGTCGCGCTGCGCAAGCACCACTCGCTCATCGCCGAGCTGCGACTGCTCGGGGTCGAGCCCGTCGACGTGATGACGCCCTTCGCACCCGCGACCGACCGCCTCGAGGCGTCGATGCGCAGCGGCGACTGGCACGAGCTCCTCCTCGCGATCCACGTGGTCTCGGGCATGCTCGACGGCTACTTCTCGCGACTCGCGAACGGACTGCACGCCGACCTCTCGCGCCGGGTGCGCGCGATCCTCGACGAGGCGGGCTCGGCGACCGTGCTCGAGCACGAGCTGGGCCTCGCGATCGCCGAGCTGCCCGGCCTCGCAGACCGGCTCGCGCTCTGGGGCCGCAGCCTCGTCGGCGACACGCTGCTCATCGCCCGTTCGGCGCTGCGCGCCTCCGACGCGCGGGGCCTCGACGAGCGGGTCGAGCCGATCTTCACCGAGCTCATCGCCGACCACACGCGCCGCATGGACGCCCTCGGCCTCACGGCCTGAACGCGAAGACGGCGCCCTCCCGGAGGAGGACGCCGTCGGATGGAGCGGTGCGGTCAGCCGGCGGACGCCGTGCGCGATGCCGCGCTCGGGCGAGACAGCTGCTCGAAGAGCGCGACATCCGCTCGCTCGCGCTTCGGTCCGATGAGGTAGGCGGTCGCCGCGGAGGCGAGGCCGGAGACCACGAGCGAGATGACCCAGATCCAGCCGCCGTCCCACGGCATGCCGAGCCAGGTCAGCGCGACCCAGACGACCGCGGCGACGCCCGCGCCGATCGACGGGATCAGCAGCACGCCGTGCGTCTGCCGGAGCGGCAGGAGGTAGCGAGCGGCGAGCCCGAGGATCGCTCCGCCGAGCACGACGAAGAGCAGCTCCACGTCAGGCCACGAATCCGACGCGGCGCGACTCCTCGGAGCCGATCTCGACGTACGCGAGCGCCGCGGCGGGCACGAGGTAGACGGTGCCCTTCGCGTCGACGAACTTGAGCGACGCAGCGTCGCCCGCGAGCGCGGCGGCGACCTGGGCCTGGACCTCCTCTGCCGACTGCGACGACTCGAAGCCGAGTTCGCGGGGGGAGTTCTGAATGCCGATCCGTACGTCCACAGTGGGCCTTTCTGTCCTTGCGTCAACCCTAGGACACGGCTCGCGGGGGCCGTGGCGCGTTCACTGTCGGCGGAACGGGTTAACGTGTGGGCATGCCCAGCTCCAGCGCCCCGTCGCAGCCCGATGCGACCCGTGCCGCAGGCCGGTCCGGCACCGATCCCCGGCGCCCGTCCGAGGCATCCGCCGGGCCCCTCGCGGCCTCCCTCGCCGAGGGGGAGCACCACGCGGTGTTCGGGGCGCCGGGCTCGGGCAAGACCGAGCTCGCGGTCGAGCTCGTGGCCGACCGGGTCGGGCGTCTCGGCTACGGCGTCGACGACGTGCTCGTGCTGTGCGCCAGCCGGTCGACGGCGACCGCGCTGCGCGACCGCATCGCCGTCCGCCTCGGCGTCACGACGAGGGGGCCGCTCGCCCGCACCGCGAACTCGATGGCCTTCCAGCTCGTGCGCGCCTACACCGGCAGGCCGGTCACGCTGCTCACCGGCGGCGAGCACGACCGCATCGTGGCCGACCTCGTCGACGGCGGCATCCGCGACGGGTTCGGCCCCGAGTGGCCCGACCCCCTGACCCCCGAGGTCCGGGTGCTCCGCGGCTTCCGCTCAGAGCTCCGCGACCTGCTGATGCGCGCGGTCGAGCTCGGCGTCGACGAGAGCGAGCTCGCCCGGCTCGGCGATGCCGCCGGGCGACCCGAGTGGGTGGCCGCATCCGCGTTCATGGCCGAGTACGCCGACGTGAAGGACCAGGTGCGTCCCGACCAGTTCGACTCGGCCGAGCTCGGGGCGTTCGCGGCGTCGATCGTGCGACGCAGCCGCGTCGACCCCGACGCATCCGCGGCCCTCGGCCCGCTCGCCGGGCTGCGCCTGCTCGTGGTCGACGACGCGCAGGAGACGACCGAGGCCTCGGCGTCGCTCATCGCGGCCTTCGCCGCATGCGGCGTGCAGATCGTCGCCATCGGCGACCCCGACGTCGCCAGCAACGGATTCCGAGGGGGCAGGCCCGAACTGCTCGGCTCGCTGAGCCAGATGCTTGACGGCGCTCCCGTGCGGCGCATCGACCTGCCCGCCGTGCATCGCGGGCGCACCGAGATCCTCGAGGTCATCTCGGGCGTGCGCGCCCACATCGGCACGGCGCTCGGCGGGTCGCACCGATCGGCCGCGCTCGCCGGCGATCGGCCGCACGCCGACGATCCGGGCGCCGCGCTCGGGCCCGGTGGAGCGCCAGCCGTAGGCGCGCGCGACGCGTTCGGCGACGGGTCGGCGCGTCGGCTCGCACCGGTGCTCGGCATCGAGGCCGCCTCGAGCGCAGCCGAGCACCAGTCGATCGCCTCGCTGTTGCGCGAGCGCCACCTGCTCGACGGCGTGCCGTGGTCGCAGATGGCCGTCGTGCTGCGCTCGGGCGGTGACGTGCCGTCGGTCGAACGCGCGCTCGCGCTCGCCGACGTGCCCACCGCGGGGGCGGCGAACGGCCTCGCCCTGCGCGACGCGCCCGCCGCCTCCGCCCTGCTCACGGCGTGCTCGTTCGTGCTCGGGCGCGAGCCGCTCGGCGCCGAGCTCGCGGTCGCCCTGCTCACCGGTCCGCTCGGCCGGCTCGACGGCATCGGGCTCCGGCGCCTGCGGCTCGCGCTCCGGCACGAGGAGCTCGCGGCGGGAGGCGGCCGCACCGGCGACGAGCTGCTCGTCGACGCGCTCGCGGCACCCGGCGGGTTCGCGACGATCGATGCCGCGCCCGGCCGTCGCGCAGCGAAGCTCGCGGCCGTGCTCGACGCCGCGACCGGGGTGGCCAGGGGCGGCGGCACGATCGAGGAGGTGCTCTGGTCGCTGTGGGAGGGCGCCGGACTCGGCGCCGAGTGGGCGCGCCAGGCCGCGGGCACCGGTGTGCTCGCCGACGAGGCCGATCGTTCGCTCGACGCCGCAGTCGCGCTGTTCTCGGCCGCGACCAGGTTCGTCGAGCGCGAGCCGGGTGCCCCCGCCATGCGCTTCGTCGACGAGGTGCTCGCGAGCGAGCTGCCCGAAGACTCCCTGGCGCCCCGGCGCACGGCCGAGACCGTGCTCGTCACGACGCCGCAGGGCGTCGTCGGCCGGGAGTTCGACGTGGTCGTCGTCGCCGGCCTCCAAGACGCCGTGTGGCCGAACCTCCGACCGCGGGGCACGCTGCTGCACGCCGGACTCCTGCCGCGCGTCGTCGCCGCCGCGCGCGCGGGCGCGCCGCTGCCCGGCGTCGAGACCCCGGCCGAGGCGCGTGCGTCGGTGCGCGACGACGAGCTGCGGATGTTCGTGCTCGCCGTCTCGCGGGCCCGTCGCCAGGCGGTGCTCGCCTGCACGGCCAACGACGACGAGCAGCCCTCGGTGCTCATGGGGTACGCCCTCGAACGCGTGCGCCCCCGGCGTCGCCCGCTGCACCTGCGATCCCTGGTGGGCGCGTTGCGCCGAGAGGCGGTCACGGGCGATCCCGAGTCCGCGGCGGCGCTCGCGATGCTCGCCGAGGAGGGCGTGCCCGGCGCCGATCCGAGCGAGTGGTACGGACTTGCCGGGCTCTCGAACGAGGCGCCGCTGGTCGACCTCGACGGCGACCCCGAGGCATCCGTGCCGGTCTCGCCGTCGCAGATCGATCGCGTCGAGGAGTCCCCGCTCGGCTGGTTCGTCGACCACGTCGCCTCGCCGCCGTCCGGCATCGCCGCATCGATCGGCACCATCGTGCACGCCGTCGTCGAAGAGGTCGGCGGTCGCGATGACGGATCGACCGACGTCGACGAGATCTGGGCGGCCGTCGAAGAGCGACTGAAGGCCGTGCGTTTCGAGGCCGGGTGGGTCGCCGAGCGGGAGCGGCGCGGTGCGCGCCGCATGGCCGAGGGCGCCGCGGAGTACCTCAACGGGTTCGACGACGACGCGAAGGTGCTGCTCGGCGCCGAAGGAAGGTTCACCATCACCGTCGACCGCGTTCGCATCACGGGCACCATCGACCGCATCGAGGCGTCGCCCGACGGCACGACGGTCATCGTCGACATCAAGACTGGTCGCACGCCGCCGACGTTCGCCCAGACCGCCGCGCATCCGCAGTTGGCCGCCTACCAGCTCGCGGCGCGCCAGCAGGCGGTGCCCTCCGCCGGCGTGCTCGGCGGGGCGAAGCTCGTCTACGTCGCGCCGCCCTCCCGCGGGCTCGCCTACACCGAGCGGGCGCAGCAGCCGTTCGACGAGGAGGCCGAGGCTGCCTTCCGAGCGCGGCTCGGCGACGTCGGGCGAGTGATGGCCGGCGCCGTCTTCGAGGGGTCGACCGACCCCGGTCCGCGTTCGAGGTTCGGTTCCTGGCAGTACCGCGTGCACCTCGTGCCGGCGGTCTCGGCGTGAGCGCCGTGCCCGGCGCCATGAGCGCCGACGGCACGCGCGCGGGCATCAGCGCGGCCGAGATCGCCACCCGCCTCGGGCTGCACGTGCCGACCCCCGAGCAGCAGGCCGTCATCGAGGCCGATCCCCACGGTGCGAGCATCGTCGTCGCCGGTGCCGGCAGCGGCAAGACCGAGACCATGGCGAACCGGGTCGTGTGGCTGCTGGCCAACGGGCACGTCGGCGTGGCCGACGTGCTCGGCCTGACGTTCACGCGAAAGGCCGCGGGCGAGCTCGCCGAGCGCGTCCGCGAGCGCGTCGCGCAGCTCGTGCACGAGGGCATCGCCGAGCTCGTCATCGACCCGCTCGAGTCGGCGACCGTGAGCACGTACCACTCGTTCGCGAGCGCGATCTACCGCGAGCACGCCATGCGTATCGGGCGCGAACCCGATGCGACCGTGCTCGGCGAGGCGTCGGCCTGGCTCCTCGCGAGGTCGGTCGTGAGCGCGTCGGCCGATCTGAGGCTCATCGAACTCGACGCCTCGCTCGACCGGGTCACGGCCGCCGCCCTGTCGCTCAGTCGGGCGCTCGCCGAGAACGTCGCGGACAGCCGCGACGTGCGGGCGTTCGCCCGCGACTTCCTCGCCATGCGCGGCCTGCCGATCGAGGCGCCGCGCAAGCGCACCGACTTCGACTCCTTCGTCGGCGCGCTCGGCGTCGTCGACGCCCTGCCTCCGCTGCTCGAACTCGCCGACGCGTACGCCGCGGCCAAGCGCGAGCGCGGCTACGTCGAGTTCTCCGACCAGGTCGCGCTCGCACTGCAGATCTGCGTCGAGCACCCCGACGTCGTCGCCGAGCATCGGGAGCGCTCGCGCACGGTGCTCCTCGACGAGTACCAGGACACGAGCGTCGTGCAGACGCGCCTGCTGGCCGCGCTCTTCGAAGGGCACCCGGTCATGGCGGTGGGCGACCCCGACCAGTCGATCTACGGCTGGCGGGGCGCGAGCGCCGCCAACCTCGCCAGGTTCGATCGCGACTTCGGCCGTGGCACGGCGGCCGTCTACCACCTGTCGACGAGCTGGCGGAATCCGCGAGTCGTGCTCGATGCGGCGAACACGCTCATCGCGACGCTCGATGCCGGCATCCCGAAGGCGGCGCTGGCGCCGTCGCCGTTCGCCGGCGCAGGTCGCCTCGATCTCGCCTGGGGCGAGACGATCGACGACGAGGCCGACCGGGTCGCGCGGTGGTTCGCCGAACGCCTCGGCCGGAGCACGGCTGCCGGTGCCGCATCCGAGGCGATGCCGACGGCTGCGGCAGCCCGGAGCGGGGCGCTGCTGTGCCGCACGTTCGCGAACGTCGACGTGTTCACGCAGGCGCTCCGCGCGCACGGC
This sequence comes from Agromyces sp. NPDC058110, assembly GCF_042884735.1. NCBI lineage: Bacteria > Bacillati > Actinomycetota > Actinomycetes > Micrococcales > Microbacteriaceae > Agromyces > Agromyces sp. NPDC058110. The sequence continues at coordinate 911,104 of NZ_JBHVTI010000001.1, read as the reverse complement.
GTGCCGGTGCACGTGCTCGGCATGGCCGGCCTGCTCGACCAACCCGTGATCGCCGACCTCGTGTGCGTGCTGCGCGTGCTGCACGACCCCACGGCCGGATCCGAGCTCGTGCGCGTGCTCGGCGGCGCCCGCTGGCGCATCGGCCCGGCCGATCTGGCCGGCCTCCGAGGCGTGGCCGGATGGCTCGTGGATCGTGACTCGGCGCGCCGCAGGCTCGACGACGACGTTCGGCGCGGACTGCGCTCGTCGACGGCCGCCGAGGAGTCGCCGTCGATCGTCGACGCCCTCGACTTCACCCTGACGGCCCCCGACGACCACCGGGCGCTCGCGGGCATCAGCCCTACCGGACTCGCGAGGCTCCGCCGGGCGGGTGCCCAGTTGCAGGCCCTGCGACGGCGCGTCGGCCTGGGGCTGATCGACTTCGTGCACCTCGTGCAGCAGGAGCTGCTGCTCGACATCGAGGTCGCCGCGAACGCCGACCAGCCGCTCGGCCGACCGAGCCTCGAGGCGTTCGACGAACTGCTGGCCGGCTTCGCCGACGATGCCGAGCATCCGACCCTCGGCGCCTTCCTCAGCTGGCTGACCGAGGCCGAGCAGCGCGACCGGCTCTCGCCGCGACAGGACGAACCCGAGCCGGGTGCCGTGCAGGTGCTCTCCATCCACGGTTCGAAGGGCCTCGAATGGGATGTCGTCGCCGTGCCGCGCATGGTCGACCAGGAGATCCCCTCGAAGCCGCGGTCCGCCAAGGGCTGGCTGGCGTTCGGCGAACTGCCGAACGAGTTCAAGGGCGACCGCGACGAGCTCCCCGAGCTCGGCTGGCGCGGCGTGCAGAGCCAGCGGGAGTTCGACGAGGCCGTCACCGCGTTCGCCGAGGAGAACCGCGAACGGCATGCCGACGAAGAGCGTCGGCTCGCCTACGTGGCCGTCACCCGCACCCGGTCGGACCTGCTGCTCAGCGGTTCGTGGTGGTCGACGCAGAAGACGCCCCGGCCGCCGAGCGCCTTCCTCCGTGAGCTCGCGGTCGCCGGCGTGATCCGCTCCGACGTGCTGCCGAGCGCACCCGAATCCGACGAGAACCCCCGGGTCGAGGCGGACTCGCGGGTGTCGTGGCCGCTCGACCCGCTCGGCGTCCGCAGGCCCGGCGTCGTGCGTGCCGCCGACGCCGTTCGGGTGGCCGCCCAGGGCCCGACGGGCGCCGGCATCGGCCCGCAGCTGTCGGCCGAGCTCGCCCTCCTCATCGAGGAGCGTCGCCGACGGCAGGCCGGCCCGGGGCCGACACCGATCCCGTCGCGCGTGCCCGCGTCGCGGTTCAAGGACTACCTCGACGACCCCGAGGCGGTCGCCGCGCAGCTGCGGCGTCCGATGCCGCAACGCCCGTACCGGGCCACGCGCCTCGGCACGCTGTTCCACGAGTGGGTCGAGCATCGCTCCACCGGCGAGTCCGCAGCCGCGGCCGTCGACGACGGCCTGTTCGGCCTCGAGGCCTTCGGGCCCGACGATCCGGCGGAGGTGGTCGAGGTCGCGGGCGCGGCGCCGGGCGACGTCCGGAGTGCCGGAGGCGCCGCCGGCGCCAACGACAATCTCGACCGGCTCGCGGCCCTGCGAGCGACCTTCGAGGCCTCCGAGTGGGGCGGGCGGCGCCCGCTCGAGGTCGAGATCGAGCTGCACCTCCCGATCGACGAGCACGTGTTCGTCTGCAAGCTCGATGCCGTCTACACGGTGCCCGAAGACGGCGAGCTCGCGGCACGGGGCATCCGCTACCAGGTCGTCGACTGGAAGACCGGACGAGCGCCCCGCAACGCGCGCGATCTCGAGCTCAAGCAGACGCAGCTCGCGCTCTATCGCCTCGCCTACGCCGCCTGGGCGGGCATCGCGCCCGAGACGGTCGACGCCGTCTTCTACTTCGTCGAAGACGACCGCATCATCAGGCCGGCGGAACTCTACGACGAGGCTGCGCTCCGGAGGGCGTGGGCCGCTGCCGTCGCGACCTGAGCGTCGGGAGCACCCCGCCCGACGTCGGCCGAGTCATCATCGCCAGACTCCTCCGGGTGCGGGCTGCTCGAGATGGTCCGCCCAAGGATGGGACGCGCCTGGCCGGGAAGATCGGGGCTGGGACGCACCCGGCCGGGGTCGTTCCGGGCCGGGATGTCTCAGGCCCGGCGTTTCGGATCGGGGCGTTCAGGACCCGGTGCGGCCGATCGGGCGCCCGTCGTCGTCGGCGTCTTCACCCGGGGCATCCGTCGCCGGCCGAGGTTCGCCGCCGTGCACGGCGGCAGCTCCCGGCGCTGCATCGCCCCAGTCGCTGAGGTCGAGCGGGATCGGGGCGGTCGCGTCCGCCGGCACGGCGGCCCGTTCGCCCCGCTCGCCGAGCTCGAACTCAGAGAAGTCGTAGCTGTCGGTGAGCAGCGCCGACGACTCGCGGGCGGGCTCGGTGCGCGGCGTCTCGTCGAGCAGGCGCTCGACGCCGTCGACTGTGAGGATGGGGCCGGTCTGCGGCGAGAGCGCCTCGGTCGTGCGATCGTGCACTCCCGCGACGAGGTCGTCGAGCATGGAGACGGCGTCGTCGATGATGGCCTGGTCTCGTTGGTCGACGCCGTGCAGCAGCCAACGCGCGAGCTCGAGCTCGCCGTAGAGCAGGGCGCGCTGGGGGAGTGCCCCGTCGGCGCCGCCGCCCCGACCGACGAAGTACGCCTCGAGGGCGCGCTCGGCCGACGGGCCGCGCGAGGTGAGCAGCCAGTGCAGGTCGCGTGCGGGATCGCCGACGGACAGGGCCGACCAGCCGATGATCGCGGCCACGCGTTCGTCGTCGACGACGAACGAGTCAGCGCTCAGGGTGCCGTTCACGACGGTGGTGCGGAAGCGCCAGAGCGACTCGTCGTCGGTGGCCTCCTCCCAGCGTCGCAGCAGGGCGGCGGGCAGGCGGCCGGTGTCGGAGGCGCGGCCGATGAGCTCGACCACGGCGTCGCGCGCCTCGCCGTCGCTCTCGCGCGCGAGGCCGGCGTCGCCGACGAAACCCGACGGCAACGAGTGGATCGCGGCGATCGCGTTGCCGACGGACTCGGCGATGCGGTCGTGCGCGGTGAGCTCGTCGGCGCCGAGCACCCGGCCGGGCACGAATTCGGTCACGATCGCGCGCGTGCCGTCGATGGGCGCCTGCCCGACGAACACGGGCACGGTGAACGGCAGGCGCGAACGGATGCCGGTGGTCATCGCCCGCAGCGCGACGAGGTCGGCGGACTGCTCGGTCTCGGCCGACTGCGTGCGCGGTGTGCGGATGAGCAGGCGTCCGCCGTCGGTCGCCCGCAGCTCGACGGCGTCGTACGCACCGCCCGAGCGCCTGGTGTGGGCGCGTGCCGCGCTGACCTCCAGGCCGGGGACCGCCGCCGTGGCCAACGCGGCTAGAGTGAGAGTGGGTCTGGCCATGGCCAACAGCTTAAGCAGGTCGATCGGCTGCAGCGGCGAGCGCCACACCTTGGCGCAGACTCCGCGGTCGTCACGGTTCCGCGGGTTCGGCCCGGTCGGGCCGGCTCCGTCCGACGACGCGGGCGATCCGACACGAGCACCGAAGCGAGAAAGAGGCGCCGTGCGCGAATCGACACCCCCGCCCCTCGCCCGGGCGCGCCTCGATCGCGACGGCGCCGCGCGGAGCGCCCCCGACCGAGCCGCACGCTTCGACGCCGACCCTTCGGCGCGGGTGCTGCTGATGCACGACGGTCGGGCGCTGCTCACCGAGATCGTCGAGGGCGTTCCGCCGGTGCTCGACCTGCGGTCGCCCGCCGAGCTCGCACGGCTGCTCGACGCAGCGGGCACCGTCGACGCAGCGGGCGCCGCCGGTGAAGAAGCAGGCCGCACGGACGTGCACGGGCTCCGCGTCTACCTCGGCCGCGCACTCGACGACGAGGGCGCCGCGACCGCGGGTGCGCCGATCGAGGTGCGCGTGCTCGATGACGCCGACGCCGACGCGGTGGAACCCGAGGCCGCGCGCTGGGTCGGCCTCCGCCAGGCGGCGCCGATGCTCTCCGATCGTGACTCCGGCCTGTTCACGCAGGCGGCGGCGATCGTGAACTGGCACGGGGCGAGCGCCTTCTGCCCGCGGTGCGGTGCGGCCACCGAGCCGATCGAGTCGGGCTGGTCGCGGCGGTGCACGAACGACGGCGGACAGGTCTTCCCCCGAACGGATCCGGCGGTCATCGTGCTGGTGACCGATGCCGACGATCGCGTGCTGCTCGGATCGAACGCCATGTGGCAGTCCAACCGCTTCTCGCTGCTCGCCGGGTTCGTCGAGCCCGGCGAGTCGCTCGAGTCCGCGGTCGTGCGCGAGATCGGCGAGGAGGCGGGCCTCGAGGTCGTCGACGTCGAGTACGTCGCGTCGCAGCCCTGGCCGTTCCCGGCCAGCCTGATGCTCGGGTTCACCGCGCGCGCGGTGTCGGCTGAGGCCGCCGCGGCCGTCACCCCCGACGGCGAGGAGATCCTCGAACTGCGCTGGTTCAGTCGCGCCGAGCTCGCTGCAGCGCTCCCCGAGGTCGGGGTTCCCGGACGCACGTCGATCGCGGGCTGGCTGCTCGAGCGGTGGTACGGCGGTCCGATCGAGTCGTCACCGCAGGGCTGGGGCGCGTGAGCGCGGCATCCGACCCCCTGCTCGCCGACCTCGACGACGAGCAGCGCGTCGCCGCCGAGGCCCTGCTCGGGCCGGTCTGCATCCTCGCGGGCGCCGGCACCGGCAAGACCCGGGCGATCACCCACCGCATCGCGTACGGCGTCGCGACCGGCACCTACGACCCGGCGCGAGTGATGGCGCTCACCTTCACCGCGCGTGCCGCAGCCGAGCTCCGGGAGCGCCTGCGCCTGCTGGGCGCGAGCGGGGTGCCGGTGCGCACGTTCCACGCGGCGGCGCTCGCCCAGCTGAACCACTTCTGGCCGCTCGTCGTCGGCGGCACCGCTCCGCGCGTGCTCGAGTACAAGGGGCGACTGCTCGGCGCGGCTGCCGAGTCGATCCGGCTCCGCGTCGACCAGCCGACGCTCCGAGACGTCGCCGCCGAGATCGAGTGGCGCAAGGTGGGCATGCTGACGCCCGACGCGCACGAGGCCAGGCTCGTCGTGCGCGGCGCCCCTGGCTCGCTCACGACCGAGCAGTTCCACGACCTGGTCGCGGCGTACGAGCGCATCAAGGACGAGCGCAGGCAGCTCGACTTCGAGGACGTGCTGCTCGCGACCTCGGGCATGATCGAGGCCGAGGCATCCGTCGCCATGCGCGTGCACGAGAGCTACCGCCACTTCGTCGTCGACGAGTACCAAGACGTCTCGCCGGCGCAGCAGCACCTGCTGGAGCTCTGGCTCGGCGACCGCGACGAGCTCTGCGTGGTCGGCGACGCCAGCCAGACGATCTACTCCTTCGCGGGCGCGACGCCCGAGTACCTGCTCGGGTTCGAGCGCCGGTTCGCCGATGCGACGATCGTGCGCCTCGAGCGCAACTACCGTTCGACCGAGCAGATCGTCGATGCCGCGAACCGGCTGATGCGCGGCCGGGCGGGCGCGTTGCAGCTCCGCGCGACGGCGCCCGACCGCTCGGCCGGCGACAACGCTCCGACGGTTCCGGATGCCGCGGCGCCACGCCCGTCGTCTGGCCACCCGCGCACCGACGAACCCGTGATCACCTCGTACGCCGACGAACTCGCCGAGGCGCGCGGCGTCGCGACCGTGATCCGCAACCGCATCGACGCCGGCGCGGCGCCCGAGCAGATCGCCGTCCTCATGCGCGTCAACTCGCAGTCGGCCATGCTCGAGCACGCCCTCGACGAGGTCGGCGTGCCGTCGCGCGTGCGCGGCAGCGTGCGGTTCTTCGACCAGCCCGAGGTGCGTCAGGCCGTGCAGGCCCTCCGCGCCGCCGCGCTCACGATCGCGAACGAGCCCCTCTTCAAGTCGGTGAGCGACGTGCTGCGGTCGCTCGGGTGGACCGCGCAGGCTCCCGAGGGCCCCGGCGCCGTGCGTGCGAGATGGGAGTCGCTGAACGCGCTCGCCCGCCTCGTCGACGACGCCCCGCCCGGAACCACGTTCCGAGCATTCGCCGACGACCTGCGCGCCCGTGCCGAGGCGCAGCACGAGCCGACCGTGCAGGCGGTCACGCTCGCCACGCTGCACTCGGCGAAGGGCCTCGAGTGGGACGAGGTGCACATCGTCGGGCTCACCGAGGGCATGCTGCCGATCGCCTACGCGAAGGGACTCGACGCGATCGACGAGGAACGGCGGCTGTTCTACGTCGGCGTCACGCGGGCACGCCGGCGGCTGTCGCTGAGCTGGGCGCGGCTGGGCGGTCAGCAACGGTCAGCGCGAGAGGAATCGCGATTCCTGCAGGAGCTCGGCACCCGCACGCCGGGTGCTCAGCGTGTTCGCGACGGCGGCCGGCCGAGCCCCGTCGGTCGAACCTGACGGATGCCGCGGCCAGGCGCAGTGGATCATCGGCGCCGTGACCCGGCTCGCCGCTCCGATGGCCTTGGGGCGTCGGGGCGCCCGGCAGTCTGGCCAGCCGCGCGTCGACGGCGGTCGCGACGAGCGCGGCGGCGTCGAACCGCAGGCGTTCCGGCTCGGCGGGCGCGGGCCGACCGGTGAGCTGGGCCGCGATCACCGGCCACGCGGCATCCGCATCGCGACCGGCGAGGTCGACGCAGCGCAGGCACGGCCCACGGCCGGGCTCGACGAACGGGCCGACGCGGATGCCGGAGTCGTCGCTCACGACGGCGAGATGCGGCAGGTCGCGCCGCAGCCACCGCAGGTGCCGCGACGGGGTGATCGCCCACGCGGCGACGATCACGACGACGTCGGGATCGTCGAGCGGGGACTCCGCCGGGCGGTGGGCAGGCTCGGAACCGGCCGATGTCTCCGACCAGGGCACCGGGCATCGTCGCACCTCGTGGCCGAGCACCTCGAGGTTCGCGGCCACGAGTTCGGCGAGCGGGCCGTCGCCGTCCAGGCCGACCGCGCGGGGCCGGCCGGCGTGGATCGGGCCGCCCGAGGCATCCGCTCGCCCTGACGCGGGTCGCGACCCCTGCGGGTCGAGGAGCGCGGCCGAGACGAGGTCGACGAATCGCCGCACCTCGTCGGGCGTCGCATCGAACGCCGCGCCGATCGTGACGAGCGTCGAGAGGCTCGCGCCGTGCCGGAGCGCCGAGAGGAGCCCGTGCTCGAGCTCGCCGGGGCGTTCGAGCACGGCGGCCGGTTCGGAGGCACCGAGCTGCAGGTCGTCGGGCGAACGCCAGACGAGGGGGAGTGCTGGGTCGAGCCGGAGGGTCATGCGGCGAGCATGCCCGATGACGCCCGACCGCCGGGGCATCCGTCCACAGGCCGGATGCCCCGGTGAGGAGCTTCGATGCTCGGGGTCAGACGGGCTTCGGCCCGCCGTCGCCGCCTGCGTCGGTCTCGGGGGACTCGCCGCCCTCGCCGGGCGCCACGGGCGTCTCGCCGCGCAGGAGCGCCTCGAGCGCCTGGTCGAACTCGTCGTCGGCCTCGCTCGTGGCCGTCTCGCCGCCCGTGAGGCGCGCGATGAGCCCGCTCGGGTCGTCGAGGTCGGCGCTCGTCGGGAGCAGGTCGGGGTGGGCCCAGAGCGCGTCGCGACGTTCGATGCCGACCGCGTCGGTGACGGCCCGCCACATCGCCGCGGCCTCGCGCATGCGGCGCGGGCGGAGCTCGAGACCGACGAGCGTCGCGAACGCCGATTCGGCGGGACCGCCGGTCGCGCGGCGGCGACGGATGGTCTCGGCGATCGCGTCGGACTTCGGCAGGCGGCCGGTCGCGTCGGCCGTGGCCAGGTCGACCCAGCCCTCGATGAGCGCCAGCATGGTCTCGAGCCGGTCGAGCGCCCCCTGCTGCGCATCGCTCTTGGCGCTGATGAGCGCGCCGGACTCCACCGCGCGGCGCAGTTCGTCGGTGTTCGTCGGATTCGCGGGGTCGAAGCCCTCCGCGAGCTGCTCGAGGCGCTCGGTGTCGATCTCGATGCCGCGGGCGTAGGCCGTGATGGCGCTGATGAGGTTCAGCCGCAGCCAGCGCGCGTGCCGGAACAGCCGGGCGTGGGCGAGCTCGCGCACCGCGAGGTAGAGCTCGACCTCGGTCGAGGGGATGTCGAGGTCGGTGCCGAACTCGGCCACGTTCTGCGGGATGAGCGCAGCGCGGCCGTCGGCCTGCAGCGGGATTCCGACGTCGCCGCCGGAGACGACCTCGGTCGCGAGCTGTCCGACGACCTGGCCGAGCTGCATCGCGAACATCGCACCGCCGATGCCGCGCATGAGCTTGGACGCGCCGGCGATCATCGACTGCATCTCTTCGGGCGCCTGCTCGCGCATGACGCGCGTGAGCGCATCGGCGATGCTGAGGGCGACCGGTTCGGCGAGCTGGGTCCAGACGGGCATGGTCGCCGCGACCCACCCGCGACGGGTGAGCAGCTCGGGCGACTCGGGCAGGCGGCCGAACACGACCGCCTCGTCGAGCCACAGCGAGGCGACCTGCAGCGCCTGGTCGAGGCGGGCGCGCTCGTCGTCGGTGATCTGCACCTGACCGGATGCCGCGCGCTGCTCGCCCTGGCGGAGTGCGGCGCTCCAGTCGATGCCGTCGTCGGCGTGGTTCATCGCCTGCTGGAGCTGCCCGAAGAGCGCCGCGACGCTGGCCGGATCGTTCGGCAGGCCGGCGGCGCCCGCCAGCTGGCCGGGGTCGATGCCGCCACCGCCCGAGAGCAGGTTGCGCAGCATCTCGCGGAACTCCTCCTCGGAGTTCTTGTCGCCCGGCTCGTCGTCCCGATCGGCCACGTGAGCCACCTCCTGTCAAGTTCTCTCCACCGTAGCGCCGTGGTGCGGACGCCAGGCTGGGAAATGGCTTAAGCTGGGCGTTCCCGGTGTCCGCCCGTCGCGAACAGGCGAGGCACGGGTCGATCTCGGCGTCTGCACCGTCCGGAAGGAACCACCGATGGCACTGTTCGCCGACGACCGCTCGCCGAGCCCCGACGAACCGGGCTTCGACGCCGAGCCCCGTCACTTCCGGGCCGAGCCCCGTCCCTTCCGCGAGCGGTTCGGGGGCTGGGCCGCCGTGGTCGCGACCGTCATCGCGGTGATCTTCGCGCTGCTGCCCTCGCCGTACGTGATCGAGCGCCCCGGCCCCGTGTACGACACGCTCGGCACGGCGGAGCACGACGGCGAGGAGGTGCCCCTCATCGCCATCCCCGACGAGAAGACCTACCCGACCGAGGGCGAGCTCAACCTGCTCACGGTGTCGGTCGTGGGCCGCCCGGGGGCGACGCCGAGCTGGTTCGAGGTCATGACGGCGTGGTTCGACCGCCGGCAGTCCGTCGTGCCCGTCGAGGCGATCTTCCCCGCTGGCGTGACCGACGAGGACCGCGACGCGCAGAACGCCGCGGCCATGGTCGACTCCCAGCAGGACGCGATCGCCGCGGCGCTCGTCGAGCTCGGCTACGACTTCCCGAGGCAGGTCACCGTCTCGGGGGTGGCCGAGGGCAGCGCGGCCGACGGCGTGCTCGAAGACGACGACGTCATCGAGGCCGTCAACGGCGTCGAGGTGTTCTCGATCGACGAGCTGCGCGCCGAGGTGCAGCAGAACGGCGGCGACGCCCCGGCCGAGCTGCGCGTGCTGCGCGGCGACGACGAGCTCGCGCTCGAGGTCACGCCGACCGAGAGCAACGGGGTATTCGTGCTCGGCGTGGGCGTGCGCATGGTGTACGAGTTCCCGATCGACGTCGAGCTGCAGCTCGACGACGTCGGCGGCCCGAGCGCCGGCATGATGTTCGCGCTCGGCATCGTCGACGAGCTCACGCCAGGCGCCATGACCGGCGGCGAGATCGTCGCGGGCACCGGCACGATCGACTCGGCCGGCGCCGTGGGCGCCATCGGCGGCATCCGCCAGAAGCTGTGGGGCGCGAAGGAGGCCGGGGCGACCGTGTTCCTCGCGCCAGCCTCCAACTGCGACGAGGTCGTCGGCAACGTGCCCGACGGGCTCGACGTGTTCGCGGTCGAGACGCTCGACCAGGCGCGCGACGTCGTCGAGGCCGCGGGCGAGGGAGCCGACCTCGGCGGATTCGCCACCTGCACCGCATCCTGACCGCGCGCTCGGCCGTACATGCGGCACGCGGCATCCGTTCGACGCATTCGTTACGAAGTTCCCAGCCGGTGACGATGGTTCTCCCGGCTGAGGAGCCCCGCGGCGACCGTAGGATGGAGATTCGATCCCGATCCGACCGAACATGAGGCCGAGAGTGACCGCAGCACAGCCGCAAGAACCGAGGATTTCGCGCCGTCGAGCGCCGATCGCCCTGACGATCGGGGTGTTGGCAGTGCTCGTGATCGCGTTCTTCGTGTTCACCGGCCTCTACGCCGACGTGCTCTGGTACGACCAGCTCGGGTTCCTCGAGGTGCTCACGACGCAGTGGGTCGCCCGCTCGGTGCTGTTCGTCATCGGGTTCCTCGCGATGGCGGTGCCCGTCTGGGCGTCGATCCAGATCGCGTACCGCACGCGGCCCGTCTACGCGAAGTTCAACTCGCAGCTCGACCGCTACCAGGAGGTCTTCGAGCCCCTGCGCCGCCTCGCGATGTACGGCATCCCCGTCGTGCTCGGCATCTTCGCGGGCGTCTCGACCTCGAGCCGCTGGGACCTCACGCTCACCTGGCTGAACCGCACGCCGTTCGGCCAGACCGACCCGCAGTTCGGGTTCGACGTCGGCTTCTACGTGTTCGAGTTGCCGTTCTACCGCTCGATCGTCGGCTTCGCCTCGGCCGTCGTGCTGCTGTCGCTGCTGCTCGTCGCGGCGACCAACTACCTCTACGGCGCGATCCGCGTCAGCGGCCGCGAGGTCGTCATCTCGAAGTCGGCGCGCGTGCAGATCGCGATCACCGCCGGCCTCTACCTGCTCCTGCAGGGCGTCAGCATCTGGTTCGACCAGTACGCCACGGTCACCGAATCGGGTTCGCTCATCACGGGCGCCTCGTACACCGACGTGCACGCGGTGATCCCCGGCCGCCAGATCCTCGCCGTCGCGGCCGTCGGCGTCGCGATCCTGTTCATCGTCACCGCGATCGTGGGGCGCTGGCGCCTCCCGCTCGTCGGCGTCGCGCTGCTCGTCGTGTCGAGCCTGCTCATCGGCTCGCTCTACCCGTGGGTCGTGCAGCGGTTCCAGGTCGACCCGAGCCCCCGCACGCTCGAGGCCGAGTACATCCAGCGCAACATCGACCTCACGCGCGACGCCTACGGCGTGGCCGACATCGAGGAGATCCCGTTCGAGGCGCAGACGACGGCCGAGCCCGGCGCGCTCCGCGCCGACGCCGAGACCACGGCCAACATCCGCCTCATGGACCCGCTCGTGATCAGCCCGGCGTTCCAGCAGCTCGAGCAGTTCCGCCAGTACTACCAGTTCCCCGACGCGCTCGACGTCGACCGCTACGAGATCGACGGCAAGACGCAGGACACGGTCGTCGCGGTGCGCGACCTCAAGGTCTCCGGCCTCGGCGACGCCGAGACCTGGTACAACTCGCACATCGTCTACACGCACGGCTACGGCCTCGTCGCGGCGGCGGGCAACCAGCGCTCGGCCGGCGGCCAGCCGGTGTTCGTGCAGTCGGGCATCCCCTCGACGGGCCAGCTCGGCGAGTTCGAGCCGCGCGTCTACTTCGGCGAGACCTCTCCCGACTACTCCATCGTCGGCGCGCCCGAGGGCACCAAGCCCGTCGAGCTCGACTACCCGGCCGGCGGCGAGAACGACGAGCAGACGCAGACGACGTTCGAGGGCGACGGCGGGCCCAAGCTCGACAACGTGTTCACCAAGCTGGTCTACGCGCTCAAGTTCCAGTCCGAGCAGATCTTCCTCTCCGACGCCGTGAACACGTCGTCGCAGATCCTCTACGACCGCGACCCGATCGAGCGCGTGCGCAAGGTGGCCCCCTACCTGACCACCGACTCCGACGCGTACCCGTCGGTCGTCGACGGTCGCGTGGTGTGGATCGTCGACGCGTACACGCTGACCGACCAGTACCCCTACTCGAACAAGGTCAGCATGAGCGAGGCCATCGCCGACAGCGAGAGCCTGCCGCAGACCCTCCCGTTCGACGAGGTCAACTACATCCGCAACTCGGTCAAGGCCACGGTCGACGCCTACGACGGCTCGGTCACGCTCTACGCCTGGGACGACGACGACCCCATCCTGCAGACGTGGCAGAAGGTCTTCCCGTCGACGGTCAAGCCCATGAGCGAGATGTCGGGCGACCTGATGACGCACGTGCGCTACCCGGCCGACCTCTTCAAGATGCAGCGCGCCGTGCTCGGCCGTTACCACGTGACCGATGCGGGTGCCTTCTACTCGCGCGAAGACGCCTGGACGACCCCGAAGGAGCCGACCGAGCCGGCGAACACGACGCTGCTGCAGCCGCCGTACTACCTGACGATGCAGATGCCCGGTCAGGATGCGCCGTCGTACTCCCTGTACTCGACGTTCATCCCCGAGGCGAGCGGAGACCAGAGCCGCAACGTGCTGCGCGGCTACCTCGCGGTCGACGCCGACGCGGGCAGCACCGACGGCGAGCGGGCCGACGGCTACGGCAAGCTCAGGCTGCTGACCCTGCCCGAAGACGACAACGTGCCCGGCCCGGGTCAGGTGCAGGCGACGTTCAACTCCGATCCGACGGTGTCGCAGTCGCTGAACCTGTTGAAGCAGGGCCAGTCCGACGTGATCAACGGCAACCTGCTCACGGTGCCCGTCGGCGGCGGCCTCCTGTACGTGCAGCCGGTCTTCGTGAAGTCCACGGGCAACACGAGCTATCCGCTGCTGCAGAAGGTGCTCGTGGCGTTCGGCGACGACATCGCCTTCCAAGACACGCTCGACCTCGCGCTCGACGTGCTCTTCGGCGGTGATTCCGGTGCGGATGCCGGTGACAACGCGGTCGACCCGGGCAACACCGGCGAGACCCCGACCGAGGGCGAGGGCGAGGGCACCGGCGACGGCACGACCGACGGCTCGACCGGCGGCACCGGCGAGACGAGCCCCGAGATGCAGCAGCTGCTGCGCGATGCATCCGGGTTCCTGAAGGCGAAGCAGGCCGCACTGGCCGACGGCGACTGGGCTGCCTACGGCGCCGCCGATGCGCAGCTCGCCGAGACCATCGCCAAGATGCTGGCGCTCACGAGCGAAGGGCAGTAACCGCCGCTCGGGGCTCCGGCGCCGAGCAACCCCAAGACGACCGATGGCCGGCAGGATCTCCTGCCGGCCATCGTCGTGCGTGGTGGTGCGCGGTGCGTCAGTCGAGCGGGCCCTCGGGGCCGGCGCGCAGGGCGTCGCCGAGCGAGTCGCCGAGCTCGTTGCGGTAGTCGCCCGAGAGATCCCACCACATCGCGCCGCCGTAGCCGGCCTGCGCGAGCCATTCGGCCTTGGCCGTGACGGACTTCGGGTCGTCGAGGCTCCACCAGTCGCCCGTCGTCGCGTCGTAGCGCCACGAGGCGCCGACCGTCGGGTCGAAGTAGCCGGTGCCGACCTTGCGGAGGTCGTAGTAGGGCTTGGTGCCGATCGATGCCGTGGCCGGCTGCCAGGCGTCGTCTCCGACGGTGACGCCGGTCCATCCCTGGCCGTACGCCGCGAGCCCGGCGTTCAGCTGCTCGGGCGCGGCGCCCGCGGCGAGGTACATGCCGACCGCGCCGTCGAGGCCCAGGCCCCAGTTCTCGGTGCCGTCGGGGTGCAGGTTGCCCTGGTGTCCGGTCTTGTCCGGCACCCAGCCGCCGTGGAAGTCGTAGCCCTGCACGTTGAGGAAGTCCACCGTCGCGAACAGGCGCGGGTCGAGCCATCCGCCCTGACCGGCGTTCCATCCGCCGGCGGGTGCGAACGCGGTGAGCAGGTAGTCCTCGCGGGTCTTCTTGCCGTACGCGTCGAGCTGCGTGCGGAACTCCTCCATGAGGGCGAGGAAGTTCTCCTTGTCGACCGAGGGGTCGGGGCTCGTGCTCGGCACCTCGCCGCCGGTGACGGGCCACTCCCAGTCGATGTCGATGCCGTCGAAGATGCCGGCGGCGACGCCCTTGCCGCCCTGCTTGCCGACGACCGGCAGGTTGCCCTTGAGGTACACGTCGATGCAGCTCGAGACGAGCTTGGCGCGGCTCTCGGGGGTCGCGGCGGCGGCGTAGAAGTTGTCGGACCAGGTCCACCCGCCGAGCGAGATGAGGATCTTGGTGTCGGGGCTCTTCTTCTTGAGCTTGGCGAGCTGGTTGAAGTTGCCCGCGAGCTTCTGGTGCTTCGAGTCCGGCTTGCCGTCGACCGAGTCGGCCGACGAGACGAGACGCAGGTAGTCGTTCTGCGCATCGCCCTCGCCGGGCGTGTTCGTGATCTCGCAGGTGAGGTTCGACGTGACGTTGCCGAACGCGTAGTTGATGTGCGTGATGTCCTTGATCGCGCCCGTCGTGAGCAGGTCCTCGATCTGGTAGTCGCGCGTGATCGGGCTGTCGGCCATGACGTACCCGACCGCGCGGTAGCCGTTGATGTCCTCGGGGCCGGCCGACTTCGGGTGCTTCCGATGGTCGCCGTGATGGCCGTGGTTGCCACGGTCGTCCCGGTCACCGCCACCGTGCGCGAGCGCGGGGGAGACGGCGGATGCCGCGACGAGCGCGGCTGCGGCTGCGGCGACGGCCGCGGTTCTGATCAGGTGACGCTTCGGCATGTGAATCCTCATCGATCGGGGTATCCGCACGGCACTGCGCCGTGCGATTGCGGCGACGCTATCAACGAGGGCACGGGTTTGGAAGGAGTCCTAACAAGAACTGCGGGAACCGCAACGGAATCCGCATCGGCATGTCGGGCATCCATAGGGAATGCACAGGTGCGTGCACATGCTGCAACCGGCCCGATCGGAGAGCGCGCTCGATTTGTGAGGCCCCGGAACCCGTGCTAGGTTTATCTCTTGTGCCGCGGGGTGGAGCAGCTCGGTAGCTCGCTGGGCTCATAACCCAGAGGTCGTAGGTTCAAATCCTGCCCCCGCAACCGAAGCGGTATCGAATATCGCACGAGAAGGCCGGGATCGAAGTCATTCGATCCCGGCCTTCTCGCATTCGAGGCCCGCGCCGTGGAGGGCATCGAACTGCACGGGCCCTCCGCGCTCCGCTCGCGGTTCAGGCGTGTCCGACCCGAGGATCAGGGCGCCGCCGGTGCCGACTGCGACGAGCCGACCGGCGGCCCGTCGCCCGGGGCCCGAGTGAGCGGCCCCGCTGCGAAGCCCGCGACGGCGACGAGTGCGACGGCGGTGCCGATCGCGCACGCGACGGTCATGATGCCGCCCGTCGCCGTGCCGACGGTTCGGCCGAGCAGGGCGACGAGCACCAGGCCCACGAGCCCGCCGGCGCTGTTCATGATGACGTCGGTGAGGTCGGAACGGCCGATGGCGAGCACGAACTGCGCCGTCTCGAGGAGCGCGCTCGTCGCGGCGACGACGGCGAGTGCCTTCCACCACGGCAGCCGGGGGGCGAGCAGGCCGAGGTACGCGCCGAACGGGATGAAGACCAGCAGGTTGCCGCAGACCTCCCAGACGGCGCTCGCGCCGGCCGTCGCCGTGGAGACGAACGGCACCAGCTTGACGATGCGCTCCACGCCGCCGACCGACGGTGGTTGGAGCTTCCAGAGCACGAGCCAGACGAGCAGGAACAGGTAGATCGCGAACAGCAGCGACAGTGCAGCGCGGGTGCTCGAAACCGCATCCGCCGGCGTTCCGGCGGGCTCGGCGCGGGTCATCCCTGCATCCGCGGGTCGTAGGTCGGATCGAAGTAGAGGTCGGGGCATCCGCTGTCGACGGCTTCGGCGCGCAGCTCGAAATGCCACGGCTCGTTGTCGTAGATGCGGCACACGCCATAGGCGGCGCCGTGCTCGTCGAGCCAGGCCGCGGCATCCCATTCGCCGATGTCGACGGCCTCGCCGCGTACGTGCGGCGACGTCTCGGGTGTGGCGACCCAGCGTGCCGCCTCGGCCTCGGAGCCGTACTGGGCGACGGCCTCCCGCAGCAACCGCTCCTGGTACTCGGGTGAGCGCCACCCATCGTTGACCTCGAACACGATCCCCTCGGCGGCCGCATCCGTCGCGGCGCGCCGGATCGCGTCGAGCAGGTCGGGGTCGAGGTTCGTGACCGCTCCGACCTCGTCGAAGACCGTCGTTCCGTCGGCGACGCCGCCGTCGTCGCCGAGGGCGTGCTCGGCCGGGGCCGGATCTGCGGGACCCGCGGGGCCCGCCGAGTCGACCATCGAGGCCGACGAGGAGGATGTCGCCGCGAGGCGCCCGACGAGGACGGCGACGATCATGGCGGCGGCGAGTGCGCCGACCGCGAGCAGCACGGATGCTGCGGCGCGGCGGGTCGTTCGTGGTGGTTCTCTGCGCATGCGCCCAGCCAACGCGGGCGCGTGTTGCGAGGGCGTCTGCAGATTTCGATACGCTGGCGATATGCCGCGGTTCGTAGCATGGGGGAGTGCGCGTGCTGATCGTCGAGGACGAACCCTTCCTGGCGGAGGCGATCCGCGATGGGCTGCGCCTCGAAGCGATCGCGGCCGACATCGCAGGTGACGGCGACGTCGCGCTCGAGCTGCTCGACCTCAACGCCTACGACATCGCGGTGCTCGACCGCGACATCCCCGGGCCGTCGGGCGACGAGGTCGCGGCGCGCATCGTCGCCTCCGGCAGCGGCCTGCCGGTGCTCATGCTCACGGCGGCCGATCGGCTCGACGACAAGGCCTCGGGATTCGAACTCGGCGCAGACGACTACTTGACGAAGCCGTTCGAACTGCGCGAGCTCGTCATGCGACTCCGCGCGCTCGCGCGCCGACGCGTTCAGGCGAGGCCGCCGGTGCTCGAGGTCGGCGGCCTGCGCGTCGATCCGTTCCGCCGGGAGGTGTACCGCGACGGCCGTTTCGTCGCGCTCACGCGCAAGCAGTTCGCCGTGCTCGAGGTGCTCGTCGCAGCCGACGGCGGCGTGATCAGCGCCGAGGAACTGCTCGAGCGAGCGTGGGACGAGAACGCCGACCCGTTCACGAACGCCGTGCGCATCACCGTCTCCGCGCTGCGCAAGCGGCTCGGCGAACCCTGGCTGATCGCGACGGTACCGGGTGTCGGCTACCGCATCGATGCGGGTCCGGATGCCGCGGGCGGCTCGCGTGCGTAGGGCCCCCGGGCTCAGCGTCCGCATGAAGCTGGCGCTCAGCTACACGGGATTCCTGCTCGTCGCGGTCGTGCTGCTGCTCGGCGTGGTCTGGGTGTTCCTCCTGCGATACGTGCCGGCGGAGGCCATCGCCACGATCGGCGGATTCGTGCCGGGCCGCGACGACCTGGTGCGCGCCTTCGCTCCCGCGGCGACCTGGGTCATCCTGTTCCTGCTGGTGTTCGGGCTGCTCGGGGGCTGGATCCTCGCGGGTCGGATGGTCGCACCGCTGTCGCGCATCACGCGGGCCACGCGGAAGGCGGCCGTCGGCTCGCTCTCGCATCGGATCGAGCTGCCCGGTCGCCTCGACGAGTTCCGCGAGCTCGCCGACAGCTTCGACGCGATGCTCGGGCGCCTCGAGGCGCAGGTCGACGAGCAGCGGCGGTTCGCCGCGAACGCGTCGCACGAACTGCGCACGCCGCTGGCGACCACGCAGGCCATGCTCGAGGTCGCCCGCACCGACCCCGAGCGCGACGTCGACGCCCTGCTCGCGCGGCTCCAGGCCGTCAATGCGCGCGCGATCGAGCTCACCGAGGCCCTCCTGCTGCTCAGTCGGGCCGATCAGCGGTCGTTCGAGGTCGAGCGCGTCGATCTGTCGCTGCTCGCGGAGGAAGCCGTCGAGACGCTGGTTCCGCTCGCGGAGCAGCGCGGCATCGCACTCGAGGCCCAGGGCGAGTTCGCGCAGACGCTCGGGTCGCCGCCGCTCCTGCTGCAGCTCACGACCAACCTCGTGCACAACGCCATCGTGCACAACCTGTCGACGGGCGGGCAGGTGCGGGTCGTGACCGAGCACCGAGCGGATGCGGCCGTGCTCGCGGTCGAGAACACCGGACCCGAGATCGCACCGGGGCTGCTCTCGACGCTCACCGAGCCGTTCCGGCGCGGATCGGAGCGCATCCGCGGCGATGACGCGGGCGTCGGCCTCGGGCTGGCGATCGTGCAGAGCATCGTTCGCGCCCACGACGGCACGCTGGTGTTGGAACCGAGAGCGGGCGGCGGGCTCCGCGTCGAGGTGCTCCTGCCTCCTGCCCAGGGCCGCATGGACGGCCGCGGCGGCTGAGGCCTGCGCACCGGAGGTGGATTCGGCGAGACGGCGAGGCGGCGTGCCAGATCTCGAGCACGGTCGTGGCAGAGCGGTCAGGAATCGAGAAGCGCTCGACCCGGTCTCACCCCTACGTTGGATGCAGATGGGGCGGATGCCCCGCACGACAGGAGGAGATCATGAGCGAGGCACGAGACACCAAGTCCGGATTCAGCGATGAGGAGCGCGCGGCGATGCAGCAGCGCGCCGAGGAGATCCGCCAGACGAAGGGCCTGAAGGGTGCCGCGAAGCTCGCGAAGGAGCTCGAGGCGTGCGTCGCCGCGATCGACGGGCTCGACGGCATCGACAAGGAGGTCGCCGTGCTGCTCAACCGCGTCGTCACCGAGGTCGCGCCCCAGCTCGCTCCGAAGACGTTCTACGGCTTCCCGGCGTACGCCGCGGACGGCAAGGTCGTCGTCTTCTACCAGCCGGCCTCGCGGTTCGACACCAGGTACGGAACGGTCACGTTCGACGAGACGGCGCGTCTCGACGACGGCGACTTCTGGCCGACGTCGTTCGCGGTGCTCGCGGCAGGCCCCGAGATCGAGGCCCGCCTGCGGGAGCTCGTCGCGCGCGCGGTGGCCTGACTCCGGGCCATGTGGTCGGAGGCTGCTCCCGCAACCCGTATACTGGATGCAACGCGACAGCGTGCGGCCCTGATCCAGGGCCGCTGGCGCGGGGTGGAGCAGTTCGGTAGCTCGCTGGGCTCATAACCCAGAGGTCGCAGGTTCAAATCCTGTCCCCGCAACCGGAAGACGAGGCCGTGATCAGGAAGACCTGATCACGGCCTCGTTCGTTTCCGTGCGGGTGTCGATACGCCGCTGGTTCGCTTCGGGCGCGTTCGGTTCGCGTCGCGCTCAGACCGTGGCGACGGCTGCGAGGATCGCGTCGACCGTCGTCTCGGGGTGCGACACCATCGAGACGTGCGAGGCGCCGACCTCCGAGACCGTCGAGCCGGCCCGCTCGGCCATGCGCCGGAGCACGTCGACCGGGATCACCAGGTCATCGGTGCCGATGACCGCCCAGCTCGGGATCGACCTCCAGGCGGGCGGACCCGAGGGCGTCACGTTGGCGACGAGCGAGGCGGGCCGCTGGCTCGCGGCGATCGTCCAGCGCGTGGCCTCGTCGAGATCCTGGGCGAACGAGGCGTGCACGACCTCGGGCTTCAGGAACACCTCTGCCGCGCCCTCCGGCGCGCCGGGGTAGCCGGCGATATCGAAGATGGTCGTCGGATCCGCGACGCCCAGCGCCGACGTCGACGCGTCGAGGAGTTGCACGACGGTCTCGCCCTCGTCGGGCATGAACGCGTTGACGTAGACGAGCGCGCGCACGTCGCCCGCGGTGCCGGCGTTGGTGATCACCGCTCCGCCGTACGAGTGGCCCACCAGCACGACCGGTCCGCTCGTGCGCTGCGCGAGGAACGACGCCACGTAGGCGCTGTCATCCGAGAGCCCGCGCAGCAGGTTCGGCGGCACGAGCACCTCGAACCCCTGGCTCTGCAGGGTCCGCGTCACCGCGTCCCAGCTCGATCCGTCGGCCCACGCCCCGTGCACCAGCACGATCGTCGGCTTCGTCGCGGCATCCGTCATGGCATTCCCCCAAATGGTCGTTCACGCTCGTTCGTTGCTCGTTCCGGGGGCACCTTACGCCTGAGTGCCCGCGCTGCGCCAGCATGACGTGCGACGGAGCCCCGCCCCATCGGTTCGCGGCCGTGCGACGATCGGCCAGCGCCGCCTCTGGCCTCGCGCTCCCGCACAGTGATAGGAATTCCACATGGGGGACACTTCGACATCGGCGCCGGGGCACACCGCGGCGCAACGGGGCGCGCAGGGTGCGCTCATCGCGACATCCGTCTCGGCGCTGGTGGTGAACGCGAACACCTCGGCCGTGTCGATCCTGATCCCGGCGATCTCGGCCGACACGGGCACGCCGACCGACACGCTGCAGTGGGCCGTGACCGGCTACTCGCTGGTGGGCGCCGCCGTGATCGTGACGTCGGGCTCGCTCGGCGACGTGTTCGGCCGCCGCAAGATCTTCCTCGGCGGCCTGTTCCTCTTCATCGCCTCGTGCGTGCTCATCGCGCTGTCGCAGGAGGGGCTCGGCGTCATCGCCGGACGCTGCATCCAGGGCGCGGCGGGGGCGACGATCCTCGCGTGCGGCATGAGCCTGCTGTCGGCCTCGAGCACGGGCAAGGCCCAACTGCGGGCCGTCACCCTCTGGGGAGCGGCATCCGCGGTGGGGGCGGCGGCCGGGCCGCTCGTGGGCGGCCTGCTCGCCTCGACGCTCGGCTGGCAGGGGCTGTTCTGGATCGACGCGGCCATCGCCGCGGTGTGCATCCCCATCACGCTGGGAGCGGTCGCCGAGTCGAGCGACCCGACGAGGCCGCGGTCGATCGACATCGCCGGCACGGTGCTGATCGCCGCGATCCTCGCCCCGCTCATCTTCGCCCTGACGAACGGCAGCGCGTGGGGCTGGGTCTCGGTGCGGACGCTCGGATGCTTCGCCGTCACGATCCTGGCGACCGTCGGGTTCGTGCTCGTCGAACGCCGGGTCAAGGCCCCGCTGCTCGACCTGGCCCTGCTGAAGAACAAGGTTCTCGTCGGCGCGACGCTGTCGATCCTGCTCGGCTCCGGAACCGTGAACGGCATCATGTACGTCGTCAGCCTGTACTTCCAAGACCCGGCCAGCCTCGACATGAACGCGTTCCAGGCCGGGCTCGCGACCCTCCCGGTCGCGGCCGCTGCCGTGGTGCTCGCGCCGCTCATCACGCCGATCGTGAGCCGCATCGGGGCTCGCACCACCATCGCCACGGGCTTCGTCATCATGGCGGTCTCGTTCGCCGCGCTCGCGTTCGTGCAGGAGACGTGGACCTACGCGCTGTTCGTGCTGCCGCTCATCGGCGTGGCCGCCGGGATGAGCCTGCAGAACGGCCCGTGCTCGTCGCTCTCGACGTCGTGCGTCGAGCCGCGCGAGGTGGGTGCGGCATCGGGCGTGTCGAACATGGCCAGGTACGTCGGTGCGGCGGTCATGACCGCGATCGTGGCCTCCGTCTACGGTTCGGTGTCGGCGACACGCGTCGCCGACGGCGCCTCGGAGAGCGTCGCGCTCGCCGACGCGTTCTCGTGGTCGTCGATCTCGATGGGCATCTGGTGCGTGCTCGGCATCGCCCTCGCCCTGCTCGTGGCGCGCAGCGTCACCCGCAAGCCGAGCGAGTTCGAGTACGCCGCGGCGGCGGCCTCGACGTCGCACACGCTGACCCCGCCCGAGGCGGTGGTGAGCGGCACGACGGAGCCCGCGGCGCCGACCGGCTGAGACCGGTTTCGTGACGCCGCGGGCGGGCCGGGGTCAGGCGCGCGTCACGCGGGGTAGCGCTCCGCATCGGCCGCGTCGACGGACTGCAGCGTGACGCCCTTGGTCTCGCGCAGCGTCAGCACGGTGACCGCGGTCACGGCGCAGGCGACGGCCACGTAGACGGCCACGGGGATCCACGAGCCGGAGCTCTGCAGCAGCGCGACCGCGATGATCGGGGCGAGCGAGCCGGCGACGATCGAGGTCACCTGGTAGCCGAGCGAGACGCCGGAGTAGCGCATGCGGGTCGGGAACATCTCGCTCATGACGGCGGGCTGGCTCGCGTACATGAAGGCGTGGAAGCACAGGCCGACCGTGATCGCGAGCACGATGAGCACGGGGCTCGCGGTGTCGAAGAGCGGGAACGCGAACGGCGCCCAGATCGCGCCGAGCACGGCGCCCGTGAGGTAGACCGGCTTGCGCCCGACCCGGTCGGAGAGGCGACCGACCTGCGGGATCACCAGGAAGTGCACGACGTGCGCGATCATGAGGGCGAACAGCAGTTCGCTCGTCTGGTACCCGACGACGGTCGAGAGGTACACGATCGAGAAGCTGACGATGATGTAGTACAGGATGTTCTCGGCGAACCGCAGGCCCATGGCCTGCAGCAGCTGCTTCGGGTAGCGACGGATGACGGCTCCGACGCCGAAGCTCGCGGCCTTCGCCTGCTCCTGCTCGGCCTTGGCCTCCAGGAAGATCGGCGCGTCGGTGACGTGCGTGCGGATGTAGTAGCCGATGACCACGATCACGGCCGAGAGCCAGAACGCGACGCGCCAGCCCCAGCTCAGGAACTGCTCGCTCGGCAGCACCCACGACATCGTGAAGAGCACGAGCGTGGCGAGCAGGTTTCCCACGGGCACGGCCGACTGCGGCCAGCTCGCCCAGAAGCCGCGACTGCGGCTCGGGCTGTGCTCGGCGACGAGCAGCACCGCGCCGCCCCATTCGCCGCCGACGGCGAAGCCCTGGATGAAGCGCAGCGCGACGAGCAGGGCAGGCGCCCAGTAGCCGATGGTGTTGAAGCCGGGCAGGCAGCCCATCAGGAAGGTGGCGACGCCGACGAGGATGATCGTCGCCTGCAGGGTGTGCTTGCGACCGAGGCGGTCGCCGATCTGGCCGAAGACGATGCCGCCGAGGGGGCGGGCCACGAAGCCGACCGCGTACGTGAGGAACGCCGCGATGATGCCGTCGAGCTGCGTGCCGGCAGCAGGGAAGAAGAACGTGCCGAACACGAGCGAGGCCGCCGTCGCGTAGAGGAAGAACTCGTACCACTCGACGACCGTGCCGACCATCGACGCCGCGACGATCTTCTTGAGTCCTGAGATCGGGGTGCCCGATTCCGCCGTGGGGGCCGGCGCCCCGGTCTCGTGCTGTTGAACGCTCATCGGCGTCGGTCTCCTTCGGTGTCGTCATTGACCCGATCGCGCACGATGCGCGATGCGTGGCCGCCGTGCGGCGGGCTCAACGAGTGTCGCCCGATCGTGGCGGTGCATCAACGACCAACATCGCGACGGTGCTGTGCATAATTGCAGATATGGCGAACCCGGACGACCTGCTCGTGCTGCTCGCCGTCGCGCGCACGGGCCGCTTCACGACGGCCGCCGAGAGCCTCGGCCTGAACCACACCACGGTCTCGCGGCGCATCGCGAGCCTCGAGCAGTCGCTCGACGGCCACGTGCTCGCCCGATCCGTCGGCGGATGGGAGCTCACCGAACTCGGCCGCCGCGCGATGCACGCGGCCGAGGAGGTCGAGCAGGCGCTCGGTCGGCTCGCCTCCGCCGACGACGAACCCGAGCGGCAGCAGCTCTCCGGCATGGTGCGCATGTCGGCGACCGACGGCTTCAGCGCCTACATCGCCTCGCCCGCCGTCGCCGCACTGCGGCGGAGGCATCCCGGCATCACGGTCGAGATCGAGACGGTGACGAGGCGGGCCAGGCAGCACCGATCGGGCCTCGACATCGAGGTCGTGGTCGGCGAACCGCAGGTGCACCGCGCGAGCGCCTTCCGGCTCGGGGAGTACGTGCTCGGCATGTACGCCTCGCGCCGCTACCTCGCCGAGCACGGAGAGCCCGAGACCGTCGAGCAGTTGACGCGGCATCCGCTGGTCTACTTCGTCGACTCGATGCTGCTCGTCGACGATCTCGACGCCCCGCGTCGACTCGTTCCGACCATGCGCGACTCGCTCTCCTCGACGAACGTGTTCGTGCACGTCGAGGCGACCAGGGCCGGGGCCGGCATCGGGTTCCTGCCGTGCTTCATGGCCGATCAGCACCCCGACCTCGTTCGGCTCCTGCCCGAGCACTTCGCCGAGCACCTGCCCTACTGGATGGTGCTCCGGCCCGACTCGCTGCGCCTCGCGGCCGTGGCCGCAGTCGCCGATGCCCTGCGCGACCGCACGGCGGCCTACGAGCGGGAGCTGCTCGGACTGGGCTGAGCCGATCGCGCCGAGCGCGCGGTCGTCGCCCCGGAGATCGGTCGCTGGCGACTTCGCTGCGCCGAGTCTCCGGCGACTCAGCGCAGCGAATCGGGCGCGGGTTTCGCACGCGCCCACCGCGCCGGAAGGCCCTCGCCGTCCCAGACCTGCACCACGCCCCACGCCACCGCGGTGATCGGCACCGCCAGGATCGCGCCGAGCACACCGCCGAGCGCGGTGCCCACGGTCAACGCGACGAGGATGACGAACGCGTGCAGCTTCATCGACCGGCCCATGAGCACGGGCTGCAGGAAGTTGCCCTCGAGCTGGTTGACGAGCACCACCACGCCGACGACGAACAGCGCGTTGACGAGCCCGTTCGACACGAGCGCGACGAGTGCGGCGAGGATGCCTGCGAGCGTCGCGCCGACGATCGGGATGAACGCGAGCACGAACACGAGCACCGAGAGCGGGATCGCGAGCGGCACCTGCAGGATGAGCAGTCCGATGAGGATGCCGATCGCGTCGACGAGCGCGACCGCAGCTGTGCCTCGCACGTACGAGCCGAGCACCGACACGGTCTTGTCACCCACGCGCCGCGCCCGCTCGTAGTTCTCGCCGCGGAACGGCCGCAGCACGAACTCCCACATCTGGGGTCCGTCCTTCAGGAAGAAGAAGAGGATCGTCACGAGCAGCACGAACCCCGTGATGAAGCTCGCGACCGCACCGACCCCGGCGATCGCACCCGAGCCGAACTGCGCGCTCGTGAGGAAGTCGGTGATCTGGGCGATCCAGTCGTCGAGCTGGTCGGGTGTTGGGAAGAACGGCAGGTCCTGCGCCCAGGCCGCCGCCTTCTGGAAGCCGTCCTGCGCCTGTGCGGCCAGCTCGTCCCACTGGTCGCGCACGGCCCACACGATGAGCCAGCCGAGCAGGCCGAGCAGGCTCACGGTCACGAGCAGCGTGATCAGCGTCGCCACCACCGAGGGCACGCCGCGGCCGCGCATCCACCGCATGGCGGGTGCGAACGCGCTCGCGAAGATGAGCGCCAGCACGAGCGGGATCGTCACGAGCGTCAGCGACTGGATCACGAAGATGATGCCCGCCGCGATCGCGATCACGACGATCGCCTGGACCGACCTGATCGCGAGCCTGCCGAAGCCGTCGGCCCAGAGGCTCCACGGCGCTCGATCGGCCCTCAGCCCGACCGACGTGTTCTGCAGGCGGATGACGCGGGGCTCACGGGGACCGAAGAGTGCCATGCGTCGACGTTACCGGCCTTCACGACCACAGGTGCTCGACGGCCCAGCCTCCGTCGACGCGCACGATGTCGACCGTCACGCGCTCGTCGGACTCCGAGCAGGCCCGGATGCGCCAGCCGAGGAGCCGCTCGGGCGGGTGGGTCAGCGCGGCCGGCGTCGTGTCGGGCTCGCCCGTGAGCGGGATCGGCGTGTCGACGGGGCGCCAGCGCTCGCCGCGGAACACGAGCCTGACGGGCACGCCGTCGTGCTCCCAGATGGACGCTGCCTCCAGCATGATCGTCATGTCGCGACTCCCTCATTCGAACGTGTGTTCGAATGTAGCGGGTCGAGGCGCGACACGCCCAACACGCCCGCAGCCGACCGGATTCCCACGACGACACCCCTCGTCGGTCGGGCGCGCGGCCGGCGCCGCCGCGGCGACCCCTCAGCCGCCCGCGAGCACGACGAGACGACGCGTCGCCCTGGTCATCGCGACGTAGCGGTCGACCGCGCCCTCGATGCCGGTGCCGAAGCGGTCGGGGTCCACGAGTGCGACGAGGTCGAACTCCAGTCCCTTCGAGAGTTCGGGGGTGAGCACGCGAACGCTCGCCGAGCCCGCCACGACGGCCGAGTCGACGTCGCCCGTCGAGATGACGCATGCGCTGCCCTCCGGATCGCCGTCGAGCCAGTCCGCGACGATCCGGTCGAGGTCGGAGGCGGCCGCGTGCAGCACGGGAATGCCGGTCGAACGCACCGAGGTCGGCACGTTCGCGTCGGGCAGCGCGGTGCGGATCACGGGTTCGGCCTCGCGCATGATCTCCTCGGGCGTGCGGTAGTTGATCGTGAGCGAGGCGAGCTCGGCGTGCCCGAGGCCGGCGCGTTCGAGCCGCTCCCGCCACGGCTCGGTGAAGCCGTGGCGCGCCTGCGCGCGGTCGCCGACGATCGTGAAGCTGCGCGAGGGGCACCGGCGCAGCAGCATCTGCCACTCGGCATCCGTCAGTTCCTGCGCCTCGTCGACCACGATGTGCGCGAACGGTCCGGCGAGTTCGTCGGGATCGGGGGTCGGGAGCTCCGACTCGTCGACGAGGCTCCGCTTCGCGTCCTCGACGCGGAGCATCTTCATGAGGCCGAGCTCGCTGTCGTCGGCCGCGATGAGCTCGTCGACGACGCGGTCCATGCGTTCGCGCTGCACGGCGAGGGCGGCTTCGCGCCGGATGCGGGTGCGGGATGCCTCGGGGTCGCCCACAGCACGTCTCGCGGCGTCGAGCAACGGCAGGTCCGAGGCCGTCCACGCCCGGGGATCGTCGCGCTGGAGCGCGGCCACCTCACCGGCGTCGAGCCAGGGCGCGCACCGCTGCAGGTAGGAGGGGACCGACCAGAGGTCGGCGACCACGCCGACGGGGTCGAGCAGCGGCCAGGCGCGGTCGAACGCGGCTCGCAGCCCCGGATCCTGCGCGAGCGCCCGGCGCAGCGCCTGCTGCGGCACGTCGTCGTCGGCGTGCCGGTCGGCGAGTACGGCGAGCAGTTCGCTCCAGATTTCGTCTCGCGCGTCGTTGTGGGAGTCGGCCGGCTCGCGCGCGCCGAATGCCTCCTCCCAGTCGGCCGCGTCGACGTGCACGTCGAGCCACCGCGTCTCCACGACGAGCGCGCGTCGTGGCGGCCGCTCGTACGATGCGACCGCCGCGTCGACCGCGTCGACGATCCGCGACGACGCCTTGAGCCGCGCTGCCGCGGGGTCGTGCTCGGCCGGCGCCCACGCTCCCTCGGGCACGAGGTCGCGCAGGGTGCAGGTCTGCACGCCCTCCTCGCCGAGGCTCGGCAGCACGTCGGCGACGTAGTCGAGGTAGGCGCGGCTCGGGCCGACGAAGAGCACCCCGCCCCTGCGGTGCCCCAGCCTCGGGTCGGAGTACAGGAGGTAGGCCGTGCGGTGCAGGGCCACGACGGTCTTGCCGGTACCCGGACCGCCGTCGACCACGAGGGGTCCGCGCGACCCCGCCCTGATGATCGCGTCCTGGTCGGCCTGGATCGTGCCGAGCACGTCGCGCATGCGCTCGGACCGGCTCGCGCCGAGGCTCGCGATGAACGCGGACTGGTCGTCGAGTGCGGCTCCCTCGAGGCCGCCGCGCCGTTCGAGCCCCTCGGCCGTGAACACCTCGTCCCAGTAGTCGGTGATGCGCCCGTGCGTCCAGCGGTATCGGCGGCGGCTCGCGAGGCCCATCGGGTTCGCGTGGGTGGCGCCGAAGAACGGCTCGGCGGCAGGGGAGCGCCAGTCGACGAGCAGACGCCCGCCCGCCCCGTCGCCGATCCCGAGGCGGCCGACGTAGACCGGGTCGGATCCGTCGGCCGGCTCGAACCGGCCGAGGCAGAGGTCGAGGCCGTAGCGACGCAGCGTGCGGAGGCGGGCCGTGAGCCGGTGGATCTCGAGGTCGCGGTCCAGGGCTCGCGTACCGTGGCCGCCGGGCGAGCGGCGCTCCGCGTCGAGGGCGTCGGATGTCTCGGCGAGCGCCCGCTGCAGGCTCGTCGCGATCGCGTCGAAGTGGCGCTCATCGCCGTCGATGAGTTCGGGGTCCGTCTTCGCCGCGAGGCGCTCCGGAAGGTCGAATACTGTGCTGGTCAGGAGTTCTCCTCGTGCCGGATGGGGGTGGATCGACCATTGTGCACGACGAGGGGGCCCTTGCGGCAAGGCCCCGTCCCGGAGTTAAACTGAGAGTGGAGAGCATCGAGGTGCTCTCCTTCCGCATTCCCCGGCACGTCGCATCCGGGCCTGCCCGGAGGCGCCCCCCGATGCCGTCTCGGTACGATCCTGCCCAAGCCCCGATCGAGCCCTCCGCACCTCGGGCGACGAGGTCGGCGCGATCACGCGGGGCGTCCGCACGGACAGACGGGGGCGGAGCATGACCGGGGTCCGGATCGATCGCTCGACGGGCGTGCAGCTGCCCGACCTGCGCGCCGAGCGCGTGCTCGTCACCGGGGCCAGCGACGGCATCGGCGTCGAGATCGCGCGGGCGCTCGCCGGAGCCGGTGCCGAGGCGATCCTGCCGGTGCGCGACGAGTGGAAGGGCGCGCAGGCCGTGAAGCGCATCCGCGCCGACCACCCCGACGCCGCCCTCGCGACCCACGAGCTCGACCTCGCGCGGCTCGCGTCGGTCCGCTCGCTCGTCGGGCGGTTGCTCGAGGACGGCCGCCCGATCGACCGCGTCGTGCTGAACGCGGGCATCGTGCTGCTCGGCGACCGGCATCGTCACCTGAGCGTCGACGGCTACGAGTTGCACTTCCAGACGAACTTCCTGGGGCATGCGGTGCTCGTGCTCGGCATCCTGCCCTTGCTCCTCGCGGCGCCCGCGCCGAAGGTCGTGGTGCAGGTGAGCCTGGCCGCGGCATCCGCTCGCCTCGACCTCGACGACCGGTACCTGATCGAGGGGTACACGCCGCTGCGGGCCTACGCGGCGTCGAAGCTCGCGCTGGGCCTGTTCGGGCTCGAGCTGGGGCGTCGGCACGCGTCCGACGGTCTGCGCGTCGCGCTCTGCCACCCGGGCATCGCGCCCGACACGGGCATCGCGGCAGACCTCCGGGCGAAGTCGTCGTGGAGCCGCAGGCTGCTGGGCGCACGTCTCGGGGGAACGCCGGCGCAGGCCGCGCAGCCCGCGCTGGTCGCCGCGATGACGGATGTCGCGCCCGGCCGCTTCGTCGTGCCGTCCGGTCTGCTCGGCTGGTCGGGGCCGCCCGTCGAGGCGAAGCTGTTCCGGCGGTTCGACGACGAGGAGTCCGCGGCGAGGGTCTGGAACCTCGCCGGGCGCGTGGCCCGCGCCGATGCCGACTGACCGGGCCTCCGGCGCGAGCGGGGCCGGCTGGCCTAGCATTGGGCCATGTCGGTACCGACCAACCGAGTCCAGCTCGAGGCCGCCGCGGTGCGGGGGTTCCACCGCTTCGACGAGGCCATCGAGCGCATCCCCGTGGCCGAGCGCGAGGCGCCGTTCCCGCGCGAGGGGCGCGACCGCGACATCCGCGACCTCATCGACCACCTGTACGCGTGGCACGTGCTGCTGCTCGGCTGGCTCGACGCCGAACGCGCGGGCGAGGCCGTCGCGTACCCGGCCGCCGGCTACACGTGGGCGCAGCTCGACGACCTGAACGTCGGCCTGCGCGATCGCTATCGCAACGGGGGCACGCTCGCCACCGCCCGCGAGCGGCTGCGCGAGAGCCACGTCACGGTGCTCGCGCGGGTCGAGTCGCTGAGCGACGACGAGTTGTTCGACCCCACGGCGCACGAGTGGCTCGGCGGGCCGCTCGCCGAGCCCGTGCACGAATGCCTGGGCGGCCACTACGCGTGGGCGCTCGAGGCGCTCGACGCGGCGCGTGCGTAGCATCGCAGCATGAGCACGCACGCGGATGCCGCCGGCACGCCGACCGGGTCGACGGCCGAGGGCCCACCGGCCGCGGCGGGCGCGTTCGGCGTCGCGGTCGCCCAGTTCGCGCCCGGCGCCGACACCGCCGCGAACCTCGCCGCGATCACGAGGCTCGCGGAGCTCGCGGGATCCCGCGGGGCCGGGCTCGTCGTGCTCCCCGAGTACTCCAGCCACTTCACGCCCCAGCCCGACGCGTCGTGGCACGCGGCCGCCGAGCCGCTCGACGGGCCGTTCGTGCGCGCGCTCGCCTCGCTCGCCGATCGACTCGGCATCCACGTGGTCGCGGGCATGATCGAGCGCGTCGACGGCGAGGGCGAGCGGGTCTCGAACACGGTCGTCGCCGTGGCCCCCGGCGCAGGGGTGGTCGCGGCGTACCGCAAGCTGCACCTCTACGACGCCTTCGGCCAGCGCGAGTCCGACTGGGTGGTGCCCGGCGAGGTCGCCGAGCCCGAGCTGTTCGAGGCGGGCGGGCTGCGGTTCGGCCTGCAGACCTGCTACGACGCGCGGTTCCCCGAGGTCACGCGCCGCATCGTCGACGCGGGGGCCGACGTGGTCTGCATGCCGGCCGAGTGGGTGCGCGGGCCGTTGAAGGAGGCGCACTGGCGCGTGCTCACGACGGCGCGCGCGCTCGAGAACACCGTCTACGTCGCGGCGGCCGACCACGCCCCGCCGGTCGGCGCGGGCAACAGCATGATCGTCGACCCCATGGGCGTCGAGCTCGCGACCGTGGGGGAGACCACGGATGTCGCGGTCGCGTGGGCCTCGGCAGAGCGCATCGCGTCGGTGCGACGGATCAACCCCGCGCTCGCGCTCCGGCGCTTCGGCGTCACGCCCCGCTGAGGCCGGCCAGCCCCGCGAGCCGCGACGATGCCTCCTCGAGCACCTCGAGGCGCTTGCAGAACGCGAACCGCACGAGGCTGCGCGTGGCGTCCCTGCGTTCGGGGTGCACGAACGCCGAGATCGGCACGCCGACCACGCCGGCGAGCTCCGGCAGCCGCCGGCACAGCGCGGCGCCGTCGTCGAAGCCGAGGGGCGCGGCATCCGCCACGACGAAGTACCCGGCCGCGGGCGGCGAGATCTCGAACCCGGCGGCGAGGAGGCCGGCCGCGAGCACGTCGCGCTTGGCGCGGAGGGTTGCCGCGGCATCCGCGAACACGGCGTCTGGCAGGTCGAGGCCCACCGCGATCGCGGGCTGGAACGGCGCGCCGTTGACGTACGTGAGGTACTGCTTGACCGCGAGGATCGCCGTGACGAGCGGCGCGGGCGCGATGAGCCAGCCGACCTTCCAGCCGGTGGTGCTGAACGTCTTGCCGCCCGACGAGATCGTGACCGTGCGCTCCCGTGCGCCCGGCAGCGTCGCGACGGGCACGTGGGTGCCGGCGGTCGGGCCGTCGAACACGAGGTGCTCGTAGACCTCGTCGGTCACGATGACGGCGTCGTGGCGCTCGGCGAGCTCGACGATCCTGGCGAGCACGTCGGCGTCGAGAACCGCGCCCGTCGGGTTGTGCGGCGTGTTCACGATCACGAGTCGCGTGCGCGGTCCGAATGCGGCCTCGAGCTCGTCGAGGTCGGGCCGCCAGTCGGGGAAGGTCAGCGCGACGGTGCGGTGCACGCCGCCCGCGCGCGCGATGAGCGCGGCGTACGCGTCGTAGTAGGGCTCGAAGGTCACGACCTCGTCGCCCTCGTCGACGAGCGCGAGCACGGTGGCCGCGAGGGCCTCGGTCGCCCCGGCGGTCACGAGCACCTCGGATGCCGGGTCGACCGCCATGCCGTACCAGCGCTGCTGGTGCCGGGCGATCGCCTCGCGCAGCACGGGCATGCCGAGGCCGGGCGGGTACTGGTTCACTCCCGAGGCGATCGCCGCGCGGGCGGCCTCGAGCACCTCGGCCGGACCGTCCTCGTCGGGGAAGCCCTGGCCGAGGTTGATGGCGCCCGTGCGCGAGGCGAGCGCGCTCATCTCGGCGAAGATCGTCGCGGCCACGGTGCCGTCGGGCGAGAGCAGGCCCGCGCCCGCGGCCGTGCGCTGCCAGGGCGCCGGTCGCCGGTGCGACTCGGGCAGCTCCCGTGAATTCGTGGGGAAGTCGCTCACGCTCTCACCGTACGTCAGGGTGCGCCGGGTACGCTGGCCCACGGCGTCCAGGCGGTCGGATCCGGCACTCGGGGCCTTCACCGCCGGGGGATAGCAGGATCATAGACTTCGCCGATCTGCCGCACAGGTTGCGGCGAGAAGCTGGCTTCGCTTTGGAAGGAGCACACCATGACCGACAGCACCGACGGACGCAACACGCCCGATGACGAGCAGGTCGACACGACCGCCGTCGCGCAGCCCGAGACGTCCGAAGTCCACGCAGCGCAGGTCGCCGAGGGCGAGGGCGCCCCGGTCGACGAGACCGCTCCCACGACGGATGCCGGGACCGCCGTCGTCGCCGAGGCGCCCGCCGCTCCTGCCGCTCCGGCAGTCGAGGCCGCCGCGCCCGTCGCCGCGGAGCCCGCGGCCGCCGCGCCCGAGGCGCCCGCCGCTCAGGCACCAGCCGCCGCAGCACCGACCGCGCCCGCCCCCGTGCAGGCCACCGGCACGGTCTACACGCCCGGCCAGGCGCCGCAGCCGTACGCCGCGGCATCCGCAGCTCCCGCTCGTGCGACGGCCCCTGCGGCCCCGGCCGCCCCGGTGAGCTCGGCCACCGCGCCGACCACCCCGATCGACCCCCAGGCGCAGGCCGCTGCCGCGCGCCCCGTCGCGCAGCCCGGCGAGGTGCCGCCCGCCTTCGGCGGCCCCCGCCCGGCCGACGCGCACCCCACGCAGTCCTACGCGGGCGTGCCGCCGTACCAGCCCGGCGCCCCCACGGCACCCGCCGCGGCGGGTGCGCCCAAGAAGCGCGCCGGCTTCGGCCTCATCGCGGCCGTCGCCGTGGCCGCGGCCCTCATCGGCGGCGCCTCGGGCGCCGGCATCACCGCGCTCGTCACCTCGAACGACCAGGGCACGACCGCGAGCGATGCCGCGAGCACGCAGAACATCGTCGTGAACGACACCGACTCGGTGAACCAGATCACCGCGGTGGCCGCGAAGGCGAGCCCCAGCGTCGTCACGATCTCGGTCTCGGGCAGCAGCGCCGCGGGCACCGGCTCGGGCATCATCCTCTCCGACGACGGCTACGTGCTCACCAACACGCACGTGGTCACGCTCGACGGCGAGATCGCCGACCCGGCCATCCAGGTCAAGACGAGCGACGGGCACCTGTACGCCGCGACCGTCGTCGGCACCGACCCGCTCTCCGACCTCGCGGTCATCAAGCTGACCGACGCGTCGGGCCTCACGCCGCTCGAGTTCGCCGACTCCGACAAGCTCAACGTCGGCGACACGGCCATCGCGATCGGCGCACCCCTCGGCCTCTCCGGCACCGTGACCAACGGCATCGTGAGCGCCCTCAACCGCTCGATCGACGTGGCCTCCTCGGCCGCGCCGAGCACGCCCGACGACTCGTCGGGCGACAGCGGCCAGGGCGACGGCGGCGAGGGCGGCTCCGACAGCCCGTTCGACTTCTTCTTCGACCTGCCCGACGGCGAGGGCGGCTCCGGCGGCCAGCAGCAGCAGAGCTCGGCCACCAGCCAGGTCTCGCTGCCGGTCATCCAGACGGATGCCGCGATCAACCCCGGCAACTCGGGCGGCGCGCTGCTCGACTCCGAGGGCAAGCTCATCGGCGTGAACGTCGCGATCCTGTCGACCGGTTCCTCCTCGGAGTCGGGCAACATCGGCGTCGGCTTCGCGGTCCCGGCGAACCTCGCCGAGCGCGTCGCGAACGAGATCATCGAGAACGGGTCGGCCACGCACGGCCTGCTGGGCGCCTCGGTCACCTCGGCCGAGACCGACGGATCGAGCGACACCGTCGGCGCGCTCATCGCCGAGGAGCCCGCCGCCGGCGGCGCGGCGGCGAACGCCGGCCTCCAGGCCGGAGACGTGGTGACCGAGTTCAACGGCCACCCGATCACCGACCAGACCGACCTCACCGCGCAGGTGCGCGCGCTGCCCGGCGGCGCGAAGACCACGCTCACCTACACGCGCGACGGCGAGTCGAAGACCGTCGACGTCACGCTCGGCACCTTCGAGGGCTGAGCCGGCGAGCACGACCGTCGCAGCGACCCGCGGCAGCACGAGACGGGGCCCGGCCACTCGGCCGGGCCCCGCTTCGGCGTTCGGGCGGGCGACGCTCCCACGGAGGAACGCCGAGGGTTCGCCGTCCGCCGACTGCTAGGCTCGATCGACCCGATCACGAGTGAGGACCATGCCCGAGCAGCACCACCAGGCGACCCCGTCGCCGCTCGTCGGCGTCTCCTACGTCATGCCCGTGCTGAACGACGCGTCGCACGTGCGGCAGGCGGTCGAGTCGATCCTCGCGCAGGACTACGAGGGCCCCGTCGAGGTGCTCATCGCGCTCGGCCCGTCGATCGACGGCACGAACGAGCTCGTGGCCGACCTCGCCGAGCGCGACCCGCGCGTGCGCGTGCTCGACAACGAGGTGGGCTCCACGCCCGCCGGCCTCAATCTCGGCATCCGGGCGGCCGTGCACCCCGTCGTCGTGCGCGTCGACTCGCACTCGATGCTGCCGGTCGACTACACGAGCATCGCGGTGCGCACGCTCGACGAGACCGGCGCCGACAACGTGGGCGGCATCATGGACGCCCGTGGCGTCACCCCGTTCCAGCAGGCCGTGGCGCTCGCCTACACGACCCCGGTGGGCCTCGGCGGGTCGTCGTTCCACGTCGGCGGCCAGGCGGGGCCGGCCGACACCGTCTACCTCGGCGTGTTCCGCCGCGAGGCGCTGCTGCGCGTCGGGCTGTTCGACGAGCGCATCAAGCGCGGGCAGGACTGGGAGCTCAACCGGCGCCTGCGGGCGACGGGAGGCACCGTGTGGTTCACGCCGGAGCTCGCGGTCACCTACCGCCCGCGTGCGTCGCTCGAGCGCCTCGCCAGGCAGATGTTCTCGACGGGCCTCTGGCGCGGCGAACTCGCACGCAGCTTCCCGGGCGCCAGCGGCATCCGGTACTTCATCCCGCCGCTCATGGTGCTCGGGGTGTTCACGGGCCTCGTGCTCGGCATCGCGGGCCTCGTGCAGGCCGCCGTCGGCGCGACTCCGTGGCTGCTGCTCGGCTTCGCGGCTCCCGCGGTATACCTCCTGTTCGTGATCGCGGCGACCCTCGCCTACGCCAGGGGGCACGGCGTGCGCACGGCGCTCTGGCTTCTCGTAGTCTTGCCATGCATCCACGTCTTCTGGGGGGCCGGGTTCGTTCCGGGCTACCTCTCGCTGACGAGCAACATCGCCTCGCACACGGGAAGGTGACACCGATGTCGCGCATCGACCCGCACGCGAAGCCCTCGAGCATCGCCGAGCTCCGCGCCGTGGCGCAGCCGCCCGAGGTGCGCGGCCGCCGCAACGCCGAGCACTGGACGGCCTCGCTGTACCTGCGCAACCTCTCGCCGTACCTCACCTGGCTCCTGCTGCGCACGCGCATCAGCGCCAACGGCGTCACCGGCATCATGATCCTCGTCGGGTGGTCGACGGCCGCCGCACTGCTCATCCCCGGCGTCTGGGGGGCACTGCTCGCAGTCGTGCTCGGCCAGCTCCAGATGCTCGTCGACTGCTGCGACGGCGAGGTCGCGAGGTGGCGGCGCACGTCGTCGCCCGCCGGCGTGTTCCTCGACAAGGTCGGGCACTACACGACCGAGGCGCTGATCCCGCTCGCGCTCGGCATCCGCGCGGCCGCGTACCCGCTCGAGTTCCCGGCCGACTTCCTGTTCACGACCCTCGGTGCGGTGCTCGCGCTCGTGATCGTGCTGAACAAGGCCCTCAACGACATGGTGCACGTCGCCCGCGCCAACGCCGGGCTCGCCAAGCTCGCCGACACGCACGGCGAGTCGGCGCCGCGCGCCGGCCTCGTCGCGAAGCTCCGCAAGGCGGCCAGGTTCGTGCCGTTCCACCGGCTCTACCACTCGGTCGAGCTGACGCTCATCGTGTTCGCCGCGTCGCTCGTCGGCCTGGTGCTCGGCCAGTCGCTCGTCGACCGCATCGTGCTCATCGCGCTGGTGCCGCTCGCGATCCTCGCCGTGATCGGGCACTTCGTCGCGATCATGGCCTCCAACCGTGTCCGTTCCTGACGCGTCGCCCGCGGGCACGGCCGTGCCGCGCGTCGGCGTGGTGGTGCTCACCATGGGCACGCGACCCGACGACCTCGCGCGCGGCATCCGGAGCGTGCTCGACCAGCGGGGCGTCGAGGTCGACGTCGTGGTCGTCGGCAACGGCTGGGACCCGGCGACCTCCGAGCCGCCGCTGCCCGTCGGCGTGAAGACCCGGCACCTGCCCGAGAACCTCGGCATCCCCGCGGGCCGCAACGCGGGCGTTCCCGACGTCGCCGGCGACGTGTTCTTCTTCCTCGACGACGACGCGTTCCTGCCGAGCCCGACCTTCCTCAGTGACGGATGCCGCATGCTCGCCGCTCGGCCCGAACTCGGGCTGATCCAGCCCCGCGTCGTCGACCCGACCGGGCTGACGTCGCCGCGCCGGTGGATCCCGCGCATCCGCAAGGGCGACCCCGCGCACTCCTCGCCCGTGTTCTCGTGCTGGGAGGGCGCGGTGCTCATGCCGCGCGACGTATTCGACTCGGCGGGCGGCTGGGCCGACCCGTTCTTCTACGCGCACGAGGGCATCGAGCTCGCGTGGCGCGTGTGGGACACGGGGCACGTCGCCTGGTACGCGGGCGACCTCGAGGCCGCGCACCCCGTGATCGACCCGGCGCGCCACAGCTACTACTACCGGCTGAACGCCCGCAACCGCGTCTGGCTCGCCCGCCGCAACCTGCCGCTCGTGCTGGTGCCGTTCTACGTCGGGTCGTGGACCGCGATCCAGGTGCTGCGCTGGGCGCGGCAGCCCGCGGCGCTGAAGGCCTGGTTCGGCGGCTGGCGCGCCGGTTGGCGCGAGCATCCCGGTGAGCGTCGGCCCATGCGCTGGCGCACGGTGTGGCGCATGACGAGGGCCGGGCGACCGCCGATCGTCTGATCCGGTCGCGTAACGATCGGCTCTCACTCGTCTCGCGGACGGCCCCACGAGGCATCCGCCCAGCCCTGCGTCGCTACCCTTGGTGAGTGGGATTGAGAAGAGATGCACGTCGCGCCGTCAAGCTGGCCAAGGAGATCATGTGGTCGCGCCGGGCGCAGCGCGCGCTCGGCGAGAAGCTGAGGCAGCAGCCGCCGCTCGAACCGCACCGCTTCAAGATCGGCGTGTACTTCGCCGACGGCAAGGTCAACCTCTACCAGCTCCGCCAGTGGTACGCGCCGCTCGCCGAGCTCGCCGAGACGTACCCGGTGCTGCTCCTCAGCCGCGCTTCCGGCGCTGCGCTGTCGCTCGTCGACGAGTCCCCGCTGCCCGTGGCGTACGTGCGGCGGGTCGCCGACCTCGAACGGGTCGTGCACGAACAGGACCTGCACGTGATCTTCTACGTCAACCAGAACGCCAAGAACTTCCAGATGATGCGCTACGGTCGTCGCTGGCACGTGTTCATCAACCACGGCGAGTCCGACAAGATGTACATGACCACCAACCAGTTCAAGGCCTACGACTACGCCCTGATCGCCGGTGACGCCGCGCGGGCGCGGCTCGACAAGGTGCTCTGGGACTACGACTTCGACAAGCGCGCGATCCCCATCGGGCGTCCGCAGGCCGACCACTACCTCGACGGCACCGTGCTGCCCTACACGCCCGACGAGCGCGAGGTCGTGCTCTACGCGCCGACGTGGGAGGGCGACCGCGACGCAGCGGCCTACGGCTCGATCGCGACGCACGGCGTCGAGCTGGTGCGGGGCCTGCTCGCGACGGGGCGCCATCGGGTCATCTACCGGCCGCATCCGCGCTCGGGCGTCGTCGACGAGGCCTACGGTGCCGCGAACCGGCAGATCATCCAGGCGCTCGCCGCCGCGAACGCGGCCGACCCGTCGGCGCAGCACGTCTACGACCACGGCCCGAAGCTCGGCTGGCAGCTCGCCGCCGCCGACGTCGCGATCGTCGACATCTCGGCCATGGTCTACGACCGCCTCGCGGCAGGCAAGCCCCTGCTCATCACGCGCCCGGTCAACCCCGCCGCGCAGATCGACACCAGCGGCTACCTGCAGGCCTGCGAGTGGCTCGCCGCGACGGATGCCGCGGGGCTCGTGTCCCGCGTCGACGAGGTCGCGCACGACGAGGCCGCGCTCGAACGCCTCGGGTTCTGGGTCGAGCGCTACTTCGGCGACACCACGCCAGGAGTCACGACCGCTCGATTCCACGCCGCCGTCGACCACCTCATGGCCGAGTGGGAGCGGTTCGCCGAGCTCCACGCCGGCGACGGCGAGATCGACGAGCACGACGAGTCCGACGACGAGGACGATCTCGAGGCGACCGCGTAGGTTCCGCGGGGGCGCCCGGCCGGGTCAGCTCTCAGCCGGCGGTTCGTCTCCGGCCTGCCGTGCGGGTTCCGGCTCGGAGGTCGCATCCGCCGCCGGGTCTGCCGCCTCGACGCTGCGCCGGTCGCGCCGCACGACGCGACCGGCGACCTCGCGAAGGCCCCGACTGGTCGAGACCGCGACCGCGCCGAACGCGGCGCCGGCGCGCATGACCCCCGAGGCGGCCGCCTGCACGAGCGCCGGCGAGTCGCCGGGCTCGAGCTCGAGCGGCAGGCTCGTCGGCGCCTGGCCGAACGCCAGCCTGGACTGCTGAAGCACTTTTCTGCCGAGCAGGTGGTTGCCCGTTCCGCCGATCGCCGCACCGATGCCGAACGGGATCGCCTTGCCGATGATGCCCGCGCCGCCGCGCACCGCGAACTGGCGGATGAACGTCGCCCGCAGCTGGTCGGCGACGGGGCCGACGAGCGCGCGGGGGAGCCCGTTGGTGATGATCTCGCCCCAGTACGCGTCGCGCGCGACGCCCCGGCCGCCGGCCTGACCGGCGAACTGGCGCACGAGGTCGACGCCCTCGCGCCCGAGCATCAGCGTCATGACGAGCGCGCGGGCGCGCGCCGGATTCTCGACGGCGATGCCGTGCACCTCGGCGACCGACTGCGCGAACAGCGCCGTCGCCTCGAGGAACCCGGCGGTCTCGACCCCCGACAGCGCCAGTGTGACCCCTGTGCCGATGCCCGGGATCACGGCGGTGGCGCCCACGGCGGCACCGCCGGTCGTCACGGCGGCGAGGTAGCGGCGCTCGAGCATCCGCACGAGCTGGTCGGGCGTGGCGAGCGGGGCTCTCCGTCGGATGCTGCGGATGTGCGCCACCACGACGGGCCGCTGGATCGACAGCACGAGGTCGATGCCCCGGTCGATGCCCGACGCCTGCGCAGCGGCATCCGCTCGACCCTGATCGCCGGTCGCGGATCCGCCGTTCGGCTCGGAGGGCCCTGTTCCGGCCATCGAGGTGATCTTGTGCACGCGTTCGGGCATGCGGCGATGATACGTGAGCGCGCTGGGGCCGAGCCGGGGGTTGCGCTCGACCGACGGGCTGCCGAGTCGGTGGGTTGCCGAGCCAGCGGGCTGACGGACCGACGGGCTGCCGGGCGAACCCCGCAGGGTCAGGCCGTGCCGTGCTCGGCGTTGTACCGGTCGAGCACGTCGCCGATGGGCCCGTCGAGCTGGAGCGTGCCGCCGTCGAGGTAGAGGCCGCGCGTGCAGAACCGGCGCAGGTCGCGCTCGTTGTGCGAGACGAAGAACATCGTGCGCCCGCCCGCGAGCAGCTCCTCGATGCGCTTGTAGCACTTCTCGCGGAACGCCTTGTCGCCCACGGCGAGCACCTCGTCGACGAGCAGGATCGGCTCCTCGAGCTGCGAGATCACGGCGAACGCGACGCGAACCTTCATGCCGCTCGAGAGGTGCTTGTACGGGGTGTCGAGGAACTTGCCGACGCCCGAGAACTCGACGACGTCGTCGAACTTCTCGTCGATCTGCCGGTTGGTCATGCCGTGCAGGCCCGCCGTGAGGTAGACGTTGTCGCGCACGGTGAGGTCGTCGACGAATCCGCCCGTGATCTCGATGAGCGGTGCGACGCCGCCCGTCACCTCGACGGTGCCCTCGTCGGCGATCATGACCCCGGCGACGAGCTTCAGCAGGGTCGACTTGCCCTGTCCGTTGCGCCCGACCACGCCGATCGCCTCGCCGGGCCGCACGGTGATGGACACGTCGCGCAGGGCCCAGAACTCGTCGGGCCGGGTGCGCCGCCGCCGGCCGGAGAGGAGGTCCTTGAACGAGCGCCGTCCGCGCCGGTTGCGGCGGAACCTGATGCCGAGCCCTTCGGTGCGGATCGCGTAGGCCTCGTCGACGGGCAGGGCGGTGGCAGTGGCATCCGTCATCAGATCTCCTTCAGCACCTGGCGCACGCTGCCGCGGAACACGAGCAGGCCGACGACGAGGAACGCCGCGGACATGAGGGCTGCGATGACGACGTCGAACCAGTCGAGTTCCTGCGCGAAGAACGCCGAGCGGTAGATGCCGAAGATGCCCGAGAGCGGGTTGAACGCCGCCCACACGTGCAGCTGGCTCGGCAGGTCGGCGACGCCGTAGATGATCGGCGACGCGTAGAAGAGGAAGCGCAGCGCCAGCTTGACCGCGCGCTCCAGGTCGCGGAAGAAGACCACGAGCGGGGCCACGATGAGCGCGATGCCTGCGGTCAGCACCGCCTGCAGCGCGATGCCCAGCGGGAAGAGCAGGATGTTCCAGTTCACGGGGGCCTGGAAGACGATCGCGAACAACGCGAGCACCGGCAGGGCGAGCAGGAACTCGATGCCCTTCGAGAGCACGATGCGGTTGACCCAGATGGTGCGGGGGATCATGGTCGAGCGCACGAGCTTGGCGTCCTTCAGGAACGCGCGCGTCGAGTCGGAGACCGCGCCGTTGAACCACATCCACGGCAGGAGCGCCGACAGCAGGAACACGATGTAGGGGTCGGTGCCGACGCCCTTATCGAACACCTGGGTGAAGACGAACCAGTAGATGCCCGCCATCACGAGCGGATCGAGCACCGACCAGACGTAGCCGAGCGCGGAGGTCGAGTACCGCACCTTGAGATCGCGCGTCGTGAGCAGCCAGAGCGAGTGCCGGTAGCGCGACCACCGCGTGCGCTGCAGCGGGTGGGCGTCGCCGTAGGCGAC
Organism: Agromyces sp. NPDC058110; assembly: GCF_042884735.1. NCBI lineage: Bacteria > Bacillati > Actinomycetota > Actinomycetes > Micrococcales > Microbacteriaceae > Agromyces > Agromyces sp. NPDC058110. The sequence continues at coordinate 870,267 of NZ_JBHVTI010000001.1, read as the reverse complement.
CGAGGTGGTGCTCATCACGATCTCATCGTAGATGCCCCGCGACGGTAGGTTTGTAGGGGTGCCCCTTCGGCCCCGTCTGAGAGGAGCGTCGTGCGGCGTACAACCACCAGGGTCCTGCTGAGCTGCGCGGCCATCGGCGTCGGCGGCGGACTCGTCGCGGGCGCGTCGGGCTATCTCGCTGCGGCGTTCGCGGCGTTCGGCCCGCTCTTCTACGGCATCACGGTCGGCGCGCACTTCCTGCCCAGCATCGTCGCGCTCGCGCTGCTCAAGCGTCCGGGAACGGCCGTGCTCGCCGGCGTGATCGCCGGGCTCGTCGGCGCGGTGTTCGCCCCATGGTGGATCGGCCGCTTCGTCGGCACCGGACTGCTCGTCGGCGCGCTCATCGAGCTGCCGTTCCTCGTGACGCGATACCGGCGCTGGAGCCCCTGGATGTTCTACGTGGCCGCCGTCTTCTCTGGCGTGGTGCTCGCGATCGGCGTGTTCATCGGTCTCGGCGCCGAGCACTACACGGTCTGGGCGTGGGCGATCGCGCTGCCGCTCTGGGTGCTGAGCCCGGTCGCGTTCACGTGGATCGGCCGGCTCATCGCCGCCAGGCTCGCGCGCGCCGGCGTGGCGCAGTCGGCCGGCGACGCGCCCTGATCAGCACCCCTCGCCAAGACAGCGAAGAGCGGATGCCGCGTGGCATCCGCTCTTCACTGCTGTGTCGAACTGCGTGGCCGGCCGGGTGGCCGGCGCGCGATCACACGAAGTGGTTGGCTCGCTCGAGGTCTTCGGCGAAGTCGATCTCGACCGCGTAGAGGTCGGTGATGTCCATGGGCTCGACGAGCAGGCCGTTCTTCTCGATCGCGAGCTCGAGGCCGCGCTCGAAGTAGTCCTGGTCGCCGACGCGGCGCAGGTGGGCGAGGAAGGTGGCCTTGTCGCGGCTCGAGATGTAGTTGATGCCGACCGCTTCGCCCAGGCCGCCCTTGACGGTCTTCGACAGCTCCTTGACGTAGCCCTCGGCGCTGATCGTGTACTTCACCTCTTCGTCGGAGACCTTGGCGTGGTTCACCGTGACGAACGACTGGTCGCGGGCGATGTACGGCAGCGCGCGGTCGAGGATGCTCGGGTCGAAGACGACGTCGCCGTTCATCCAGAGCACGCCGCCCGGCTGCGACGCCGCGAGGGCGCGCATGAGCGACTTCGAGGTGTTCGTCTGGTCGTACTCCTCGTTGTAGACGAAGGACGCCTGCGGGAAGGCCTCGATGATGTGCTCGAGCTTGTAGCCCACGACGATCGTCACGTCGGTGCCTGCACCGAACGTGTGCTCGATGTTGTCGAACTGCTGGCGCATGATGGTGCGGCCGTCGCTGAGCTCGGTGAGCGGCTTGGGGAGGGATCGCCCGAGCCGGCTCCCCATGCCGGCCGCGAGAATCACGATCTGGGTGGTCATTGCTGTTCTCCTTCGAAGGATCGGATGCCGCGCCTCGAGGCCGAGAATTTACGCGCAGTTCATCCGGAAGATCTGTTGAAGACACACCGTTATGCCGTGACCAGCGTAGCGGGCGCGGGTCACGGATGGCTGAATGATCTCACGCTTCGTAGCGGGATCGTGATCGAGCGCACAGGAGATCCACAGAGTCGCCGCGCGTCGTCGGACGGCGTTCGTGAGCGCCGGAGGCCCGGGTGTTGATACCTTGGCTGGGTGACTTCCGTTTCGCGCTCAGAACATGACGACGAAGCTCCCGAAGGCACGGGCACGGGGGTGTCTGCCACGAGGGGGGCCGCTTCGCCGCGCTCGGCCTCCGGCAGGGCCTCGAAGTCCGCGTCGTTGACGGCAGCGAAGCGCACCCCGGTGAGACGCGCCCCGGCGAAGGGCGCCGATGCGGCGGCCGAGACGAAGGAGGCCGCCGCGGAGTCGACGGCCTCCGATACGAGCGCCGCCAAGCGCGCTCCCGCCGCTGCCGCGAACCCGAAGACGACCGCGGCGAAGCCCGCGATCACGGGGCGGTCGACCGCGGCGAAGACCGCCGCCGCTGCGGACAAGACGACCGCGGCGAAGTCCACGCCGAAGCCCGCATCGAAGACCGCGTCGAGGAGCGCTGCGGCCAAGTCGACCGGGGCGAAGTCCGCAGCCAAGGGCACCGCGACCGCGAAGTCCGCCGAAGGATCGACCGAGGCCGGCTCCAAGCGCACCGCCGCGTCGCGCGCGGCCTCGGCTGGGGCCTCCAGCGCGCGTACCGACGCCGCGAAGACGGCCCGCACCGCCCGCACGGCCGCCAAGACCGAGGCCCCCACCGCACGCACCCGCGCGGCCTCCGCGGCCGCGAAGCAGCGGCAGACCCAGCGGGTCGCCGCCGCGCTGACGACCGAGACCACGGCCGCGGAGCGCACCTCGCGCAAGCCCGTACCCGTCGACGGGACGTCCGGCACCGCTCCCGCATCACCCGACGTCGAGCAGGCTCGCGCCGACGACCACGGCGCAGACGCGCTCATCACGGCCGCGGCGGTCGCGGCCGCGCAGGCCGAGGCTGCCGAGGCCAGGGCGGAGGTCGAGGCCGCTGAGTCCGAGGCCGCCGCATCCGTCGATGCCGCTGCTGCCGAGGCCGTCGCAGCCGAGGCCGTTGCAGCCGAACCCGTTGCAGCCGAACCCGTTGCAGCCGACGACGTCGCAGCCGAGGCTGCTGCTTCCGAGTCCGTCGCAGCCGAGGCTGCTGACGACTCCGACTCCGACGCTCCTGCTGCCGAGACCGCCGCTGCCGACGAAGACCTCGCCGAACCCGCTCCCGAGGCCCTCGCGGCCGACGAGACGGTCGCCGTGGCCGAGCCGGGCGCCGCACCGGTCGATGAGGCGCCCCCCATCGCAGACGACGCCGCTGCGACATCCCAATCCGACGTGGTCGAGGCGAGGTCCGAGGTCGTCGACGCCGAGGCGCTCGCGCTCGAGCCCGAGGCGGTCGAGGTCGTCGAGGCCGCGACCGCGGTCGCCGTCATCGCGCCGCCCACGTCGTCCCGCACCGCGCCGCGCAAGAAGCGCACGCTCCGCGTGGCCAGAGCCGCGCCTGCGGCCGACGCCCCGCGGGTGCTCCTGATCGACGGACTCGTCAAGCAGTTCGGCGGCAACACCGCGGTCGACCACATCTCGCTCGAGGTGCGGGCCGGATCGTTCTACGGCATCGTCGGACCGAACGGCGCGGGCAAGACGACCACGCTCTCGATGGTCACGGGCCTCCTCCGCCCCGACGCGGGCACCGTGCGCATCCACGACATCGACGCCTGGGCCGACCCCGCCGCCGCGAAGCGCGCGACGGGCGTGCTGCCCGACCGGCTCCGCCTGTTCGACCGGCTCACGGGCGGTCAGCTCCTGGCGTACTCCGGCTCGCTCCGCGGGCTCGACAGCCGCACCGTGCGCGAGCGCAGTGCCGACCTCATCGCCGCGTTCGGACTCGACGACGCGGTCGACCGGCTGGTCGCCGACTACTCCGCAGGCATGACGAAGAAGATCGCCCTCGCCTGCGCCATGATCCACGCTCCGCGCCTGCTGGTGCTCGACGAGCCGTTCGAGTCGGTCGACCCGGTGTCGGCGGCGAACCTCACCGACATCCTCGAGCGCTACGTCGAGGGCGGCGGCACGGTCGTGCTCTCCAGCCACGGCATGGATCTCATCGAGCGCGTCTGCGACTCGGCGGCGATCATCGTGGGCGGGCGCGTGCTCGCATCCGGAACCCTCGACGAGGTGCGTCAGGGCGAGACGCTCGAAGACCGGTTCGTCGAGCTCGCCGGCGGGCGCAAGGCAGCGGAGGGCATGGAGTGGTTGCACAGTTTCTCCGACTGAAGCTCCGGCTGCTCGGGAACATCTTCCAGCGCAGCGCATGGCAGATCGTCGGCGTCTCGCTGGGCATCGTCTACGGCGTCGCGATGTCGGCGCTGCTGTTCAGCGTGCTCGTCGGGCTGCGACTCGTCGAGGACGTCACGCTCGTGCGCGACGGGCTGATCGTCGCCGGCAGCCTGACGATGGTCGGCTTCGTGGTCTTCCCCCTGCTGTTCGGCAGCGAGGACACCATGGATCCTCGACGCTTCGCGCTGTTCGGCATCCCCGATCGCACGCTCGCGCTCGGGCTCGCGCTGGCGGCCGCCGTGGGAATCCCGGCGATCGTGCTCGGCATCGCCCTGCTGGGCACGGTCGTCACGTGGTCGCGCGGGGTCGGCGAGGTGATCTTCGCCCTGCTCGGGGCGGCCCTCGCGTTCGCGACCTGCCTGCTGATCGGGCGCGTCGCGACCTCGATCGCCTCGCTCCTGCTCGCGACCAGGCGCGCGAAGGAGATCGGGGGAGTGCTCGGCCTCGTCGTGCTCGTGCTGCTCTCGCCGGTCATCGTCGTGCTCGTCACCCTCGACTGGCAGACCGACGGCCTCCTGCTGCTCGAGTCGGTCGCGGGGGTGCTCGGGTGGACGCCGCTCGGCGCCGCCTTCGCGGTGCCGGGCGATGCGGCCGCCGGGCTCTGGTGGATCGCGATCCTGAAGCTCCTCATCGCAGCGGCGAGCCTCGCCGTGCTGTGGTTCGCCTGGCAGGCGCTGGTCGCGCACATGCTCGTCACGCCGGGTCGCGAGGCGTCTGCCAAGCAGTACCGCGGCCTCGGATGGTTCGATCGGATGCCGGGCACGGCCGCCGGTGCGATCGCAGCACGGAGCATCACCTACTGGGGGCGCGACGCGCGCTACTGGGTGTCGATCGTCATGCTGCCGCTCGTTCCGCTGCTCGTGCTCGTGCCGCTGACGCTCGCCGGATTCCCGCTCGCGGTGACCGCGCTCATCCCGTTGCCGCTGCTGTGCCTGCTGCTCGGCTGGACCCTGCACAACGACACCGCCTACGACAACACCGCCGTCTGGCTGCACGTCGCATCCGGCGTGCGCGGGTGGGCCGACCGGCTCGGCCGCCTCGTGCCCGTGCTCGTCGGGGGCATGCTCGTGATCGGGGTGGGGGCCGCGCTCACGATGATCGCGATCGACGACGACACGGTGCTGCCCTCGCTCATCGGGGTGAGCACCGCCCTGCTGTTCGGCGGGCTCGGCGTCGGCTCGATCGCCTCCGCCCGGTTCCCGTACCCCGCCGTGAAGCCCGGCGACTCGCCGTTCCAGCAGCCGCAGTCGACCGGCACGATCTCGGCGCTCGTGCAGTCGATCACGATGATCGGCTCGCTGCTCGTGGCCGCTCCGGCCGTGTACTTCGCCTACCGCGGGCTCACGGGCGACGCGAGCTGGCACGCGTACTCGTTCATGGCCGGAACCGCCGCGGGCGTGCTCGTGCTCGTGCTCGGCATCGTGGTCGGCGGCCGCGTGTTCGACCGCCGGGGCCCCGAGATCCTCGGCGCCGCGCTCCGCGCCTGAGCGCTCGGGCGACACCGGACCCGGCACCGCGGACTGGCCGTAGAATCGACCCATGATCATGCCCGTGAACGCCAGCATCGCCGACCCCGACGCCCCGGGCGGAACGACCTCGGTGCTCGACCGCGAGCTCGAGAAGCTCCTGCAGGAAGAGAACATCGAGCCGGGCGATCACGAGCGCTTCTCGCACTATGTGAAGAAAGACAAGATCCTCGAGTCGGCCATGACGGGCAAGCCCGTCAAGGCGCTCTGCGGCAAGAAGTGGACCCCGGGGCGCGACCCCGAGAAGTTCCCGGTCTGCCCGACCTGCAAAGAGATCTACGAGAAGATGAAGAAGGGCTGACGCCCGGCTCCGCCTCGTCGGCTCGGCGTGCTCGCAGGCTCAGCGGTACGTCGTCGGGATCGCGGCGTCGCCGCGTCCGAGCCGGAACGCCTCGATCGGCAGCTCCTGCATGACCTCGGCGCGGTGCGCCCGGGCCGCCTCGGTGCCCTCGGGCCCGAGGTACGCGGCATCCGCCACGCCGCCGGTCATGAGCGGCACCATGAGCGGGCGCAGGCGCGTGCCCTCCTCGAACTCGGCGTCGCCGCCCGGTCCGTCGCCGACGAAGACGAGCTCCTCGCGCGCCGTGCGCGTCGAGTCGAGTCGACGCGCCGCGTTCTTGCGGCCGCCGACGCTCGCCTTCGAGGTCGAGGCCTTCGCGACCGAGACCCACTCGCCGGCGTCGTCGCGGCGCGCGACGAGCTTGAAGACCATGCCCGCGGCCGGCGATCCGGAGCCGGTCACCACCGAGGTGCCGACCCCGTAGGCGTCGACGGGGGCGCCCGAGAGGCCGGCGATCGTGAACTCGTCGAGGTCGCTCGTGACGGTGATGCGCGTGCCGACGGCGCCGAGCCGGTCGAGCTGGTCGCGCACCCCTGCGACGACGGTCGGCAGGTCCCCGGAGTCGATGCGCACGGCCCCGAGGCCGGTGCCGGCCACGCGAACGGCGGTCTCGACGCCCTGCTCGATGTCGTAGGTGTCGACGAGCAGGGTCGTGTTCGGCCCGAACGCGTCGACCTGCGCGCGGAACGCCTGCTCCTCGGAGTCGTGCAGCAGCGTGAACGCATGCGCCGCCGTGCCCATCGTCGGGATGCCCCAGGTGCGCCCGGCCTCGAGGTTCGAGGTCGCGTCGAATCCGGCGATGTAGGCCGCGCGTGCGGCGGCGACGGCCGAGCGTTCGCTCGTGCGGCGCGAGCCCATCTCGGCGATGGGGCGCCCGAGCGCGACCGACACCATGCGCGCCGCGGCGCTCGCGACCGAGGAGTCGAAGTTCAGGGTCGAGAGCACCACGGTCTCGAGCATGACCGCCTCGGCGAAGGTCGCCTGGATCGTCAGCAGCGGAGACCCGGGGAAGTACACCTCGCCCTCCCGGTAGCCCCACACGTCGCCGCGGAAGCGGTAGTCGGCGAGCCAGTCGAGGGTCTCCGACCGCACGACCCGGTTGTCGCGCAGCCACTCGAGCTCGGCCTCGTCGAACCGGAACGCCGAGATGAGCTCGAGCAGGCGCCCGGTGCCGGCGACCACGCCGTAGCGGCGCCCGTCGGGCAGGCGGCGTGCGAACGCCTCGAAGAGGCTCTCGCGGTGCGCGGTGCCGTTCTGCAACGCGGCATCCACCATCGTGAGCTCGTATCGGTCGGTGAGCAGCGCTGAGGACCCGGTCACCCGATCAGCCTAGCGACGGATGCCGCGTCTCGCCGTTCGCGCGACGGACTCGCCGGACGACGGACTCGCCTAGGCTGGTCTCTCGTGACGGATGCACCGATCGGGATCTTCGACTCCGGCGTTGGCGGGCTCACGGTCGCCCGAGCCGTGAAGGACCAGCTGCCGAACGAGTCCATCCTCTACATCGGCGACCTGGAGCACTCGCCCTACGGGCCGAAGAAGATCGCCGACGTCCGCGGCTACGCGCTCGCGGTGCTCGACGACCTCGTCGCGCAGGGCGTGAAGATGCTCGTGATCGCCTGCAACACGGCATCCGCGGCCATGCTGCGCGACGCCCGCGAGCGCTACGACGTGCCCGTGATCGAGGTGATCCAGCCGGCGGTGCGCCGCGCGGTCGCCACGACCCGCAACGGCAGGGTCGGCGTCATCGGCACGGCGGGCACGATCTCGTCGCGGGCGTACGACGACGCCTTCGCGGCCGCACCGCACCTCGACCTGCACACGGTCGCGTGCCCGCGCTTCGTCGAGTTCGTCGAGGCCGGGGTCACGAGCGGCGACGAGCTGCTCGCCGTCGCCGAGCAGTACCTCGCCCCGCTGCGCGACGCCGACGTCGACACGCTCGTGCTCGGCTGCACGCACTACCCGTTCCTCAAGGGGGCGATCTCGTACGTCATGGGCGAACGCGTCTCGCTCGTCTCGAGCGACGTCGAGACCGCGAACGACGTGTACCGCACCCTCGTGAGCACCGGCATGGAACGCCGATCGGCCATGCCGCCCACCTACCGGTACGAGGCGACGGGCGGCTCGACGAGCGCGTTCCTCGACCTCGCGCACCGCCTCATCGCCCCCGAGATCCCGAGCGTCGAGCTCGTGCAGACCGGCGCCGTGACCATTCCCGACCACGTCAGACTTCGACAGGAGAACGCATGACCGAGGCATCCGAGAACCAGATCGTGCGCGCCGACGGGCGCACCCCCGACCAGCTCCGCGAGGTGCGCATCGAGCGCGGCTGGAGCGAGCACGCCGAGGGCAGCGCCCTGATCTCGTTCGGCCGCACCAAGGTGCTCTGCACGGCGAGCTTCACGAACGGCGTGCCGCGCTGGATGTCGGGGAGCGGCAAGGGCTGGGTCACGGCCGAGTACGCGATGCTGCCTCGTGCGACGAACACGCGCAACGACCGCGAGGCGGTGAAGGGCCGGATCGGCGGGCGCACGCACGAGATCAGCCGGCTCATCGGCCGGAGCCTCCGGGCCGTCGTCGACATGAAGGGCCTCGGCGAGAACACGATCCAGATCGACTGCGACGTGCTGCAGGCCGACGGCGGCACGCGCACGGCCGCGATCACGGGCGCGTACGTCGCCATGGCCGACGCCATCGAGTGGGCGCGCGGCAAGCAGTTCATCGGCAAGAAGGCGACGCCGCTCATCGACACCGTCGCCGCGGTGTCGGTCGGCATCGTCGCGGGCACGCCCATGCTCGACCTCGCCTACACCGAGGACTCGCGCGCCGAGACCGACATGAACGTCGTCGCGACCGGACGCGGCCTCTTCGTCGAGGTGCAGGGCACGGCCGAGGGTGCGCCCTTCGACCGGCGCGAGCTCGACGCGCTGCTCGACCTCGCGCTGGGCGGCACCGCCTCCCTCACCGAGATCCAGCGGGCGGTGCTCGCCGAGGCACGGGCGAACGCGTGAGCCTCGAGATCGTCCTCGCGACCCACAACGCACACAAGGTCGCCGAGTTCCAGCGCATCATCGGCGAGCGGATGCCGGAGGCCGCCGTCGTCTCGTACGACGGCCCCGAGCCGGTCGAAGACGGCACGAGCTTCGCCGCGAACGCGCTCATCAAGGCCCGCGCGGCTGCGGCGCACACCGGACGCATCGCCCTGGCCGACGACTCCGGCATCGTGGTCGACGTGCTGGGCGAAGCCCCCGGCATCCTCTCGGCGCGCTGGGCGGGGCACCGGGCGGGCGACGAGGCGAACCGACGCCTGCTGCTCGACCAGCTCTCCGACATCGCCCGCCCGAACCGGGGGGCGGAGTTCCGCTGCACGATCGCGCTCGTCGTGCCCGAGACGCTGCTCGACGGCGGCTCCGAGTTCGTCGCCGAGGGGCGCTGGCGCGGCAGCCTCGCGTACGAGCCCCGAGGGTCGCACGGCTTCGGCTACGACCCGATCTTCGAGCCCGACGGGCTCGAGGTCACCGCCGCCGAGCTCACGCCGGAGCAGAAGAACGCGCAGAGCCACCGGGCGCTCGCGTTCGTCGAGCTGCTGCCTGAGCTCGAGCGCGTCGCGTCGCGGATCGCGGACCGACCCGGCGGCGCCGGCGCCTGAGAACGCGACTCATTCCCATCACCGGCACGGCGGCGATCCGGCGCCTACGCTTGAGGTGATGGCACACTCGCACGACCACTCCCACGGCCACGCCCACGGGGCGGCGAATCGCACCAGGCTCTGGATCGCGATCGCCATCATCGGCGTGTTCCTCGTGGTGCAGGTCGTGGGTTCGGCGCTCACCGGATCGCTCGCCCTGCTCGCCGACGCCGGGCACATGTCGAGCGACCTGATCGGGCTCGTCGTCGCGCTCATCGCCGCCACGGTCGCGGCGCGACCGGCGACCGACCGGCAGACTTACGGGTACCGGCGGGCGGAGGTGCTCGGGGCACTTGTGAACGGCGTGATCCTCGTGGTCGTCGCCGTCACGGTCGCGATCGGCGCGGTCTCCCGACTCGTCGAAGGGGCCGCGGGCGAGGCGCACGAGGTCGCCGGCGGCGGCATGCTCATCGTCGGCGCGGCCGGACTCGTCGCGAACATCGCGGCGATGCTCGTGCTGCGCGGCGGCGCGAAGGACTCGATCAACCTGCGCGGGGCGTACCTCGAGGTGCTCGGAGACCTCATCGGCTCGGTGCTGGTCATGGTCGCCGCCCTCGTGATCGTGCTGACGGGCTTCGATGCGGCCGACCCGATCGCCTCGATCGGCATCGCCGTGCTCATCGTGCCGCGCGCGCTCTCGCTGCTGCGCGACGTCATGCACGTGCTCTTCGAGTCGGCCCCGGCCGACACGGATGTCGCCGAGATCCGCGAGCACATCCTGCGCACGCCCGGCGTGGTCGCCGTGCACGACGTGCACGTCTGGCAGATCACGTCGGGGCAGCCGGTGTTCTCGGCACACGTCGAGGTCGAGCGAGACGTGTTCGCGTCGGGCCGCACGGGAGCACTCCTCGACGAGCTGGGCGGATGCCTGAGCGCGCACTTCGACGTCGAGCATTCCACGTTCCAGCTCGAACCCGCCGGCCGTGCAGGGCAGGAGCAGGGCTCGCACCGCTGAGCCGCGGCATCCGCTCGGGCGATCCTGTCGTGGACGACCCGGAGCGCGCGCGACGATCAGCGCTGGTCTTCGGGGCCTCGCTCGAAGACCTCGGGGTCGAGCACGAGCGCCTGGGCCTCGGTCTCGTCGGTGACGACGTCTTCGCCGGCCCGCTCGGCCTTCTTGGCCTTCGAGCGCTCGCGCAGGTAGTGCCACAGCGTGACGATCGCGGTGCCGCCGACGGCGGCGAGGAGGATGAGGTCGATGTACTCCTTGACGAAGTCGGCCACCGGTGGGATGAATCCGATGGCGTAACCGAACATCGTGAGGCCGAAGCCCCAGAGCACCGCGCCGATGAGGTTGTAGAGCGTGTACTTGCCCTTGTGCATGTGGCCGACGCCGGCGGCGACCGGGGTGAACGTGCGCACGATCGGCACGAAGCGCGCGAGGATCACGGCGAGCGCGCCGAAGCGGTCGAAGAACGCGTTCGTGCGCTCGACGTTCTTCACGCTGAAGATGCCGGATTCCTTGCGTTCGAAGATCGTCGGACCCGCCTTGTGGCCGATGTAGTAGCCGACCTCGCCGCCGACGAACGCCGCGAGCCCGATGAGCAGCGAGACCCACCACACCGAGATGCCGAAGACGCCGTGCTCCGAGCCGGGCAGTGGGTGCGAGAGCAGGCCCGAGATCACGAGCAGGGTGTCACCGGGGAGCAGGAACCCGACGAGCAGCCCGGTCTCGGCGAAGATGATGCCGCACACGACGAGCAGGGCCCACGGGCCGGCGCCGCCGATGATGGTCTCGGGGTCGAGCCACGGGATGAGGGCGGTGTTGATCACGGAGGAGGCTCCTGTCGGCGTCGAGACGCGGCCGTGCTGCTGCGGCTCGGTGCGGCGTGGTGTCGTTGCAGTCTAGCGATCCGAGGTGCTCGCCGACTGGGGGAGAACCCCGAAATCATCCTCTGGAGTGAGGCGGCTCGCACCGTGGTCGCAGACGACGACGGCGCCGCGGGCATCCGCTCGTCGAGAGCGAGTGCCGCGGCGCCGACGGGATGCGCGGTGAGGCGGGTCGCTACTCGCCGAGCGCCTCGAAGATCGCGCCGTTCAGGCGGAACGACGCCTTGGCCTCGTCGATGAGCACGTCGACCTGGCCGGGCTGCAGCGCGAGCGCGTTCATGGCCTCGCGGTAACGGCGCTTGTAGCGCACCGGGCCCTCGGCGCCGAGGTCGAAGTCGTAGAAGCTCAGCTGCTCGGGCGTCGCGCCGTAGTGGCGGCCCACGAGCGCGGCGATGGCCTGGCCGCCCGAGAGGTCGCCGAGGTAGCGCGTGTAGTGGTGCGCGAGGTAGCGCACGTCGTCGTCGGAGACGGCCCGCAGGTGCGCGGCGTACGCGGCGGTCGCGGGCAGTGCCGGGTGCGTCTCGCGCCAGTCGGCCGCGCCGAGCGCCGCGAGGTCGGACTCGATGGCGGCGAGGCGCGCGAGCTTGGGGTCGAAGACCTCGCCGTCGCCCTCGCGGCTGCCGCGCTCCTCGAGTGCCTCGTAGACCCAGGCGAACTGCGCGAGGTAGCGCGTGTAGTCGTCGAGCGAGAGCTCGCCGCCCATGAGTCGCGTGATGAATCCGCGGGTCTCGGCGTTGCGGTGGTCGTCGGCGGTCGCCGCGCGCACGAGCGCTGCGACGTCGAGCGGCTGGGTGGCGGCGGTGGCCTCGGCAGGGGGAGCGATGGTCATCGGAACGCGTCCTTCGAACGGGATTCAGGTAAGGCTCACCTTACATGGTTCGCATTGCGAACGGATGTCGGTGGGCGCCGATAGCTTCTGGTGCATGCGGTACGGCTTCATCTACACGGGCGACGACCCCGAGCTCGCGGTCGAGCTGGCCGCGCTCGCCGAGGCGAACGGCTGGCACGGATTCTTCGTGTGGGAGGGCATCTGGGCCACCGATCCGTGGGCGACTCTGGCGGCGGCGGCCGTGAAGACCACGTCCATCCGGCTGGGCACCATGCTCACCCCCGTTCCACGGCGTCGGCCGTGGGAGCTCGCGAGTCAGACCATGACCGTCGACCGGCTCTCGAAGGGGCGGGTCGTGCTGTCGGCCGGGCTCGGCGTGCCCGAGCAGGTCGAGCCGAGGTTCTGGCTGTTCGAGTCCGACCCGGGCCGGCGCGAGCGCGCCGAGATGCTCGACGAGTCGCTCGGGCTGCTCGAACGGTTCTGGCGGGGCGAGTCGTTCGAGCACGACGGCGCGCACTACCGGGCGGCCGCCGCGCAGAGCATGATCCCGCCGACGGCCGTGCAGCAGCCGCGCATCCCGATCTGGGTCGTCGGCGTCTGGCCGGCCCAGAAGTCGATGCGTCGCGTCGCCCGCTACGACGGATGGCTGCCGAACTTCGCCCCGCCGGGGGCCGAGGTCGCGCCGGGCTCGCCCGGCTTCACGCCCGAGGTGGCCGCCGAGGCGATCGAGTGGCTGCGACGCGAGCGCGAGCGGCTCGGCCTCGAAGACCGGCCGTTCGACGTCGTGCAGGAGGGCACGACCTCCGGTCTCGATCCCGCTGCCGACGCTGCGGTCGTTCGCCCGTGGGTCGAGGCCGGGGCCACCTGGTGGCTCGAGGCCGACTGGAACGTGCCGGCCGAGGGCATCGAGTCGTACGCTCGGGCACGCATCGTCGCCGGGCCGCCGCAGAGCTGATCCCGGGCGTCGCAGATCTGACCACGGCCGTCGCAGAGCTGACCACGGGCGTCGCATCCGAAGATGACCCTCGCCGAATCGGGCCCGCCCGCGTACGGTCGAACCATGACGAACATCACCGAGAGACTGGCGGAATCGGTGCCCTCGTGGGGCGCGAAGGTGGCCTTCGGCGAGAAGACGACGCTGAACGGCCAGGAGCTCATCCCCGTCGCGCTCGTCGCCTTCGGCTTCGGCGCGGGCCAGGGATCGGGCGACACGCCCGAGGGCGGTTCAGTGCCTGCGGGCCACGGCGAGGGCAGCGGCGGCGGTGGCGGCGGCTACTCCATCCCGATCGGCGCCTATGTGGGCGGCGGACCCGACGGACTGCGGTTCAAGCCGAACCCGATCACGCTGCTCGTCGTCGCGACGCCGTTCGTGTCGGCGCTCGGCTGGGCGGTGTCGCGCATCATCAACGCCGCGCGCTGACGCGACGGGCCGGCGCCCGTGGGGCGGTCGCCGTCGGCGCGCCGCGCGGTCGCCGTCGAGGCACCTCGTGACGTGCCGTGTCGTCGTGCGGAAGGAGGGACTTGAACCCTCACGCCCGAAGGCACAGGAACCTAAATCCTGCGTGTCTGCCGATTTCACCACTCCCGCGAGTGCCCGTTCAGTCTAGGCGCGCCGCGACGCGGCATCCGTTCGACCGGCGAGGTGAACGGATGCCGCGTGCGCGGCTGTGCGGCGATCAGTTCGACGTGCCGCCCTGCTCGGCCGTGCCGCCCTGATCGGCCTTGCCGCCGAAGAGCATGCGCGCGAGCACGAGCATCATCGCGACGAAGCCGGCGACGAAGGCCAGCGGAGCCCAGATCCACCCGGCCGTGAAGCCGATGACCGGGATCGCGACGAACGCGATCGTCCAGATGACGGCGGTGTAGATGCCGAACCTCGCGCCGGCGGCTGGGTCGTCTTCGAAGCGCGTGCCGATCGTGGCGGCGTCGCGATGCTGCTGCACGACCCATGGCTTGTGCCGGTTGGTCTGCGTCGCACCGAGGTAGCTGAGCGCGCCGATCGAGCCGACGACGAGGGCGCCGGCGAGCACCAGCCAGGCGAGGTCGAGTCGCACGATCACGACGGGCGTGAATGCCAGACCGGCGAGCAGCAGGCCGGTCGATGCGCCGTAGCCGATCGCACGACCCGCGGGCATGCGGTGGTTCGTCGTGGTCTCCTGGCACAGGGCATCGGCCGTGACCGCGCCGAGCGCGAGCCCGACCACGGCGGCGAGGGCGACGAGCGCGCCCGTGCCGAGCGAGAGCAGGGGAGTGAGGCCGAGCACGAGCAGCACGAGTGCGGCTGCCGCGATGATCGAGAGCACGACGGTGCGCACGACGAAGCCGGGCTTCGGGCGCACGCGGTTGCGGAGCGCCGCGGCGGCCGCCGACTCGGCGCGGGCCGCCCCGGTCGCCCGCGACGCGGTCGCGTTTGCGGCGGCGTGGCCCGCGGCATCCGTCGTCGGATCGAGGTCGACGAGTTCGCGCACGTCGCCGAGCTCGTCGACGGCCCGGCGCGCGGCGTCGTGCTGGGAGAGTCCGGACGCCTCGAGCTCGCCCATGCGTGCGAGCAGGTTGCCGCGGATCTCCTCCTTCAGGTCTTGGACGTCGGGCGTGACCTCGATGCCGGCGAACGCCTCGTCGAGCAGTCGGTGCAGGTCGCCGCCTGAGGAGCGGTGGTCGGTCATGTCAGGAGCCCTTCGTGACTGCGGGCGTGCTGCCCAGCAGGGAGTCGATGATGGTTCGGGTGGCGACCCAGGCGCCCACGTTCTGCGTGAACGCGGCGCGGCCGGCGTCGGTGATGCGGTAGTACTTGCGGCGACCGCCCTGCGACTCGTCGCCCCAGTAGGCCTCGGCGAGCCCGTCGCGGAGCAGCCGGCGGTAGCTCGCGTAGAGGGTCGCCTCCTTGATCTCGTACGCGCCGCCCGTGGCGTCGCGGATGAGCTTGTAGATCTCGAAGCCGTAGCTGTCGTGCCTGCGGAGCACCCCGAGCACGATCGTGTCGGTGTGACCGCGCAGCAGGTCGGCTGCGAAGGCATCGTCCGGCACTGCGCCGGAAGCTGTGTCCTTGGTCATGACCAGTACTGTATCAGATCAAATACCTGATGTGAACAATTCGATTGACGGATGCCGCGGCCCGGCCGTGTGGATAACTTCGAGGTGCTCGGCAGGCCGCCCTCCAAGATGGGGGCATGACCGACGCCGTGCGCACCATCACCGAGCGCGTGCGCACCCGGGTGCTGCACGAGGGTGTCGACCTCGGCCGCGACGGTTCGGCTGCCGCGCGCTTCGCCCGCGAGGAGGTGCGCCGGTACAGCGAGCGTGCGCTCGCCGGCGCGCACGCCGAGCTGATCGACGAGCTCGCGACCGCACGCGAGGTCGAGGCTGCGATCACGGGCTACGGGCCGCTGCAGCCGTACTTCGACGATCCCGAGGTCGAGGAGATCTGGATCAACGGACCGACGCGCGTATTCGTGGCGCGCAACGGCGTCGCCGAGCTCACGCCGATCGTGCTGGGCGATCGCGAGGTGCGCGAGCTCGTCGAGCGTATGCTGCAGCACAGCGGGCGGCGCGTCGACCTGAGCTCGCCCTTCGTCGACGCCTCGCTGCCCGACGGCTCGCGGCTGCACGTCGCCATCCCCGATGTCGCGCGCGCCCACTGGGCCGTGAACATCCGCAAGTTCCAGCGCCGCATCCGCACGCTCGAAGCGCTCGTCGAGCTCGGTTCGCTGACGGCCGAAGCCGCCGGCTTCCTTCGTGCGAGCGTCGTGGCCGGCGCGAACATCCTCGTCTCGGGTGCGACGCATACGGGCAAGACCACGCTGCTGAACGCGCTCATGTCGTCGGCACGGGGCGACGAGCGCGTCATCACGATCGAGGAGACGTTCGAGCTCGACCTCGACGTTCGCGACCTCGTGTCGCTGCAGTGCCGTCAGCCAAGCCTCGAGGGCACCGGCGAGATCACGCTCCGACGCCTCATCAAGGAGTCCCTTCGCATGCGCCCCGACCGGCTCATCGTCGGCGAAGTGCGCGAAGCCGAGAGCCTCGATCTGCTGATCGCGCTCAACTCGGGCTTGCCCGGCATGTGCACGATCCATGCGAACTCCGCACGCGATGCGTTGGCCAAGCTCTGCACCCTGCCCCTCCTGGCCGGCCGCAACATCGATTCGTCGTTCGTCGTACCGACGGTCGCGACCTGCATCGACCTCGTCGTGCACCTCGCCATCGACGCAACCGGTCGCCGCACCGTCGTCGAGATCTCGGCCCCCACCGGCGAATGCCGCGACGGCGTCGTCGAGGCCGATCCCATCTTCGCCGGCGTCGGCGGGCGGCTGACGGCGACCGGAGTTCGCCCGAGGCGGCTCGAGAAGTACCGGGCGGTCGGGCTCGTGCCCGACGACGAGCCCGAGGTCGAGAGGTCGACCGCCATCGGGTCCAGCGACGTCGATGGGGTTCCCGCGTGAGCCTCGCGCTCGGCGCGATGCTCGGCGTCGGCCTGCTGCTCGTGCTCGCCCCGTGGTTCTGGCCTGCGAAGCCGGCCGAGACCGGAGCCGCCGGTCCGTCGCCCGCCGTTCGGCGCATCCGCGACGAACTCGCGCTCGCCGGTCTCGGCGACGTGCCGATCCCGGTCGTGGTTCTCGTCGCGCTCGTCGTGTCGCTCGTCGTCGGCGCCGTCGTGCAGGCCGTGATGCAGGTCCCGACGCTCACGGTGGTGGCCGCGTTCCTCGGCGCTGCGGCGATTCCATTGGCGATCGCCTCGCGTGCCGACCGGCGCCGAGCTGCCAACCGGGCGGTGTGGCCCGACGTGGTCGACCACCTGGTCGCCTCGGTGCGCTCGGGCGTGCCGCTCCCCGAGAGCGTGGGCGCCCTCGGCGAGCTCGGTCCGGCCCAGACTCGACCGGCATTCGCGGCATTCGAGGTCGACTACCGGCGCACCGGGAACTTCTCGCAGTGCCTCGACCGATTGAAGACGGCGCTGGCCGACCCCATCGCCGACCGGATCCTCGAGACGCTCCGCATGGCGAGGGAGGTCGGCGGCAGCGAACTGACCGCCGTGCTGCGTGCACTCTCCGGCTATCTGCGAGAGGACGCCGCGCTTCGGGCCGAGGTCGTGGCCCGCCAGTCGTGGATCCGCAACGCGGCGAGGCTCGGCGTCGCGGCGCCGTGGCTCCTGCTCGTGGTGCTGTCGTCGCGTCATGAGACCATGGCGGCCTACGACTCGCCCGCCGGAGCGGTGCTGCTGGTCGTGGGGGTCATCGTGACCGTGGTCGCCTACCAGGCCATGTCCGCTCTCGGACGCCTTCCCGAGGAGCGTCGATGGTTCCGCTGAACGCGACGGTCCCGCTCGCGGTGCTGCTCGGTGCGCTGATCGGTCTCGGTTCGTGGTTCGCGATCAGCGCGATCCCGCGCATCGGCCGACCTCGGCTCGCAGAGCGGGTCGCGCCGTATGTCGCCGACTTCTCGCCCGAGGCGCGCGAGATGCTCGCACGTCGCGAGGGCGATCCGACGCCCGTCTTCGGGGCCGTCCTCGGTCCGCTCCTCCGACGCGCGCGCTCATTGGCGACATCCTGGCTCGGCGGACCCGAGACGGTGTCGCGACGGCTCAGGCAGGCGGGCTCGCCCATGTCGGTCGAGCGATTCCGAGCCGAGCAGCTCGCGTGGGGTGCTGTCGCGTTCGCCGCCGGCACGACGGTCTCGTTGTTCGGGCCGGGCTTCGCGACCTTGCCGCTGCCCGTCCGAGTCGCGGCGCCGCTCCTGGCGGCCGCGTTCGGAGTGTTCGCACGGGACTGGCTGCTCCAGCGCGCCGCGACGCGGCGCTCGGCGCGCATCTCCGAGGAGCTGCCGACGGTGCTCGAATTCCTCACCCTGAGCCTCACGGCCGGCGAGGGCATGCTCGACGCCCTCCGCCGCATCGCGCGCATCGGGTCAGGCGAGCTGTCTGACGAGTTCCGGGCCGTCGTCGCAGCAGTCGGCACCGGTGTGCCGTTGCCCGATGCGATCACCTCGCTTCGCGACGAGCTCGACCATCCGGCACTCTCCCGCGCGCTCGACCAGGTGCTCGGTGCGCTCGATCGCGGAGCGCCGCTCGCCTCGGTGCTCGCCTCCCAGGCCGGCGACGCCCGCGACCAGGCCAAGCGCACGATCATCGAGCTCGCCGGCCGCAAGGAGATCGCCATGCTCGTGCCGCTCGTCTTCCTGATCCTGCCGGTGACGATCGCGTTCGCGCTGCTGCCCGGCTACCTGGTGCTCCAGACGGGATTCTGATGCCGTCGACCGCCTCACCCTCGCCCGAGCGCCTCGTCGGCGCGAATGAAAGGAACCCCCATGCGCAAGCACCTCGACCGAGTCACCCGATGGACCGCGCGGCGTGCGCTCGCCCGGTTCGCAGACGAGCGTGGCGACGTGCCCGGCTGGGTGCTCATCACGCTCATGACGGCTGGGCTCGTCATCGTGATCTGGGGACTCGCCGGGCCGGCGCTGTCGGGAGTGTTCGAGCAGGCGATCGACCGCGTCACCGGATTCTGACGGCCTCCGGGGTGCACCCCGCGAGCGGGCACTCGGCCCGCCGCATGACGGGCCGTCGGCTCGGGCTCGCATGGTCGCGGCTCGCGGACGATCGCGGCTCCGCCGTCGCGGAGTTCACAATGGTCGGCGCGCTCCTCATCGTCCTGGTGCTCGCCGTCGTGCAGTTGGCGCTCGCCCTGCACGTGCGCAACACCCTGCTCGACGCGGCGGCAGAGGGAGCACGATTCGCGTCGCTCGCGGGCTCGTCGGCGGCAGAAGGGGCCGCTCGGACGCGCGAGCTCATCGACACCGCGATCTCCGCCGAGTACGCCCGCGACGTCAGGGCCACCACCACCTCGATCGGCGGCACGCCGGCGATCGAGGTCCGCGTGCGCAGCGTGCTCCCGGTCATCGGGCTGTTGGGGGTCGCGAACGGACTGGAGGTGGCCGGGCATGCCCCGCTCGAGACGATCGGGTGACGCCGCCGAGTCGCCCTCGACGCGCGGCCTTCGCCTCGGCGACGACCGCGGATCCGCGTCGCTCGAGTTCCTGACGGTTGGTCTGCTCCTGCTCGTGCCGATCGTGTACCTCGTGCTGAGCCTGGCGGCCATCCAGGCCGCGGCATTCGCGGTCGAGGGCGCCGCACGGCATGCCGCGCGCATCGCCGCCGACGGTCCCGGGGGAGCAGCCCGCGCCTCCGGAGACGTCGAACGCGCGGTGCGAATCGCCCTCGAGGACTTCGGGATCGACGCCGACTCCGCCTCCGTCACGATCGAGTGCGAGAGCCCCGAGTGCGCTCCAGGCGAGCGGCTCGACGTCACGGTCGCGGCCCGCGTCTCGCTCCCGCTCGTACCCGACGTGCTCGATCTGCCCGGCCTCGCGAGCGTGCCAGTCGAGTCCGCCGCGACGCAGACGATCTCACGGTTCGCGGGTCTCGAATGAACGTGCACGTCGGACCCCACCGCGGCGGGGCGTCCACACGATTCGGGCCGACGAGCGGCAGCGACGACACCGGATCGACCCTGCTGCTCACGATCTTCTTCGGCGCGTTCGCCCTCGTGCTGGTGCTCGTCGTCGTGGCGGCCTCGTCGCTGTATCTCGAGCGCAAGCGCCTGTTCACGCTCGCCGACGGGGCCGCGCTCGCCGCAGCCGAGGCCTGGAGCCTCGACGACGTCGAGGTCGGCGGCGAATCGCTCGTGGTCGAACTCGACGACGCCGACGTGCGCCGAGCCGCGGCCGACTACCTCGACGCGGCGTCGGGCAGGTTCACCGACGTCGAGCTCGTGCGGGCCACGTCGCTCGACGGCCGCAGTGCGACCGTGACGCTCCGCGCCGTCTGGACGGCGCCCCTGCACACCGAGGTGCTGCCCTTGCGCGTGCCGATCGAAGTCACGACGACCGCCAGATCCGTGTTCCGGTAACCGGGCGCGCGATTCCACCTCGCACGCCGCGATGCGCTCGCTCGGCGGCCATCCGCTCGCCGAACTCGCCGAACAGGCCGCCGGCGTCGAGCGAGAGCGTGCGCCCCGAGGTCGCGGTGGTGCTGCACGCCTACGATGGGGGGCCATGGGCATCGTGGGGGAGGGCAGCGTCGCAGCGGCCGCGATCGACGAACGGATGCCTCGGCGACCCGAGATCGCCCGCGAGGCGCTCGGCTGGGCATTCGCGGTCGCCATGGCCGTGCTGGTCACCGCGCACGTCGCGATCACGCGCGACGAGCTCGTGTTCGTCGATGCCGACTCGATGTTCAATGCGCTCGTGGTGCACTCTCTCACTTCGGGAGCACCGCAGGACTGGGCGCTCTCGCCGGTGCTCTTCGTGCCGGAGGTCGCCGCGTTCGCCCTGGTCTCGGCCGTGACGCCCGACCTCCACGCGGTGTTCGTCGTCAGCTCGATGCTGAACTTCGTCGCGCTCTACGGAGCGTTCCGCGTCGCGTCGGGCAGCCGGAGCACTGCGACCGCACCGGTGCTCGGCGCCGTCGCCGGGTACGCCGGGTTCTGCACGATCGCCCTGCTGGAGTCGGGCGGCGACCGCGACAGCATGCAGCTCGCGAGCCTGCTCGGCACGACCACGTACTACGGCGCCACCGTGATCGCGGCCGTCGTCGTGATCGGGCTCGTGCGCCGGGTCCTCGACGCCGGCCGGCTGCGCGCCCGCCTGCTGGTGCCGCTTGGGGCGGTCGCCGCGGTGTCGGCGTTCAGCAACCCGCTCGTCGTCGTGTGGGCCGTCGCCCCGATCGCGCTCGTGCTGGTCGCCCAGGCGATCGTGCACCCCGAGCGGATGTCACGACGACCGCGCGGGCTCCTGCACGCGCCGCCGGCGCAGGCGCTGCTCGTGCTCGCCGCGGCATCCGTCATCGGCATCGTCGCGCGCTCGATGCTCGGCGACCTCGTGGTGGCCCGGTCGAGCGAGTACCTGAAGGACGGCAACCAGTTCGTCGCGCTGGGCGATCTGCTGCGGGTGGCCACGGTCGAGCTCATGCGTCCCGGTGGCGTGATCGGCGGCCTCGTGCTGCTCGGGCTCACCGCGCTCGCCGTGGTGCTCACGTTCTCGCGCACGGCGTCGGAGCGGCCCGGACCGGGCCTGCTCGTGGCCGTCGCCTGGATCGCGCCGGTCGCCTGCACGGTCGGCGTCGTGCTGCTCGGCAACCCGTCGCCGCGCTACCTGCAGCCCTGGGTGTTCGCGCCGATGCTGGTGCTCGCGTGCCTGGCCGAGTGGGCCCCGCCCGGCATTGCGCAGCGGCTGCGGGGCGGCGGCGCCCCGCGAACGCGGCGGGGGAGCGCGACGGCGCTCGCCGCGGCATCCGTCGTCATGCTCGTGCTCGGCGGGGTCGGCGCGGCACGCCTGGCGACGACCCCCACCCCCGCCCGGGCCGCGGCGGACTCGCTCGCGTGCGTCGTCGACTGGGTCGACGCGACCGACCGCCACGGTGCCGGCCAGTTCTGGACCGTGCGCGCGCCGAAGGCGTACGCCGCCGACCCGGCGACGCTGCTGCAGGTGACCCACGACCTGCATCCGTACGAGTGGCTCGTGAACCGCACCGACTTCGACACGACCGCGGTGTCGTATCTCGTGACCGACTCCCAGAGCGCCGAGTTCGTGCTGCCCGAGGGCGTGAGCCTCGACGATGCCACGACCGTGGACTGCGGGCGGTACACGATCCACGACTTCGGGTCGACCACGATCCCGGTCGGCTGACCGTCGGCCACGTGACCGACGCCGGCACCGGCTTCGGAGCGAGCACCCGGTCGAATGCGTTTGACTGGACCCATGACCTCCGACGCCCAGGGCCGTGCACGATTCGGACGATCGACCTCGCGCATCGCGATCTTCGGCCTCGTCGCCGCGGTCGTCTCGCTGCTGCTGCCCGCGATCCCGGCGCTGGTCGCCTCGTTCGTCGCCGTGGTGCTCGGGCTCGTGGCGCGTCGCCAGCTCCGGGTCGACCCGGCGACCGGGCCGTCATGGGTCTCGCTCGTGGCCCTGCTGCTCGGCGGCTTCATCTTCCTCGCGCAGGGCGCCATCGTCTGGATGGCGACCTTCTCGGGCTGAACGCCCCGCCGAGGCATCCGCTCGGCCGCGTTCTCGTGCCGAACCCGGCGCGACTAGGCTGGAGGGGCCATGTTGGATCTTGACCTCACGCAGGAGATCGCCGCGCTGCGCTCCACCTTCCGCGATATCAGCGCCGTCGTCGACGTCGAAGCCGTCAAGGCCGACATCGCCCGTCTGTCCGAAGAGGCCGGCAAGCCCGACCTCTGGGACGACCCCGCCGCCGCCCAGAAGGTGACGA
The DNA here is from genome assembly GCF_042884735.1 of Agromyces sp. NPDC058110. NCBI lineage: Bacteria > Bacillati > Actinomycetota > Actinomycetes > Micrococcales > Microbacteriaceae > Agromyces > Agromyces sp. NPDC058110. The sequence continues at coordinate 847,907 of NZ_JBHVTI010000001.1, read as the reverse complement.
GCGCGCTCAGCCACCGCCAGGCCGACCTCAAGCGCATCACCGACGTCGAGCAGCGCCTCGACGACCTCGACGTGCTCGTCGAGCTCGCCCTCGAGATGGACGACGAGGACTCGGCGGCCGAGGCGCGTCAGGAGCTCGCCGCCCTCGAAGAGGTCGTCGGCCAGCTCGAGGTGCAGACCCTGCTCGACGGCGAGTACGACCCGCGCGGCGCGGTCGTCACGATCCGCTCGGGCGCAGGTGGCGACGACGCCACCGACTTCGCCGAGATGCTCATGCGCATGTACCTGCGCTGGGCCGAGCGGCACAAGTACCCCGTCAAGGTCATGGACACCTCGTACGCCGAGGGCGCCGGCATCAAGTCGGCCACCTTCGAGATCGACGTGCCCTACGCCTACGGCACGCTCTCGGTCGAGGCCGGCACCCACCGCCTCGCGCGCATCAGCCCGTTCGGCTCGGCCGACAAGCGGCAGACGAGCTTCGCCGCCGTCGAGGTCATCCCCGTCATGGAGGAGGCCGTCGAGGTCGACATCCCCGAGAACGACATCCGCGTCGACGTCTTCCGCTCGTCGGGCCCCGGCGGACAGTCGGTCAACACGACCGACTCGGCCGTGCGCCTCACGCACATCCCCACCGGCCTCGTCGTGTCGATGCAGAACGAGAAGTCGCAGATCCAGAACCGTGCAGCCGCCATGCGCGTGCTGCAGACGCGACTACTCCTCCTCAAGCGCGAAGAGGAGGCCGCGAAGAAGAAGGAGCTCGCCGGCACCATCACGGCGAGCTGGGGCGACCAGATGCGCTCGTACTTCCTCTACGGCCAGCAGCTCGTGAAAGACCTGCGCACGGGCTACGAGGTCGGCAACCCGGCCTCGGTGTTCGACGGCGACCTCGACGGCCTCATCGCGGCCGGCATCAAGTGGCGCAAGCGCAAAGACGACGACTGAGCCCGGTTCCGGATGCCGCGTCGCGCCGTTCGCGCGTGAACGCACCGTGAATCCGCGCCACGACCTTCGGGCAAATGCGAGTCGCTGACCCGCTGCGGCACTTCGGTGCTTAGGCTCGAACGCGATGATCCGCTTCGACTCCGTCACCAAGACCTACCCCGGGCAGGCGAAGCCCGCGCTGAACGACATCGGCGTGGAGATCCTCCGCGGCGAGTTCGTGTTCCTCGTGGGCGCATCGGGCTCCGGCAAGTCCAGCTTCCTGCGGCTGATCCTCAAGGAGGAGAAGCCGTCGAAGGGCACGATCCACGTGCTCGGCCAGAACCTGGGCTCGATCTCGAGCCGCAAGGTGCCGTACTTCCGGCGCGACCTCGGCGTCGTGTTCCAGGACTTCCGGCTGCTGCGCGACAAGTCCGTCTACGAGAACGTCGCCTTCACGCTGCGCGTGATCGGCAAGTCGCGCGGGTACATCCACACGGCCGTGCCCGAGACCCTGAAGCTCGTCGGCCTCGACGGCAAGGGCAAGCGCATGCCCCACGAGCTCTCGGGCGGAGAGCAGCAGCGCGTCGCGATCGCGCGCGCCATCGTGAACAAGCCCCAGATCCTGCTCGCCGACGAGCCGACCGGCAACCTCGACCCGGTCACGTCGGCCGGCATCATGACCCTGCTCGAGCGCATCAACGCGGGCGGCACCACCGTCGTCATGGCCACGCACGAGGCCGGCATCGTCAACGAGATGCGCCGTCGGGTGATCGAGCTGTCGGCCGGCGACATCGTGCGCGACGAGCGCTCGGCGGGCTACGGCGCCGTGCAGGGCACGCTGCCCGTCGACGACGACGCGGCCGCCGCAGCGGCGGCCGTCGCCGCAGCCGAGGCCGCCTCGGCGGCGCTCGTGCACGAGCAGCGCGAACGCGACGCCGCGGCGGCCGCCGCCGTCGCCGCGGAATCCGGAGCGAAGCAGAAGCGCACCCGCCGATCGAAGAAGCAGGCCGAGGCCGAGCAGGCGGCGCCCATCGTGGCCGCGCCCGAGACCCCGCCGACCGTCACCGCGGCCGCGCCGAAGGTGACCCCCGAGATGATGCAGCAGAGCCAGCCGCTGTACGTCGAGCCCGAGGCCACCGACGAGGTGACCGACGCGGCGGCCGAGATCACGGCCGCGGCGACCGCGTCGATCGAGATCCCGCGGGGCTCCGCCGGCGACGGCGCCGAGACCTCCGGCGACGGCGGTGAACCCGGCGAGGGCGAGGCATCCGGAACCGACTCCGAGAAGGATGCCCCGACCGATGCGAAGCAGCACCTCACGCTCGCCGAACGACTCGGACTGAGAGCCCCAGGCGGGCCGCGCGAGGGCGACGACGACCAGGAAGTGGGCCCGACGCGATGAGGTTCGGACTCGTGCTCGCCGAGGCCGGCAACGGCCTGCGGCGCAACATCACCATGGTCGTCTCGGTCGTGCTCGTGACCTTCATCTCGCTGACGTTCGTCGGCACCGCCGCGCTGCTGCAGCTGCAGATCGCGCAGATGAAGAACTACTGGTACGACCGGGCGCAGGTCGCGGTCTACCTGTGCACGTCGGTCTCGACGGCGGCCGGCTGCGTCGACGGCGAGGCCACGCCCGAGCAGAAGGACGCGATCGAGGCGCAGCTCACCTCCGACACGCTCGCGCCGTTCATCGACGAGTACTACTTCGAGGACCACCAGCAGGCCTACGAGAACTTCCAGGAGCAGTTCGCGGGCACCCCCGCGGCCGACTACGTGACGCCCGAGGTGCTGAACGAGACGTTCTGGGTCAACCTCGTCGACCCCTCGCAGTCCGACGTGCTCGTCGAGGCGCTCGCGGGGCTCGCCGGCGTCGAACAGGTCGTCGACCAGCGGCGCTACCTCGACCAGATCTTCGACGTGCTGAACGCGGCGAGCTACACGGCCATCGCGATCGCGGCGATCATGCTCGTCGCGGCGGCGCTGCTCATCGCGACGACGATCCGGTTGTCGGCGTTCTCGCGTCGTCGGGAGCTCGGCATCATGCGGCTCGTCGGCGCCTCGAACCGCTTCATCCAGACGCCGTTCATCCTCGAGGGCGTGTTCGCGGGGCTCATCGGCTCGGTGCTCGCCGGCGGCGCGGTGGTGGCGATCGTCCACTTCTTCGTGCAGGGCTACCTCGCCGACCGCCTGTCGTTCACGTTCGTCGACCTCGGCGACGCGCTGCTCGTGGTGCCGCTGCTCATCGTGGTCGGCGTGCTGCTCGCGGCGCTGTCGGCCGGCATCGCGATCAGGCGGTACCTCCGCGTCTGAGCGGATGCCGCGGCATCCGACCGCACCCACCCGGCCGGATCGGGGTCGCCGCTGCCGAACGGCCCTCGCGCGTGCACTAGAGTGAAAGGCTGCTCCGGATGCCGGGGCATCCGTCGAGCAGAAGGAGCATGCCGTGCCCAGGGAACGCGGTCAGAAGGTGGTGGCGACCAACCGCAAGGCGCGCCACGACTACACGATCGAGGACACCTACGAGGCGGGCATCGTGCTCACCGGCACCGAGGTGAAGTCGCTGCGCGAGGGTCGCGCGTCGCTCGTCGACGGCTACGCGTTCATCGACGGCGGCGAGATGTGGCTCGACGCGGTGCACATCCCCGAGTACACCGAGGGCACGTGGAACAACCACGCGCCCCGGCGCAAGCGCAAGCTCCTGCTGCACAAGCAGGAGATCGTGAAGATCAGCCACAAGACGAAGGAGGGCGGCTACACCCTCGTGCCGCTGCAGATCTACTTCGCCGACGGCCGCGCCAAGGTCGAGATCGCCGTCGCGAAGGGCAAGCGCGAGTACGACAAGCGTCAGGCGCTGCGCGAGAAGCAGGACAAGCGCGAGGCGGATCGCGCGATCTCGAGCCGGCGGCACCTGGGCGAGTAGGGCTTCGGGGCGCCGATCGGATTCCCAGCCTCCCGGTCGGCCGTGGGGGATAGGCTCGCGGGGTGGAGACCTCGACGCGCATCCCGGTTGCCGGCACCTACAACTTCCGTGACGTCGGCGGTCTGCCCGCCGCCACCGGCACGGTGCGCGAGGGCGTGCTCTACCGCTCAGACGGCCTCTACCGCATCGGCGACGAGGGTCGGGCGCAGCTTCGCGAACTCGGCGTCGGCATCATCATCGACCTGCGCGACGAGAACGAGGCCGCGCGCATGCCCGACGACATCGACGGCCTCGACGTCGAGGTGCTGCGCCTGCCCGTCTTCGAGGGCTCGGGCGCCTCGCAGGGCGCTGCCGGCATCTCGCTCGAGGCGCTCTACGACCGCATCGTGACGATGCACGCGCCCGTCGTGGTCGACGCCGTGCGCGAGATCGCGAGTGCGGGCGACCGGAGCGTGCTCGTGCACTGCACCGCCGGCAAGGACCGCACCGGTGTCGTCGTCGCCGTGGCCCTGCTCGCCGTGGGTGTCGACCGGGAGGCCGTCATCGACGACTACGCGCGCACCGAGGGCAACCTCGCGGGCGAGTGGCTCGAGGAGATGATCGCGCTCATCGGCCGCTACGGCGTGCCCGACACCCCCGCACTGCGCACGCTCATGGGCGGCAGCCCGCGCGAGGCGATCGAGGGTGCCATCGAGACCATCGAGCGGGCGCACGGCTCTGCGCGGGAGTACCTGCTGGCGTCGGGCCTGACGCTCGACGAACTCGCCCGCCTCGAGCAGGTGCTCGTCGTCGCCGACTGAGGTCCAGCCGCCGGCCCGCCGGCCCGCTGGCCCCTGAGTGCGTCGGGCGCGCCAGCGCGTCTGGTCCCGGTGAACACGCCGTCGGGCACGCCTTCCGGCGCGCCCGACGGAACCGGGTGATCGTCGGTGCTCAGTCGAGTCCGAGGAAGAACTCGACCGCCGCGAGCGGGCCGTCGAGGTCCTGGGTGGTGCCGCCCATGATGCGCGGCTGCGAGTAGTTCGGGTTGGGCACGACGTGACCGCCGCCCTCGACCGCGTAGAGCACGACCGGGGTGGAGGTGCCGTCGCCGTAGACCGTGCGGGTCACGTCGGTGTCGTCGGTCTCGACGCCGTCCTTCACCTTCTCGACCTCGGGTTCGGCGTCGAGGCCGTTGCGCTCGGCCCAGAGGCGCGCCGAGGCCTCCGCGGAGTTGACCATGCCGAGGTCGCTGCCGAACGCGCTCGCCTTGCCTCCGGCGAAGGGATTGATCGGGTCGGCCGTGCCGAGCACGAACATCGCGGCCTCAGGGGCGCCCGAGTCGGTGCACGAGAAGTTCGACGGCTCGGGGTAGGCGGCAGCGAACGCGGCGAATCCCTTCACGAGGTCGGGGCGCTCGACGCCGAGGCGCATCGAGAAGTGTCCGCCGTTGGAGAGCCCGGTCGCGAAGACGCGCGAACGGTCGATGCCGTAGTCGGCCTCGGTTGCATCGATCATCGCCTCGGTGAAGGCGAGGTCGTCGATGTCGTCCAGACGCGCCGGGTACGGGGTCGAGGTGCGGCAGTCGTGCCAGGTCTTCTCATAGCCGTCGGGGTAGATCGCGACGAAGCCGCGCTCGACGGCGAGCTCGTCGAACCGGTAGCCGGTCACCGTCCGCATCTGGTCGCCGTTCGAGTTCGAGCCGTGGAACGCGAGGATCGCGGGGGCGTTCGCAGGCAGGTCGTCGGGCACGACGGTGGTGTAGGTGCGCTCGAGGCCGTCGACGGTCACGGTGTGCTGTTCGACCGTCGCCGCGAGCCGCGGCTCCGCCGGCGTGGGGGTGTACAGGAACCAGGCGGCGAGGCCGCCGATCACGAGCGCGAGTGCGCCGATGACGGAGCCCGCGATGACGAGCGCGCGCCTGCGTCGACGCTTGCGGGCGTCGAACTTCGGCGGGGCGGATGATGCGGGCGAATCGGCCGTGGGGGTTGGCGTGGCCATGCTGCTCCTTTGCAGTGCGTCGGTGGGGCGCCGATCACAATACCAAGTTGCATGCGGTTTTCAATTCCGACCAACCCTGCGGCGCCGGCCCTGCAGTCTCAGGCCGGTTCGGCCACGAACCTCGCGTCGACGGAGGCCTCGATGACGAGGTCCTGCGGCGCGAACTCGGTCACGGCAGCGCCGCTGACATCCGCCGCCGCGCGCATCATCATGGCCTTCGGCATGGGTGACGGAGCCGGGCCGAGCCGTCCGTGATCGGTCACCTCGATCGCGACCGGGGTGCCGAGCCCGAGCGCCGAGGCGTACACGCCGGCCTTGGCGACCGCATCGGCCACCGCGGCGCGCTGCGCGGACTCCCGGGCGCCCGCGCGCGTGGCCTCCGTCACTCGCCAGTCGATGCCGCCGACCGTGAGCTCGGGGGAGCCGGACGCGGTGCCCAGCCACTCGCCGAGGCGGTCGAAGTCGCGGAAGACGACCTCGACGTCGGCGGTCGCCTCGTGCACGAGCGGCAGCTGCCGGCCGTCGGCGTTCCACGGCCGATGCGACCACACGCGCAGTTGCGGTGCCGACCACGAGTCGAGGGCGCCGGATGCCTCGAGCTCGCGCACCGCGGCGAGCAGGCGCTCGTGCGCGGCCCCCGTGCGGGCGATGACGTCGTCGCGGGCCTCGCCCGATCCGCCGACCGAGAGGGTGACGGCTGCGAGCTCGGGCTCGACCCGGGTCTCGGCGCGACCGGTGACGGTGATGGTGGTCTGCATGATTCCCCCTCTTCGACGAGCCCAGCCTAGGCCGAGGTTCGGACACCGAGGGGTGGCGGGGGGGGCCCCCCCCCCCCCGCGCCCCCCCCCCCCCCCCCGCCCCCCCGCGGGCGGGGGGGCGCCCCCCCCCCCGCACAGCCCCGCCACACCAA
>NZ_JBHVTI010000001.1:161351-841170 GCF_042884735.1 Agromyces sp. NPDC058110 | reverse complement strand
ATTCCCCCCCCTGGTTCCCGCCCCCGCCTGGGGGGTTTGTTGAGCCCGGGGGGGGGGGGGGGGGCCCCCCCCGGGGGGGGGCCCCCCCCGCCGGCTCAGACGGGCAGGCGTGCCGGGAGCGCTCCCGCCCGGTCGAAGAGCCGCTCGAACACCACGCCGCGGTCGAACTGCAGGGCGTAGGCTCGCGCAGCGGTCGCGCGCTCGGCCCGTTCGGTCGGCGTGAGCGCGAGGGCGGCGTCGATGGCCGCGGCGATCGCGTCGGGGTCGTCGACGGGCACGATCGCCGCGTGGTCGCCGACGGCCTCGATGATGCCGCCCGTGTCGGTCGTGATCACGGCGCCGCCGCCGGCGAGCATCTGCTCGGCGAGGGCGATGCCGAAGGTCTCGACGAACTCGGGTCGCGGCTTGCTGGGCAGCACGTACGCCGCGCAGCCGGCCATGAGATAGGGCTTCTCGGCGTCGTCGACGTCGTCGAAGAACACGATCCGGTCGGCGACGGGGGAGGCCGCGGCGAATGCGCGGAGCGCCTGCTCCTCGGGTCCGCGGCCCACGACCACCAGCTTCAGCCGCTCGTTCGCCGCCGTGCGCTCGAATCCCGTGATGAGGTCGTCGACACCCTTCGCCTTCGTCAGCCGTGAGAGGAACAGCACGTAGCCGTCGCGGTCGAGCTCGCGCATCGCGAGCGTCGCCTCGACGACCGCCGGATCGAGGTCGACGTACGCGGAGGTGTCGATCGCGGGGTACGAGATGTCGATGCGCTGGCGGCACTGCTCCGCGAACGCCGTGCCGTGCACGGCGTCGATCTCGGCCGCGGACGAGACGATGAGGTCGCGCGTGTACTCCGAGACGGCCACGCAGTGATCCTGCGAGAGGTAGCTCGAGAGCACGTGCGCGGCCGCGCCGAACCGGCCCTCCTCGACGCACGAGCGCACGACGTTCGTGACATCCGACCCGACGGCCTCGGCGATCGTCGTCACGTTGACGGGGAGCCCCGTGTTCCACGCGGCGCGCACGGCGTCGGCGACGGCGATCGTGTGGGGGCTCAGGTAGAGCGAGAGGCAGACGGTCGGCACGCCGTCGGTGAACAGCTCGATGAGCCGACCAGTGATGCCCGCGAGGTATCGGCCGTCAGGCACCTTGTAGTCGCCGACCGGGTCGGGGCGCTCGACGAAGATGCCCTCGCTGTAGGGCAGCATCGTGTCGAGCGGTTTCAGCGGCAGTCCGGTGGCCTCGAGGCGGTCGATCGGCCAGGTGATGATGCGAACCTCGTCGAAGCCGCGCTCGATCGCGGCCTCGGCGAGATTGCGGCCCTCGACCGAGTGCCCGCAGATGACGGGGTCGGCGCGGTTGACGATGACGAGGCGGTTGCGTGGCTTGCTGCTCATGACGGTTCCTTTCAGCGCTGGCGGTCGTGCCGGGTCATCCGCTCGGGGTCGACGGCGGTCGGGCGCTCGTGCCCCACGCGCCGGGCTCCGGCCCGAGCGCGACGAGTAATCGGCCGCCGCGGTGCACCTCGTCGCCGCGGAGCCAGGTGCGATCGATCGGGTCGCCGTTCAGGTGCACCGACTGCACGTACTGCGGCGGGCCGTCGTGGCCGGGCTCGACGAATCCCGTCGTCTCGATCGCCAGATCGCCGCCGCTCATCGCGATGCGGCTCTCGGCGTGCGCCGGCGCGTTCACGAGGAACAGGTTCTGCCCGGCGACGGGGAAGAGTCCGAGCGAGGCCCAGACGTACCACGAGCTCAGGCCGCCGGAGTCGTCGTTGCCCGGCAGGCCGCCGCGACCTATGCCGAACTGCTGCTGCACCGCGGCATGCACCACCTCGGCGGTGCGATCGGGGCGTCCGGCGTAGTGGTACGCCCACGGGGCGTCCATGTCGGGCTCGTTGTTCATGCCTTCGAACCTGCCGAGCGCGTAGCCGGCCGTGAGCTCGTCGAGGTCGGGCCTGACGCCGGGCTGGCGCACCGGTTCGGCGCCGAAGCCGAAGAAGCGGTCGAGCATGTCGACGAACCGCTCGTCGCCGCCCGCGAGGTCGATGCGCCCGCGCATGTCGTGCAGGAGGCGGAACGAGTAGTTGTACCGGCTGCCCTCGTAGAACGTCGAGTCGACGAGCAGGCCCGTCTCGGGGTCGAACGCGTTGCGCCACCGAGCGGAGAGGCCGACGAACTGCTTGGCGAGTGCACGGTCGCCGACCCGTTCGGCCACCTTCGACGTGCACCAGTACCCGAACGCGAGGTCGAGCGTGTGGCTGATCGGATGCGCGTGCCCGCGCAGCAGGAAGTCCTCGCCGTAGGTGCGGCGGAGGTCGGCGTGCATGTGCACGAGCGCCCAGTCCCAGTCGACGCCGGGCAGGTCGAGCTGGCACAGGTCGGCGAGGAAGGTCTGCGCGAGCGCGCTGCCCTGCCGGGAGAACCGGTCGCTGCCGCGCGCCATGCGGTAGCCGATCGGGAAGTTGCCCTCCTCCTCGCAGATCGTCAGCAGCGCCGTGCCGAGTTCGATCGCGCGCTCGGGCATGAGCGCGGTGATGAGCGGCAACTGGGTGCGGTAGATGTCCCACATGGTCGACAGGTCGAACACGAACGGGCCGTCGGCGGGCCAGAACGGGCTCTCCTCCGGGGCGAGGCACGGCTTGATGAGCGAGTGGTAGAGCGCCGTCGAGAACACCGTGTCGCGCTCGGCGCTCGGCGCGTCGACCGTGATCGACTTCAGCTGCCGACGCCAGGTCTTGCGCGTGCGCTCGCGCCTCGGGGTGAACCTCGAGTGCCCCTCGCCGCAGTCGGCCCGCAGGTTCGCCTTCGCCTGCTCGACGCCGCGCAGCGAGAAGCCGATGCGCACCTCGATCGACTGCCCCGGTTCGCTCGGCCCGGCCCACATGAGGCCGAACGGTCGCAGGGTCGTCGGTCGGATGTGGTCGAACGCGAGTCGCGTGCCGCCCGGCATCAATCGTCGGTCGTACCAGAGCATCTGCCGCCACGCACTCGCGTCGCACTCGATGTAGACCGCGAGCGGCGTGCCCTCGACGACGATCTCGCCCTGCGCGACGCCCGGCGCGATGGACTCGAGCTTCGCCCGCAGCGGGATGGTCTCGCCGTACGGGATGCCGAGGCCCCCGAGCGAGAAGTCGATCACGACGCGGGCGTTGCGATGCCGCGGGAACGTGTACCGGTGCACCGCGCTCTTGGGCCCCACCGTCAGTTCGGCCCGGATGCCGTTCTCGAGGGTCGCCTGGTAGTACCCGGGCTCCGCCGCTTCGTCGACGATGTCCCACTGCCGGCCGAGCTCGTCGAGCGGCTCGATCATGGGCGTCACGCGGAAGTAGTTGTAGTACTTGCGGATCGCCCCCGTGCCCGACTGCTGGAAGTGCGTGAACCCGGATGCCACGGGCCGGTCGTGCAACTCGACCGGCAGGCCCTCGGTGCCGAGGTCGTAGCGCCCGTACCCCGTGGGATAGGCGCCCGAGTACGCGCACGCCGACACCATGCCGAGCGGGTAGGCGGCACCCGGATGCGTGTTGCCGACCTGCGGCTTCGGCCACCACCAGGTGGCCGCGAGCCCCGTCTGCGGCGGGAGCGCCGTGGCCTCGGTTCCGATGAACGGATCGACGCGCCCGATCACGTCGGGTTCCCCCGCCCGCCCTGCATCATCGGTGACGCCGGTCGGGCCTCGGTCGCGTGCATCGTGGCCATGCAGGGACGCTACGTGCTCCGCGCTCGCCGTAGGTTACGGGCCGATGAACGATGACGGGCGGGCCCGCGGCATCCGTTCGCGACGGAATCCGCTCCGCGAAGGCATCGGATGCCCCGGGCCGCCCGGGTCGGGAATGACAGGGTGCGCCCGCTGTTGTAGTCTGTAAGGCCGCGCAACCTTCGGGTCGGGCGGCATTGGAAACTCCACAGCGTGCGACAACGGCCCGTCAGCCGGTTCTTCCGGCGGCGCGACATGGGGATGATCGGTTTCGACATCGTCTGTGTACCCACGAGAAGCGGGCCGAGGATCCAGGGTTATCTCGTAAACGATCTCTGGAAAAAATAACTGCCAATAAGACGCAGTCCGACTTCGCCCTCGCTGCTTAAGCGAGCTCGATAGTCCGTCAGCCCGGGTTCGTTTCCGCCCCGGTCGCTGGCGTCATCTAGGAAACTCGCTGCACGTCGTCGCCTGAGCGCCGTGTGGGACTTTCTTCAGGCTGGGCCTGTCGACTTAGGTGCCTGTGGCAAAGGTCGGGGCCGAGCAGAACGCTTGCACAGGATGCGCCCGGAGAAGGCGTGGAAACTCAGCGATGGACGGGGGTTCAATTCCCCCCATCTCCACCATCGGTCGTTGTCGCACGTTGCGGAACTCGTCAAGAGGCCGTCCTTCGGGCGGCCTCTTCGTCGTCTCCGGTCGCCGTCGACGCCGTCCGGATTCGCGTCAGTCTGCGGTGTCCCCTTGACAGGGGTGCCAGTTCACGGAATCGTGAGGATCGCTCTCGACGATGAGAGCGCTCTCACGAAGTGAGATGGCGAGGTTCCCCGTCGCTTCGGCGTGCGGTGGTCGATGAAGATCAATGGAGCGTGACGATGACATCCGGTGCCCGATACTCCTGGCGTCCGTGGGCGGCGGTCGCCGCGGCCGGCCTCGTGGCCGCGACCCTCTCGGCGGTGGCCGCGCCGGCCAGCGCCGACGAGTCCGACGGCCTTGCCGGAGCGACGCTCTACGTCGGTCCCTTCAGCACGACGCTCGAAGCCGCGCAGCAGCTCGGCGGGCAGGCCCGTGCCGACGCGCAACTGCTCGGCAGCATCCCCTCCGGTTCGTGGATCACGAAGGGCACGCCCGCCGAGGCGGAGGCCGCCGTCGACGCCATCGTCGACCGGTCGTCTGCTCGCGGCGAGATGCCCGTGATCGTGGTCTACAACCTGCCGTTCCGCGACTGCGCGCAGTACTCCGCGGGTGGCGCGGCCGACACGGCCGCCTACCTCGCCTGGGTCGACGGGGTCGTCGCGGGCATCGCCGGCCGTCCGGCCACGGTGATCCTCGAGCCCGACGGCGTCGGCATCATCCCGCACTACACGACCCTCGACGGCGTGCAGGAGTGGTGCCAGCCCGCCGAGCTCGACCCGGCGACGGCCGGCCCGGATCGTTTCGTGCAGCTGAACGGCGCCGTCGATCAGCTGAAGGCCGGCGCCGCGACATCCGTCTACCTCGACGGAACCGGCGCCAGCTGGCTGAACGTCGGCGAGATCTCGGATCGCCTCATCAAGGCCGGCGTGGAGCGCGCCGACGGGTTCTTCCTGAACGCGTCGAACTACCAGTTCACGGCGAACTCGACCGCCTTCGGCACGTGGGTCTCGTCGTGCATCGCCTACGCGACCGAGGTGAACCAGGCCTCGACGGCATTCGCCGACTGCGGGAACCAGTACTGGAACGGCGGGCCCGACACCGGGTGGCAGGGCACCTCGATGACGCAGTACGCCGAGTGGAGCGCGAACGCCGCAGACCTCGCGGTGAACACGAGCGGCGTCGACTCGCGCTACCGGTCGATCCTCGGCGGCGTCGAGCCGACCACCCGGTTCGTGATCGACACGAGTCGCAACGGCCTCGGACCGTGGCAGTATCCGGCCGACACGTATCCGACGCACGAGGACTGGTGCAACCCGCCCGCCCGAGGCCTGGGCGTGCAGCCGAGCACCGAGACCGGGGTTCCGCTCGTCGACGCCTATCTCTGGATCAAGGTGCCCGGCGAGTCCGACGGCAAGTGCTATCGCGGCACCGCCGGACCGCTCGATCCCGCGCGCGGCATCGAGGACCCGGCCGCCGGTCAGTGGTTCACCCAGCAGGCGCGGGAGCTCGTCTCGCTCGCGGCTCCGTCGATCTCGCCGCTCGTCTGCGATGTCTCGGTCACCGGCGCGAAGATCGGGCGCGGGTTCACCGCCGTGCTCGTGATCCAGAATCGCGGCACCACCGCGATCGAACCCTGGCGCCTCGCATGGAGCTTCGACGGCTCGCAACGCGTCACGGGAGTGCTCGGAGGCTCGTACGCGCAGCACGGCGCCGACGTGACCGTGGACGCGCCGAAGCGGCTGGCCAGGCTCGCGCCGGGCAAGAAGACGCTGCTCGTCGTCGCCGGTGTCGGCGCCGCGACCGAGCCATGGCAGTTCTCGCTGAACGGGCGCGCCTGCACCTCGAGTTGAGCTCGCCGCGCGTCATCCGCTCCGATCAGTCGGTCGGGGCGGATGCCGCGCGCAGCAGCTCGGCCGCACGCTGCACGGCCGGGTTCGTGCGCATCGTGCGCTTGACGCGCATCATGATGCGGCGGTGCGCCGCGGCATCCGTGATCGGGATCATGACGGTGCCGGGTGGCTGGGCGATCGCGCCGAGGCGGGGGAGCACGGTCACCCCGATGCCGGTCGCGACGTAGTCGAAGGCGCTGGTGTAGTCGGGCGCGTGGATGCGGAAGCGCGGGGCGAAGCCCGCCGTCGCGGCGGACGACATGACGATCTCGCGGCACGGGCCCCGGCTGTGGTCGTTGTCGACCCACGGTTCGTCGGCGAGCTCGGCGAGCGCCACGCCCGTTCGCCCGACGAGCGCGTGGGTCTCGGGCACGACGACGACGTAGCCCTCGACGCGGAGCTCTTCGAGGTCGTACGCGTCGGCGGCGCCCTCGGCGGCGGTCGGATCGCGGTCGGCGCGCACCGACTCGGCGACGTAGAGTTCGATGTCGGGGTCTCCGGTGAGCTGGCCGCGGAACTCGATCAGCGCGAGCTCGAGCCTGAGCTGCGGGAACTCGCGGGCGAGGGTGGCCACGACCTGCGGCAACCAGGCGCGGTTCGCCGACGAGAAGGTTCCGATGCGCACCGTGCCCGTTCGGCCGGTGCGCAGGTCGTCGACCGCGCCGTCGAAGTCGGCGAGGTGGTCGAGCACGCGTGCCGCGCGCTCGGCGACGGCGACGCCCGCGGCGGTGGGCACGATGCCGCGCCCGCGGCGTTCGACGAGCGTCAGCCCGGTCTCGCGCTGCAGCGCGCTCACGTGCTGGCTCACCGCGGAGGCCGTGTAGCCGAGCCGTGATGCCGCCCGGTTGATGGAACCGGTCTGCACAACGGTGCGGAAGACGCTGAGGCGGTGCGGGTCGACCATGGCCAGATACTACAGTCCTGCTACATCAATGCCAACGATCGTTCGCTTGTGCTGCATCATCAAGTCGAGCAGGCTCGAGGCATGCGCACCAGTCCCGCACCGTCGTCCGTTCCCGCACCGATGGCGGCAGCCGCCCTTCCGGCCGAGCGCACCGCGACCGGATGGCCCGTGCTCGCCGCGATGGCCGTCGTGCTCGTGCTGTGGGCCTCGGCGTTCATCGCGATCCGGTTCGTGGGCGACGCGATCTCGCCGGGGCCGCTCGCGCTCGGACGACAGCTCGTCGGCGCCGCCGCGCTCGTCGCGGTCGCCCTCATCCGCAGGCCGCCCCTGCCGCGCGGGCGCACGCTCGCGCTCATCGCGCTCTACGGCGTGCTGTGGTTCGCGGGCTACACGCTGGTGCTGAACCTCGCCGAACGCCACCTCGACGCGGGTACGGCGGCGATGCTCGTGAACATCGCGCCGCTGCTTGTGGCGGTCGCGGCGGGGGCCCTCCTCAAGGAGGGCTTCCCGCGCTCGCTCATGATCGGCATGCTCGTGGCCTTCGTCGGCGTCGTCGTCATCGCGACCGGAGGCGTCGGCGCGCACAGCGATCCGCTCGGCATCGCGCTCGGCATCCTCGCGGCCGTGCTCTACGCGCTCGGCGTGCTCGTGCAGAAGGTCGCGCTGCGCACGGCGGACGCGCTGAGCGCGACCTGGGTCGGCTGTGCGATCGGAGCGGCCGTGCTGCTCCCGTTCCTGCCGCAGGCGGTCGGCGAGTTCGCGGTCGCCCCGGCACCGGCGGTCTGGGCGACGGCCTACCTCGGGGTGTTCCCGACGGCCGTCGCGTTCCTGCTCTGGGCGTACGTGCTGAAGCGCACGCCGGCCGGGCTCACGGCGTCCGCGACGCTCGCGGTGCCCGCGATCGTGGTGCTGCTGAGCTGGCTCCTGCTCGGGGAGCTGCCGACGCTGCTCGGCATGGTCGGCGGCGCGCTGTGCCTCATCGGCGTCGCGATCAGCAGGCGGTCGCCGCGGCATCCGAAGGGCTGAACCGACCTCGCCGCCGCCGACCTCGCCGACCTCGCCGCTTCGATGCGCGGATGCCGCGGCGCCCGCCGAGCGTCAGGCCGGGTCGCGCGCGAGCATGCCGTTCTGGATGCGCTGCACGCCGCCGAACTGACCGGCGCAGACGGCACCGAGCAGCACGGCGAAGCCGGCCCACATGAACGTCTCCCAGGCAGGTGCGACGACGACCAGCGCACGGATGCCTCCGGCGGCGGCGAAGATCGCGGCGAGCCCCGCGAGAGACGACGAGATCAGGCGCGGCAGGAGGTCGGCCGAGAACCCGACGAAGCGCACGCCGAACCAGTCGCCGCGCGTCGGCGTTCGGCGGCCCTGGTGATAGGGGAGCGCCGACCAGTAGGCGGTCGCCCGCGCGAGCCTGCGTCCGGAGCGATGCAGTGCGATGAGGAGCCAGACCGCCGGCACGCCGAAGGCCGCGCCGACCAGGCCCACGAACCCGGCGAACACCAGGTCGCCGAGCGGATCGACGCCTGAGGCGAGCACCGAGACCGCGAAGCTGGCGATGAGCACTGCAACCAGTGCACCGATGGTGCCCACGAGGCCCAGCACCCATCGCGAGGTTCGGCCGTAGTCTGCGCGCGTGCGCTCGGCGGCACCGTCGGCGTCGATCGGGCGGACCTGCGCGCCGGCCTGCGCCTCCGCAGCGAGCACGTCGGGAATCGTCGTGGGCAGGATCATCCGGAACACGGGGCCGCCTCGCCACCGTTCGGGGTGGTCGGTGCCGACGGGCGCAGGCCGATCATCCGGCGAGCCGGTCGAGCGAATCCGACATCATCGTCAGGCTTCCGCTGAAGACGTAGTCGAGATCGTCGGGCAGCCCGGCCACCGCCGTCGAGAGGTCGAGCAGGGGCTCGTCGCCGCCCGCCGCGCGTGCGATGATCTCGAGGCCCTCGACCGAGTCGGGCGCGACGCCCCAGGCGGCCACGAGCACCGATTCGAGCGTCTCGGTCGAGACCGGCTCGTCGCCCGTGAAGATCACGGCGAGCGACATCATCTTGCTGAAGCCCGATTGGAAGACGATGGGACTGGCATCGACCACGCGCGGATCCGATGCGATAAGGGCGTCGGTCACCGACGACTCGAACGGCTGCGAGGTGGCGGTGACTGCCGGCGCGCCGCTCGGCCGCGGGAGGAGCGTGCAACCGCAGAGGGGGATCACCAGGAGGGCGGCGCCGGCGACGATGGCCGTCGAGCGACGGATGCGGTTCCGGGGAGCGCGGATCATCGGTGCGCCCGTCGTCCGAGGTGGGGTGCCATCGGAGGCGCATCGATCCGGCGGGGCCGGCGCGTACTCGGGTTCCGCTTCGAGCTCACGATGCGTCGACCGGCCGGAAGCGCGGCACGCGGGCGCCGTCGATCTCGATCGTCTCGGCGAACATGTCGAGCGGGCGGATCCAGACTCCGTGGTCGCCGTAGAGCGCCCGGTAGACGACGAACCACTCCTCGGTCTCGGAGTGGCGCGCGAGCTCGAGCACCTCGTACCGGTTGCCCTTGTAATGCTCGTAGAGGCCCGGCGTCACGTCGGCCGGGCCTCCCGAGTTCGCGGCGCCGGGCTCGGGGCTCATGCTCGGCCGCCGAGCCGGGGGAGCACCTCGGTGCCGAGCAGTTCGACGTGCTCCAGGTCGAGCTGGTCGACCGTCTGCAGGTAGACGCGGTCGGCGCCGAGCTCGCGCAGGCGCTCGATCTTGTCGATCGCGGCCGTCGGCGTGCCGGCGACGTTCACGTCGGCGAAGGTGTCGGGGTCGGCGTCGATCGCCGCGAGGCGTCGGAGGTAGGCCGCCTCGTCGGTCGCGACGACGGTGGGCAGCGCGACCGAGAGCTTGAGCGTCGCCGGATCGCGGTCGATCGCCTCGCAGGCCCGGCGCACGCCGTCGAACTTCGCGACGATCTCGTCTTCGCCGCGGAACCCGAGGTTGAACTCGGTCGCGTAACGCGCGGCGATCGCGGGCGTGCGCTTCGGCCCGCCGCCGCCGACGATCACCGGCACGCGCGACTGCACGGGCTTCGGCAGCGCGGGCGACCCCGTGAGCGAGTAGTGCTCGCCCGCGAAGTCGAAGGTCGATCCCTCCGGCGTCGCCCAGAGTCCGGTCACGACGGCGAGCTGCTCGTCGAGCAGACCGAACCGCCGCTCGGGGAACGGGATGCCGTACGCGGCGTGCTCCTCGGCGAACCATCCGGTGCCGAGGCCGAGCTCGGCGCGGCCGCCCGACATCTGGTCGACCTGGGCCACCTGGATCGCGAGGATGCCCGGAACGCGGTACGTGACCGACGAGACCAGCGTGCCGAGCCGGATGCGGCGGGTCTCGCGGGCGAGCCCGGCGAGGGTGGTCCACGCGTCGGTCGGGCCGGGGAGCGGATCACCGCCGCCCATGCGCAGGTAGTGGTCGGAACGGAACCAGCCGTCGAACCCGAGCCGCTCGGCCGCCTGCGCGTGCGCGAGCTGCGTGTCGTAGCTCGCGCCCTGCTGCGGTTCGGTGAACAGGCACACCTCGAAGGCGGGCCGGTCGGGGGTCGTGCCGGTCATGCGTTCCTCTCGTCTCGGGACTCGGATGCCGCGGGGTCGGCGACGATCGCGAGCACCTGCTCGTGCAGCAGTCCGTTGGTGGCCAGGGCCGACCCGTGCGCGTGGCCTGGTGCACCGTCGACCGAGGTGAACACGCCGCCGGCCTCTTCGACGATCGGCACGAGCGCGGCGAGGTCGTACTCCTTCACGTCGAACTCGCCGACGATGTCGACGAGGCCCTCGGCGAGGAGCATGTACGACCACAGGTCGCCGTACGCCCGGTCGCGCCAGACCGCCTCGCCGAGCGCGAGCAGGGCGGGCAGGCGGCCGGCGTCGCGCCACTGGGCGATGCTCTGGAAGCTGAGCGACGCGTCGGCGAGGCTCTCGACGCCGGACACGCGGATGCGACGGGCGGGGCTCTCTCCGTCGCCGTCGGTCCACGCGCCGAGGCCGCGCGCGGCCCACCAGCGGCGGCCGAGGGCGGGCATCGACGCGACGCCCACGGCGGGCGTGCCGTCGATCGCGAGCGAGATGAGCGCGCCCCACACCGGAACGCCCCGGAGGAAGTTCGAGGTGCCGTCGATCGGGTCGATGATCCACTGGCGGGACCCGCGGTCGTCGCGGCCAAACTCCTCGCCGAGGATGCCGTCGGCCGGGCGGGCCTCGGCCAGCCGGTCGCGGATCGCGCGCTCCACCGCGAGGTCGGACTCCGTCACGAACGTGCGGTCGGGCTTCGTCGAGATCGCGAGGTCCGCCGAGCGGAAGCGCTCGAGCGCGACGCGATCGGCCAGATCGGCCAGTTCGAGGGCGAGTGCCAGGTCATCGGAGAGGTCGTTGCCGGGGGAGGGAGTCGAGACGCCGTTCACCGTGACAGGCTATCGGGCGGGGCCGTGCCGCGAACCGGTCGGTGTCGCGAACCGACGCGACACGCCCGGCCGAGTGGCATCCCGGCCTCGATTCGCGATTCGCCGCGATGTGCTGCTAGAGTCATCTCTCGGTTCGGAAAGCGAAAAACAGCCCGAATCACGCACCTCTAGCTCAATCGGCAGAGCAACTGACTCTTAATCAGTGGGTTCTGGGTTCAAGTCCCAGGGGGTGCACGAACAGCCCCGATCCTCTCGCCAGGATCGGGGCTTTTCTATTTCCCGCCCTCGATCGAGGAGCGACCGAACCCAGCGACCGCGCCCAGCATTCGGGCCTGCTCGTCTGGCCGCTCGTCGGGCGGCGACCGCTCGTCCGTTCAGCCGACGAGCGTCAGGCCGATGAACGCCATCTGCGACTGCGAGTTGTCGAGGCAGGTCTGGTACAGCAGGTCGAAGCCGCCGGGGATGTCGTTCGAGTCGGCCGTCGCGCCATCGAGCACCGCGGCGATGCCCTCGACTCGATACCGCCCCGAGACCACGCCGCTCATGTCGACGATCGCCCCCGACCAGGTCGGGAATCCGGCGCCTCCGCAGTGCCAGTGCTCGCCGATGACCCTGACCCCGTACGTGCCCGAGAGGTCCACCCCGCCCGCGCACGCATCGAGTTCGGCCTGGAACCCACTGGCCCAGACGTACTCGGTCCAGTCTGCCGACGCCGGGCCGGGCGGGGCGGGTGCATCCGGGGTCCAGGTCGCGTCGGCGTCGCTTCCGCCGTCTTCGTCGTCGCGGGTTCCGATCCCTGAGGCGGATGCCGCGGCATCCGCTGCCGCCTGCGTGGCCGCAGCAGCCGCGCGTTCGGCGGCGACCCGGGCCTCCTCGGCCAGGCGGTCCTGCTCGTGCTGCCACGCGGCCACCGCCTCCTGGAGGCGTTCGATGGACTTCGCTGCGGCGGTCGCGTCCGCGTCGAGCGAGGTCGAGGCGTCGTCGAGCGTCGCGGCGAGCGACGCCGCCGAACCGGATGCCCCGACGACCGCGGCGTCCGACCCGACGGCCACGCCACCGTCGAGAGCGGCCCGCGTCGACGCCAGCGTCGAGCGCAGGCGGTCGAGGACCTCGCGGAGGTCGTCCGCCGCGTCGTCGTCGAGCGTGCGGTCGGCCGCGGCCTCGAGTGCCGCATCGGCGTCGTCCGCGGCCTCCGAGGCGTTCCGGATCGCGGCGGCGAGCCGCGACACGCGGTCGGGTGTCGCGATGATCAGCGCGCTCCGGTGCACCCGCAGGCCCCCGGCGTCTGCGGATGCGGAGGCCGCGGCAGCGGTCGAGGCCGGTATCGCCACGGCCGTGCGCCGATCGGATGCGAGCGCCGCGTCGCCGATGACGCCGACCATGCACGTGGCGACGACGACCGGGATCGCCCAGAAGCCCGAGGCACGCAGCCCGTGCCGACGCCGGAACACGCGGCCCCGAACGTTCCCTGAATCGCTCACCCTTGCCATCCCCCCGAATGGAAAGGGGGTGCGCCCGGCCCGGGAACGGGCTGCGACGACTCCCCCAAGTCGTGGGGCCCACGCTAGTGCACCCGTGAGGGCGTGGTCGAGGACCCGCCGCAGCGTGTTCGGGCGAAGGTCGCGCAGCGCTCCGAGCCGTGCCGACCGGGCTCAGGCCCGCTGGCCGCCTCTCGCCCGACGACGGATCGTTGCGGTCGCCGTCGCACCAGCACCGAGGAGGACCGCCCCGACCGCCCAGGCGAGCCACGGCGAACCGGAGAAGCCGCTCTCGGCGAGGTCGCCGCTGGGTGCCGGCGTCGGATTCGGGGTCGGGGTCGGCGTCGGAACGGGCAGGTTCGCGGTGTTCGCCAGGCCGATCTCGACGGTGGTGCCCGTCGTCGGCACGAACGTGACCCAGCCGTCGGCGTCGGGCTCGAGCACGGTGCCGTCGACCGTCCACGTCGGCGTGCCCCAGACGACGCCGGGGATCGCCGGCGGCGCAGCCTCGCGCACCGATACCGGGACGCCGGTCGGCAGCTCGTCACGGCTCACGGGAACGCCTGCCGTCACCTCGGTCGTGAGGATCGGGCCGTTGGAGATGCGGTACTCGATCGGGAACGCGGTGTCGGTCGAGACGAGGTCCGATCCGGGCCCGGTGACCGTCTTCACGGCCGAGAGGGAGCCGAAGCCGTCCATGGTGTTCGTCAGCGACAGCGACACCGTGGTGCCCGGCATCACGACGAACGTGATGTTGCCGTCGGCGTCGGGCACCTGCGTCGAGCCGTCGACCGTCCATCCGGGCGTGCCCCACTCGACGCCCGGGATCTCGGGCAGGTCGCCCTCGCGCACGGTCACCACGGTGCCTGCGGGGAGCGACGGGAACGTGATCGCCTCCGAGGCGGGGATCTCGGTCGTCTGCTCCTCGCCGCCGTCGAGCGTGTAGATGAGCGGGAACATCGTGCCGTCGGGCAGGGAGCTCGATCCGTCGCCCGCCACGGTCTTCGAGATCGCGATCCAGCCGACCGCGTCTGCGTCGTTCGTGAGCTGCACGGCGATGGTCTCGCCGCCGACCAGCGTGAAGGTGACGTCGCCGTTCGCATCGGGTTCGACGGGCACGCCGTCGACCGTCCAGACGGGCGTGCCCCAGGTGATGCCGTCGACGTCGGGGAACTCGATCTCGCCGATCGTCACGATGTCGCCTGCGGCGAGGTCGGCGACGACGGCCGGATCGTCGGGCGAGACCGTCAGGTCGATCGGATCGCCGCCGTTCACGGTGTAAGCCAAGGTGAACTCGGCCCCCGACGGCACCGCGGTGTCGCCCGAGCCGGTGAGCTGCTTCGACACGCTGAAGCCGGCCGGGATCGGGGCGGCCGCGTCGGTCACGACCAGCTCCGTCGACGGGTGCGTCGCGTCGATGACGAAGGTCGTGTCGCCGTCCCACGTGATGTCGGTCCACGCGAGGTCGGGCGGCAGCACGTCGTCATCGGGCGGGATCTCGAAGAGCGCGATCCGCGTGCCGAAGGGGAACTGCACGTCGGGCGACACCGGCGTCCCGTCTGCGCTCAGTTCGAGCACGCCGGTCGAACGGGTGCCGTCGGGGGCGAGGGCGACGTAGCGCACCCTGAACGTCGTGTCGGGGGCGAGGTCGGCGGGCGCGACCCCGTCGAGCGCCTTCGCGACCGAGAACGTCCCCTCCTCGACCGGGGTCTCGCACGGGAGGGCCCCCGCGAACAGGTACGAGTGCACCTCTCCGCCGAGGATCGTGACATCGTTCGCGATGATCTGGCCGTCCCACGGCTGGGCGGTGATCGTGAGGTTCGCATCGGGCGCGTAGATCGAGCCGTCGCCGCGACCGCCGGTGCTGATGGTGACCGCGCCGGTCACCTCCGAGAGATCCCACACGGTGTAGGGCGAGTACGTGCCCTCGGGGTCGATCGCGGGCGGCATGATCGCCGTGGTGCCCGCGGCGACGTGGATCACGAGCGGATTCAGCGGGCCGGGCGTGCCGTCGGAGAACTGGAGCAGGCTCGCACCCTCGATGTCCGCGTACTGCACCACGTTCGGCTGGTCGGGCGAGAGCGGTCCGAGCACGATGCGGTCACCGGCGTCCTCGAGGATGTCGACGGGATAGCCCACGAGCTGCGTCGGGTCGACGACGTTCGCGAAGCACTGGTCGATCTCATCCTGATTGGCGTCGGCGCTCGCCTGCACGTAGTCGGCGACGGTCGAGCGGGTGTCGGCACCGGTCTCGTACGTGAAGATGCTGCCGTCGCCTGCCGACGTCGGAGGCGGGGTCGAGTCGTCGGGGTAGTCCTGGTTCTGGGCGTCGATGAGCGGCGGGTCGTCGGTGCCGGCCGTGCGCGCATAGCGCAGCCAGTCGCCGCGGGTGAACGAGACGAACGGCGCGGTGCGGTCGACGACCTTCAGGTCGCCGACCTGGGCCGGCTCGGTGGCGCCGAGGCTGGAGATCTGCGCGCGCCCCGGGTTGTTCGCCGGATCCGACGCGTAGGCGCCGATCAGCACGCGTGTCGGGTCGCCGTCGACGGTCGGCAGCACGTACGAGCCCGTGCCGGCGATCACGTGCGCGAACTGGTACGTGGCCGAATGCGTGATGCGCAGGCGGTCGCCCACCGCGATGCTGCCCTCGAACTCGGAGTTGCCGAGCGTCGCGTTGCCCTGCGCGTAGACCGTGTAGCCGCCCGCGAGCGTCAGCGGGTTCACTGCGGAGGTTCCGGGGGCGAGCACCACGGCGCTCCGCGCAGGCAGGACCTTCGTCGTTGCGGAGGGAACGGATGCCGATGCCGAGCCGGGGATCGCCATGAATCCGACGCCGCCGGCGAGCAGCGCCGCGGCCATCGCTGCGAGAGGTGCGAACCACCGACGTGCGTGCATGCAGACTCCATCCCCGGTCCGTACGCGTCGAGCGGTCACCCGGGTCGTCGCCGGCCTCGGGTGTCGCCGTCGCTCACCTCATGAAAGCACATCCGGGTCGCCGAGGGCAGAGGGCGGCACCCTCGTCGGGGGCGGCTCAGCCGACGTTTCCGAGGGCCGCGAGCACGCGCGGCGCCGCGCCGCCGAGGTTGAACTGCTCAGCGAACCGGTCGAACGCCGCACGACGGTCGTCGTCGAGCGGGCGGATCGTCGCGTCGAACTCGCCGAGCTCGAGGTCGCGCACCACCTCGACGACCTTCGGGGCGACGTCGAGGTAATCCGCGGCATCCGAGATGCGTGCGCGCATCGTGGCGGAGAGCAGCACGGATGCATCGGCGGCCGCGGCACGGATGCCGTCGAGGTCGACGAAGTCGCGCAGCAGCGTCGCTGCGGTCTTCTCGCCGATGCCCTTGACGCCGGGCAGCCCGTCGGACGCGTCTCCGCGCAGCGCCGCGAAGTCGGCGTACTGCTGGGGGAGCACCGAGTACTTGGCCACGACGGACGCGTCGGTGAGGACCTCGAGCTTGCTCATGCCGCGCGCCGTGTAGATCACGCGAACGTCGCGCGCGTCGTCGACGAGCTGGAACAGGTCGCGATCGCCGGTGACCACGTCGACGGGCAGGGTCGACTGCGTGGCGAGGCTGCCGATGACGTCGTCGGCCTCGTGCTCCGCCGCGCCGACGATCGGGATGCCGAGGATGCCGAGCACCTCGCGGATGAGGGGGATCTGCACGACGAGCGGGTCGGGCGTCTCTTCGACGTCGGCCGCGTCGGCGACGACCTCGACGACGCGGTGGGCCTTGTAGCTCGGGATGAGCTCGACGCGCCAGGCGGGCCGCCAGTCGTCGTCCCAGCAGGCGACGAGCTGCGTCGGCTCGTAGTCGGTGACGAGCCTCGAGATGATGTCGAGCAGCCCGCGCACGGCGTTCACCGGCGTGCCGTCGGCGGCCTTCAACGAGTCGGGAACGCCGTAGAACGCGCGGAAGTAGAGCGAGGCGGTGTCGAGGAGCATCAGGCGATCGGTCACACGGCGATCCTGTCACGACCCGCCGACGGGCGGGAAGAAGCCCATCATGCGCAGGCACTCGTATCCGAAGTTCGCGAGGCAGTACAGGCCGAGCGTCGCGCCGAGCAGCGTCTCGCGGAATGAGCCGGTGTCGCCGAGCAGCGGCAGCGAGACGTGCCCGCTCGCGAGCCAGAGCCGATTGACGACCGGCGTCTCGCGCACCCGCTCGGGCGGGCGGAGCACCTGCGGCCACAGCACGCCGGGCACTCCGCCCGTGAGGAAGTCGCCGAGCAGGTGCACGACGAACCCGAGCGTCACGGCGAGCGGGAACCACGCGACCTGCTCGGGAGCGAACACGACGATCGCCGCGCCGACCGCGGCCCCGGCGGCCCACGCCGCGAACCAGGACTTCGCGAAGCCGCGCGCCTTGAGCCCGAAGCAGGTGAGCACCGCGGTGCCGACGCCCGCGCCGATCGCGATCGTGCCGTGCCCGTCGACGGGCACGGTGATGAGGGTCAGCGCCCAGGCCAGCACCATGATCACGACGACCGCGATCGCGGAGTGCGCGCCCTGCCGGTGGCCGCCCGAGAGCGTGCCGACCGTGCGGGCCATGAGCCGGCCGAGCACGGGCACCGAGTGCGAGATGGTCGCGCTGTGGTGGTCGGCATCTGGCAGCAGCGCGGCGCCCGCGGCGACGGCGGTGCCCGCGAGCACGCCGACGGGGTCGAGCGGGTACGCGCCGAGCCCGAGCACCGGCATGGTGCTCGTGACGGCGATCCAGGCGGCGGCGCCGCTCGTGGCGTGGGTGATGCCCATCATCGTGCGTACTGCTTCCGGTCGGCGCGGTGCTCGGCCGATCGGCCGTCGATCAGTCTGCCGGAGGCCCCCGACATCGTGCGAACGGACCGGCGCCCGTCGCGCGCGGGTGCGCCCCGGCATCCGTCCGGCCGCGTCGCCCTCGGCTCAGTCGTCGAAGCCGCGCGCCGTGAGGGCTTCGCCCAGGTGCTCGGCCGTGCGGAGCGCGCGCACGATCACCGGCACCGCGAGGGCGAGCAGCGAGCCCTCCGAACCCCTCGCCCGCCGCGCCTCCACGACCTCGCGCACCAGGTCGGCGAGCAGTGGCACGCAGCGGATCGTGAGCGCGAGCGCGAGCCCGACGCGGTCGGCGTCGACCCACCGCGCGAATGGCCGCAGCAGCGTCTGCATGGCGTCGAGGGTCTGGGTCACGGGCGTGGTCAGCGTGTAGAGCGCCGCGAGCGCCACGGCGATGAGCAGGCGCACCGCCATGGTCGCGGCCGCCTCCCACCCGCCGAACACGACCTGCACGGGCACGGCGAACGCGAGCACCCACACGATCGGCACGATCTGCCGCAGCGCGAGCCGCGCCGGCACGCGCGCGAGCACGAAGAGCAGCACCACGACGACGGATGCCGCGGCGAGCCAGGCCAGCGTTCCCAGGAGCGCGACCGCCGTGACGAGCACCGCGAGCACGCCGAGCTTCGCGAGCGCGGGCGTGCGGTGCACGATCGACGTGCCGGGGTGGAAGACGCCGATCACGGACGCGGCTCCGAGTTCGCGCCGCTCATGCGATCCGCGCCCGGTACGCGTCGAGGGCGATGCCCGGCACGTCGTCGGCGACCACGCGACCGCCCTCCATGACGATCACGCGATCGAAGTCCTCGAGCAGCTCGAGCTGGTGGCTGACCACGACGAGCTGCTGCTCGAGGCCGGCGAAGTGCGCCGCGATGAGGCGCGCGTTGCGCGCGTCGAGCAGGGTCGTCGGCTCGTCGGCGACGACGATCTCGGGCCGGGCGACGAGCACCGCGGCGATGGCGAGCAGCTGCTTCTGGCCGCCCGACAGCCGGTGCGCCGGACGGTCGGCGAGGTCGGTGAGCCCGAACCGCTCGAGCACGGCGTCGACGCGCGCCGCGGCATCCGCCTTCTCGAGCCGGTGCCGGCGGAGCGTGAACGCGATGTCCTCGCGCACCGTGGGCATGACGATCTGGTTGTCGGCGTTCGTGAAGACGAACCCGACCCGGCGGCGCACGTCGCGCGCCCGCCGTGAGACGTCGAGCCCGTCGACGAGCACGCGCCCGACCGTGGGAGCCACGAGCCCGTTGACCATGCGCGCGAGCGTCGACTTGCCCGAGCCGTTGGCGCCGACGATGCCGATGCGGCGCTCGCGCAGCACGAGCGAGACGTCGTCGACGACGCGCTCGTCGCCGAAGTCGTGGCTGACGCCCTCGAACACGATCTCGGTCATGCGGTCTGCTCCTGCTCGGTCGGACGTCGGGTTCCGTCGCGCGCGGTCATGCGAGCCGCTCCACGATCATCGCCACGCCCTGGCCGCCGCCGATGGAGCACGCGGCGAGCCCCGGCCGGTCGTCGTCGGCCGCCGCCATGCGCGCGGCCAGCCGCACGAGCAGCACCGCTCCGGAGGCCCCCCACGGGTGCCCGAGCGCGATGGCGCCGCCGTCGCCGCTGATCAGGCGCTCGTCGAGGCCGAGCTCGTCGCTCACGGCGAGCACCTGCGCCGCGAACGCCTCGGTGATCTCGACGAAGCCGAGGTCGCGGGCGTCGAGTCCCGCGCGGGCGAGGGCCGCCTGCGCGGCAGGAGCGGCGCCGAGCCCGGGCAGGGCGGGGTCGCCGGCGGCGACCGCCGACGCGCGGATGCGCAGGGCCGGGAGCCCGAGCCCGCGGGCGACCTGCTCGGTGGTCACCGCCATCGCGGCCGCACCGTCGGAGAACCCGCAGGAGTTGCCGGCCGTGACGGTGGCGTCGTCGTCTGGCGAGAACGCGGGGGCGAACCTGGCGAGCCGTGCACGGTCGAGGCCGGCGCGGGGCCGGTCGTCGCGGGCGACCCCGTCGACGGGCACGATCTCGCCGTCGAAGACCCCGGCCTCACGGGCGGATGCGGCGAGCCCGTGCGAGCGCGCGGCCCAGGCGTCCTGCCTGGACCGGTCGATGCCGCGCACGACGGCCAGCCGATCGGCGGCGGGACCCATGTCGGGGTCCGGAAGGCCCGGGGGAGCGAACGGCGCGCGCGAGTAGCGCTCGCCGGACCGCGGCCACGCGCGGTGCGGGGCCGTCGATGCGGACTCCGCGCCGCCCGCGAGCACGAGCCGTGCATCGCCCGACTTCACCCGCGACGCGGCCTGCAGCACGGCGTCGAGGCCCGAACCGCACTGGCGGTCGACCGTGACGCCCGGCACCTCGACGCCGAGACCGGCTCGCAGCGCGGCGACGCGGGCGACGTCGCCGCCGGGGCCCATGCAGTTGCCGAGCACGACGTCGTCGATCGGCAGGCCCGCGGGCGCGACGATCCGCGCGACCTCGGCGAGCACGGGCGCCGCGAGCGCGTCGACGGTGTGCGCGGCGAATCCACGGCCGGCGGTGCCGATCGCGGTCCGCCTGGCGGCGACGATCACGGGCAGGTCGGTCGCGGCGGTGCTCACGATGCGCTCCGATCGAGCACGACGGCGGAGGCCGTGCCGAGCGCCCCGTCGGCCAGCGCGGCGCGCAGCGCGCCGCGCGCCACCTTGCCCGCCGCCGTGAGCGGCACCGGTGCGGCGAACCAGCGTCGTGGAAGCTCCTCGGTCGGGAGCTCACGGCGTGCGGCCGAGGCGACCTCGTCGAGCGAAGCCCCGTCGGCCAGTTCGACGACCGCCACGATGCGCTCGCCGAGCAGTGCATGGGGTTCGCCGAGCACGGCGGCCGCCCGCACGCCGGCCAGGCCGTTCAGCCGCGCCTCGACCGACTCCGCGACGACGGTCGCGCCGGCGGTCGTGATGGCCGCGTCTCCGCGGCCGAGCACGACCCAGCCGCCGTCATCGGTCGGCTCCGCCAGGTCTCCCACGGTCGCGAACCCGGCCGCGTCGCGGCGCAGCATGCCTCCGCCGACCACGCCGAGCGCGAGGTACGGCGACCGGGCCCAGAGCACGTCGCCCGCGGCATCCGCCCGCACCTCGACCTCGACGCCCGGGAACGCACGCAGCGTCGCGCCGTCGCGACCGCCGAGCACGAACGAGAGCTCGGCCGCGCCGTAGTACTCGACGAGACGGATGCCGCGCGCCGACGCCCGTGCGCGGAGGGCGGGGCTGAGCGCGGCCCCCGCCACGATCGCCTTGCGTGGGACCGTGTCGCCGTCGATCACCCTCGACAGGCGAGTCGGCGTCGCGTGCATCGCCGACGCGCCCTCGAGCCGGTCGGTCGCCGTCGCGCCCAGCCAGAGCGCGTGGAGGACGCCGTAGAGGTGCATCGACACGTGCAGCGGACCCGTCACCGCGATGCGGTCGGCGTCGCCGACCTCGGCGAGCCCCGCGAGCGGCTCGGCCGACGCCAGCCACGAGTCGTTCGTGCGGGCGACCACCCGCGGCGACGCGCCCGACGACCCCGACGTGAGCAGGGCGAGCCGCGTGCCCGGCGGGAGGTGCGCGGCCACGGCGTCGGCCTCGCGCTGCGAGCCGCCGACGAGCACGGGCCTGCCGCGGTCGAGGGCGGCGAGCACGCGCGTGACGAGCGAGATGGGGTCGGTGCCGACGGGGCATCCGACCGGACCGGTGCCCGACGGCATCGCTGCGGAGCCCACCGCCCTCGCCAACGCGCCGAATCGCACGGCTTCGCCCCCGAAGTCGAGGGCGACGTCGGCGGCGGACCCGTTCAGCCAGTCGCTCATGCCGGGGCGGCGACCGGCTTCTCGCGCTTCCACGGCCACGGGCGCGGGGCGATGAGCCCGGGCCAGGCGCGGTGCACGCCCTTGGCGACCAGCACGGTGACGACGACCTTCACGAGGTCGCCCGGCAGGAACACGAGCGAGCCGGCGAACGCGACGCCGAGCGGCGTGCCCGTGATCGCGGCGAACACCGGCACGCCCACGAGGTAGATCGCGACGATGCCGCCGAGGGCGGTCCAGAGCAGGGCCGGCGCGATGCGGTACTTCGGCAGCAGGCGGGCGGTGGCCCAGCCGATGACGAGCACCCCGAGGAGCCAGCCGAGCAGGTAGCCGACCGACGGTCCGACGAACACGCCGAGGCCGCCCCGGCCGCCCGAGAGGAGCGGCAGCCCTGCCGCGACGAGCGCGATGAGCAGCAGCACCGAGAGGAACCCCTTGCGCGCGCCGAGGATGGCGCCCGCGAGCATCACGCCGAGCGTCTGGAACGTGATCGGCACGGCCGTGCCGCCGAGGTACAGCGCACCCGGCAGGCCGAGCGCGGCGATGAGGGCGGCGAAGACGGCGACCTGCGTGAGGTCGGTCGCGGTGCCGCGACGCCTCGGGCGCCGTGCGCCGTCCTCGTGGTGGGCGGCGTCGTTCGTGGTGGGCTCGGCGGCGGTCATCGTCGGCTCCCGGAGTCGTGACGGACGCGGGCTGGTGGCCCGCTCGGGCCGGATGGCCCGCTCCTCACGCTAGGCAGAACCGTCGGGCCGCCGCTCCGATCGCCGTACAAGAATCCGGGTCGGAATTTGGACCGGCACGGTCGCGTCGGCCTCGAGGACCGCGCGCACAGGGCTCCGCACGGACAGGGGCGCCGAGCGCGGACCGGGCGCCCGCGCGCATCAGGCCATGCAGATCAGGCGGCGCGGACCTCGAACCCGTGCTCGGCGTAGGCGGGCGACTCGTCGACCGTCTCGGCCGCGGCATCCGTCGTCTCGTCGGCGGTGGGCTCGGCCCACACCACGAGGGGAGCGGGCTCCCAGCTGAGCGCGAGCGGCTCGGCCTCGGCGGGCACCACCACGGCGACCGCGTCGCGCTCGTCGAGCACCGCGCGGGTGAGGTCGGCGGAGATCTGGTGCGTGATCACGGCATCGAAGATGTGGTCGGTGTCGCCCTCGGCACGGCGCACGAGCGACCACGGGCCGTTCGGACCGATGAACTCCGAGAGCTTCGCGTTCAGCAGCTCGAAGAGGTGCTCGCCACGGAGGTCGGCCGCGGTAGGGCGCGGCGGCTTTGCGACGGCGTGCGCGGATGCCTGTGCGGCGAGCCTCGCTCTGCGCCAACGGCGGAACATCGGTGGCCCCTCTCGTGGGAACGGTGGCCGCACGGTTCGGGCCGTGCGGAACTGCATCCAGTTTCAGCCAGGAGGCGGGCGGGATGCCGCTGAACACGCCGCAAGCGGCGCGATCCCCGATGCTACTCCTCGGTCAGCTCGCCTTCGCGCGCCTCTTCGGCGACCGTGCCGATCGCGATGGCCAGGCTCGCCGCCCACGAGACCCACATGAGCAGCAGGCGCCAGTCGCGGGGACCGGAGGCGGTGGCGCGCACGACCCCGAGTCCGCTGATGATCGCTCCGAGGACGGCTCCGCTGAAGAGGTACTTGCGCATGGCACCACGCTACCGGGCGGAGGCATCCGTGGCGAGGCATCCGGCTGCGAGGTCAGAGGGTTGACACGCGCGGGGCGCCGCGTCAAGGGCCGCGGGCGCGGATGCGGACCGCTGTTAGCCTGAGGACGACCGCGAGGAGGGACTCCAGTCGCATGAACACCGCTCAGCCCGACGCCGAAGACCTGTACGTCGACCACGTGTACGACATGATCGTGGTCTCGAACCGACTCCCGGTCGACTACGAGGAGCAAGCCGACGGCGGTGCGGGCTGGCGCAGCTCGCCCGGCGGGCTGGTCACCGCGCTCGAACCCGTCATGCGCGCGGCCGACGGGGCCTGGATCGGCTGGGCCGGCGTCGCCGACCGCGAGTTCGACCCGTTCGAGCACGACGGCATCTCGATCATCCCGGTGCCGCTCAGCGCCACCGAGCTCGAGGAGTACTACGAGGGCTTCTCGAACGACACCCTGTGGCCGCTCTACCACGACGTCATCGCGCCGCCCACGTTCCACCGCGAGTGGTGGGACGCCTACGTGCGCGTCAATCGGCGATTCGCCGAGGCGGCGGCGCGCGCGGCATCCGACGGCGCGGTGGTCTGGGTGCAGGACTACCAGCTGCAGCTCGTGCCGAAGATGCTCCGCGAGTCGCGACCCGACCTCGTGATCGGGTTCTTCAACCACATTCCGTTCCCCGCATACGGCATCTACTCGCAGCTGCCGTGGCGCAGGCAGGTCATCGACGGGCTGCTCGGGGCCGACGTCATCGGCTTCCAGCGCGCGGCCGACGCCGGCAACTTCTCGCGCGCCGTGCGCCGCCTGCAGGGCTACCCGACCCGCGGCAACGTGATCGAGGTGCCGAACGATCCGAGCCCGGGCGACGAGGCGGTCATGCGTCGCGTGGTCGCGCGCGCCTTCCCGATCTCGATCGACGCCGAGGGGTTCGAGGAGATCGCGAGGAGGCCCGCGGTCCAGGCCAGGGCGCGCGAGATCCGCGAGAGCCTCGGCAACCCCGAGACCGTCATGCTCGGCGTCGACCGCCTCGACTACACCAAGGGCATCCGGCATCGCATGAAGGCGTTCGGCGAGCTGCTGCGCGACGGACGCCTCGCAGTCGAGGACGCGACGCTCGTGCAGGTCGCCAGCCCCTCCCGCGAACGCGTCGAGACGTACCGGCAGCTCCGCGACGAGATCGAGCTCACGGTCGGCCGCCTGAACGGCGACTACGCCACGCTCGGCCACCAGGCCATCGCCTACCTGCACCACGGCTACCCGCGCGAGGAGATGGTGGCCCTCTACCTCGCCGCCGACGTCATGCTCGTGACCGCGCTCCGCGACGGCATGAACCTCGTCGCGAAGGAGTACGTCGCGTGCCGCTTCGACGGCGACGGCGTGCTCGTGCTGAGCGAGTTCGCCGGGGCCTCCGACGAGCTCAAGCAGGCCGTGCTGGTGAACCCGCACGACATCGAGGGGCTGAAGGACGCGATCGTCGAGGCGGTGCGGATGCCGCGGCGCGAGCGTGCGCGTCGCATGCGCGCCCTGCGCCGGCGCGTCCGCGAGAACGACGTCGCGAAGTGGTCGGCGTCGTTCCTCGAAACCCTCACCGGGTCGGGCATCATCAAGGCCGGACTCTCGGATCCGCTCCGCGACGCGGTCGGGAAGCTGGCCTCGACCGAGCGCCTGCTCGTCGCCCTCGACTTCGACGGCACGATCGCCCCGCTCGTCGAGCATCCCCACGAAGCCCGTGCCACCGAGCAAGCCGCGGCGGCCATCGCCAGGCTGGTCGCGCTGCCCGACACCCGGGTCGCACTCGTGTCGGGCCGAGCGCTCGAGAGCCTCGGCGAGGTGGCCTCGCCGCCCGACGGCGTGCTCCTGAGCGGATCGCACGGGGTCGAGCTCAAGCTCGACACCGGTCCGATCACGCTCGACCTGCGCGATGCCGAGCTGCTGAAGCTCGCGCAGCTCACCAGGGTCGTCGAGGAGGTCGCGGCCGCGCATGAGGGCACGCGCGTCGAGCACAAGCCGGCCGGCCTCGCCCTGCACACGCGCGGGCTCACGTCGAGCGCGGCCTCGGCCGCCCAGCTCGCGGCGCGCGAGCGCGTGGCCGACCAGCTCGGCGGCATCACCGTGCGCTCCGGCAAGTCGGTGCTCGAGTTCTCGGTGCGGTCGACCGACAAGGGCGAGTCGTTCATGCGACTCCGCCAGCACGCGGGCGCCACCCGCGCGATCTACCTCGGCGACGACGTGACCGACGAGGACGCCTTCGCGGCGCTCGAAGACGGCGACGTCGGCGTCAAGGTCGGCCAGGGCAAGTCGATCGCGCCGTACCGCGTGCGGAACCCAGACGATGTCGCCGAGCTGCTCGAGCTACTCGCGTCGGCGCGTGAAGCGGCGGCCGGAGGGGTCTCCCGCTGGGAATAGACTTCTCGACATGTCGGAGTTCGATCCCAAACCGCGCAGTCGCACCGTAACCGATGGCATCGAGGCCATGACCAGCCGGGGCATGCTCCGCGCAGTCGGCATGGGGGATGCCGACTGGGACAAGCCCCAGATCGGCATCGCGAGCTCGTGGAACGAGATCACGCCGTGCAACCTCTCGCTCGCCCGCCTCGCGCAGGCGGCCAAGGAGGGCGTGCACGGCGGCGGCGGGTACCCGCTGCAGTTCGGCACCGTCTCCGTCTCCGACGGCATCTCCATGGGCCACGAGGGCATGCACTTCTCGCTCGTCTCGCGCGAGGTCATCGCGGACTCGGTCGAGGTCGTCATGCAGGCCGAGCGCCTCGACGGTTCGGTGCTGCTCGCGGGCTGCGACAAGTCGATCCCCGGCATGCTCATGGCCGCGGCCCGCCTCGACCTCTCGAGCGTCTTCCTCTACGCCGGTTCGATCGCACCCGGCTGGGTGCGCCTGTCCGACGGCACCGAGAAGGACATTACGATCATCGACTCGTTCGAGGCAGTAGGCGCCGTCAAGGCCGGCACCATGAGCGCCGAAGACGCGCACCGCATCGAGTGCGCCTTCGCGCCGGGCGAAGGTGCCTGCGGCGGCATGTACACGGCCAACACGATGGCCTCGGTCGCCGAGGCGCTGGGCCTCTCGCTCCCGGGGTCGGCGTCGCCCGCCTCGGCCGACCGCCGCCGCGACTACTACGCGCACCGCTCGGGCGAGGCCGTGGTCAACCTGCTCAACAAGGGCATCACCGCCCGTCAGATCCTCACCAAGGAGGCGTTCGAGAACGCCATCGCCGTGGGCATGGCGCTCGGCGGCTCGACGAACATCGTGCTCCACCTCCTCGCGATCGCCCGTGAGGCCGAGGTCGAGCTGACGCTCGACGACTTCAACCGCATCGGCTCCAAGGTGCCGCACATCGGCGACCTGAAGCCCTTCGGCAAGTACGTCATGAACGACGTCGACCGGCGCGGCGGCGTGCCCGTGCTCATGAAGGCCCTGCTCGACGCGGGCCTGCTGCACGGCGACGTCTTGACCGTGACCGGCAAGACCATGCGCGAGAACCTCGAGGAGCTGAACCTCCCGCCGCTCGACGGCGAGGTGCTGCACACGCTCGACGACCCCATCCACGAGACCGGCGGCCTCACGATCCTGCACGGGTCGCTCGCCCCCGAGGGCGCGGTCGTGAAGACGGCGGGCTTCGACGCCGCCGTGTTCGAGGGCCCCGCCCGCGTCTTCGAGCGCGAGCGCGCGGCCATGGATGCGCTGACGAACGGCGAGATCCAGGCCGGCGACGTCGTCGTCATCCGCTACGAGGGCCCCAAGGGCGGCCCCGGCATGCGGGAGATGCTCGCCATCACGGCGGCCATCAAGGGCGCAGGCCTCGGCAAAGATGTACTACTCTTGACGGACGGTCGATTCTCAGGCGGCACAACCGGACTGTGCATCGGCCATCTGGCACCCGAAGCGGTGGACGCAGGTCCCATCGCCTTCGTGCGCGATGGTGATCTGATACGGGTCGATATCGCAGCTCGTTCCATCGATCTACTTGTCGATGATGCCGAGCTGGCTGCCCGCCGTGAAGGCTGGGCTCCGCTTCCCCCGCGCTACACCCGAGGCGTTCTCGCGAAGTACTCCAAGCTCGTGCGCTCGGCCGCCGAAGGCGCCACGACGGGCTGAGCACTGCGCTTTCCGCTCACACCGCTCACCAGAACAGGAACCGAATGACCACGGAATCCACTCCCGTGCCGTCGCCCGCTCTCGTGCCCCCGCATGCACCGGTGGAGATCACCGGTGCCGAGGGCGTCGTCCGCTCGCTCGAGATGCTCGGCATCACCGACGTGTTCGGACTCCCCGGCGGCGCCATCCTCCCCGTCTACGACCCGCTGCTCGACAGCCGCAAGCTGCGCCACATCCTCGTGCGACACGAGCAGGGTGCGGGCCACGCGGCGCAGGGCTACGCGTCGTCCACCGGCAAGCTCGGCGTCGCGATCGCGACCTCGGGCCCCGGTGCGACGAACCTCGTCACCGCCATCGCCGACGCGCACATGGACTCGGTGCCGCTGCTCGCGATCACCGGCCAGGTGTTCTCGAACCTCATGGGCACCGACGCGTTCCAGGAGGCCGACATCGTCGGCATCACGATGCCCATCACGAAGCACTCGTTCCTCGTGAAGAAGGCCGAGGAGATCCCCGCGACGATCGCGGCCGCCGCGCACATCGCGTCGACGGGTCGCCCCGGCCCCGTGCTCGTGGACATCACCAAAGACGCGCAGCAGGCGATGTTCTCCTTCTCGTGGCCGCCGAAGATCGACCTTCCGGGCTACCGTCCCATCACCAAGGCGCACGGCAAGCAGGTCACGGCGGCGGCGCAGCTGCTCGCCGAGGCCAAGCGGCCCGTGCTCTACGTTGGCGGCGGCGTCATCCGGTCGCGTGCGTCCGAGGAGCTCCTCGAGCTCGCCGAGGCGACCGGAGCCCCCGTGGTGACGACGCTCATGGCCCGCGGCGCGTTCCCCGACTCGCACCAGCAGCACCTCGGCATGCCCGGCATGCACGGCACGGTCCCGGCCGTGATCGCGCTGCAGGAGGCCGACCTGCTCGTGGCGCTCGGCGCCCGGTTCGACGACCGCGTGACCGGCAAGGCGGCGCTCTTCGCGCCGAACGCGAAGGTCGTGCACGTCGACATCGACCCCGCCGAGATCTCCAAGATCCGCGTCGCCGACGTGCCGATCGTCGGCGACCTGAAAGACGTGCTCGTCGACCTGCGCGCGGCCTACGCCGACCAGGTCGCGGCGGGTGCGCCCGACCTCGCCGAATGGTGGGCGACGCTCGACGGCCTCCGCTCGGAGTTCCCGCTCGGGTTCTCGCCGACCTCCGACGGCCTGCTCGCACCCCAGCACGTCATCCAGCGCATCGGCGAGCTCACCGGTCCGGAGGGCATCTACGCCGCCGGCGTCGGCCAGCACCAGATGTGGGCCGCGCAGTTCATCAAGTACGAGCGCCCCAACTCGTGGCTGAACTCGGGTGGCGCCGGAACCATGGGCTACGCGGTGCCCGCCGCCATGGGCGCCAAGGTCGCCGAGCCGAACCGCACCGTCTGGGCGATCGACGGCGACGGCTGCTTCCAGATGACCAACCAGGAGCTCGCGACCTGCACCCTGAACGACATCCCGATCAAGGTGGCGATCATCAACAACTCGTCGCTCGGCATGGTGCGGCAGTGGCAGACGCTCTTCTACGACGGCCGCTACTCGAACACCGACCTGAACACGGGCCACGACAGCGTGCGCGTGCCCGACTTCGTCAAGCTCGCCGAGGCCTACGGCGCGCTCGGTATCCGCGTGACGAAGGAAGAAGAGGTCGACGCGGCCATCAAGCTCGCGCTCGAGACCAACGACCGCCCGGTCGTGATCGACTTCGTCGTCTCGGCCGACGCGATGGTGTGGCCGATGGTGCCGCAGGGCGTGTCGAACAGCTACGTGCAGTACGCCCGCGATCACTCGCCGGCCTTCAGCGAGGAGGACTGACCATGTCGACCCACGTGCTCTCCCTCCTCGTCGAGGACAAGCCCGGTCTGCTGACGCGCGTCGCAGGACTCTTCGCGCGTCGCGGCTTCAACATCGAGTCGCTCGCGGTCGGCCACTCCGAGATCGAGGGCCTCTCGCGCATCACGGTCGTCGTCGACGTCGAGGACCTCCCGCTCGAACAGGTGACCAAGCAGCTCAACAAGCTCATCAACGTCATCAAGATCGTCGAGCTCGACCCCGCCCAGTCGGTGCAGCGCGAGCACCTGCTGATCAAGGTGCGCGTCGACAACGCGACCCGCTCGCAGGTGCTCGAGGCCGTCAACCTCTTCCGCGCCCGCGTCGTCGACGTCTCGACCGACGCGCTCGTGATCGAGGTCACCGGCGACTCGGGCAAGACCAC
Source organism: Agromyces sp. NPDC058110 (assembly GCF_042884735.1). NCBI lineage: Bacteria > Bacillati > Actinomycetota > Actinomycetes > Micrococcales > Microbacteriaceae > Agromyces > Agromyces sp. NPDC058110. The sequence goes on along the minus strand of NZ_JBHVTI010000001.1, from coordinate 811,529 downwards.
CGCGTTCCTCAAGGTGCTCGAGCCCTACGGCATCCGCGAGATCGCCCAGTCGGGCCTGCTCGCGATCGGCCGCGGCGGCAAGTCGATCACCGAGCGCGTCTTCAAGAACTGAATCGGATGCCGCGGCGCGCGCGCCGTGACATCCCTGCATGAAACCCACACCAAGGAGAAAACAGCAATGGCTGAGATGTACTACGACCAGGACGCCGACCTCTCGATCATCCAGGGCCGCAAGGTCGCCGTCATCGGGTACGGCTCGCAGGGGCACGCCCACGCGCAGAACCTGCGCGACTCGGGCGTCGAGGTCGTCATCGGCCTCAAGGACGGCTCGAAGTCGATCCAGAAGGCCGAAGAGGCCGGCTTCGAGGTCAAGAACGTGGCCGACGCCGCGGCCTGGGCCGACGTCGTCGTGATCCTCGCGCCCGACCAGTACCAGCGCCACATCTTCGCGGAGTCCGTCAAGGAGAACCTGAACGAGGGCGACGTGCTCGTCTTCGGCCACGGCTTTAACATCCGCTTCGGCTACATCGAGGCGCCCGCCGGCGTCGACGTGATCCTCGTCGCCCCGAAGGCACCCGGCCACACCGTGCGTCGCGAGTTCGTCGCGGGCCGGGGCATCCCCGACATCATCGCCGTCGAGCAGGACGCCTCGGGCAACGCCTGGGAGATCGCGAAGTCGTACGCGAAGGGCATCGGCGGTACCCGCGCCGGCGTCATCAAGACGACCTTCACCGAAGAGACCGAGACCGACCTGTTCGGCGAGCAGGCCGTGCTCTGCGGCGGCACCTCGCAGCTCGTGCAGTACGGCTTCGAGACCCTCGTCGAGGCCGGCTACCAGCCCGAGATCGCCTACTTCGAGGTGCTCCACGAGCTGAAGCTCATCGTCGACCTCATGTGGGAGGGCGGCATCGCCAAGCAGCGCTGGTCGGTCTCCGACACGGCCGAGTACGGCGACTACGTCTCGGGCCCCCGTGTCATCGACCCGTCGGTCAAGGAGAACATGAAGGCCGTGCTCGCCGACATCCAGGACGGCACGTTCGCCACGCGCTTCATCGCCGACCAGGACAACGGCCAGAAGGAGTTCCTCGAGCTCCGCGCCAAGGGCGAGCAGCACCCGATCGAGACCACCGGTCGCGACCTGCGCAAGCTCTTCGCCTGGAACTCGTCCGACGACGACGACTACGTGGACGGCGAGGTCGCTCGCTGACGCGAGTCCTCCAGCACCACCCGTGACGGCGGGGTCGGCTTCGGCCGGCCCCGTCGTTTCGCGTTCGCGACGTGCGCCGGGTCGCCGTCGACGAAGTGTCAAGATCTGGTTGACACGTCTGGAGTGTCAATGTTAGGTTGACGCCATGAATCAGGCATCCGCTTCCGTCGTCGCCGTCCGTCGCATCACCGTCGCCTCGATCGTCGCCATCGCCATCGGTGCGATCGTCGCGATCCTCGGAATCGGCCTGGACTGGCAGGGCTTTCTCGGCGGCATGGCGCTCGGAGCGGGCATCGGGCTCGTCGTGGTCGGCGCGTACTTCTGGGGCTATGCGAACGGCGTCCGCAGGGGCGGCTCGCGCGCGATGTGGCTGCCCGGCCGAGACGCCGACTCGTGACCGACCTCGCCGATGCGCTGGGCAGGGTCGTGCTCGCGGAGGCCGGCGTCGACGCCGATGCCCTCGACGTCGACGCCCACCGGGCGCTGATCGCCGCCAGCGCCAGGGCCGAGGTCGAAGTGCGCGGCATCCTGCAGCGGTCGGTCGAGGCCGCGCGTGCGGGCGGGGCGAGCTGGGCCGTCATCGGCACCGAGCTCGGCATGACGCGGCAGGCCGCGCAACAGCGGTTCGGCGGTGCCGAAGCCCCGGCCGGCGCCGAGGAACGCTGGCTCGGACCGGTCACCGCCTTCGACGAGATGGGCGAGCTCGACGCGGCGGGTCGTGCAGGTTGGCGCACCGTGGAGGCCGGCATGCTCGCGCACCGCATGGTCCGAACCGGCACGCGATGGGAGCATCGGCGCGTGCTCTGGCGGGCGTCGCTCGCCGCGGACGAGGCCGACGGCTGGCAGGTGGCGTGCCGCGCCTTCCCGTGGATCTACCTCGTGCGGGATCTCGGAGTCCCGGCCGAAGCCTGAACCCGGGTGGGGCCGGGTCCGGCTCGTGCGACGGCGTGCGCGAATGAGCACGGCCAATTCACCCGAAACCCCTTGTCGAGGCGGCCCCCGTTGTGGTCACATGTGGTCCCATGAGCGAACACTCCAACCACGAACCCGTTCCCCGCTGGTGCTCGTGCGATGTGCCCGACGACGAGCACGTCGAGCACATCGAGCACGTCGGCGGCGTCGGGCCGCTCGGTTCGTCGAGCGGCTCGGGCCTCACCCGACGCAACGTCCTCATCGGGGCCTCCGCCGCCGGTGCCCTCGCCGCCGCGGGCTGGGCTGGCCCGGCCGCCGCCGCGCCGGCCGGTCGGGGCGGCAAGTCGGTGACCATCACGATCATGGGCACGTCCGACCTGCACACGAACGTCGTCAACTGGGACTACTACAAGGACGCGACCTACAGCGACAGCGCCGGCAATGCCGTCGGGCTCTCGCGGGTCGCGAGCGTCGTGAAGCAGATCCGGGCCGACCGGGGAGCCGACCGCACGCTGCTGTTCGATGCGGGCGACACGATCCAGGGCACGCCGCTCGGGTTCTACTACGCGACCGTCGAGCCCGTCACCGAGACGGGCGCGATCCACCCGATGGCCGCCCAGATGAACGCGCTCGACTACGACGCCGTGGCGCTCGGCAACCACGAGTTCAACTACGGCCTCGAGTTCCTCGACAACTGGATCCGGCAGATGGACGCCCCCGTGCTCGCGGCCAATGCCGTCTTCGCGAAGACGAAGGTACCCCGGTTCCGGCCGTACGCGATCAAGACGATCAAGGTCAAGGGTCGCAAGCCGATCCGAGTCGGAGTGCTCGGACTCACCAACCCGGGTGTGGTCATCTGGGACAAGGCGAACGTCGAGGGCAAGGTCGAGGTGCTCGACCTCGTCGCGACCGCCAAGCGGTGGGTGCCCATCATGCGGGCGCAGGGCGTCGACATCGTGGTCGTGAGCGCCCACTCGGGCGACAGCGGCACCTCGTCGTACTCGGGCGACCTGCCCAATGAGAACGCGGCGGCGCTCGTCGCCGAGCAGGTGCCCGGCATCGACGCGATCCTGTTCGGGCACGCCCACCGCGAGGTGCCCGAGCGGTTCGTGACGAACGTGAAGACGGGCGCGCAGGTCGTCATGAGCGAGCCCAAGAACTGGGGGCAGCGTCTCAGCGTCTTCGATCTGGCGTTGGAGTTCGATCGCGGCCGGTGGAAGGTCACGTCGAGCTCGGCGCACCTCGTGAACACCAACACGGTGGTCGACGACCCCGAGTTCGTCGGGATCGTGCGCGCCCAGCACGACGCCGTGGTCGCCTACATGAACTCCCCGGTCGCGACCTCGACGACCGAGATGCTCGCGGCCGAGTCGTGCTGGAAGGACACCGCGATCCTCGACTACGTCAACGAGGTGCAGACCGCGACCGTCGCGGCTGCCGTCGCCGGCACGCCGGAGGCATCCCTCCCGATCGTCTCGATCGCGGCCCCGTTCAACCGTGCGGCGCGGTTCCCGGCGGGCTCCGTGACCATCAAGGATGTCGCGGGGCTCTACATCTACGACAACACCCTCATGGCCTCGGTGCTCACGGGCAAGCAGATCAGGGAGTACCTCGAGTTCTCGGCCGAGTACTACAAGCAGGTCGCGCCCGACGCCCCGGTCGACCCGGCCGCATGGACGAACGCGCCGACGCCACGCGCCGCGTCGACGCCCGACTACAACTACGACCAGTTCTCGGGCGTGGAGTACACGGTCGACATCTCGAAGCCCGTCGGGCAGCGGATCTCGCCGCTGACCTACGGCGGCGCGGCCGTCGCAGACGACCAGCAGTTCCTCGTCGCCGTGAACAACTACCGGCAGTCGGGCGGCGGCGGGTTCCCGCACATCGCGACGGCGCCCGTGGTCTACAACGCGCAGGTCGCGATCCGCGAGGCGATCGTGGCGTACGCGTCGGAGCAGGGCACGATCGACCCGGCGACGTTCCACGTCGAGAACTGGCGGCTGGTGCGAAACGGTGTGCCGGTGTTCTGAGCCCCGGATCGCGCGCTCGGCGACGACGGAGGGCGGCCCGGTCGGGTCGTCCTCCGTCCGCGTCCGCGGCGTGCGCGCCGAGGCGGTGACCACGGCGTCGACGTGCGCGCGGACGGGTGGGAAGTGTGCCGTCAGCCCTGTAGACGCACCCCCGGCCCGGTGGTAGACATGCCCCGCACGTTCGCACGAGGGGGTCTGACATGCGCACCAGGATGGACATCGAGGGGCTCACGGTCGGCGATGCCGACGCCGCACGGACCGGCCCGTGGCATCCGGTCCTCGATGCGTACGCGCGCGGGGTCGAGGCGATGAAGGCGCGCGACGACGCGGGCCCGCAGCCCGATTCGTGGATGTGGGCGGCCAACACGCACGGCATCGACCAGTTCACGCAGCGACGGCCGGCGTGGGCCCAGTGCACGCACGCGTCGCTGTTCTTCCTGCCGTGGCACCGCGCGTATCTCGCGTGGTTCGAGCAGTCGATCCGCGACGCGGCCGGCGAGCCCGACTGGGCACTGCCGTACTGGGACTACTCGCAGCCGTCGTCGCCGCGCACGCTCCCCGTCGAGTTCGCGGTCGAGCAGCGCACGGTCGACGGCGAGCTCGTCGACAACCCGCTGTTCTCCCCGGGGCGGCTCGCGCAGCCCATCCCGGCGGAGGACGCCGACGTGGTCGAGGCCCTCGCGCAGCCGCACTACCTGCTCGACCGCGAGGCCGGGTTCGGAGGCGCCCTGCCCGACCAGTTCTTCGGCACGGTCGAGGACCGCCCGCACAACTACGTGCACATGGCGATCGGCGGGTTCATGCGCTCGCCCGCGACCGCCGGCCGCGATCCGATCTTCTGGCTGCACCACGCGAACATCGACCGCCTGTGGGAGGTGTGGCTCTCGCTCGAGGGCTCGGTGCGACTGACGGATGCCGGCGCCGCGGCCCCCGAGGTCGTGTCGGCGTGGGACTCGGCGACGTTCTGGTTCGGCGACGAGCAGGGGCCGAGGACCTACGCGATGGCCGCGGTCGAGGACCTCGAGCACGAGTCGATGGACTACGGGTACGAGTCGATCGTGCTCGACGATGCGACGGCCGACGCGGTCGCCGAGCGGCGGGAGCAGATCCTCGCCGCGGCAGGAGGTGGGTTCGGCGTGGACGAGGCGGCGAGATGGCAGGCGGTGGGGGCGACCTTCGACCTCGCGTCGGGCGAAGAGCGCGACATCCCGTTCGAGGGCGGTCTGGGGCTCGACGCGGCGCCGCCGACCCGGCTCATGCTGGAGTTGGTGGGCGCGACGGCGCACGACCCGCACCCGGCGTACGACGTCGAGATCCGGTCGGCGCCCGACGCCGACGCGCACGTCGTGCGCGGGTTCTCGACGTTCGGCCTCGCGGGCACGCCCGACGACGAGGTGCGCAACTACCTGGTCGACGCGTCGGCCGTGCTGCCCGCCCTCCTCGACGAGGGATGGGGCGGCGGTGCCCTCACGGTGCGCCTGCTCCCGGCCTCGTCGCGCGACGGCGAGGGCGGCGACGACGCACGCGCGGTGCAGGTCGCGCAGGTCACGGTCTACGTGCAGGCGCCATGACGCTGCAATCCGACCGTCGTGCAGGTGCGGGCCGTTCGACGGCGCCGGCCCGAGCCGGTGCGCGGGCAGGGTCCGGTGCGCCCGGCACGCGCCGCGGACGCCGTACGCCGCGCGAGCCCGGCGGCGCCATGCGCCTCGTGTGCGGCGCCGCGTGGGCGGTGCTGGTCGTCGGGGCGCTCCCGATCCCGATCGTCGGTTCCGGCTCGGTGCTGCACCTGCACGGCGGTGCGGATGCCGCGGGCGGCCCTGAGGGCTCCGGTGCCGCCGCGGCATCCGTCGTCGTGACCCCCGGTTGGATCGCCGGCTGGGCGCTCATGGTCGTGGCGATGATGTGGCCGCTCATGGTGCCGCTCGCGAACCGCATCGCCACGGGGGCGTTCGTGCGCTGGCGGATCGTGCTGCCCGTGGTCGCCGTGGCGGTGTCGACGGCGCTGTGGGTGGGCTTCGGCGTCGTCGCCGGCCTCATCGCGCAGCTCGCGGCGGTGCCGGTCGGCAGCCTGTGGTGGCAGCTCCTCGCGCTCGTCGTCGCGGCCGTCGCGACGCGTTCGGCCTGGCGCGCCCGGCTGCTGGCGCGCTGCCAGAAGACGCCGCCGATCGCCCCCGGCGGTCGCCGCGGCATCCGCTCGGCCGCCGTCGCGGGCTTCGCGGAGTGGCGCCGATGCGCGGTGCTGTGCGGCCCGCTCATGCTCGCGATGGTTCCCGGGCACGGCCTCGTGGTGCTCGCCGCGGCGAGCCTCGCGGTGTGGTGGGAGGCGCGGCATCCCCGCGCCTGGCGCGATCGGATGCCGCCGGCGCTCATCGTGGTCGCGGCACTCGGGGCGGTCGGCACGGCGCTGCTCGGCGTGTCCGGCCTCGGCGGCTTCGGCGCCAGCGGCGTCGCCGGTGTCGGCGGGATCGGCGGCTGAGCCGTGGCGCGCGCTGCCGGCCCTGTCGCCACGGTGTCGCTCCTGATCCAGGACGACACGGTCGACCTCGGCGCGATCGCCGGGCAGCGGGTGCCCGTGCGCGAGACGCGCGAGCTCGCCCTGCCGGCTGACGCGAACGACCGCTTCCTCGACGGTCCGGCGTGCCGAAGGCTCGCCGTGGTCGACTTCGACCCCGACACCGGGCAGCCGCTGCCGCCGCCCGTGGCATTCGAGCCGCGCACCGCGGGCTCGCTCGACGGCGCCTTCGCGTTCGACGAGGCGGAGCCCGACTCGCCCGCCGCGATCGCGGTGAACGCATTCGGCATCGCGTTCCGCACCATCCGCATGTTCGAGGGGGTCGACGCGCTCGGGCGCCGGGTGCGCTGGGCGTTCGACAGCGAGCAGCTGCTCGTCGTGCCGCGCGCGGGGGAGCAGGCCAACGCGGCGTACGACCGGCGCACGCGGAGCCTGCAGTTCTCGTGGTTCACGGGCGCCTCCGGGGAGCGGGTGTACACGGCGCTCAGCCGCGACATCGTGGCGCACGAATGCGGGCACGCGCTGCTCGATGCGGTGCAGCCCTCCCTGGTCGACCGTCCGACGCGCGAGGCGGTCGCGATCCACGAGGCCGTCGCCGACGTCGTCGCGGTGCTCATGGCGCTCGAGAGCGATCGGCTGCGCTCGAGCGTGCTCGCCCGCGGCGGACTCCGTCTCGACGGTCCGACGGCGTTCAGCGCGATCGCCGAGGAGTTCGGCGTCGCGAAGCCGGGGCCGGGCGGCGAGCCGCGGCACGCGCTGCGCGAGCTCGCGAACGACGTCACGCTCGCGTCGCTCGCCGGTGCGGCGCCGCACGAGCTCAGCACGCTGCTCTCGGCGATCTACTTCGACACTCTCCGCGGCATCTTCGACGAGCGGTTCGCGAAGGAACTGCTGCCGCGTCGCGACGGTGGGCGGCGTCGCACGCCGGTGCAGGCCGCGAACCGCGCGCTCGGCACGGCGCACCTGGTGTTCCGCCGGTTCGTGCTGCGCGGCATCGATTACCTGCCGCCCGGCGACCTTGGATTCGCGGATGTCGCGCGCGCCGCCATCGCGGCCGATGCGGCGATCGACGGGGCGACCGGGCGGCCGGTGCCGACCTCGGTGCGTCGTCGACGCGACGCGTTCGCCGGCCGGTTCGTCGTGCGGGGGATCGCGGTCACGGCCGCCCAGCTGCGGGCGCGGCGGTCGCGCGCGCTCGACCTCGATCCCGCGCAGCTCGAGGCCCTGCGTGACGCCGACTTCGCGGCGTACGCCTGGGTCGGCGCGCACCGGCGCGCGATCGGCATCCCAGCCGGGGTGCCGTTCTCGGTGCTGCCGCGCATCGACGCGACGAAGCGGGTCGGTCCGGAGGGGGTCGACCCGCAGCGGGAACTGCTCGTGAAGGTCGCCTGGGATCGCCAGGGGGAGCGGCGGCCCGACGGCACCCGGGCCCGGGCGGTGCCGGTGGGTGCGACGATCGCGATCCGCTGGCGCGACGGCCGCTGCCTCGCGCTCGTGCGGAGCGTCGCGGCCGAGGGCGGTCTCCGGGGCGCGGCCGGGCACGCTGCGACCGTCGAGGGTCCGGATGCCGCGGCGCCGGGTGTCGGGACGGTGGCGCCTGCGGCGGTGCACCCCGTCGCCGCAGACGATGACGGGCCCGACGACCTCGGGTCGGACGACTTCGCGCCGGGCGTCCTCGGGGCAGACGCCCATGGCCCGCGCGGAATCGCGGGTGGCCGGCTCGGATCGCCCCCCGCGTTGGTGGCGTCCGCCGCCCGCCGTGCCCCGCTCACGGCACCGCCGCCCGGCGTCGAGCCCGGGGCCTTCTTCGACCTCGTGCGGGCGAGGGGAGCCCTCCGCCCGAGGTGAGTCCGCGGTCGGCCCCCGCCTCACGGGGCCGCTACTGTGTCAGGGTGCCGAACCAGTTGCAGGTCGAGATCGCCGTCCAGGATGCCGCGGGCGTCCGCATCGCCCTCGAGGAGGGCGCCGCCCGCATCGAGCTGTGCCAGGCGCTCGGGCTCGGCGGGCTGACGCCGTCGGCCGGGCTGGTCGAGGCGGCCGTCGAGGCGGCGCGCGTGGCCGGCGCATCAGGGTTCGTGCACGTGTTGGTGCGCCCGCGCGGCGGCGGGTTCGTGTACGACGCCGACGAGCTCGACACCATCGTGCGCGACATCCGGCTCGCCCGTTCGCTCGGCGCCGACGGCGTCGTGGTGGGTGCGCTGACCGAAGACGGCGTGCTCGACGACCGGGCGATCGCCTCGTTCGTCGACGCGGCCGCCGGCATCGACGTGACCGTGCACCGCGCCGTCGACGCGAGCGCCGACGCGGTCGCCTCGGTGCTCGCGCTCGCCGGATCGGGTGTGCGCCGCGTGCTCACCTCCGGCGGCGGCGTCGACTGCCGTGCAGGCCTGCCGACCCTCGAGCGCATGATCGCGGGCGTGTCGGGCGGGCTCGAGGTCATGTCGGGCGGCGGCGTGCGGGTGCCCGACATCGCCGACCTCGCGGCGGCCGGCGTCGACGCGGTGCACCTCTCGGCCAGGGCGCGCGACGAGCGGGGCGGCCCCAGTGGGCCGGGCGGCGGCATCGACGGGTTCGACGTGACCGATGCCGCGACGGTGCGGGCCGCAGTCGCCGCTGCCGGCGGCCGCTGGCGCACGGCCTGAACAGCCGATCGACGTAGGCTTGAGGTCATGACGCGCGAGACCGATGACGACGCCCTGCGCTGGGAGGGCGACGACGATCCGACCCTCGCACCCGGCTGGAAGAAGGTCGGCCCGGCGGTGACGGCGTCCACCGCGGCGACCGCCTCCGACGCGAACGGCGCGAGCGGCGCGAACGGCGCGGCCGCGGCATCCGACCCCGCCGGCACCGGCGCTCGAGACCGCGGCGCGCCCGGCGACGCGACGCTCGACGAGGCCTCCGAGCCGGCGGGCGACGCGACCGCCGCCCCGCAGACCGGGTCGGTCGAGCTCGTCGTGCTCGGCATCCTCGCGGGCGTCTACCTGCTCTACACGATCGGCTGGTTCATCACGGCGCTCCGCACGTCGGTGCCGGGGGTCAGCGTCGTGAGCGACGCGATGTACGGCCTGGGCCTCTGGCTCGCGGTGCTCGCGGCGCCGTGCTGGTTCGCCCTCGCCCTCCGCGCCGGCGGCCGTCGCGCGCGACTCGCCTGGCTGATCGCGGGCGCCCTCGTGCTCGCCCCGCTGCCGTTCGTCCTGGGGGTCACCGCATGAGCGCCGTTCCCGCTTCGCCCGAGCCGGGCGCGCCGATCGTCTCCGATGCGGATGCCGCGGGCGGGCCTGCCCGCGTGCGCACCCTGCCGATCTGGCTCGACGTGAGCCTCGCGGTGCTCTTCGGCCTCTTCTTCGCCTACGACGTGTGGGAGGTCGTGGAATCGATCGTGCAGCTGCTCGGCCTCGGGCTCTCGTTCAGCGGCGCGGGCTGGGCCGTCATGATCGCGGCGCTCGTGGCACCGCTGGCATGCTTCGGCGTCGCGTTCGCGCTCGGTCGCAGGCGCGGGTTGCTCGCGCGCATCGCCCTGTACTTCACGGGCCTCGCGGTCTCGGCCGTGCTGTTCCTCAGCCTGTCGGTGCTGCTCGGGCAGATCGGCGGCGTCGTCGTCTGACCCGCCGCTGGCAGGCTCCACCCGACGGGCTGTGCGGTCGCGCGTCGTCATACGGACGAAACACGTGTCCCGCCTGAAGTAGGCTGAGCGGGTTGCGCCCCCGACGGTGTGTGGCGCATCCCACCCACACAGTGCTGCGCCGTCGCGCGCGCAACCCCCGAAGGAATCACTCGTGTCAAAGCCGGTCGTGCTGATCGCCGAAGAACTCTCGCCCGCCACCGTCGACGCCCTCGGGCCCGACTTCGACGTCCGCAACGTCGACGGCACCGACCGGGCGGCGCTGCTGTCCGCGCTCTCCGACGCCAACGCGATCCTCGTGCGGTCAGCGACGAAGGTCGACGCCGAGGCGATCGCCGCGGCGCCCAAGCTCCAGGTCATCGCCCGTGCGGGCGTCGGCCTCGACAACGTCGACATCAAGGCCGCGACGACGGCCGGCGTCATGGTCGTGAACGCGCCGACGTCGAACATCATCTCGGCGGCCGAGCTCACGGTCGGCCACATCCTGAGCCTCGCGCGGCACATCCCGGCCGCGCACTCCGCGCTCGCGCAGGGCGAGTGGAAACGCTCGCACTACACGGGCACCGAGCTCTACGAGAAGACCGTCGGCATCATCGGCCTCGGCCGCATCGGCGCGCTCATCACGGCTCGCCTGCAGGCGTTCGGCGTCGAGGTCATCGCCTACGACCCGTACATCACCGCCGCCCGGGCGCAGCAGCTCGGCGTGCAGACCGTCTCGCTCGACGAACTGCTCGAGCGCAGCGACTTCATCACGATCCACATGCCGAAGACGCCCGAGACCACGGGCATGATCGGCGCCGAGCAGTTCGCGAAGATGAAGCCGTCGGCGTACATCGTGAACGTCGCGCGCGGCGGGCTCATCGACGAGGACGCACTGCACGACGCGCTCGTCGCCCGAACCATCGCCGGCGCGGGCCTCGACGTGTTCGTGCAGGAGCCGCCCCGCGAGTCGCCGCTGCTCGGCCTGCCGAACGTCATCGTCACGCCCCACCTCGGCGCGTCGACCGACGAGGCCCAGGAGAAGGCCGGCATCTCGGTCGCGAAGTCGGTGCGCCTCGCGCTCGCCGGCGAGCTCGTGCCCGACGCGGTCAACGTCGCGGGCGGCGTCATCGACCCGTACGTGCGCCCCGGCATCCCGCTCGTCGAGAAGCTCGGCCAGCTCTTCTCGGGCCTCGCGCAGGGCGCCCTCACGAGCCTCGACGTCGAGGTGCACGGCGAGCTCTCCGAGTACGACGTCAAGGTGCTGAAGCTCGCGGCCCTCAAGGGCGTGTTCACGAACGTCGTGAGCGAGTCGGTCTCGTACGTCAACGCTCCGCTGCTCGCCGAGCAGCGCGGCATCGACGTGCGCCTCATCGTCGACGCCGAGTCGAGCGAGTTCCGCAACGTCATCACGCTGAGCGGTGCACTGGCCGACGGCCGCCAGATCTCGGTCTCGGGCACGCTGACCGGCACCAAGCAGATCGAGAAGCTCGTGGGCATCAACGGCTACGAGCTCGAGGTGCCGATCGCCACGACCCACATCGTCATGGAGTACGCCGACCGTCCCGGCATCGTCGCGGTCTACGGTCGCGAGTTCGGCGAGGCCGGCATCAACATCGCCGGCATGCAGATCGCCCGTCGCGAGGCCGGCGGCAGCGCGCTCAGCGTGCTCACCGTCGACTCGCCGGTTCCGGCCGAGGTGCTCGAGCGCGTGCGCGATGCGATCGACGCGTCGGTGTTCGTCGAGATCGACATCACCGAGTAGCCGGCACGACGCAGGCGAGCGGATGCCGCGGGCGGGCCCAGCAGGGTCGGCGCGCGGCATCCGTCGTCTCGGGGTCCGAACCGGAAGCGGCATCGGGATGTCGCGCACCGAACGGCGCGATGGCTCGGTGGGGAGCGGGGGAGTTCAGCGCCCGTCGGCGGCGAGGCGTTCGAGCAGGGCGACGAGCGCGTCCATCTGCTCGGGCGAGACGTCGCCGGCGGTCGCGGTGTCGTCGATCGCCTCGGCCCGCAGAGCCGAGTGGTAGTAGAGCCCGTCGCCGATGAGCGTGATGGCGATCGCGAGCGCCGGGTCGGAGACGTGGGTGCCGAGCTCGACGAGCCAGCGCTCGCGCACCTCCTCGATCGCCTGCCCGGCCTGGCGGTCGCCGCCCTGCGCGAGGCGCACGGTCGCGATGAAGCTCCGGTCGAGCGGGGTCTCGATCTCGACCGATGAGCGCACGAAGTACGAGATCGGGCCCTCCGGGGCGTCGTGGATGCGCGCGACGTCTTCGTCGATGAGGCGGTGCAGGCGCTCGATGAGCCCGCCGATGAGTGCTTGACGGCTGCCGAAGTGGTAGAGCAGACCGCCCTTCGAGACGCCGGCGGCCTTCGCGGTCGCGTCGAGCGTGGCCGCGCGTTCGCCGTCGGCGATGATCAGCCGCTCGAAGGCGTCGAGCACGGCTTCTCGGGCGGCGGGGGGACGGCTCATGACCCCATTGTGTCGGAGAATCGTCGACGGTTCGGCGATGGCGGGCGTGGCGACATCCTGTTACTATACCAACCGGACGGTACAGAAACTGCTCCGACGACACAGAACGAGTGAACGCATGACCGAGAACACGCAGACCCCGAACCACGCAGGCACGACCCGGCTCGCCGACCCCGCACCCGTGCCCGAACCGCGCACGCGTGCGCCCCGACGCGCCTGGATCGCCCTCGCGGTGCTCATGCTGCCCGTGCTGCTCGTCTCGATCGACAACACGGTGCTGAGCTTCGCCCTGCCCGAGATCTCGCGAGCGCTCGAGCCGACGGCCGCGCAGCAGCTCTGGATCATCGACGCCTACCCGCTCGTGCTCGCCGGCCTGCTCGTGGCCATGGGCAGCGCGGGCGACCGTTGGGGCCGCCGCCGCATGCTGCTCATCGGCTCGGTCGGCTTCGCCGTCGTGTCGATCGCCGCCGCCTTCGCGCCCACCGCCGAGGCGCTCATCGCGGCCCGCGCCGCACTCGGCTTCTTCGGCGCCATGCTCATGCCCTCCACGCTGTCGCTGCTGCGCACGGTCTTCACCGACCGCGAGCAGCGCCGCCTCGCGATCGCGATCTGGGCCTCGGGCTTCGCGGCGGGCAGTGCGCTCGGCCCGCTCGTCGGAGGGCTCCTGCTCGAGCACTTCGCGTGGGGCTCGGTGTTCCTGCTCGCCGTGCCCGTGCTCGTGCCGCTCATCGTGCTCGTGCCGCTGCTCATCCCCGAGAGCCGCGACCCGCAGCCCGGCCGCATCGACGTCGTCAGCATCGTGCTCTCGCTCGCGGCCATGGTGCCGATCGTCTTCGGCATCAAGTCGATCGCGACCGACGGGCTCGGCGGCATCGGCATCCAGGCGATCCTCTTCGGGCTCTTCTGCGCGATCTGGTTCGTGCGTCGGCAGCTGCGCAGCGAGACCCCCATGCTCGACGTGCGACTGTTCGCGCAGGGCTCGTTCGGCGGTGCCGTGCTGGTGAACCTGTTCAGCGTCATCGCGCTCGTCGGGTTCCTGTACTTCGTGTCTCAGCACCTGCAGCTCATCGCGGGGCTCAGCCCGGTGGCGGCCGGCATCGCGCTGCTGCCCGGCCTCGTCGCCATGATCATCATGGGGCTCGCGGTCGTGCCCATCGCCCGCCGGGTGCGCCCCCGCGTGCTGGTGCCCGTCGCGCTCGCGCTCTCCGCGGGCGGGTACCTCGTGATCGCGTTCTTCGCGGATTCCGGGTCGATCGCCCCGATCGTCGTCGCGTTCGTCATGCTTGGCGTCGGCATCGGCGCCGCCGAGACGGTGTCGAACGAGCTCATCCTCTCGAGCGCACCGCCCGCCAAGGTCGGCGCCGCCTCGGCGGTCTCCGAGACCGCGTACGAACTCGGCGCCGTGCTCGGCACCGCGGTGCTCGGCAGCATCCTCGCCGCGCACTACCGCTCGGCGATCGTGCTGCCCGCATCCCTCACTGCGGACCAGGCGGATGCCGCGCGCGAGACCCTCGCGGGAGCATCGACCGTCGCCGAGTCGCTGCCGACCGAGATCGCCGACCGGCTGCTCGCCTCGGCCGCGCACGCGTTCGACAGCGGCGTCGTGCTCACGTCGCTCATCGGCGTGGGGCTCATGGTGGGAGCGGCGGTCATCGCCGCCATCACGCTGCGCAACCCGGTCGAGTCGCGCGAGCACTGACGCGCACCCGGTTCCGCACGGGGCGAGCGCAGACGCGGATCCGACATGCAGGAGGGCCCGTGCCGCACAGCGGCACGGGCCCTCCTGGCGTGTCTCAGTACGCCGTCGAGTCGGGCGCGCTGGTCTCGTCGCGGCGCACCTGCGTGCCGGAGGCGGGGTCGATGCTCGTCTGCGACGTCGAGATCGTGCGGCGGCGGCGCGCGAGCAGCACCAGGCCGAGGACGACGACGACCGCGCCGGCGGCCATCAGGATGTAGCCGACCAGTTGCAGGTCGATCCAGTCGAGGCCGATGTTCAGGGCGAACGCGAGGATCGCGCCGATCACGATGAGGACGATTCCGAGTCCGATGCTCATCGGGGGACTCCTTCCGGGCGAGGCCGGGTGCACTCGCCGATCAGCGGCCGGGGTGCCCGGCCGCGGCTCAGGTTAGCCCGGCCAGCAGATACGCTGTGAGGGCTGGCGCACGAAGGAGAGCAGATGGTAAAGAAGGTCAAACTCGCGGTCATCCCCGGTGACGGCATCGGACCCGAAGTGGTGGCAGAGGCGCTGAAGGCGCTCGACGCGGCCGTGCAGGGCACCGAGCTGGTCATCGAGCAGACGCCGTACTCGCTGGGCGCCGCGCGCTACCTCGAGACCGGCGATGTGCTGACCGACGACGACCTCGCCGCCATCAAGCAGCACGACGCGATCCTGCTCGGCGCCGTCGGCGGCACGCCGGGCGACCCGCGACTGGTCGGCGCGAACATCGAGCGCGGCCTCCTGCTGAAGCTCCGCTTCGAGCTCGACCACTACGTGAACCTGCGGCCGACCGTGCTGCACGACGGCGTCGCGAGCCCGCTCGCGAACCCCGGCGAGGTCGACTTCGTCGTCGTGCGCGAGGGCACCGAGGGCCCGTACGTCGGCAACGGCGGCGCGATCCGCACCGGCACGCCCGCCGAGGTCGCCAACGAGGTCTCGGTGAACACCGCCTACGGCGTCGAGCGCGTCGTGCGCTATGCGTTCGCCGCGGCATCCGCACGCCCCCGCAAGAAGGTCACGCTCGTGCACAAGACGAATGTGCTCGTGTTCGCGGGCTCGCTCTGGAAGCGCACGGTCGACGCGGTCGCCGCCGAGTACCCCGACGTCGCCGTCGATTACCTGCACGTCGACGCCGCGACGATCTTCCTCGTCACGGATCCTGCTAGATTCGACGTCATCGTCACAGACAACCTCTTCGGCGACATCCTCACCGACCTGGCCGGCGCGATCAGCGGCGGCATCGGCCTCGCTGCCTCGGGCAACATCAACCCCGACGGCCGATTCCCCAGCATGTTCGAGCCGGTTCACGGTTCCGCACCCGACATCGCCGGGAAGGGCATCGCCGACCCCACCGCCGCGATCCTCTCCGTCGCACTCCTGCTCCGCCACCTCGGCGAGGCGGATGCCGCGGCAGGGGTCGAGCGGGCGGTCGCCGCCGACATCGCCGAGCGCGGTGACGCGACCCGTTCGACCTCCGAGGTCGGCGACGCGATCGCCGCCCGCATCGGCTCACTCGACTGATCCACCGTTCGAAGGACCACATCATGACGATCAACCTTCCGCTCCAGGCCCCGTCTCCCGCAGGCCTCATCTGGCAGACCGTGCGCAACGAGGAGGCGAAGACGCCCGAGGCGCGCGCCGAGATCCTCGCCGACCCCGGCTTCGGCAACCACTTCACCGACCACATGGTCGACGTCTGCTGGTCCGAGAAGGGCGGCTGGCACCGCCCGCGCGTGACGCCCTACGGCCCGATCTCGCTCGACCCGGCCGCCGCGGTGCTGCACTACGCGCAGGAGATCTTCGAGGGCATGAAGGCGTACCGTCACGCCGACGGCTCGATCCGCACCTTCCGCCCCTACGAGAACGCCGCCCGCATGCAGCGCTCGGCGAAGCGCCTCGCCCTGCCCGAGCTGCCGAGCGAGATCTTCATCGAGTCGCTGAAGAAGCTCATCGAGGTCGACGCCGAGTGGGTGCCCGGCGCTCCCGAGACGAGCCTGTACCTGCGCCCGTTCATGTTCGCGAAGGAGGCGTTCCTCGGCGTGCGTCCCGCGAAGAAGGTGGCGTACTACCTCATCGCGAGCCCGGCCGCCGCGTACTTCCCCGGCGGCGTGGCGCCCGTGAACATCTGGCTCTCGACGAAGTACGCGCGTGCGGGCAAGGGCGGCACGGGCGCCGCCAAGACCGGCGGCAACTACGCGTCGAGCCTGCTGCCGCAGGCCGAGGCCTACGAGAAGGGCTGCCAGCAGGTCGCGTTCCTCGACGACGCGGGCAACCTCGAGGAGCTCGGCGGCATGAACGTCGTCATCGTCAAGCGCGACGGCACGCTCGTGACGCCCGAGTCCGACTCGATCCTCGAGGGCATCACGCGCGACTCGATCCTGCAGCTCGCGGCCGACCGCGGGCACGTCGTCGAGCGGCGCGCGCTCTCGATCGACGAGTGGCGTTCTGGTGTCGAATCCGGCGACATCGTCGGCGCGTTCGCGTGCGGCACCGCCGCCGTGGTGGTGCCCATCGGGCGCCTGCTCGCCGAGGACTTCGAGATCGTACACACGCACTCCGAGGCATCCGATCTCGCCCTGTCGCTCCGCGAGGAGCTGACCGACATCCAGTACGGCCGTCGCGAAGACCGCCACGGGTGGATGCTGCGCCTCGACGCGTGATCGATCCCGAACCGCTCGAAGGGGCGGATGCCGCGGCCGACGCCGTGCGCATCCGCCCCTTCGCGCTCGCCGACACCGAGGCGGTGGTCGCGCTGTGGCGCGACGCCGGCCTCGTGAAGCCGTGGAACGACCCGTACCTCGACATCGAGCGAAAGCTGACCGTGCAGCCCGAGCTGTTCCTGGTGGGGGAGTCGGTCGGCGCGGTCGTCGGCACGGCGATGATCGGGTACGACGGGCACCGCGGCTGGGTCAACTACCTCGCGGTCGCCGACCCCGCCCGCGGCACCGGCCTCGGGCGCGCGCTCATGCGCGAGGCGGAGCGACTGCTCGTCGAGCGCGGATGCCCGAAGCTGAACCTGCAGGTGCGCACGTCGAACGCCGACGTCATCGCGTTCTACGAGCGGCTCGGCTACGCCCACGACGACGTGGCGAGCCTCGGAAAGCGGCTCATCCCCGACGCGCCGCCGGTTTCCGGGCCGTGAAGTCGCCGTAGGCTTGAACCCATGAAGATCGCACGGTTCAGCCATGGTGAGACCATCTCGTTCGGAGTCGTCGACGAGGAGGAGCACGAGCTCGTCGTGCTGAAGGCCGATCCGATGTTCGCGGGCTACGAGCCCACGGGCGAGCGGGTGCCGCTCGCCGAGGCGAAGCTGCTCGCTCCCGTGATCCCACGGTCGAAGGTCGTCGCGGTCGGGCGCAACTACGCCGACCACGCCGCCGAGTTCGGCAACGACGTGCCCGCCGAGCCGCTGCTGTTCCTGAAGCCGAACACCTCGGTCATCGGGCCGGGCGATGCCATCGTGCTGCCGCCGCAGAGCGAGCGCGTCGAGTTCGAGGGCGAGGTGGCGGTCGTGATCGGCCGCATCGCCAAGAACGTCCCAGAGGCCGACGCGCTCGGCGTGGTGTTCGGCTACACGATCGCGAACGACGTCACGGCCCGCGATCTGCAGCAGCGCGACGGCCAGTGGTCGCGTGCCAAGGGATTCGACACGTTCTGCCCGCTCGGCCCGGTGATCGACACCGAGCTCGACCTCGAAGGCGGCACGATCGAGACGGGCGTCGGGGGCGAGCGCAAGCAGCACGCACCCCTCACCGACATGGTGCACACGATCCCGGCGATCATCGCCTACGCGTCGAGCGTGTTCACGCTGCTGCCGGGCGACGTCATCCTCACGGGCACGCCCGCCGGTGTCGGCCCGATCGTCGACGGCGACACCGTCGAGGTGACGGTCTCGGGGCTCGGCACGCTGTCGAACCCGGTGCGCCGGGCCGGCTGAGCGCCCGCGACGCGAATCGGTGCGCCCGAGCGCTCAGATCGCGAATGCGGCGTGCGGCTGCAGGGCCTCGAGCGCGAGCGCGACATCCTCCGTGTCGTTCCAGACGTGGAACGCCACGCGTGCGCGCCCTGCGCGGCCCGAGGCCGTGACACCCGCGGTCGTGAGCGACGCGAGGTCGCAGCCGGTCGGGTCGGCCCACGAGACGATCGCGCTGTCGGATGCCTCGAGGCCGAGGCCTGCGCGGAACGAGTTCGCCAGGGCGAGGTCGTGCTCGCGCACGGCGTCCATGTCGAGCGAGGCGGCGAGCCCGAGCGCGGCCTCGGCGCCGGCCCATGCGTTCCAAGCGGGGGAGACGTCGAAGCGCGTCGCGTCGTCGGCGAGGTGCAGTGAGGGGCCGTAGCACGAGGTCCACGGGTCGGCGCCCGAGTACCAGCCGGCGGTGAACGGCGTGACCTCGGCGATCGCGCGCTCCGAGAACGCGGCGAAGGCCGCGCCGCGCGGTGCGCCGAGCCACTTGTAGGCATGGCAGACGACCACGTCGGCGTCGAGGTCGTCGGTCGGCATCCAGCCCGTGGCCTGGGTCGTGTCGACGAGCGCGAGGGCGCCCGCGTCGCGCGCAGCGGCGGCGACGGCCGCGGCATCCGCGATCGCGCCGGTCGCCGACTGCACGAGCGAGTACGACACGAATGCGGTCTCGGGGCGCACCTCGTCGGCGAGGGCCTCGAGCGGCACGTGCCGCACGTGCAGGCCGCCGTGCGCGAGGAAGGGCGCGACCATCGACGAGAAGTCGCCGTCGACGACGAGCACCTCGCTGCCGCGCGGAGCGGAGGCGGCGACGAGCCCCGTGAACACCGAGACTTGCGACCCCGTGGCGATCTGCTGCGGCTGCGCGCCGAGCAGCGTCGCCGCGTGCCCGCGAGCGCGTTCGAGGCCCGCCGAGTAGTCGGCGGCCGTCGCCCGGCCGGCGGCCCAGGCGTCGAGGTCGCGGCGCACGGCCTCGCGCGTCACGTCGGCGGGCAGGCCGAGCGTGCAGGCGGCCAGGTAGCCGCGGCCGCCGAGGTAGCGAGTGCGTTCGTGGTGCATGCTTCCAGCCTCCGCCGACTCGTTCCATTGCACAACGACAGGTATGCAATCGAACACATGCCTAGCGATTATGATTCGAGCATGTCGGATGCCTCGATCGACGCCCTCGCCCAGTCCCTCGACCTGCAGACCGTGCGCGTCGTGCGCCGGATCGCCGAGCACGGTTCGCTCACGGCCGCCGCCGAATCGCTCGGCTACAGCCAGCCGGCCGTGAGCCAGCAGCTCCGCCGCTTCGAGGAGCGCACGGGCATCGCCCTCGTCGAACGCGCCGGACGCGGAGTGCGGCTCACCCAGTCGGGCCGCGTGCTTGCCCGCCACGCCAACGCCGTTGCGACCGCGCTGGAGGCGGCCGCGGGCGAGCTCGCCGAGATCCGGGGCCTTCGGGCAGGGCGGGTGCGCCTCGCGGCGTTCCCGTCGGCGTCGGCCACGCTCGTGCCGAAGCTCATCGCCGGGCTCGGCGCGCGGCATCCGGGCGTCACCGTCACCTACGTCGAGGCCGAGCCGCCCGAGGCGGTCGCCGCCGTGCGCGCCGACCGCGCCGACCTCGCCATCACGTTCAGCTACCCGGGCGACCGCGACGACCCCCACGTCGAACGCGCGCGCGGCCTCGACGTGCGCTCCATCGGCGCCGAGCCCATGCGCGTCGTGCTGCCCGAGGGGCACGCCGCGGCGGCTGCCGACGCCGTCGACCTCGCCGACCTCGCCCACGACGCCTGGATCGCCGGCTGCCCGAGCTGTCGCGGGCACCTGCTCGAGCTCACCGACGAGGCCGGGTTCCGCCCGCGCATCGGCTTCGAGACCGACAACTTCGTCGCCGTCGAGAGCATGGTCGCGCAGGGGCTCGGCGTTGCGCTGCTGCCCGAGCTCGCCCTCGCGGCCTCGCCGAGACAGCCGGGCGTGGTCACCCGGCCGACCGCCGGGGGAGACGTGCGCTCGCTCCACCTCGTGACCGCGCGCGGCGGCACCCGCGTTCCGGCGGTCGCGGCGGCCGTCGCCGTGCTCGAGGAGCTCGCGGCGGGTCACTGAGCCGGGGGCCCGCGTCCGCGCCGCGCTGCCTGCGCCGCCCGCGCCGGCTGCGCCGGGCGGCTCATGCCCAGGCCCGTCGGCCCCCGGCGCCGCCGCAGGCGCCGACATCCGCCCCTCGGTACGATTGAGGGGATGTCTGAGACAACCCACCCCACGACCACGGCCACCGGCAGCGACGTTCGCGTGCGCTTCTGCCCGTCGCCCACCGGCACGCCGCACGTCGGCCTCGTCCGCACCGCGCTCTTCAACTGGGCGCACGCCCGCCACACGGGCGGCACGTTCGTGTTCCGCATCGAAGACACCGACGCGGCGCGTGACAGTGAAGAGAGCTTCGAGCAGATCATCGACGCGCTCACCTGGCTCGGCCTCGACTGGGACGAGGGCATCCACAAGGGCGGCCCGAACGAGCCGTACCGCCAGTCGCAGCGCGGCGACATCTACCAGGACGTCATCGCGCGCCTGAAGGACGCCGGGCACCTCTACGAGTCGTTCTCGACCGCCGAAGAGATCGACGCGCGCAACCTGGCGAACGGCCGCCCGAAGCAGCTCGGCTACGACAACTACGACCGCGACCTCACCGACGAGCAGAAGGCCGCGTTCCGCGCCGAGGGCCGTGAGCCCGCGCTGCGCCTGCGCGTGCCCGAGGTCGACCTCGGCTTCGACGACCTCGTTCGCGGCCGCATCGACTTCCCGGTCGGGTCGACCATCGACTTCGTGCTCGTGCGCCCGAACGGCGCGCCGCTCTACACGCTCGTGAACCCCGTCGACGACGCGCTCATGGGCATCACGCACGTGCTCCGCGGCGAAGACATCCTCTCGTCGACCCCGCGCCAGATCGCGCTCTACCACGCGCTCATCGACATCGGCGTGACCACGTTCGTGCCGCGCTTCGGCCACCTGCCCTACGTCATGGGCGAGGGCAACAAGAAGCTCTCCAAGCGCGACCCCGAGTCGAACCTGTTCCACCACCGCGACCGCGGGTTCATCCCCGAGGGCCTCGTGAACTACCTCGCGCTGCTCGGCTGGGGCTTCTCGGCCGACCGCGACGTGTTCAGCCGCGACGAGTTCATCGCGGCCTTCGACGTCGCCAACGTCAACCCGAACCCGGCCCGCTTCGACCAGAAGAAGGCCGAGTCGATCAACGGCGACCACATCCGCCTGCTCGAGCCCGCCGACTTCGTCTCGCGCATCGTGCCGTACCTGCAGGCCGCCGGCGCCGTCTCGACGCCCGTCACGCCCGGCGAAGAGGCGATCATCGTCGAGGCCGCGCCGCTCGTGCAGGAGCGCATCGCCCTCCTCGGCGAGGTGCCCGGCCTGATGGGCTTCCTGTTCACGGATGCCGCGGGGCTGACCTTCGACGACGACGCCCTCAAGGGGCTTCCCGCCGATGCGCCCGCGGTGCTCGCCGCCGCCCGCGACGCGCTCGACCGGCTGCCCGCCGAGTCGTGGACGCACGACCAGATCGAGGAGGCCCTCCGCGGCGCCCTCATCGACGGCCTCGGGCTCAAGCCCCGCGTGGCGTTCGGCCCCGTGCGCACCGCGATCTCGGGCCGCCGCATCTCGCCGCCGCTGTTCGAGTCGATGCAGATCCTCGGCAAGGTCGACTCGCTCGCGCGTCTCGACGCGTTGAGCGCGAAGCTCGGCTGACCGGGTCGCCAACTCGGTCGTCGAACGGATGCCGCGGGCGCGATGCCCGCGGCATCCGTCGTCTCCGGGGTGGCGGGCAATTCAGCCGGCGCGTTCAGCCGGCGCTCAGCGCCCGTTCAGCGCGCTGAGCTCCGCTCAGTTTGGCGGCGGCCGCTGCATAGGCTAGAGTCTTATCTCGGCGCGGAACACGGTTCCGAGGCCATTGGGGTATGGTGTAATTGGCAACACGGAGGTTTCTGGTACCTTTGTTCTTGGTTCGAGTCCAGGTACCCCAGCAGTGAAGAACCCCCGCTCAGGCGGGGGTTTTCGCGTATCCGGCCACGGTTCTTCGTCGGCCCTCGCCTGCTCGTCGAGAGGTCATTGCCCATTCGACGCCGAGGGGGATAGAGTCGGCAGTCACGGGGGATGCGCACCTGAGGCGCCCCGCCAGGTGCGACTCCTGGGTCCTCCACCAAGGTCTCGGCTAGGCCCTTTCGACGGCTCGGTGTCGAGCAGCTCGCAGGGCTGCGCGATCGAGCGGTAGTCGACCGCGACGCACTGGCCGCTCCCGGCGCGGGCGGCTATCCTCGCTCGCATGTGTCGCAACATCCGGGTGCTCCACAACTTCGAACCGCCGACGACCGACGACGAGGTGCGCGAGGCTGCGCTGCAGTTCGTGCGGAAGGTGAGCGGCTCGACCCATCCGTCGCGCGCGAACGCGGAGGCGTTCGATCGGGCGATCGACGAGATCGCGGCGGCCACGAGGCGCCTGCTCGACGGGCTCGTGACGAACGCGCCGCCGAAGAACCGCGAACTCGAGGCGGTCAAGGGCAGGCAGCGGCACGAGGCGCGCATGGAGCGCGAGGTCAGGATCCGCACCGCGGCGGTCTGACCGCGATCGGGCGGGCCTGGCGGTCGGTGCGCCGTGCGGCGCCGCCCATGCCCCGGCGCACGCCAGCGGCATGCCCCGGCGACCGGCTGTTGCGCACGACCGGCCGCCGGGTCATCCGATGATCCGCGAATCAGACGTGCAGCGTGGTCGACCGCTGCGAGCGGGCGCGCTGCTCGGCGAGCTGGTCGTCGAACTCGGCGCGCCAGTTCTCGCTCAGCGCGATGCCCTGCCTCACGGCCTCCTCGGTCGAGAGCTCCACGGGGAACCCGAAGGTGTCCGAGAGCAGGAACAGCTCGCGCCCGGTGACGCCGGTGTCGCGATACCCCGACAGCACCTTGAGGCCCTTGCGCAGCGTGCGGCGGAACGACTGCTCCTCCTTCACGAGCACCATCTCGACGTACTCGGCGTGCTCGCCGACTTCGGGGAAGTGGGCGTCGTAGATGCGCGCGATGGTCGGCACGATCTCGCCGAAGAAGTTCTCCTCGAGCCCGAGGTCGAAGGCGAAGCGGATGGCCCGGCGGATGAGCCGGCGCATCACGTAGCCCTGCGCCTTGTTGCCAGGGGTCACGCCGTCGACCGCGAGGAACGTGGCTCCGCGCAGGTGGTCGGCCACCACGCGCATGGCCCGCTCGTGCTCCTCGTACGACAGGCCGGTGAGCTCCTCGAGGCGCTCGACGATCGGGCGGAGCAGGCTGATGCGGAACACGTCCGGACTGTCCATCGCCGCCGCCGCGATGCGCGCGAGCCCGCCGCCGTAGTCGACGTTGCGGCGGGGCAGCTGCTCGAACCCGGTCTCGGTGCGGCGGTACTCCATGAACACCGAGTTGCCGAGCTCGATGAAGCGGCCGCAGTCGCAGTTCTGGTGGCAGTGCTCGCCGTAGGCGGGGTCGTGCTCCACCTGCGGGAAGAGGTAGAACATCTCGGTGTCGGGGCCGCCGGGTTCGCCGACGGGCATCTCCTCGGCCTTGCCCCCGCGGCACCACCAGTTCTTCTTGCCGTAGAACGCGATGCGCGCCCCTCCCGTGCCGACGGATGCCGCGTGCTCCTCGGTGCCCACGTCGACCTGGTCGCTCGAGACGCCGGCCTCGGTGAACAGGCGGTTCCAGATCGCCGCGGCCTCGGTGTCCTTCGGGATGTCGTAGGCAGGATCGCCGCCGAAGCACGACACGTAGATCCGCGAGGGATCGAGCCCGACCTTGGCGGTCAGGAAGGTCCAGACCTGCGGGATCTGCTCCTCCTTGAAGTAGTCGCCCAGGCTCCAGTTGCCGAGCATCTCGAAGAAGGTGGTGTGGCGGTTGTCGCCGACCTCCTCGATGTCCTGCACGCGCAGGCAGGTCTGGCTGTCGGTGAGGCGCCGGCCCGCTGGATGCTCGGCGCCGAGCAGGTAGGGCAGCAGCGGTTGCATCCCGCTTCCCGTGAACAGGGTCGTCGGGTCGTCGCGGGGGATGAGCGGTGCCCTGGGGATCACGACATGCCCCCGTTCGGACATGTAGTCGAGGTAGGCGCGGCGGATCTCGTCTGCGGTCAGCGCGGTCATGGTTGCCATTGGAACATCAGTCGGTCGCAGCGCGCCAGAGCGCCGCGCCGAATGCGCGCCCGATCGATCCCGCCGCGCCGCCCCGGGGTGCTGGACATGCGTGGCATCCTGAGGTTCGATTGAGGGGACCGCGGTCGTTCGCCCCTACCGGACGAGCGGGTCGGCACTTGGGGGTGGTCGTGACCGAACGCAACAAGCGCAGCCGCGATTTCGCGGAGACGCGGACGCCATTGGGGGTGCTCGGCGGGCTCCTCGGCATCATGGTGGCGAGCGCGGCGGCGGCGGCCCTGCTCGTGGTGGGCGTGACGCCGGCGCTGGCGACGGTCGGCATGGCCGCCTCGGGCACCATCGACACGTTCGAGCGACTGCCCGGCTACCTCCAGATCGGCGACCTCTCGCAGAAGAGCAACATCTACGCCACGCGTTCCGACGGCTCGAACGTGCTCCTCGCCTCGTTCTACGACCAGAACCGCGTCGAGGTCGAGTGGGACCAGATCAGCCCGTTCGTGAAGGATGCGACCGTCGCCGGCGAGGACCCGCGCTTCTACGATCACGGCGGCGTCGACCTGCAGGGCACCATCCGAGCCGCACTGACGACGGCGGCGGGCCGCGAGACCCAGGGCGGCTCGTCGATCGCCCAGCAGTACGTCAAGAACGTGCGCGTGCAGCAGTGCGAGCGCGAGGCCGACACGACGGCGTTCGAGGGCATGGCCGAAGACGAGGTGGCGGCGCTCACGGGCGACGAGCGGTTCGCGCTCATCGAGGAGGAACGCCTCACCTGCTACGACACGGCGACCGAGACCAGCATCGACCGCAAGCTCAAGGAGATGCGCCTCGCGATCGGCGTCGAGAAGCGCTACACGAAGAACGAGATCCTGCTCGGCTACCTCAACATCGCCGGCTTCGGGGGCACCGTCTACGGCATCGAGGCGGCGGCCTCCTACTACTTCAGCACCAGCGCGGCGAACCTCACGCTCCCGCAGGCGGCCTCGCTCGTGGCGATCGTGAACAACCCGGTCAAGTTCCAGCTCGACAAGCCCGACAGCGAGACCAACGGCGCTGCGAACGGGTACGCGGCCAACCGCGATCGGCGCGACTACCTGCTCAGGCAGATGCTGCACGAGAAGAAGATCACGCAGCCGCAGTACGACGAGGCGATCGCGACCCCGGTCGAGCCGAAGATCACCGAACCGAGCACCGGCTGCCAGACCGCCGGAGGCTCCGCGTTCTTCTGCGACTACGTCAAGCACATCCTGCAGAACGACCCCACGTTCGGCGAAGACGACGAGACGAGGATGCTGAACTTCCGCCGCGGCGGTTACCAGATCTACACGACGCTCGACCTCGACCTGCAGTACGCCGCAGAGAAGGCCATGAACGAGAACGTGCCCTCGACCTTCCCCGGCTGGGATGTCGGCGGCGTGATCTCGAGCGTCCAGGTCGGCACGGGACGCGTGCTGGCGATGGCGCAGAACAAGCTGTACAGCCAGGACCCCGAGGTCATCGCCGGACACCCCTTCGTGACCGGCATCAACTACAACACCGACTACGACTACGGCGGGTCGAGCGGATTCCAGCCCGGATCGTCGTACAAGGTCTTCACGCTCGCCGAATGGCTCGCCGAGGGCCACGCCCTCACCGAACGGGTCAACTCGAGCCGCAAGAGCAACTGGGGTGCGTTCAACGACAGCTGCCTCGGCACGCAGTACGCGGACCCGGGATGGAACCCGCGCAACGACGCGAACGAGCCCGGCGGCAACTACAGTGCGCTCGAGTCGACCATCGGCTCGATCAACACCGGGTTCCTCGGTATGGCGAAACTCATCGACCAGTGCGGCATCGCGAAGAAGGCCGAAGCGTTCGGGGTGCACCGGGCCGACGGCAACCCGCTCGTGCAGTACCCGTCGGCGGTGCTCGGCATCAACGAGGTCGCGCCGCTCAGCATGGCCGTCGCGTTCGCGGGCATCGCGAACGACGGCGTCACCTGCACCCCCATCGCCATCGATCGCATCGTGGGCGCCGACGGCGAGGACATCAAGCCGCCGGCGTCGACGTGCGCTGCGGCGGTCACGCCCGAGGTCGCCGGCGCGATGCACTATGCGATGTCCCGGGTCATGACGAGCGGCACCGGACGGCAGTCGAACAACTCGACGTATCCGTCGGTTCCGCTCATCGGCAAGACCGGTACGACCGACGGTGCGAAGGACACGTGGATGGTCGGCGCGAGCACCGAGGTCGCGACTGCGGTGGCGGTCGTGAGCGTGAACGGCGATGCCAACCAGCGTGCGATCTCGTTCGACTCGGGTGAGGCGGCGACCGCTCGTCACCGCATGTGGCCGATCGTCATGTCCGCGGCATCGGCCAAGTACGGGGGCGGAGAGTTCCGCATGGACGGCCCGGGTCCGGTCGCGCCGTTCACGTCGCCGACGCCGTTCGACGACGTCCCCGCGTACGTGGAACCGACGCCCACGCCTGCGCCCGCTCCGGCCCCCGCCCCGGCGCCGGCGCCTGCGCCTCAGGGCACCGGCGGCGAGCGCACGCTCGAACCGCGTGACGACGAGGGGCGTGGCGGCCCCAATCCCGACGGTGGCGGCGGAGAAGACGGCGGAGACGAGGGCGGCGAAGACGGCGGTGGCCGGGGTCGATGACCCCGCCGCCGTGAGGCTCGACGCGCGAGGTCGGCGGCGTCAGAAGTCGAGGGTGTCGCCGGGCTCGAGGCGGGCGTACTCGCCGCCGCCCTGCTCGACGGCCCACGCGAGGCGCGCGTGCGAGAGATCCTTGCCGAACTGCGAGAGCACCATCTCGTGCGTGGCGAACGCCCGTCTCGGGGCGACGGCGCGCACGTAGTCCATCGATTCCGAGATCTTCATCCAGGGTGCTCCGGCGGGCGCGGCGAGTACCTGGACGTCGAGCCCGTCGGGCACGACGAAGGAGTCGCCCGCGTAGGCGAACGACTCGTTCACGATCACGCCGATGTTGTCGATGATGCCGATCGACGAATGGATCTCGGCGTGGCGGCCGCCGAAGAAGCGCAGCCTGAACGGCCCGACCTCGACCACGTCGTCGGCCGCGACCGTCTCGACCGGGAATCCGGATGCCGCGGCCGCGACTCCGGCGGGCCCGAACAGCCGCACGTCGGGGCTCGCGTCGACGATGCGCCGGAGTTGCTCGGGGCTCCAGTGGTCGGCGTGCTCGTGGGTGATGACGACCGCGACGGCGCCCGCGGCATCCGTGATCGGCGTCGTGTAGTTGCCGGGGTCGATGAAGAGCCGGTCGCCCGAGTCCTCGATCACGAGTGCGGCATGTTCGAGCTTCGTCAGGCGCATGCTCCGAGCAAACACTGACGGCGCGTGCGATGCAAGCCCGCGCTGCTGCCAGAATCTCTGCATGACCCGAAGCCCCAAACGCGTGATCGTCGCGGTGAATCCGTCGGCCTCGTTCGGCCGCCATCGCGAGGTCGGCCCTGCGACCGTCGCCGCGCTCACCGGGGCGGGCCACGAGGTGGTGCTGCTGCAGGAGGCGAACTTCGAGCTGCTGCGCCGCGAGACCGAGCACGCCGTGCAGCGCGGCACCGACGCGCTCGTGGTCGTGGGCGGCGACGGCATGGTGTCGCTCGCGGTCAACATCGTCGCGGGCACCGGGGTGCCGTTCGGCATCGTGGCCGCCGGCACGGGAAACGACCTGGCCAGGGGCCTCGGCCTTCCCGTCGAAGACCCCGGCGCGGCCGTCGACGCGATGCTCGAGGCGCTCGATCGGGAGCCGCGCACGATCGACGCGGGCCTCATCCGGCGGGGCGACTCTGCGGCGGTGTGGTTCGCGGGCGTGGTCTCGGCCGGATTCGACGCGCTGGTCAACGAGCGCGCGAACCGCATGACGCGTCCGCGCGGGCCGAGCCGCTACACGATCGCCCTCGTGCGCGAGCTCGCGACCTTCCGACCCCGCACGTACACGATGACGATCGACGGGGTGCGCCGCGAGCAGAAGGCGATGCTCGTCGCCGTGGCGAACGGCTCGTCGATCGGCGGCGGCATGCGGATCGTGCCGCACGCCGACCTCGCCGACGGGCGGCTCGACGTCTTCATCGTGCACCCGTTGTCGCGAGCGCGCCTCATCGCGGTGTTCCCGAAGGTGTTCCGCGGCGAGCACACCGAACATCCGGCGGTGGAGTTCGTCTCCGCGCAGCGGGTGACGCTCGAGGCCGACGACGTGCCGGCCTACGCCGACGGCGAGCGCGTGGGCGCCCTTCCGATCGAGATCGAGGTCGTCCCGGGCGCGTTGCGGGTGTTCGCCTGACGTCGCCTGCGTCGATCGGATGCGGCGGGCCCGCCCGATTTGGAGCGCGCCCCGAAGGTGTGTCATACTCTTCAAGTTGTCAGTTCGGCCCCATCGTTTAGCGGCCTAGGACACCGCCCTCTCACGGCGGCAGCGCGGGTTCAAATCCCGCTGGGGTCACGGTTACGTGAACTTGCTGGCAACACCGGAATGCCTCCGCTCCGGCGGGGGCATTCCGTTTGCACGTCGTCAGTCTCGGCCCCATCGTTTAGCGGCCTAGGACACCGCCCTCTCACGGCGGCAGCGCGGGTTCAAATCCCGCTGGGGTCACGCATCCGACATCCTGACGACAGGTAGCCAGAAGGCCCCCGCTCCGGCGGGGGCCTTCTGCGTCTGCGGCGATCCAGGGCATCGGCTTCCCGGCTGCGTCGACTGCTCGGCCCCACCACGCGGACGGCCCGGTTCACGCTGCCGGTGAACGCGAACGGCGACGGCCGGGGATCGCCCCGACCGCCGCCGTTCCTCCGAGAGTCCGATCAGGCGGGGACCACCTCGCGCCGCGCGTGGCGGACCCGGTGGGTGATCCAGAACGCGATGATCGCCGCGATGACGCCGAGCACCACGAGCAGCCACGGGAGGAGGGTCGCGGGGGAAACCCCCGCTGCGCCCTCTGCGAGCGTCTGCGTGCCCGTGGCGAGTTCACCGCTGCCGTCGGCCAGTGCGGCCGTGCCGTCGGCCAGGGTGGTCGCGCCGTCGGCGATCTTCGTCGTTCCGTCGGCCAGCTTCACCGAACCGTCGGCGAGCGTCGTCGCGCCGTTCGCGAGCGTCTGCGTGCCCGTCGCCAGGGTGGCTGCACCGGTCGACAGGGTCGAGGTGCCGGTCACGAGATCATCGGCGCCGGTCTTCAGCTCGATCGCTCCGCTGAGCGATCGCTCCAGACCGGCTGCGATCCTCTCGTTTCCGGCGACCAGTCCGTCGACCTTCTCGTCGAGCGTGGCGGTGCCGGCGGCAACCCGTGCGGCGCCATCGACGAGCGCGCCCGACTTGGTGTGCAGCGTCTTCACTCCGCCCGCGAATTCGATCGACTTGCTGAAGAGGGTTCCGGTGCCTGCGGTGAACTCCCCGAACTTGCCGAAGAGCGTGCCCGCGCCGACCGCCAGCTCACCCGATCGGCCGGCGAGGATGCCCGTACCGATGGCGAGTTCCCCTGACTTGCCGGCGAGGATGCCTGTGCCCGCGGCGAGTTCGCCGGTCTTGCCGGCGAGTGCGCTAGTGCCTGCGGCGAGAACGTCGGCGCCGCTCGCGACGGAGCTCGCTCCCGCGGCGACCGACCCGGCACCTGCGGCGAGGGGTTCGGTGCCTTCAGTCTCGAACCGTGCGAGATTGGACGAGAGGCTCGTCGCGCCCGCCGCGAGCGCATCCGCTCCGGACTGTGCATTCGAGATGCCGAGGTTCAGATTGCCGGCGCCGTCTGCGAGGCCCGCCGCCCCCGCACTGAGGCTCGCTGCGCCCGCCTTGGTAGCGTCCGCACCGGCGCGAAGCTGGGCGACCTGTGCGAGCAGCTCCGCGGGCACGCCGCTCGCCGCGAGCACCTGTTCGAGGTTCGCGAGCCCGGCTGCGACTCCGGCGGTTCCATCGGCGACGCTCGCGGCGCCCGACTTCGTCGCAGCGGCGCCCGCTGCAACGGCGTCGCCGCCGGCCTTGAGCTGGGCGAGTCCGGTCGCCAACGTGGTTGCACCGCCGGCGACGCTGGCGCCGCCCGCCGTGAGCAGCTTCGCATTCTCGTGCACGGCCGAGGCTCCGGCAGACACGCCCTGGGCGCCCCCGGCCAGCGCCGTCGCGCCCGCGGCGAGCGTGGCAGCCCCGTCGTTCAGGGTGCCTGCGCCCGCGGCGAGCCTGGTTGCTCCGTCGTTGAGGTTGCCAGCGCCTGCGGCGAGCAGTGTTGCGCCTTCGTTCAGCGTGCCCGCGCCCGCGGCGATCCCGGTGGCTCCATCGTTGATGGCACCCGCACCGGCCCCGAGCTTGGCGGCGGCGGCGTCGACCGCACCCGCGCCGGCGGCGATCCGGGTGGCGCCGTCATCGAGGCGCCCGGCACCCGCACCGAGCTCTGCAGCACCGTTCGAGACGCGCGCGGCGCCTGCAGCGGCGTCCGTGATCCCGTCGGAGAGCTTCACCGCGCCGTCGGCGGCGTTGTTCGCTCCGGAGGAGAGTTCAGTGGCGCCGTCGAGGTTGCGGCCGAGGCCATCGGCGAGCTTCACCGTCCCTGCTGCGGCCCGTTCGGCGCCGGACTTCAGACGCTCGGCCCCTCCAGCCGCCGTCGATGCGCCGTCCTCGAGCTTGACTGCGCCGGCAGACAGGTCGGCTGCCCCGTCCTCGGCCGATGCCGCTCCGTCGGCCAAGGTCGAAGCGCCTTCGGCGATCTGGGACGAGCCGTCACCCGCGCTGTCGGCGCCGTCGGCAACGAGCCCGGCTCCGCTCGCGAGCTTCGACGTCGTGAGGAGGAAGAACGTGAGCAGGGCGATGAGGGCGAGCGTCAGCGCGATCGCCGCGATCTTGAGGCCTGCTCCGTGGCGGTGCGCGGGTGGTGCTTCGATTCTCGTCATTGAGGCTCCATCGAGTGCGGGCGCGCCGAAGGCGCCCGGGAGGTGAATGCTGGTCGGCTCACCGACGCCGGTGCGGGGCGTCGGGCGCGGCGGGCTCGGAATAGGGTGCCCGCAGCGTCCTGGGCATCGTGCCGGCTCGACCACGTTGTCGGTTCCGGCGGCTCGACGCCCCTGAGAGTCGCTCGAAACTAGCAGCGGTGGAGGATTCCCCGACGAGTGCTCGACTTTTCCTGTGCGAACATCCAACGGTGCGCGGAGCCCGGCATCCGCTCGTTGTCGATGCCCCACAGCAGCAGAAGGCCCCCGCCGAAGCGGGGGCCTTCCTGTGAGTCGCAGCGCGCAGCGCGCGGCGCCGGAGCGAGGAGCGCGCAGCGCGGGCGCGCCGCACCTCAGCCGAGCCGCTGCGGCGCCGCTCCCACGAGTTCGGGCGCGGTCGCCGAGGCGGTCGGCGCGACATCCGGATAGGGCACTGCGACGCCGTCGTGCACCTCGTGCGGCGTGACCCGGTGGTACGACATGCGATCGATCAGCGCGAGGGCGAGCGCCGAGATGATGAATACGCAGTGGATGATCACCTGCCACATGACGCCGTCGGTCGTGAGCTTGCCGTTGTAGTCGTCGCCGCCGACGCCGCCGATCTCGATGAACGACTTCAGCAGGTGGATCGACGAGATGCCGACGATCGCCGTGGCCAGCTTGACCTTGAGCACGTTCGCATTGACGTGGCTCAGCCACTCGGGCTGGTCGGGGTGGCCGTTGAGGTTGATCTTGGACACGAACGTCTCGTAGCCGCCGATGATCACCATGATCAGCAGGTTCGCGATCATCACGACGTCGATGAGGCCCAGCACGATCAGCATGATCTCGGTCTCGCCGAGATGGCCGAAGTCGGTGATCAGGTGCCACAGCTCCTTCATGAAGAGCACGACGTACACGCCCTGCGCCACGATGAGGCCGAGGTAGAGCGGGGCCTGCAGCCATCGGCTCGTGAAGATGAGGCCGCCGACCGCGCGCGACCACGGCGCGGTGCGATGCGGGGAGATGGGTCCGGTCGGGTCGGGGTTCGCGGGGTGTGCGGGCGTCGTTCGGGCGCTCACTGATCTCCTTCTCGGGTTCGGGTGATCGAGTCTAGGGTTCCCAGCCGATAGACTCCCGGGAGCGAAGGGGAGTATCCCGCGGGGCGTTCACGCGTTCCGAGCCATGATCCGTCAGTACGAGCGCCGCAGATGCCGCTCCGGGCGTGGCAGCGCACCACGGTGCGAAGGGGAGAGACTTTCGGGATCATCCCTGCCCAGAAACCCCCGAAAGGCCGCGCGTGCTGCAGCTTCCCGCCTGGTTCGAAATCGGATCCCTCGTGGTCCTCACGCTCATCCTGGTCGCCGACCTGCTGCTGGTCGTCAAGCGGCCGCACGTGCCGTCGTTCAAGGAGTCGACCCTCTGGGTCGTGTTCTACGTGGTGCTCGCGCTCATCTTCGCGCTGCTCATGTTCCTGCTGGGCGACGCCGAGCACGCGGGGCAGTTCATCGCCGGATGGCTGACCGAGTACAGCCTGTCGATCGACAACCTCTTCGTGTTCGTCATCATCATGGCGCGGTTCGCGGTGCCGAAGAAGCTCCAGCAGGAGGTGCTCATGGTGGGCATCATCCTCGCGCTGATCTTCCGCGGCATCTTCATCCTGCTCGGTGCCCAGCTCATCGAGAACTTCAGCTGGATCTTCTACATCTTCGGCGCCTGGCTCGTCTACACCGCCTACCAGCAGGCCTTCGTCGAGCACGACGACGACAAGGACAACCTGCTCGTGCGGGTGCTCCGCCGTCGCGTGAAGATCTCCGACGACTACGACGGCATCAAGATCCGCACCACGATCGGCGGGCACCGCGTGTTCACGCCGATCCTCTTCGTCTTCATCGCGATCGGCACGACCGACCTGCTCTTCGCGCTCGACTCGATCCCCGCGATCTTCGGCATCACGCAGAGCCCGTTCATCGTGTTCACGGCGAACGTCTTCGCGCTCATGGGCCTGCGCCAGCTGTACTTCCTGCTCGGCGGCCTGCTCGAACGCCTCGAGTACCTCAAGTACGGCATCGCCTTCATCCTCGCGTTCATCGGCGTGAAGCTCGTGCTGCACGCGATGCACGTCAACGAGCTGCCCTTCATCAACGGCGGCGAGCACATCGAGTGGGCTCCCGAGATCTCGACCTGGATGTCGCTCGGCGTCATCGTCGCGGCCATGGCCGTGGCGACGGTCGCGAGCGTCGTCAAGGCCAACGTCGACGCGAAGCGCCGCGGCCACACGCTGATGGAAGAGGTGCCGCACTTCACCGACGACGAGGTGCGTTGACCGTGCGGTCGGCGAGGCCTGCCGGGAGTTGCTAGTTTTGGTGGGCGGCGCACGGGGTGCGTCGCCCGGTTTCCCACCGGTGGCATGACGGCGACGAGGAGCACCGTGTCCCCTGATGGCGAAGACGTCGTCGAGCTCGAGCGCGGCGCGGCGGTGATCGCGCACAGTGCGCGAACGGATGTCGGGCGCGTGCGCAGCATGAACGAGGACGCGTTCCTCGCCGAGGCGCCCGTCTTCCTCGTGGCCGACGGCATGGGCGGGCACGCGAGGGGCGACGCGGCGAGCCGCGCGGTCGTCGAGACGTTCCGCCGGCATCTGGCTCCCGGTGCGCCGTCGTCGCCCGAGCAGGTGCTCGACGCGATCCACTCGTCGAACGACGCCGTGCGGGCCCTGAGCGACGAGGGCGACGAGGGCACTGCGGTAGCCGGCACGACGCTCGCGGGCGTCGCGCTCGTCGACGCCGGCGACGGCGCCGGCTTCCACTGGATGGCGTTCAACGTCGGCGACTCGCGCATCTACTCCTGGAACGGGCGCACGCTCAGCCAGTTGAGCGTCGACCACTCCGCCGTGCAGGAGCTCGTCGACGCGGGCCTCATCCGCCCCGAAGACGCCGAGCGGCATCCCGACCGCAACGTCATCACCCGGGCGATCGGCGCCGACGACGTCGTCGATCCCGACGTCTGGCTCATCCCGGCGACGGGACGCCAGGTGTTCCTCATCTGCTCCGACGGCCTCAGCAAGGAGGTCGACGACGACGCGATCGCGCACGTGCTCGTCGGCGACACGGGTCACGCGGCCGGCCTCGCGGGCGAGCTCGTCGACCTCGCACTCGCGAACGGGGGCCGCGACAACGTGACGGCCGTCGTCGTCGAGTCCGAGCTGGGTGTTCCCGACGACGAGACCACGAAGGACCGCCCGACCGCCACGGTCGCGAGCGAGGACACGACACCTCGGGTGAACGGAGGCGCCGGTGGCGACGTACACGGCTGATCCCGGCGGCGCGGTCATCGCGGCGGTTCGCGGCGGGGTCGTGCTCATGCTCCCGGCCGCATCGGCCGACGCGGTGACCGATCTCTGGCCGAGCCTCGTCGAGGCCGATCCGGTGCGCGCCGTGCTCGACCGGCTCACGGTCGACGGCTTCCGCGAGACGCCGCCATTCGGCCTCGTGGTGCGCTCCGACGAGGGGTCGCAGGTGCGCACGGTCGTGCGCGGCGGCTTCTCGGTCAGCGTCGACGGCGACCTCGTCACCGGCGAGGGCGTCTCGACCTGGGTCGAACGCGTCGTCGACGGCTCCGCGGTCGAACTGCGGGCGGCGGATGCCGCGGGCGACCCCGCTGCGGTCGTGCTGCCGATCGTCGAGGGCGTCGTGTTCGCGAGCGCCGTCGACTCGGCCTCGATCGAGGCCGTCGCGCCCGCGCCGGTCGCGCCCACGCAGGTCGCGCCAACGGTGCCCGAGCTTGCGGCCCCGACCGCTCCGACGTCGGTCGCTTCCGCACCGGAGGCGTCGGAACCTCTCGCTCCCGGCCAGCCTCCCGCTCCCGCCCAGCCTCCCGCTCCCGCCCAGCCTCTCGCTTCCGCCCAGCCTCCCGCTCCCGCCGCGGCGCCCGCCGCATGGGTTCCTCCCGTGCTCGGCGACCCGGGCGCGACGATCTCGGGTCCGCCGCCATCCGCGCCGCAGGCGGCGCCGCCCGCCGCGGCTCCCGGATTCGACGCCCTCGACGACTCGACGATCGTCTCGCCGGTCGGCGGCTTCTCCGCCGCGGCCATGGAGACCAGGGGCTCGAGCCCGTTCTCGGGCGGCGAGCAGACGATCGTGCCGCCGGCCGACACCTCGGCCCAGGCGTTCGGCGGCGACCACGACGGCATGACCGTCGTCGGCGTCGACCTCGCGCGCCTCCGCGCCGAACGCGACGCTCGGCGGGGCGAGCAGGGGGAGTCTGGCGACGCCGGCACGCCACCGGCATCCGGAGCCTCCGCCTCGCCCAGACTCGGCCTGCGCATGCCCGACGGCTCCATCGAACCCGTGACGCACGAGGTGCTGCTCGGGCGCGCGCCGAGCGTCAGCCAGGTCTCCGGCGGACGGCTGCCCCGCGTCGTGGCGATCGGCGCGGGCGACCAGGACATCTCGCGCAACCATGTGCGCGTCACCGTCGAGGGGGACACGATCGTGATCACCGACCTGCATTCGCGCAACGGCACCCACGTGGCGCAGCCGGGCAAGGCGCCCGTGCGGCTCAGGGCGGGGGAGCCCACGCCCGTGCTCGTCGGCACGGTCGTCGACCTCGGCGGCGGCTGGACGATCCAGGTCGTGGCCGCCTGATGCGCCGCGCGACCTCGACCCCGCCCGAGCTGCCGGGCTACGCGCCGCAGGGCCTGCTGGGCTCCGGCGGCTTCGCCGACGTGTTCCTCTACGAGCAGCGCCTGCCGCGGCGCAAGGTGGCCGTCAAGGTGCTCCTCACCGAGGAGCTCGGCCGCGACACCAGGGCGCAGTTCGTCGCCGAGGCGAACCTGATGGCGCAGCTCTCGGCGCACCCCTATATCGTCACGATCTTCCACGCGGATGTCTCGGCCGACGGCCGGCCGTACTTCGTCATGGAGTACTGCTCGGGCCCGAGCCTCGCCGAGCAGTACAAGCGCTCGCCGTTCGCGGTCGCAGACGCCCTGCGCACGGGCGTGCGCATCTCGGGTGCGGTGGCCACGGCGCACGCCGCCGGCATCCTGCACCGCGACATCAAGCCGGCGAACGTGCTCACCAACGACTACGGCTGGCCCGCACTGACCGACTTCGGCATCTCGTCGAACCTCGACGGCGAACTGCCGACGCACACCGTCACCGTCCGCCCCGGCGACCAGTCGACGGGAACGGCCGGGTCGGGCGGCACGGCCGCGGTGGGCATGAGCGTGCCGTGGTCGCCCGCCGAGATGTTCGAGGACGACCCGAGCCCCGACCCCCGCAGCGACGTGTTCTCGCTCGCGGCGACGGTGTACACGTTGCTCGCGGGGCGCTCGCCGTTCGAGATCCCCGGGCGCTCGAACGGCACGCTCGACCTCATCGGTCGCATCGAGCGCGGGGCGATCACGCCCATGGACCGCACCGACGTGCCGCGCAGCCTGCTCAGCGTGCTCGCGAAGGGCATGGCGACCTCGCGCGACGACCGGTACCAGAGCGCGGTCGAGTTCGCGCGTGCGCTGCAGCGCGTGGAGCTCGAGCTCGGCTACGCGGCCACGACGATCGAGGTGCCGAACCTCGCGGTCGTCGAGGAGCGCGCCGAGGTCGTCGACGAGGCGGATGCCACCAGGGCCCGCGCCGTGCGCACCATCGACGCGCAGGCGACGCCCGTCGCGCCCGCGCCCCCGCGCACGGTCGGCGCGCCGCCGGTCGCGCCCGCGGCGCCGGTCGGCGACTCGGCCGATGCGACGGTCGCGCGTGCTCCGCAGCGCGTCGCGGCGCAGCCGCCGTTGCCCGACGCGACCATGATGCGGCCGGGCGGCCGCGCCCCGCAGCCCGCACCCCGCGGTGCGACGGGCGGGTCGGCCTCGGCGTCGATCGACGACGGCACGATCGTGCGGCCGAGCGGCGCAGTGCGCGAGGCCGGCCGCACGGCGACCGCCGGTTCCGGGCAGGAGCCCGCCGCGTCGATCGACGAGGCCGCACCCGCGAAGCGCTCGCGCACCGGCCTCGTCGTCGGCATCGCCGCGGGCGCGGTCGTCGCGATCGCCATCACGGCGGCGGTCGCGCTCTCGGGAGCGCTGCCGAAGCCCGAGGCGCAGGCTCCCGTGGAGACCGTCGGGCAGGACGCCGTCGCCGACGCGACCGTGCCGGTGCCCGACGTGCAGCCGGGCGTGCCGTCGGCCGACGGCTCGTCCGTCACGTTCGAGGTCGCGCTCGACGAGCCCGAAGACGGCGACCGCTGGCGGTGGCGCCGCTCCGACGGCAGCGGGGCGGTGCAGGTCGCCGAGGCGTCGCCCATCGTCGTCGACGGCGTCACCGCCGGGCAGAAGATCTGCATCGACGTGCAGACCCAGCGCGGCAGCCGCACCTCCGAGCCGGTGACAGCGTGCACGCCGTGAGGCCGCTCCGGGTCGAGTACTGCGGCGAGTGGTACACGGTCGAACCCGGACGCCCGTTCTCGATCGGGCGCGAGTCCGACCTCACGATCGACGAGAACCCGTACCTGCACCGCACGTTCCTCACGCTGTCCGACGAGTACGGCCTGTGGTGGCTCTCGAACGTCGGCCAGCTGCTCGCGGCCACGGTGTCGGATGCCACGGGCAGCGTGCAGGCGTGGGTCGCACCGGGTGCGAAGCTGCCGCTGGTGTTCCAGCAGGTGCAGGTGCTCTTCAGCGCCGGCGCGACGACCTACGAGTTCTCGATCCACGCCGAGGACGACTTCTACAACACCTCGCTCACGGCGACGGCCGACGGCGGAGGCACGACGATCCTGCCGGTCACGCTGACCTCGAGCCAGCGCCTGCTCGTGGTCGCGCTCGCGGAGCGCGTGCTCGTGCAGCCCTCGGCCGGGCGCGCGACCGTGCCGACGTCGGCCGAGGCATCCGCACGGCTCGGATGGAGCATGACGACCTTCAACCGCAAGCTCGACAACGTGTGCGAGAAGCTCGACCGGCTCGGCGTCGACGGGCTCAGGGGAGGCCGCGGAAAGCTCGCGACCAACCGCCGCATGCGGCTCGTCGAGTACGCCGTCGCGACCCGGCTCGTGAGCGCCGACGACCTCCCGCTGCTCGACCGCGCGGCTGCGGAGGCCGCGGGCGCCGGCGACTGAGCCGGGCCGCGCGACGTCCTCGGAATCGCGGAGGACGATCTCCGTATCGCTTCGGCAACGAAGCACCATGGGAAGTCCTCCCCATTCGGGGGCGCTCGCCGCTCGTGTTAGCGTTGGCGCGGTCCGCCACGTGCGCGACCGCCGCCGCCCTGACCGACGGACGCAACGAGGAGTAGAGATTGGCCGGCTTCACCTCGTGGTTGCGCACGCGCAAGACCCTCGCGACGAGCACCGCCATCGCCGTGCTCGTCGGGGCGCCGGTCACGCTGGCGGTGCTGCACCAGGGCTTCCCGGTGACCGATCCCGACCTGCGCGCGCGCGAGGTGTGGGTGACCAACGCCGAAGAGCTGCTCGCCGGGCGGCTCAACCGGCAGATCGAAGAACTCGACGCCGCGGTCTCGACGGCCTCGAACGAGGCCGACGTCTTCCAGAACGGCGACGACGCCTTCGTCTACGACCCCACGGCCGGTTCGATCGAGCGCATCGACCCGTCGTTCACGACGCTCTCGCAGCGCATCGACGTTCCCCCCGCCTCGACGATCGCCTACGGCGGCGACGTGCTCGCGGTGCTCTCGCCGAAGGGCGAGCTCTGGAACGTGCAGGCCGGAGCCGAGCTCCAGTTCGACTGGCGCGGCACCGACCCGATCGCCAAGCTCGGCGAGGGCGCAGAGGTCGCGGTCTCCGACCGGGGCACGATCTTCGCGACCTCGGTCGAGAAGGGCTCCCTGCAGGAGTTCGAGCGGGGTTCGGCAGGCGATCCCCAGACGACGAAGATCGCCGACCTCGGCGAGAACGAGGTCGCGGCCGTCGGTGAGCGGCCCGTCGTCTTCGATCGGGAGCGCGGCGTGGTCGTCGTCGATGGCCGCGAGACCGAGCTCCCCGACGAGGGTCTGCGGCTCCAGCAGTCGAGCGCCGAGCATGACGCGGCCTACGTCGCCACGGCCACCGGGCTCCTCGAGATCGGCCTCGACGACGGCGACGTGCGCGAGCTCGACGCCGAGGCCGCTGCGGGTTCAGCAGGAGCGGCGGATGTCGCGGCGCCCGTGTGGCTCGACGGCTGCGTGCACGGCGCGTGGGCCGAGGCCGGGCGCTACCTCGCGGCGTGCGGCGACGAGGAGCCGCGCCTGCTCGACATCGACCAGCCGACCGCCGGAGCCCGACTCGAGTTCCGCGTCAACCGCGACGTGATCGCGCTGAACAACCTCACCAACGGCAACGCCTGGCTCGTCGACACCGAGCTGCGGCTCGTCGACAACTGGGAAGAGGTGACGCCGCCAGAGGAGAGCGAGGAGCTCGAGGGCGACGAGAAGAGCGCCCAGCAGACCTTCGAAGACACCATCGCCGAGCGCACCGACCAGAACCGCCCGCCGGTCGCCCGAGAAGACGACTTCGGTGCGCGCCCCGGGCGCACGACGATCCTCGAGG
Organism: Agromyces sp. NPDC058110; assembly: GCF_042884735.1. Taxonomy (NCBI): domain Bacteria; kingdom Bacillati; phylum Actinomycetota; class Actinomycetes; order Micrococcales; family Microbacteriaceae; genus Agromyces; species Agromyces sp. NPDC058110. The sequence continues at coordinate 771,553 of NZ_JBHVTI010000001.1, read as the reverse complement.
TGCTCGAGAACGACACCGACCCCGACGGCGACGTGCTCACGGTCTCGTCGGTCACGGCGATCCCCGAGTCGATGGGCCGCATCGAGCAGATCGACGGCGGCCGCGCCCTGCAGTTCTCGCCCGCCGAAGGCGCCGCGGGCACGGTCTCGTTCAGGTACGGCGTCGACGACGGCCGAGGCGGCGTCGCCGAGGCATCCGTCAACGTGCGCGTCGTGCCCGACAGCGAGAACACGGCCCCGGTGTCGTCGCGGTCCGGGGCGATCAGCGTCGAGCAGGGCCAGCAGGTCTCGTACAACGTGCTGACCGACTGGCGCGACCCCGACGGCGACGACGTCTACCTGGTGAACGCCTCGCCGATCGGCGGCGACTCGGTGCGCTTCAGCCCCGACGGCAACCTCACCTTCCAGCACAAGTCCGCCGAGCTCGGCCAGAAGGAGGTGCAGTTCACGGTCTCCGACGGGCAGACCGCCGCGACGGGCACGCTCACGGTCGACGTGAAGCCCTCCGGTTCGCTGAACCCGATCGGCACGCCCGACTTCGCACGCGTCTTCGTCGGTGAGAAGACCCTCATCGAGCCGCTCGTGAACGACGTCTCCCCGTCGGGCTCGCCGCTCTCGCTGCTCGGCGTCGAGGAGACGCCCGAAGACGCCGTGGTGACCCCGAACGTCGAGCGGGGTTCGATCACGTTCGAGAGCGCCGTGGCCGGCGACTACGTCTTCGTCTACAACCTGGGGGCGGGCGCGACCGTGAGCGTCGGGCTCATCCGGGTGCAGGTCGTCGAGCAGCCCGCCGAGGCACTGGCGCCGATCGCGGTCAAGGACACCGCCTACCTGCGACCGGGGGAGCCGTTGTCGATCCCGGTGCTCGCCAACGACGTGTCTCCGTCGGGTCGGGTGCTCGCCGTGCAGTCGATCGACGACACCGCGACCGACGGACTCGTCTCGGTCGAACTCCTCACGAACACCGTGGCGCGGGTGACGGCATCGGCCGCCCTCGATCGCCAGCTGCAGTTCAGCTACACCGTCTCCGACGGCATCAACACCGCGAGTTCGACCGTGACCGTCGTGCCGGTGCCTCCGCTCGTGAAGAACCAGCCGCCGGTCGCCGTCGACGACGCCGCGATCGTCCGCGCGGGCGACATCGTGACCGTGCCGGTCACCGACAACGACTTCCACCCGGATGCCGCGGCCTTCCACGTGCTGCCCGACCTCGCGCCCGGCAACGGCTTCGAGGGGCTGGCGTTCGTCGACGGCGACACGGTCCGCTACCAGGCTCCCGAGAAGCCCGGACTCTACAGCCTCGTCTACGCGATCGGCGACGACTACGACCAGACGGCCAAGGCCGCGCTCGCCTTCACCGTCGTCGCCCGCGACAGCGAGAAGAACCGTCCGCCGCTGCCGACCCCGATCACCTCGCGCACGTTCGCCGGATCCGCCGTGAAGATCGACATCCCGCTCGACGGCCTCGACCCCGACGGCGACTCGGTGATGCTCACGAGTCTCACCTCGGCGCCGTCGCTCGGCCAGGTCGGCGACCTCACGAGCACGAGCCTGACGTACACCGCGCTGCCGGGCTCTGCGGGCACCGACCAGTTCACGTACGAGGTGCGCGATACCTATGGCGCGACGGCGACCGGCACCATCCGGATCGGGGTCATCCCTCGGCCGGTCGTGCAGCTGCCGCCGACCGCGGTCGACGACGCCATCGAGATGAAGCCCGGACGCACGGCCTCGGTCGAGGTGCTGCTGAACGACTCCGACCCGAGCGGGTACAGCCTGCACGTCGCGAGCCTGCCCGACATCGACGAGGGCATCACGGCGGAGATCCGCGATCTTCGACGGGTCGTGGTGGAGGCGCCCGAGCAGGAGGGCGCGTACACGATCCGTTACGAGATCTCGAACGGCCACGGCGGTGCGGATGCCGCGTTCCTCCAGATCGCGGTCACCGAAGACGCCGTGATCCTGCCGCCGACCGCCGAAGACCAGGTCATCGAACCCGCGGAGGTGCTCGATGGCGACGACGTGACCGTGACGCCGCTCGCCGACGCGACCAACCCGGGCGGACTCGTCGAAGACCTCGTCGTGACGGTCGAAGGACCGAACGCCGGCAATGCCCAGGTCGACCCCGACGGCCGCATCACGGTCACCCCCGGCGACCGGCGCTACGCGGTCGCGTACCGCCTCACGAACGAGCTCGACGACCTCTCGGCGATGGCCTTCGTGATCGTGCCGCCCGTTCCGGGCGCCGACACGCCCGACGACGAGGCCGACGTGCGCGAGACCCAGAAGCCCGAGGAGACGGCGAAGCCGAAGACGCCCGAGGAGCTGCAGGCCGAGGAGAAGGCGAAGTTCCCGGCGCCGTACCTCAAGGACCTCGAACCCATCGTGGTGCCCATGAACGGGCGCATCGAGTGGAGCGTCGACGAGCTGGTCGAGGTTCCGTCGGGCAATCCGGCCCTCATCCTCTCGGCGAACGGCAGCGCCACGGAGTCCGAGGTGATGGTCGACGGGACGCACCTCCAATTCGTGCCGACGACCGACTACCGCGGTCCGGCGTCGGTCACCTTCGAGGTGACCGACGGCAAGGATGCCGACGATCCGATCGGCCGTACGGCGATCCTCACGCTGCCGATCACGGTCGGCGATCCCGAGTTCAACGACACGCCGCCGACGTTCACGCCGCGCGCCGAGACGATCGAGGCGGGTGAGAAGCCCTCATCCGTCGACCTGCGCCAGTCGAGCGACCAGCCGAACCCCGACAACATCGATCGCATCACCTACACGAACCTCGCGGGCACGACCGACGACATCCAGGCGGAGATCGTCGACGGCTCGACGCTGCAGTACTCGGCACCGCTCGGCGTGCAGCCTGGAACCGAGACCAGGCTCACCTTCGACGTGAACTTCAACGAGTTCACCATTCCCGGATACGTCGACGTCAAGGTGGTCTCGTCGACCCGGGCGATGCCGAAGACCGCCGACGACGGCGACTACGAGATGAACCGCAGCGACACCCAGACGTTCGACGTGCTCGCCAACGACTTCAACCCGTTCGCGCAGGACGGCGTGCCGCTCCGCGTGGTCGGGGCCGAGATCGATCAGGCCTCCGTCGGATCGAACGCCTCGGTCTCGTTCACCGCGACCGACCTCACCGTGCGCACGGGCGCGGCGTTCACCGGCACGCTCAGCGTCATCTACACCATCGAGGACGGCACGAAGGATCCGCTGCGTCGCACGACCGGTCGGGTGACCGTCGTCGTGCGCGCGGCGCCCGACGCGCCGAACACGCCGACGGCGACCGCCTCCGACGCCGAGGGCACCGTCCGCTGGAGCGAGCCGGCGACGAACAACTCGCCGATCGACGGCTACGAAGTGCTCTACAACGGCACCACGAAGTCGTTCCCGGCGGGTGCGGCCGGCAGCGCCCAGACCATCGGGCTGACCAACGGCGTCACCTACTCGTTCCAGGTGCGCGCGCACAACGCGAAGGGCTGGGGCGCCTGGTCGTCCGCGAGCAACAGCGTCACGCCGTACGGCACACCCGGGCCGGTTCCGTCGGTGAGTGCGTCGGTGCGCGACTACGCCCCGACGACGGTCGACTTCTCGTGGTCGGCGCCCAACAACACCGGCGGCGGCGCGATCACCTACCAGATTGCCGTCGACGGCGGGTGGGAGAACATCGGCAACCGCACCTCGTACTCCGTCGGCGGTGTCGGTGCGGGCGGTCACACGGTTCAGGTCCGCGCGGTGAACACCGGCAGCGGCAAGGCCGGCAATGCTGCGTCGCGATCGTTCAGCGTCGACACGCGGCCGCCGCCCCCGCGCACGGTGTCGCTCAGCAAGGGCACGCGCGTCGGCTACTACAACGGCACCTACGGGTACTGCGGCGGCAACTGCTGGTTCTACAACGTGAGCATCTCGCACTTCCAGCCCGGCTCGACGGTGACGATGGTTCCGTACTGCAACGGCGGGGCGCTGAACGGTCGCTACAACATCAGCGTCGACGGCAACGGCAACGGCAGCTTCGTCGGCAGGTGGAACGGCAACATCCCGTCGAGCTTCTGCGGATCGGCGAACGCGTACGTGACCGTCGACGGCGTGCAGAGCAACAACTGGTAATCGCCTGGCATCAGGCAGAGGAAAAGGACCCCACGAACATGGCAGTAACGCAGGAGCAGGCGCAGTGGTTCCAGGACGCCTTCTCGAAGCTCGTCGACAACGTCGACCAGGCGATCCTCGGCAAGCGCCAGGTCATCGAGCTCGTCGTGACGGCGCTGCTCTCCGACGGGCACGTGCTGCTCGAGGACTTCCCGGGCACCGGCAAGACCGTGCTCGCGAAGGCGCTCGCGAACACGCTCGACGGTACCCACTCGCGAGTCCAGTTCACGCCCGACCTGCTGCCCTCCGACGTCACGGGTGTCACGATCTTCGACCAGGGCAAGGGGCAGTTCGAGTTCCACCGCGGCCCGATCTTCGCGTCGATCGTGCTCGCCGACGAGATCAACCGAGCGAGCCCGAAGACCCAGTCGGCGCTGCTCGAGGTCATGGAGGAGGGGCGGGTCACCGTCGACGGCGTCGGCTACGAGGTCGGCAGCCCGTTCATGGTCATCGCGACGCAGAACCCCGTCGAGCAGGCCGGCACGTACTCGCTGCCCGAAGCCCAGCTCGACCGATTCCTCATCAAGACCTCGCTCGGCTACCCCGACCACGAGACCGCGGTGACCCTGCTGCTCGACTCGGCGAACCGCGCCCGCGCGGCGAAGGTCTCGCCGATCATCGCGTCGAGCTCGGTCACGACCATGGCGCAGCTCGCGTCGGAGGTCTACGTCGACGCCTCGGTGCTGTCGTACCTCAACGAGCTCGTCACCGGCACGCGCACCCACAAGGACTCGGCCCTCGGCGTGAGCATGCGCGGGGCGCTGGCACTCGCCCGCGCCACGAAGACCTGGGCGATCGCGCACGGCCGCACCTACGTCACGCCCGACGACGTGCGCGAGCTCGCCGTGCCCGTGCTCGCACACCGCATCATCGTCGACCCCGAGGCAGAGTTCGCCGGCGCCACGGCCGAGGACATCGTCTCCTCGGTCGTCGTCGACGTCGCTCCGCCCGCGTACCGCGCAGCATGAGCACCGAGCCGCGCGCGCCCCGACCCCCGTCGCAGGCGCGATACGCCGCGCGGGCGGTCGGTCGTTCGCTCGCGGCATCCGCCCGCTCCGCGTCGAAGCTCGCCGCCGATGCGGCCCGTCGGGCGGCCGACTGGGCCGAGCCCGTCACCGGGGTGATCTCGGTGACCGGCTGGCTCGTGCTGCTCGCCTCGTTCGTCTCGTTCGCGGCGGCGTGGGCGCTCGGATGGATCGAACTCGCGTTCCTCGGTGCGACGCTGCTCGCGGCCGTGCTCGTGAGCGTGCCCTACACCCTCGGGCGCATGCGCTACCGCGTCGACGTCGACCTGCAGCCGACCCGCGTCGTCGCGGGGGAGCGGGCCTTCGGCCGGCTCGCCGTGACCAACATCGGAGCCAAGCCGTCGGTGCCCTCGCGCGTCGAGCTCCCCGTCGGCGCCGGACTGGCTGAGTTCGTCGTCCCCGGTCTGCAGCCCGAGGCCGAGCACGAAGAACTGTTCGCGGTTCCGACCAACCGCCGCGCGGTCATCGTCGCGGGCCCGGCCGTGTCGGTGCGCGGAGACCAGCTCGGCATCCTGCGGCGCATCGTGCGGTGGAGCGAACCCGTCGAGCTGTTCGTGCACCCCGTGACGGCGCGGCTCAAGCCGTCGGCCGCCGGACTCGTGCGCGACCTCGAGGGCGAGGTCACGAAGACCATCACCGACAACGACATCTCCTTCCACGCGCTCCGCGCATACCAGCCGGGCGACGCCCTGCGGAACGTGCACTGGCGCACGTCCGCGCGCACCGGGCAGCTCATGGTGCGCCAGTACGAGGAGACCCGGCGCTCGCAGCTCGCCCTGATGCAGTGCACCGAACGCGCGCACTACGCCTCCGACGACGAGTTCGAGCTCGGCGTCTCGGTGCTGGGCTCGCTCGGCGTGCAGGTCATCCGCGACGCGACCAGGGTCGACGTGCTCACCGAGGAGCTCACGCTTCGCACGGCCACCCCGACGGCACTGCTCGACGACACGAGCCGCATCGCGGCGGCATCCGGAGCCTTCGACTCGGTGCGCACGTTCGTGCGCGAGCGCACCAAGCGGCTCTCGGCCCCGAGCGTCGCGATCATCGTCGCCGGCTCGGCCGTGCCGCTCGCGGAGTTCCGCGCGGCGGAGACCGTGTTCGGCCCCGACACCCAGACCATCGGATTCCGCGTCGAGCTCGGCGCCGTCTCCCGCATCGCGAAGGTCGCAGGCACCACGGTGGTCACCGTCGGCTCGCTCGAGGACCTCGCCCGACTCGTGGGGAGGGTCCGCCCGTGAACCGCATCCCGCGTTCCGCCGTGACCGACCTCGTCGTGCTCGCGGTGCTCTCGGTCGTCGCGATCCTCGGCTACGAGACGAGCTTCGGCGACCTCGACTTCCTGCTCGCGGCCGCCGCCGGCCTGGTCGTCGGCACGCTCGCGGCCGTCGCCGGCTCCGTCTTCCGGCTGGGCGTCCTCACTACGGTCGTGCTCGGCCTGGCGTTGTACTTCGTGCTCGGCACGCCGTTCACCATGCCCGAATCCGCCATCTTCGGCGTGCTGCCCAGCCTGACCTCGCTCGCAGGACTCGCGATCGGCGCCGTCTACGGCTGGGCCGACATCCTCACCATCGGCACGCCGGTCGAGGCGCCCTACTACGTCGCCGTCGTGCCCTATGTCGCGGCCTGGGCGGTCGCGCTCGTCGGGTCGATGCTCGTGCTGCGGTGGCTGCCCCGACGTCGCACGGTGATGCGCAGCGCCGTGATCCTGATCGGCCCGGTGCTGCTGTTCATCTCGGGCATCCTGCTCGGAACCGACGAGGCGTTCTACGCCGGCGTGCGAGGGGTCGCGTTCGCCGTGATCGCGCTCGTCTGGCTCGCCTGGCGTCGCGGCTCCGACGTCGAGACCGACGAGGCCGGCGCGCGTCGGCTCCGGGCCCAGAAGCTGCGGGGGTCGGTCGTCGTCGTCGCCGGCGCGGTCGTGGTCGGCGCCGTCGCCGGCCTCGCCCTCGCCCCGGTCGCACCCGAGCGGTTCGTGCTGCGCGACCAGGTCGTGCCGCCGTTCGACCCGCTCGAGTTCTCGAGCCCGCTGGCCGGGTTCCGCAACTACACGAAGGACCTCGCCGAGGAGCCGCTGTTCACCGTGAGCGGGCTCGAACCGGGCGACACGCTCCGGCTCGCGTCGATGAACTCCTACACCGGGCGCCTCTGGAATGTCGCCGGTCCGGGAGACTCCGACGACGACGGCGGCTACGCGATCACCGGCGAGACTCTGCCGCAGCCCCCGCTCGCCGACCTCGGCAGCCGCCGGTCGATCGAGGTCGAGACGCTGGCCTACGACGACGTGTGGCTCCCGACCGTCGGCTACGGCAGTGAGCTGCGACTCCAGGACGCCGACAGCGCCGCCCACGCCGGAAACCTCCGCTACAACGCGGCCGCCGGTACGGCAGTGCTGACGAGCGGGCTCGACGAGGGGACGCGCTTCCGCCTCGACGCGAACCTGCAGAACACGCCGAGCGACGAAGACCTCGCCGACGTGCCGGTCGCGTCGGTCGAACTGCCCCCGGTCGAGAACGTGCCCGACGTGGTCACCGCGAAGGGCGAGGAGTACGCAGGGGATGCGACGACCCCGATCGAGCAGCTCCGCAACATCGAGCGCGGACTGAAGACCAACGGGTTCCTGAGCCACGGACTCGCGTCCGACGCCGTCGCGTCACGCGCCGGACACGGCGCCGACCGCCTCATCGAGCTGTTCACCCGCTCGTCGATGGTGGGAGACGAGGAGCAGTACGCGGCGGCCATGGCGCTCATGGCGCGACAGCTCGGCTACCCTGCGCGGGTCGTGATGGGCTTCGCACCCGAGATCGCCGAGGGGCAGGACTCCGTCGAGGTGCTCGGCGACGACGTCACGGCCTGGGTCGAGGTGCCGTTCGAGGGCGTCGGGTGGGTCTCGTTCGATCCCACGCCCGACGAGACCGATGCGCCGCAGGAGCAGACGCCCAAGCCCCAGTCCGAGCCGCAGCCGCAGGTGCGCCAGCCCCCGCGCGCCGAGGCCGTCGAGGACGACCTGCTCTCGACGGTCGAGATCGACGACACCGACGACGAGGACAAGGACCGGCCGTTCCGGCTCCCCGGCTGGGTGTGGGTCGCCACCGCGTCGGTGGGCATCCCGCTCGCGATCGTGTTCCTGCCGATGCTCGCCGTGGCCATGGCGAAGGAGCGCCGCCGCCGCAAGCGTCGGGGGCGCGCCAATGAGATCGCAGCCGCCGCCGCGTGGGACGAACTGATCGACCGGTACGCGGAGCTCGGGTTCGAGCCGCCGGAGCGCTCGTCGCGGCTCCAGACCGCTCGCGCGCTCGAGCGCCAGGCGGCCGAGCAGGGCGTCGTCGCGGCCGGTGACCCGGGTGCGCTGCGCCTGACCGCACTCGCCGCGAGCGTCGACCGCGACGTGTTCGACGGTCAGCAGGTCGCATCCGACACGGTCGTGAAGCGGTGGAGCGAAGCTGATGCCGCGGCGGCGGCGGTGACCGCAGCGGTCGGGCGCTCGCGCCGGTTGATCGCCCGGTACCGCCTGCACCGACGTCGGTAGACTGCCTGCGTGGCCGTTCCGGAGTTCATCGTTCCGCCGCCGGGGTTGATCCCCGACGCGCCGCAGCCCGCCGAGCCTGAACGCACGGTGCACCCGGCGCGGCCCGACGAGCGCACCGACAGCACGGTGCGGGCCTTGCCCGGTCGTGCGCTCCCGACGTTCACGCCGGTGCCGAGTGGTCCGCCCGCGGCATCCGTCGCCGTGCCCGCCGCCTTGCGCCCCGCACCCGTCGAGGCGCAGCTTGCGGGCGTGGTGTTCGAACTCGTCTCGGCCGCGGGCGAGACCGTCGAGCTCGCCGGTCGCGTCATCGTGGGTCGCAATCCCGTCGCCGACGTCGCCCGGCCGGATGCGCGGCCGATCGCCCTGGTCGACCCGACCCGAACGGTCTCGAAGACGCACGCGCTCGTCGAGGTGCGCGAGGGCCGCGTCGTGATCACCGACCTGCACTCGACGAACGGCGTCGCGGTGCAGGCCGGCGGCGGCGAGCTCACCGTGCTCGACCCCGGTGCGCCTGCAGATGTCGAGCCCGGATCCACGCTGCGGCTGGGCGACCTGGCGCTGACGCTGCGCCGCACGACCTCCACCACGGTGTAGCCTGTGAAGATGCGCGCCCCACGACGTCTTCTCCTTCGGTGCCGCGGCGGGGCCTCGATCTAGGCCGCTCCCGTCGCGGAGTCCGTCGTCGGCCGTTCCCTGTCCCCGAGGAAGACGAACGCATGAACAACAGCAACGCAAGTGCACGCCCGCGCACCCTGGCCGAGAAGGTCTGGGATGCCCACCTGGTCAAGAAGGGTGAAGACGGCACGCCCGATCTCATCTACATCGACCTCCACCTCGTGCACGAGGTCACGAGCCCGCAGGCCTTCGACGGACTGCGCATGGCGGGTCGCCCCGTGCGCCGCCCCGACCTCACGATCGCGACCGAAGACCACAACACCCCGACGCTCGCGATCGACAAGCCCATCGCCGACCTGACGAGCCGCACGCAGATCGAGACGCTGCGCCGCAACGCCGCCGAGTTCGGCATCCGCCTGCACTCGCTGGGCGACAAGGAGCAGGGCATCGTGCACGTCGTCGGCCCGCAGCTCGGCCTCACGCAGCCCGGCATCACGGTCGTCTGCGGCGACTCGCACACGTCGACCCACGGCGCGTTCGGGGCGATGGCGTTCGGCATCGGCACGAGCGAGGTCGAGCACGTCATGGCCACGCAGACCCTGCCGCTGAAGGCGTTCAAGACCATGGCGATCAACGTCGAGGGCACGCTGCGGCCGGGCGTCACGGCCAAGGACATCATCCTCGCGGTGATCGCCAAGATCGGTACCGGCGGCGGGCAGGGCTACGTGCTCGAGTACCGGGGCAGCGCGATCCGCGCGCTGTCGATGGACGGCCGCATGACGATCTGCAACATGTCGATCGAGGCCGGAGCCCGCGCGGGCATGGTCGCGCCCGACCAGACGACCTTCGACTACCTCGAGGGCCGTGCTCACGCGCCGCAGGGTGAGGACTGGACCGCCGCCGTCGAGTACTGGAAGACCCTCGCCACCGACGAGGGCGCCGAGTTCGACGCCGAGGTCTTCATCGACGCCGATGCGCTCGAGCCGTTCGTGACCTGGGGCACCAATCCCGGTCAGGGTGCGTCGCTCTCCGAGACCGTGCCCGATCCCGCCGCCATCGAAGACCAGCACGAGCGCGCCGCGGCCGAGCGGGCGCTGGAGTACATGGACCTCGAGGCCGGCACGCCGCTCAAGGACATCCGCGTCGACGCGGTCTTCATGGGCTCCTGCACGAACAGCCGCATCGAAGACCTGCGCGCGTTCGCGTCGATCATCGAGGGCAAGCAGAAGGCGGACGGCGTCCGCGTCATGGTCGTGCCCGGCTCGGCGCGGGTGCGGCTCGAGGCAGAGGCCGAGGGCCTCGACAAGGTGTTCGAGGCCTTCGGAGCGGAGTGGCGCTTCGCCGGCTGTTCGATGTGCCTCGGCATGAACCCCGACCAGCTGGCACCGGGCGAGCGCTGCGCGTCGACCTCCAACCGCAACTTCGAGGGACGGCAGGGCAAGGGCGGTCGGACGCACCTCGTCTCGCCGCTCGTCGCTGCGGCGACCGCGATCCGCGGCACGCTCTCGAGCCCCTGGGATCTGCAGACCGAAGGAGAGGCGCGCTGATGGAGAAGTTCACGACCGTCACCGGCGTCGCAGCACCGCTGCGCCGTTCGAACGTCGACACCGACCAGATCATCCCAGCGGTGTTCCTGAAGCGCGTCACCAAGACCGGCTTCGACGACGCGCTGTTCCACGCCTGGCGTCAGGATCCCGAGTTCGTGCTCAACCAGGAGGCCTACCGCGGTGCCCGCGTGCTCATCGCCGGCCCCGACTTCGGCACCGGCTCGAGCCGCGAGCACGCCGTCTGGGCGCTGCGCGACTTCGGGTTCGACGTCGTCATCAGCTCGCGTTTCGGCGACATCTTCCGTGGCAACTCGGGCAAGCAGGGCCTGCTCGCCGCGCAGGTCGCCTACGAGGACGTCGAGCGCCTGTGGGAGGTCGTCGAGGCCGCTCCGGGAATAGCGGTGACGGTCGATCTGGTTGAGCGTACGGTCAGCGTCGGAACGCTGACCGTGCCGTTCGACATCGACGACTACACTCGGTGGAGGCTTCTCGAAGGGCTCGACGACATCGGGCTGACCCTGCGTGACGAGGCGGCGATCGCCGAGTTCGAGACGCATCGAGAGGCCTGGCGGCCGAAGACGCTCCCCATCCGGGAGCCGGCGGAATCAGGAGCTCTGTGAACACACTCGGGCAGGATGCCAAGAACCACGCATCGGCGGTCGGACTCAACGTCGACCGCATCACCATCAACGGCGGCAAGCCGCTGGTCGGGCGCATCGAGCTGAAGGGTGCGAAGAACCTCGTCACCAAGGCGATGGTCGCGGCGATCCTCGGCGACACGCCCAGCGTGCTGAAGGACGTGCCGAACATCAGCGACGTCCGCATCGTGCGGGGCCTCCTCGAGGTGCACGGCGTGCGCGTGACCGACGGGGTCGACGAGGGCGAGCTCATCCTCGATCCCACGGCGGTCGAGACGGCGCACATGGCCGACATCGACGCCCACGCGGGCTCGAGCCGGATCCCGATCCTGTTCTGCGGTCCGCTCCTGCACCGCCTCGGCGAGGCGTTCATCCCCGACCTCGGCGGCTGCCGCATCGGCGACCGTCCGATCGACTACCACCTCGAGGTGCTGCGCAACTTCGGCGCCATTGTCGAGAAGCTGCCGAGCGGCATCCGGATGTCGGCCCCTGAGGGCCTGCACGGCGCGAAGGTCGCCCTGCCCTACCCGAGCGTGGGTGCGACCGAGCAGGTGCTGCTGACCGCGGTGCTCGCCGACGGCATCACCGAGCTCTCGGGCGCGGCCATCGAGCCCGAGATCATGGATCTCATCAACATCCTGCAGAAGATGGGCGCCATCATCACGGTCGACACCGACCGGGTCATCCGCATCGAGGGCGCCGAGAAGCTCGACGGCTACACCCACCGCGCGCTGTTCGACCGCAACGAGGCCGCGAGCTGGGCTGCGGCCGCGCTCGCGACCGAGGGCGACATCTTCGTCGGCGGTGCGCGTCAGGCCGAGATGCTCACGTTCCTCAACGTCTTCCGCAAGGTCGGCGGCGCCTTCTCGATCGAGGAGGACGGCATCCGCTTCTTCCACCCCGGCGGCGACCTCAAGCCCGTCATCATCGAGACCGACGTGCACCCCGGCTTCATGACCGACTGGCAGCAGCCGCTGGTCGTCGCGCTCAGCAAGGCCAAGGGCGTCTCGATCGTGCACGAGACGGTCTACGAGCAGCGGTTCGGCTTCGTCGACGCGCTCGTCGAGATGGGGGCGTCGATCGAGGTGCACAAGGAGTGCCTCGGATCCGGCACCTGCCGCTTCGGTCAGCGCAACTTCAAGCACTCCGCGGTCATCTCGGGCCCGTCGACGCTCAGCGGGGCCGACATCGAGGTGCCCGACCTGCGCGGCGGCTTCAGCCACCTCATCGCCGCGCTCTCGGCCGACGGACGCTCGACGGTCTCGAACGTGGGCATCATCGCCCGCGGATACGAGAACTTCATCACGAAGCTCGAGCTCCTCGGGGCGGACTTCGAACTCGACGCATAATGGGTGAGTGCAACACGACGACCCGTCTCCCGTTCATCCTGTGAAGGCGCGTTCGGAGACCCGCAGCCCCTCGTTCTTCTGGGTGCTCGCGGGCCTCATCCTCCCTGTGCTGAGCCTCATGGTGAAGTTCCGCTTCCATCACCGTGAGCGGATGCCGCAGACGGGCGCCTTCGTGCTCGCGCCGAACCACTACAGCGAGATCGACCCCGTGGTCATGGGCGCGGCGTCGTGGCACCTCGGGCGTGCGCCGAGGTTCATGGCCAAGGCGTCGCTGTTCAAGAACCCCGTGCTCGGCTGGTTCCTGCGCACGTCGGGGCAGATCCCCGTCGAGCGCGCGGGCAGCAAGAGCCACGCCGCGCTGCGTGCCGCCGAGGAGCTGGTCGAGAAGGGCCGCATGGTCGTGGTCTATCCCGAGGGATCGCTCACGCGCGATCCCGACCTGTGGCCGATGCGCGGCAAGACGGGCGCCGTCCGCATCGCGCTTGAACGCGACATCCCGATCGTCCCCGCAGCGCACTGGGGCACCCAGGAGCTCATGGGCCGGTACGGCAAGAAGCTGAAGCCGTTCCCGCGCAAGACCGTCGACGTGATCATCGGCGAGCCCCTCGACCTCTCGGCCTACCGCGGCAAGCCGATCACGCAGTCGCTGCTGCTCGAGGCGACGAACGAGCTCATGGATGCGATCGCCGCCCTGCTCGGCGAGCTCCGCGGCGAGACGCCTCCGGCCGAGCGGTGGGACCCGGCCAAGCACGGGCAGAAGGAGACGGGACGCCTCGATGGCTAGGCCCGCAGGCAAGCAGGTGCACGGCACCCGTGTCGCCGTGCTCGGCGCCGGAAGCTGGGGCACGACGTTCGCGAAGATCCTCGCCGACGGCGGCGCCGACGTCGTGATCTGGGCGCGCCGACCCGAGCTCGCGAAGGAGATCCAGGAGGCCAAGCGCAACAGCGACTACCTCCCCGGCGTCAACCTCCCGCTGGGGCTGCGGGCGACGAGCCGCCTCTCGGAGGCGCTCCAGGGCGCGGAGCACGTGTTCGTGTCGGTACCGAGCCAGTCGCTGCGCGAGAACCTCATCGCGGCCGAGCCGTTCCTCCCCGCGAACGCCACGATCGTGTCGCTCATGAAGGGCGTCGAGAAGTCGACCGGCCTCCGCATGAGCGAGGTCATCGCCGACGTGCTCCCGATCGATCCGGCGCGCATCGCCGTGATCTCGGGCCCGAACCTCGCGCTCGAGATCGCGAAGGAGCAGCCCACGGCGGCCGTCGTGTCGTCGTCGAGCCTCGAGACGGCGCAGGCCGTGGCATCCGTCGCCCGCAACCGGTACTTCCGCTCGTTCGTGAACACCGACGTGATCGGCACCGAGTTCGGCGGCGTGCTGAAGAACCTCCTCGCCGTCGCGATCGGCATCGTCGACGGGGTCGGCTACGGCGAGAACACGAAGGCCTCGATCATCACGCGCGGTCTCGTCGAGATGACCGATTTCGCCGTCGCGTACGGGGCGCACAACGAGACCCTCTCGGGCCTTGCGGGCCTCGGCGACCTCATCGCCACCAGCCAGTCGCCGCTCTCGCGCAACAACACGGCCGGACGCCTGCTCGGACAGGGGTACCACCTGGCCGACGTGGTGAACCAGATGAACCAGACGACCGAGGGCCTCGCATCGGTCGGCCCCGTGCTCGAACTGGCGCGCGCCAAGGGCGTGGACATGCCGATCGTCGAGCAGGTGCGCCAGGTGCTCGCGGGCACGCTCGCGCCGCGCGACCTCGCCCCTCACCTCACGACCGACGACGAGCCGCAGGGCGAAAGGACGATGGATGGACAAGCTCAGGGTGGTTCTGCTCTTCGGAGGGCTTTCAAGCGAGCATTCGATCAGCTGCGCAACGGCGGGGGGAGTGCTGGGGGCGATCGACCGTGACCGCTTCGAGGTGATCCCCGTCGGGATCACCCGCGACGGCGCCTTCGTGCTCGAGAGCGACGACCCGGCGCGCTTCGCCCTCGACCCCGGCCACCTGCCCGAGGTCGTCGACAACGGGTCCCGCGTGCGCTGGCCCGAGAGCGCCGCGTCGCGCGAGCTGACCGTGACGGATGCATCGGGCGAGCGTTCGCTCGGCGAGGTCGACGTCGTGTTCCCGATCCTGCATGGCCGGTTCGGAGAAGACGGCACGGTGCAGGGCCTGCTCGAGCTCGTCGGCCTGCCGTACGTCGGCAACGGCGTGCTGGCCTCCGCGCTCGGCATGGACAAGCACTTCACGAAGACCGCGCTCGAGGCGGCCGGCATCCCGGTCGCCCCGTGGGTGACGCTCACCCGCGCGGGCCTCGCCGCGGATGCCGAGCTGTGGAACCGCCGCGTGCACGCGCTCGGACTGCCGGTGTTCGTCAAGCCGGCTCGGGCCGGCTCGTCGGTCGGCGTGACGAGGGTCTCGGACTGGTCGGAGCTCGACGCCGCGCTCGAGGTCGCGTTCGCCGAGGACCGCACGGTGCTCGTCGAGCAGGCGGTGCCCGGACGCGAGATCGAGATCGCCGTGCTCGAGGGCCGCGATGGCGTGCGCGTGAGCGTCGCCGGCGAGGTCGTCGTCACGGGCCGCGACTTCTACGACTTCGAGGCGAAGTACCTCGACGCCCCCGGCGTCGACCTGGTGTGCCCGGCCGAGCTCGGCGACGGCGAGACGTTCGAGCTCGAGCGCATCGCGCGCCGCGCGTTCGAGGCGCTCGGCGCGGAGGGCCTGGCCCGGGTCGATGTGTTCCTCGGCGACGAGGGCTTCGTCGTCAACGAGATCAACACCATGCCGGGGTTCACGCCCATCTCGATGTTCCCCACGTGCTGGTTGAACACGGGGCTGAGCTACCCCGAGCTGATCGGCGAGCTCATCGACGTCGGCCACACGCGCGGCGCGCGCTGAGGCGCGGCACTGATCGGCCGGAGGCGCCGGGATGCACTGGCATCCCGGCGCCTCTCGCGTTCCGCGCCGCTCGCCCTCCGGGAGTCGCTCGCGCCGCTGGGGCGGGATCAGCCCGCGGGCGCGCTGTCGTCGACCGAGGTGCACGCACCGTCGGACGGGATCACCGAGACGGCCTGCGCCAGATCGGTGATGACGGTCGTGCCGGAGACGACGTCGCTGTCGATGTACACCTCGACCGCGGGCGTGCGCCCATACGTCGTGAACAGGTAGCGGGGGGCGTCGGACTCGTCGATGACCCAGTCGACGCCGTCGACGCTCACGCAGCGGTCGGTCGTCGGACTGGGCACGTGAACCCCGCAGCGCAGCAGCACCGAAGCCGGTTCGCCCCAGGCCGAGGTGCCCTGGGCGTCGGTCTCGCGCTGCGGCTGCTCGGCCACCTCGTCGGGCAGGCGCACGACGAGCTCGGCGCAGGCGGTGTCGGTCGCCTCGGGCGCGACCTGCATGGTCACGATGGGCGTGCAGCCCGTGAGCGCGGTCGCTGCCGCTGCGGCGACGAGCGATGCGGCGACCCCGGCGAGCCGGAATCGACGGCGGTTCGACGGGTTCACGGCGTGCTGAGACATCCGCACCAGCGTACCCCGCACGACCCGGGCCGCAGGACGCGCACCCGCACCGGCCTCAGCAGTTGGGGCGGCAGGAGCGCTGCGACAGCGCGTCGGTGAGCACGGTCTTGAGGTCCTGCGGCTGCTGGGCCGAGTACGCGGCGCCGCCGGTGGCCTCGGCGATGAGGCGCATCGACTCGAGGTCGGTGTCGGGGCCGATTCCGACGAGCACGACCGGCACCTGCTTGCCGTCCTCGGCCATGGCGGCGAGCTCGTCGAGCAGCTGGTCGCGGCTGATGCCGTTCTCGTCTTCGTTCTTGCCGTCGGTCAGCAGCAGCACCGAGTTCACGGTCTCGGGGTCGTACGCTGCGCGCACCTGCTTCACGGCGGCGAGCGTCGTGTCGTAGAGGCCGGTGGCCCCGCCGAGCCGCGCGGGCAGGGAGGCGAGCACGTCGAGCACCTGCGTGCGGTGCGACTCGTCGGCGAGCGGCTCGATGGGGGAGAGGTCCTCCCAGTCCTGGTCGCCGACCCGCGTGGTCGAGAACGCCCAGACGCCGACGTCGACGGCCTCGGAGAGCTGCGAGACCGTGCTGGAGGCGGCCTGCTGGAGCAGGTCGATGCGTCGGAGGCCCGTCACCGTCGGCTCCTCCATGGAGCCCGAGACGTCGATGACCGAGAGGATGCGCGAGCGCAGGCTCACGACGCCCCACGTGCGCAGGATCGAGACCTGGGCGGATGCCGCTGCCGAGCCGACCTCGGTGGCGTCGGCGATGACGCCGTCCTGGTCGAGCTCGCCGCCGCCGGTGCCGTTGCGGAAGCCCTCGGCGGCGAAACGGTCGGAGTCGTCCCAGAGGGCGATCTTGAGGGCGTCGAGCTGGCGCGCCCGCTGGGCGAGCTCGGCCGCCTTGCCGTCGCCGTCGTCGCCGTCGTCGAGGTTCTTCGCGAGTTCCGACTCGTCGAGCATGCGGAGGAACGGGAACTGCAGCGCGAGCGTACCGTCGGACGGGTAGAGCGCGAGCATCGGCGAGGACGCGTCGTCGTGGTTGTGCATCGCGACCTGCTGCTCGCTCGCGATCGCGACCGTGCCCGGCGCGCTGACGGCCAGGGCGGCGAAGGCGGCGTCGACCCTGGTCGGGGCGCCGTCGCTCAGTCGGATCATCGCGTTCTGGAACTGCTTGGCCTCGCCGATCGGCACGGCGCGTTCCATGGCCTGCAGGCCGTTGAGGCTCGCGGAGGAGGCCTCGGGGTCGGCGAGCAGCGTCGGGAGGTCGCCCGAGAGCACGTCGGTCCAGCTGAGCGACCGGCCTGCGAACGCGTCGGCTCCGCTCACGGTCGCGGCGAACACGACTGGGCTCGAGGCGATCGATCGCTCGAGCGCGAGGTTCGGCACGTCGCGTCCGAGCGAGCGGGCGCTGGCTGCCATGCGCACGAGCCAGACGGGGGAGTCGGGGATCCACGCGTCGATGTCCGACCCGTTGCCCGAGGCGAGCAGCGCTGCGGTGTCGGCGCTGTCCTGCGCGACGACGTCGGTGCGCGAGCACGCGTCCTCGCGTGCGTCGTACTCGGCGGCGATGGCCTTCACCGGGCGTGCGATGGCCGTGTCGGCGACGACGGTGAGCTCGATGGGCGCGTCGCAGCCGGGCTCGGCCGCGAACCAGGCGCCCAGCGAACCGCTCGCCCATGCCGCGCCGGCGCCGCCGACGAGCGCCACGCCGACGGCCGCGGCGGCGACCATCATGACCACCCTGCGGTGGCGGCGTCGCGACTTCTCGCGTTCGGCTCGTTCGCTTCGTCGACTCACTGGGGCTCCATTGCTGCGCGGTGAGCAACACGGTGCCACCGCGCTTCGGGTATCGCGGCCTGGGGGAAGGCCCGTCCAGCGTACGGCAGGACCGGTGGTTTTGTAAGCATTCGTTACTTGCTTGACACACGACACCCGTTCGGGGCACACGCGCGATCGCGCGCGGCCGAGCCTGCTCTAGGCTTGCGGCGTGTCAGCTTCGCCCCCCGCAGCCAGCCGCGACCGACCGGATGCCCCGATCGGCGACGGTGCTGCGGAGCCGGTCGCACCCGACGGCTCCACGTCGGGCGAGATCGGCGAGATCGCGGTCCTCGGCCGCATCCTGCCGCGCCTCTCCGCGGGCGAGCACGCGCTGCTCGGCCCGGGCGACGACGCCGCACTCGTCGCGGCAGCCGACGGCCGGTTCGTCGTCACGACCGACCTGCTCGTGCACGGGCCCGACTTCCGGCTCGCGTGGTCGACGCCGTTCGAGCTCGGCTGGAAGGCCGCCGCCACGAACCTGACCGACGTCGCGGCCATGGGGGCGCGGCCGACCGCGCTCGTCGTGGCGATCGCGGCGCCGCCGTCGACCCCCGTGACGACCCTCGAGGGCATCGCCGACGGCCTGCGGGAGGGCCTCGCCGAGCTCGCGCCCGGTGCCGGCGTGGTCGGCGGCGACCTCTCGGCGTCGTCGGTGCTCACGATCGCGGTCACGGCGTTCGGCGATCTCGAGGGGCGTGCGCCCGTGCTCCGGTCGGGTGCGCGCGTCGGCGACGTCATCGCCCATGCCGGTCGGCGAGGTGCCGCCGCGCGCGGCCTCGCGCTGCTGTTCGCCGAGGCGACGGATGCCGCGGGCGAGCCCGATGCGGCCCTCGCGGCCGCCCTGCGCGAGCGCGAGCCCGACCTCGTGCTCGCCCAGCTCGCGCCACGGCCGCCCGTGTTCGCGGGCATCGTCGCGGCCGAGGCCGGTGCGACGTCGATGCTCGACGTCTCCGACGGTCTCGCGCGCGACGGGCGGCGCATCGCCGAGGCGAGCGGCGTGGCCTTCGACTTCGACTCGGCGGCCCTGGGCGGCGACGCGGCCGTCGCAGCCGGGTCGGCGGTCGAGCGGGTGCGGATCGCCCTCTCGGGCGGCGAGGACCACGGCATGCTCGCGACGTTCCCGGCCGGCAGCGACATCCCTTCGCCGTTCGAGGTCATCGGCCGCGTGGTCGAGGGCGCCGGTCGCATGCTGCTCGACGGCCGAGACATCGCGGCCGACGGCTGGGACCCGTATTCCGGCTGGGACGGCCGGGCGGGCTGAGCGTCGGCCCGGCCCTCAGCCGCCTTCGGGCGGCGCAGCGCCCTCGGTCGCTGTGGACGCCCACCAGAGCGTCGTCTCGCCGTAGTCGCGACGACGCTCGAGCTCCAGGCCGGCGGGCCAGACGGGCTCGGGCGACCTCGAACTGCGCTCGACGACCACGAGCGCATCGGGCGAGAGCAGGGGCGCGAGCAGTTCGAGGTCGCGGGCGACGGCGCCCTCCTCGAGGTCGTACGGCGGGTCGATGAACGCCAGGTCGACGCCGGGCTGCGCGGTCTCGAGGTACCCGGCGACGGGCTTGACCACGACACGGACGCGGGCGGCGCCGCGGCCGATCGCCCGCGTCACCGCGTCGGCGTTGCGCCGGCAGACGTCGGCCGCGGGCTTGGCCCGCTCGACGAGCACCACCTCGGCCGCGCCGCGGCTCGCGGACTCGAGCCCGAGCGCGCCCGACCCGGCGTACAGGTCGAGCACGACCGATCCGTCGATCGCGTCGCGCGCCTCGAGCGCCGAGAAGATGGCCTCGCGAACGCGGTCGCTCGTGGGCCGCGTGCCGGAACGCGGCACGGCGAGGGAGAGGGAACCGGCTGCGCCGGCGATGATGCGCGTCATGCTGCTGGAAGCCTACCGGTGCGGCATGCGCCGTCACGGGGATGCCCCGGTCGGCCGCTCGCTGCCATGATGGGGTGGTGGATGCCCCTACCTCCAGCGATCGCGTCGATCCCGTCGGCCTCGAGCCCGTCGACCAGGCCCTGATCGACCGAATGTGGGACTTCGCCGATCCCGACGGCAGTGCCGACCGGTTCCGCGCGGCGTCCGACGACGTGCTCCGCCCGACCGCCGAGCGCGCGGTGCTCGCGACGCAGCTCGCACGGGCGCTCGGCCTGCAGGGGCGGTTCGACGAGGCGTTCGCCGTGCTCGACGGCATCCCTGCGGCGTTCGAGGCGGTTCCCGATGCCGCGGGCAGGCCCGACGAGGCATCCGTCGCCCCGATCGCGGCGGGCGAGGTGCCCGCCGAGGTCCGCGCCCGTATCGCGATCGAACGCGGGCGGCTGCACGTCGCCGATTCACGCCCCGCCGATGCGGTGCCCGACCTCACGCTCGCCGTGCGCGAGGCGGCGCAGGCCGCATCCCCGTTCCTGGTGCTCGACGCCCTGCACATGCTCGCGCTGCACGACGCCGGGCACGAGGAGGAGTGGGCCGCAGAGGGGCTCGACCTGCTCGAGGGCCGCCGCGACCCCCGAACCCTCCGCTGGGGCATCGCGCTCCACCACAACCTCGGCTGGGTCAAGCACGACGGCGGGCGCGCCGGCGCGGCCCTCGTCGACTTCGAGCGCGCCGTCGAGATCGCCGATCGCTACGGCTCGGCCGAGCAGCAGCAGGTGACGCGGTGGTCGGTCGGTCGGTGCCTGCGCACGCTGGGTCGCACCGACGAGGCGCTCGACCTGCAGCGCTCGCTCGTCGCGCTGCGCCCCGACGATCCGTACGTGCTCGCCGAGCTCGAGGCGTTGACGGCGGGGCGGCCTACGATCGAGGCATGACCGCCGACGCGCCAGACACCGCACCCGCCGTCGGCCGCTACACGCTCGAGTCCCGCCTCAGCGGAGCCCTCGGCGGGCGCACCGCGCAGGCGATCGAGCGTGCGTTCGGGTACCGCACGGTCGGCGACCTGCTCGGGCACTACCCCCGCCGGTACGCCCTGCGCGGCGAGCTCACGGCGCTCGCGAGCCTCCCGCTCGACGAGAACGTCACGATCGTGGCCGAGGTCATCGAGGTGCGCGAGCGCACCATGCGGTCCAGACGCGGGTCGATCCTCGAGGTCAAGATCACCGACGGCACGGGCATCCTCACGCTCACGTTCTTCAACCAGGCATGGCGCTCGCGCGAGCTCGTGCCCGGCGCCCGCGGCATCTTCGCCGGCAAGGTCGGCGACTACCGGGGCGCCAGGCAGCTCGCGCATCCCGACTACGAGCTCTTCGACGAGACGGCGCCGAGCTCGCCGACCGACGCATCGGTGAAGCGCTGGGCCGAGGCGCCGATCCCGATCTACCCGGCCACCGGCACGCTCGCGAGCTGGCAGCTCGCCAAGGCCATCGCCCTGCTCCTCGACGGGCTCGACCCGGCGGATGCCGCGGGCGACCCGATCCCCGAGCAGGTGCGCGCCTCGCACGGCCTGCTCGGCCAGCGCCGGGCGCTCGAGCAGGTGCACCGCCCCGAGGCGGAGTCCGAGTGGAAGGCGGCCAGGCGCACCCTGCGGTTCACCGAGGCGCTCGTGCTGCAGACCGCCCTCCTCCAGCGCAGGGCCGAGCTGCGGGCGCAGGCGACCACGGCGCGGCATCCGTCGCCCGGAGGTCTCCTCGAACGCTTCGACGCGTCACTGCCGTTCGACCTGACGGGCGACCAGGTCGAGGTCGGCCGGGCGATCGCCGACGACCTGGCCGAGGCGGTGCCCATGAACCGGCTCGTGCAGGGCGAGGTGGGCTCCGGCAAGACGGTCGTCGCGCTGCGGGCGATGCTCGCGGTCGCCGACTCCGGCGGCCAGGCCGCGCTGCTCGCGCCGACCGAGGTGCTCGCCGCCCAGCACCTGCGATCGATCGTGCGCATGCTCGGCCCCGAGCTGTCGGCGTCGCTCGTGCCGACCCTGCTCACCGGGCAGCTGCCGGCGGCCGAGCGCCGCAAGGCGCTGCTGCGCGCAGCGGCGGGGCAGTCGCGCATCGTGGTGGGCACGCACGCGCTCATCGGCGACACGGTCTCGTTCGCCGACCTCGGGCTCGTGGTCGTCGACGAGCAGCACCGGTTCGGCGTCGAGCAGCGCGAGGCCCTGCGACTCAAGGGGCAGCAGCCGCCGCACGTGCTCGTGCTCACCGCGACCCCGATCCCGCGGACCGTGGCGATGACGGTGTTCGGCGACCTCGACATCTCGACGATCCGGGAGCTGCCGGCGGGGCGAGCGGGCATCGAGTCGCACGTCGTGCCGCTCGCCGAGCGTCCGGGGTGGCGCGGCCGGGTCTGGGCGCGCCTCGCCGAGGAGGTCGCGGCCGGACGGCAGGGCTTCGTGGTGTGCCCCGCGATCGAGGCGCGCGTCGCCGAGGAGGCCGACCCTGCCGCAGGTGGGGAGATCGACGCCGACGCGCCGGATCATGCCGCCAGGCCCGTCGCGTCCGTCGCCTCGGTGCTCGCAGAGCTCGCCGAGCTGCCGGCGTTCGCCGACATCCGCGTCGCGCCGCTGCACGGGCGCATGTCGTCCGACGAGAAGGACGCGACGATGCGCGCCTTCGCCGCTGGCGAGATCGACGTGCTCGTGGCGACCACGGTGATCGAGGTCGGGGTCGACGTGCCCAACGCGAGCGCGATGGTCGTGGTCGACGCCGACCGGTTCGGGGTCTCGCAGCTGCACCAGCTCCGCGGGCGGGTCGGCCGAGGAGGCCTGCCCGGGCTGTGCCTGCTGGTGACGGCGGCCGAACCGGGCTCCCTCGCGAGGCAGCGCGTCGACGCGGTTGCCGCGACGCTCGACGGGTTCGAGCTCGCTCGCGTCGACCTCGAACTTCGCCAGGAGGGCGACGTGCTCGGCGCCAGCCAGTCGGGCGGGCGTTCGTCGTTGAAGCTGCTGCGCGTCGCGCGCGACGGCGACCTCATCGCCGACGCGCGGGCGATCGCCGCGGAGCTGCTCGACGGCGACCGGGCGCTCTCGCGGAACCCTGCGCTGGCCGCCGAGGTGCGTCGCCGGCTCGACGACGATTCGAGCGGATTCCTGAGCAAGGGCTGAGAGTCTCGGACGCCCTCTGCGCCGGTCGCATCGACCACTACGCTGTTGCGTATGCAGCGGATCGCCGTCGTTCCCGGTTCCTTCGACCCAGTCACGAAGGGGCATCTCGATGTCATCGAGCGCGCCGCCGGCATCTTCGACGAACTCCACGTCGTGGTCGTGCACAACCCCGACAAGAACGCCCTGCTCCCCATCGCGCAGCGCGTGGCGCTCATCGAGCGCGCGATCGCCGACGCGGGCATCGCGGGCCGCATCGTCGTGGCCTCCTGGAGCATGGGCCTGCTCGTCGACTACTGCAGCGACGTCGGCGCGACCGTGCTCGTCAAGGGCGTGCGCTCGCAGATCGACGTCGCCTACGAGACCCCGATGGCCATCGTCAACCGGCACCTCGCGGGGGTCGAGACGGTGTTCCTGCTCCCAGACCCCGGCAACGCCCACGTCTCGAGTTCGCTGGTCCGACAGGTGGCCGCCCTCGGCGGCGATGTCGCCCCGTACGTGCCGGCCGCGGTCGCCGAGTACCTGCACACGGCGATGACGCCGTGAACGAGGCAGCAGCGGGCGCCGCGTCCGTCGCCCCCGCGGCGATCGGACGCTCGGCCGACGCGATCGACGGCGGGGCCGACGCGGCATCCGTCATGCCCATCGACGAGGTCGGAGCGCTCGCCGCCCGCATCGTCGCCAACGTCGAGACGGTGATCGCGGGCAAGCGCGACGCCATCACGGCGGCCCTCACGGTGCTCCTGGCCGAAGGGCACCTGCTCATCGAAGACGTGCCGGGCGTCGGCAAGACGATGCTCGCGAAGGCGCTCGCGCGCTCGGTCGGCAGCACCGTGAGCCGCATCCAGTTCACGCCCGACCTGCTGCCGAGCGACGTGACCGGGGTCTCGGTGTTCGACCAGGCCAGCCGGATCTTCGAGTTCAAGCGCGGCCCGGTGTTCTCGAACATCGTCATCGGCGACGAGATCAACCGCGCGAGTCCGAAGACGCAGGCCGCGCTGCTCGAGTGCATGGAGGAGCGCCAGGTCACGGCCGACGGCACCACCTATCACCTCGAACTGCCGTTCACCGTCGTCGCGACGCAGAACCCCGTCGAGATGGAGGGCACGTACCCCCTGCCGGAGGCCCAGCGCGACCGCTTCATGGCCCGCGTGTCGATGGGGTACCCGGCGGCCGCCGACGAGCTCGCCATGCTCTCCATGCGCGAGACCTCGAGCCCGCTCGACCAGCTCGAAGAGGTCGTCACGCTCGACGAACTGCGCGCGATGATCCGCGCGGTGCGACACGTCTTCACCTCGCAGCCCGTGAAGGAGTACGCGGTCGAGTTGGCGCGCGCCACTCGTGAAGACCGCCAACTGCGTCTCGGCGCGAGCCCACGGGCGACCCTGCAGCTCATCCGCGCGGCCAAGGCGCACGCGGCGATGCACGGTCGCGAGTTCGTGCTGCCCGACGATGTCGACGCGCTCGCGGTGGCCGTGCTCGCGCACCGACTCGTGCCGACCAGCCGTGCCGTCGGAGCGCACGACCGCGACAGCGGGCCGCTGATCGATGCGATCGTCGGCCGGATCGTGGCGCAGACCGCCGTGCCCGTCGGGAGTGCGCGAAGGAACTGACCATGCCCCGCACCCGCCTGCACCCGATCGCGCGGCCGCACCTCACACGCCGTGGCGTCGCGCTCGTCGTGGTCGGACTCGTGCTCGTGGGCGTCTCGCTCTGGTTCGACCTGCGCGACATCCTGCTCCTCGCGTTCGTCGGCCTCGCGATGCCGCTCGTCGCCGCCGGGTTCGTGATGCTGCGGCGTCCGAGCCTGGCGGTGCAGCGCACGTTCGCGCCCGCCGTGGTGTCGGCGGGCGAGGCGACCACGGTCGCGCTCGTGGTCGCCAACCGCAGCCGACGCACGCTCGACGGCGCCCACTGGCGCGACCAAGCGCCCGAGGGCACGATCGGGCCGCCGTCCGCGCTGCTGCCGGCGCTCGGGCCGTACGAGTCGGTCATGCCGTCGGGCGACGACCGCGTGAAGGTCGAGTACCGGCTCCGGATGCCGCGGCGCGGCGTCTACCCCGTCGGACCCCTCCACATCGGGCTCGCAGACCCGTTCGGGCTCGCCGGCATCGAGCGCGAGACCGGCACCGCGAGCGAGGTCGTCGTCACGCCGCGGGTGACTCCGCTCGCCGAGGCGCTCGCGACCGCCGCGAGCATCGACGGCATCGTGCACGGGCTCCAACGGCGCACGCATCCCAACTCCGACGAGCTCATCGCCCGCGAGTACCGCTACGGCGACCCGCTGCGCCGGGTCAACTGGCCGGCGACGGCTCGGCGCGGCGAGCTCATGGTGCGCGAGGAGGAGCAGCGCGGCGACCCAGAGGCGCGCATCCTCGTCGATCTGCCGGTCGACGGGCGCCACGGGCTCGCGGTCCATCGCGATCGCGACGGCGAGGTCGACGATCGCGTCGAGCTCGCGATGGAGGTCGCCGCATCGGTGGGCGTGCACCTGCTCGAGAACGGCTTCCGGGTGCGGTGCACCAGCATCGCCGACCCCGAGCAGGGGGTCGTGCCGACCGCCCCGCTCGGCGGCGACTACCGCATGCCGGGCGGCGATCGGCTGCTGCTCGAGGACCTCGCCAGAGTGAGCCCCGGCCGGCAGCGCGACACGGGCCGGCACGGCCGGGCGCGCACCGCGGCGCACGACGACCACTCGGGCTCCGGCGAGGTGCGCACGCGCGCCCGCGACGCGCGCGAGCCCGGATTCGCGGTGCTGGTCGATCCCGATCCGGCCGATGCCGCGGCGCTCGTCGCACTGCGGCCCGGCTTCGAGCCGGCGGTCGCGTTCGCGACCTCGTCGGTGTCGGCGGCGGTCAGGCGCATGCTCGAGGAGGCCGACTGGAACGTCGTGGCGGTCCGTCGCGCGGTCGAGATCGGCGGCGCGTGGTCGGTCGTCGCGACCGCGACTGCGACTGCGACCGGTGCCGCGACGGCCGCCGGGCCTCAGAGCAGGGGGAGTCGCGATGCGCCCTGACTCTGCGGCACTCACGCTCGGCGGTCGGCTCGCCCTCACCGCGGCGTCGTTCCTGCTCATGGTGATCGCGACCATGTCGCTCGGTCCGCTCATCGCCGGGGGCGGGTGGTGGTGGCTCTGCGCGTTCGTCTCGGCCGGCGTCTTCTTCGGCGGCGCGGGCCTGCGGGCGCTCCGCCTGCCGTCGGCGCTCGTGCCGCTCCTCGAGTGCGTCGTGCTGCTGCTGCTGCTCACGCTCCTGTTCGGCGGCGCCACGAGCATCGCGTTCATCGTGCCGACGCCCGACACCTTCGGCGTCTTCGGCGAGCTGTTCACCGGGTCGCAGCGCACCATCGCGCAGCAGACCGTGCCTGCGGTGGCGGTGCCCGCCCTCGGATTCGCGTTGGCGCTCGGCGTCGGGGTGCTCTCGATCCTGCTCGACGTGCTCGTGCAGGTGGCCCGCGTGCCGGCACTGGCTGCCGTACCCGCCTTCGTGCCGGTGGTCATCCCCGGGTTCCTGGTCGAGGACGGCGCCGAGATCCCCGTGCTCGTGTGCACCGCGGCGGCGTACCTGCTCCTGCTCCGCATCGACGTCCGCGTCTCGCGAAGGGCGCGCATGGCCGCGGGCGGCGACGAGGAGGTCGCCACGGTCTCGGCTCCGAAGCGCGTGCCCGTGGCGTCGACGCTCGGCGCGTCGCTCGGCGTCGCCGCCACCGGGCTCGTGGTGGCCTCCGTGCTGGCCGCCTCCACGCCGAGCATCGCCACGAGCCTGCTGCTCGGCAACGGATCGCAGGGGGCGCTGTTCGCCCGCGGGGTGAGCCCCTTCATCGACCTGGGCCGCGATCTCCGCCGGCCCGAGGCAAGGCCGGCGTTCCGGTACCTCGCACGCGACGGCGACCGCCCGAACTTCACGCTGCTCACGCTCGACCGCTTCGAGGGCGACGTGTGGGCCGTGACCGAGGCTCCGGTCGACGGCGACAACACGGTCGACGAGATCGGCGCCCCCGAGGGGCTCGGCCCAGAGGTCGCCACCTCCGAGCATCCGATCGACGTGCTCGTGAGCGAGGTGCGCACGACCTGGCTGCCCGTGCCGTACCCGTCGACCAAGGTCGACGGGCTGTCGGGCTCCTGGTACTGGGACGACGGCCCGCTCACCGTGCGCAGCGTCGACACGAACACCGCGGGCCAGAGCTACGAGGTCACGCGCCTCGAGGTCGAGCCGACCGTCGAGCAGCTGCGCACGGCGGGGCCCGCGCAGTCCGTCGACGCGAAGTTCCTCGACCTGCCCGACGAGGTCCCGGCCATCATCACCGACACGGCGGCGGAGCTCGCCGGCACGGCGGCGACGCCCTACGACGCCGCGGTCGCGATCCAGGCGTTCCTCCGGTCCTCGGCGTTCCAGTACTCGACCGAGGCCCCGGTCGAAGAGGGCTACGACGGCGGCGGGTTCGACGTGATCGCCTCGTTCCTCGAGGCGAAGAGCGGGTACTGCGTGCACTTCGCCTCGACGATGGCCGTGCTCGCCCGCGAGGCGGGCATCCCGTCGCGCATCTCGGTCGGCTACACCTCGGGCTCGCCGACCACCGAGCGCGTCGACGGCGTGCAGCGGGTCGAAGTCGACTCGCACGACCTGCACGCGTGGCCCGAACTCTACTTCGAGGGCGTCGGGTGGGTGCCGTTCGAGCCGACGCCGGGGCGCGGTGCAGTGCCCGAGTACTCCAGGCCCGGTGCCGGGCAGTCGCAGACGTCGGTGCTCCCGAACGCGCCGGCGACGACCGCGCCGGCCACCGGGCGACCCGAGCTCGACCCCGACCGCGGCCTCGCGGGCGGCACGTCGGGCCAAGGGCAGGACGCCGCTCCGCTCCGCGCCGCGGTGCTCCTCATCGCCGTGGTGGCGCTCCTGCTCCTTCCCGCCGCACTCCGCATGCTGCAGCGGGCGACGCGTCGCCGACGCATCCGGGCCGGGCGGGCGCCGGCCGATGCCGCGTGGGATGAGCTCATCGCCACCGCGCGCGATCTCGGCATCGAGGGCGCGGCCGTCGTGACCCCGCGGGGGTTCGCCGCGCGTCTGGCGGAACGGCCGGCGCTGCGGGGCGCGGAGCCGCTCGCCGCGCTCGTGCGCCTGCGCGACGCGGTCGAGCGCGAGCGCTACGGGCCGGGGGCCGGCGGTGCGGTCGGCGATACCGTGCCGGTCGACAGCCGGTCGCTCGAGACGCTCCGGCACGACCTCGACCTGGTCTGCCGGGGCCTCGCGACCGACGCGCGACCGGCCGAGCGCGTGCGGGCGACGCTGGTTCCGATGTCGCTCGCAGACGGCATTCGGCGCGCGTCCGGCGTTCGCACAGCGGATGGCGCGTAGAATCGTCGATCGTGGCCATTCAGCATTCGCCGTTCCGTGTGAACGTGCGCGACCTCCTCAACCGACCGGGAGAGATGCGCGAGCATCGATTCCAGGTCGCCCTTCGCGAGCCGTTCGGCGAGTCGCTCGTGGCTGTTCGCGAGGGTTCCGAGGTCGATGTCGACGTCCGGTTGGAGTCCGTCCACGAGGGAATCCTCGTGTCGGCGAACATCGACGCCGTGGCCGAAGGCGAGTGCGGTCGGTGCCTGATCGACGTGTCGCTGCCTGTCGAAGTCGAGTTCCAGGAGCTTTTCGCGTATCATTCTGGAGAAGCTTTCGAGTTTGAGGTTCAAGACGACCACGTGGATCTTGAACCGCTCATCCGAGATGCGGTGGTGTTGTCACTGCCGTTCCAGCCGGTATGCCGGCCGGACTGCCCTGGTCTCGACCCAGTGACCGGGCTGCGACTGGCTGATCATCCTGAACTCGACACCCCGACCGAGCACGACCCACGATGGGCCGCGCTCGCAGGGCTGCAGGTTTCCGAAGACCAGGGCACGGATGTCGCATCCGACGCCGACCCGAAGAGAGATTGAGAGAGAGTCATGGCTGTTCCCAAGCGGAAGAAGTCGCGAGCAAACACCCACGCGCGTCGTTCGCAGTGGAAGGCTGAGGCCCCCACGCTGGTGAAGACCGTCGAGAACGGCAAGGTCACCTACAGCCTTCCGCACCGCGCGAAGGTCGTGGAGGACTCGGCGGGCACCCCGCTGTTCCTCGAGTACAAGGGCCGCAAGGTCGCCGACGTCTAGTCGACGCCCCTCGCAGCATCAACGACCGGTCGTGACGCGCACGGAGCGCACAGGGCTCGCGGAGCCGAATCTCGTCGAGCTGCAGCAACTGCTGCAGGTCGAGATCGATCCCGAGCTCCTGCTCCTCGCGCTCACGCACCGGTCGTTCGCGTATGAGAACGGCGGAATCCCGACCAACGAGCGCCTCGAGTTCCTCGGCGACTCGATCCTCGGTCAGGCCGTCACCTTCCGTCTCTTCCGCGACCACCCCGAGCTCGACGAGGGCGAGTTGGCCAAGCGACGCGCGAGCCTCGTCTCGAGTGCGGCGCTGGCCGAGGTGGCGCGCAAGCTCGGGCTCGGCCGGTTCATCCGACTGGGCCGCGGCGAGACGCTCACCGGTGGCGCCGACAAGCCGTCGATCCTCGCCGACACGGTCGAGGCGATCATCGGGGCCGTGTACCTCGATCGGGGCGGCGACGTCGCGACCCCGTTCGTGCTGAGCCTCATCACGCCGCTCATGAGCGACCCCGATCGGTTCGGCGCCTCGATGGACCCGAAGACGAGCCTGCAGGAGATCGCGGCGAAGCGCGGGGCACCCGCTCCGGTCTACACCATCTCCGAGAGCGGCCCCGACCACAACAAGCACTTCGTGGCGACCGTCGCGGTCGGCACGCTCGTCGAGGCGTCCGGCGAGGGCTCGAGCAAGAAGCAGGCCGAGATGGCCGCCGCGCTCGAGGCCTGGACCACGCTCGACGTGCGCTGACGGCCGCCGACGTGCCCGAGCTCCCCGAGGTCGAGGTCGTCCGCGCGGGCCTCGCCCCGGCGGTGACCGGTGCGCGCATCGCAGCGGTCGACGTGCTCGACGAGCGTGCGCTCACACGGCACGACGCGGCATCCGGCAACTTCGAGGCGCTCGCGACCGGTGCACGCATCGGGGCCGCCGTGCGTCGAGGCAAGTTCCTGTGGCTGCCGATCGGCGGAGATCGGGCGATCGTCGGGCACCTGGGCATGAGCGGGCAGATGCTGCTGCGCACGCCAGACCACCCGGGCGACGACCGGCACGCCCGGGTGCGGATCCACCTCGAGCATCCCGACCACGGCGAGCTGCGCATCGACTTCGTCGACCAGCGCACCTTCGGATCCCTCGCGGTCGACCGCATGGTGCCGACACCCGACGGCGCCGTCGCGGGGTTCAGCGCCGACGTCACGGGCGAGTGGGCCCGCAGCATTCCGACGCAGGTCGCGCACATCGCGCGCGATCCGCTCGATCCCGCCTTCGACGACGCGCTCCTCCTCGATCGGATGTCGCGGCGCGCGTCAGGCGTCAAGCGCGTGCTGCTCGACCAGGGGCTCGTGAGCGGCGTCGGCAACATCTACGCCGATGAGTCGCTGTGGGCGGTGCGCCTGCACGGGGAGCAGCCGGCCGCATCGATCTCGAGGCGTCGTTCGGCGGAGCTGCTGCACGCCGTGCGCGACGTGCTCGGCAAGGCGCTCGACGAGGGCGGCACGAGCTTCGACGCCCAGTACGTGAACGTCAACGGCGCGTCGGGGTACTTCGCGCATTCCCTCAACGCCTACGGGCGCGAGGGCCTGCCATGCCCGAGGTGCGGCACCCCGATGGTGCGCGAGGCGTTCATGAACCGCTCGTCGCACCGCTGCCCGCGGTGCCAGCGACTGCGTCGAGCTGCCACAGCGCGCTGAGGCCGAGTACGCGGTAGCCGAGTGCGACGTTGATCGCGAGCATGTGCGCGTTCTCGTCGGCGTTCCAGGTGTAGACGTCGGTTCGGTCGGGGGCGACGCGGTGCAGCTGCACGAGGTTCGCGAGCTTCAGCCGCATCCCGAGGCGGTGTCCGCGGTGCGGTTCGAGCACGATCGTGCTCCATTGGAAGGCCGAGCGCGAACCGGTCGGCAGCTGGAGCTCCGTGAAGCCGGCGACGGTGCCGGCCTCGTCGACGGCGGCGGTGAAGAGGCAGGTGCGGCCGCTCGCGACGGCCTGCGACTCGGTGGCGCGAACCCGGGCCGCATCCCACTGCTCCACGTCGTAGGTGCTCTCGCCGGCGGGCGGATCGGTGGACATCGCCTGCTGCGCGACGGCCAGGCCGTCGACGAGGTCGTCGGGAGCGTGGTCGACCCAGGCGACGATCCGGTAGCGGCTCGCCTTCGATTCGAGATCGGCGGATGCCGCGGCGAACTCCTCGTCGCGACCGGCGACCGGCTGGCCGCTCACCCGCTCGAGCTGCGTCAGGCGGAAGCCGAGGTGCACCGCGAACGCCGCGCCCGCGTCGGCGGCGGGGATCGACCCGCTGCCGTCGCGCGCCTCGAGGCGCGCGCCCGGCGCCTCGAGCGCGGCCGCGGCGACGTCCGACATCACCGTGAGGATGTTCCGGCCGTGGTCGATCGCCAGGGTGCGGGCGGCTTCGAACAGCGCCGTGCCGACGCCGCGTCGTCGGGCATCGGGCAGGACCCCGAGCACGAGGTCCACCGTCTCCGCGCCCTCCGAGAGCTCCCACGTGCATTCGACACGGCCGATGCAGCGGTCGCCCTCCCACGCGGCGAACGCGTGCAGCGGCTGGTACCGCTCGTCACGGAACCTCGGGAGGAGTTCGTCCGCATCCCAGGCGAACTTGCGGTGGCCCCATACCGACTCCTCGACGAGCGCGCCGACCTCGACCATGGCCTCGAACTGGCGCGCTGCCGGCGTGCCGAGCGCCTCGGGCACGGGGACCGGCCTGATCTCGTACGACCGCGCTCGCTCGCTCGTCACCGGAGGCTCCTCTCATCGGCCGCGCCCCGGGCGCGGACAGCCGATCAGGCTATCGGGCGGCCGCGGGCGCGGCAAGGCACCGGCGGCGCGATGCGAGCCGACTTTCGGGGTCCCGCGCAGCGGCGCGCATCGGGTCATGACCGCCGCACGCCCGGCGATCCGCCCGATGCACGGCGGGGGAGTCCGGGGCATCCGCCGACCTCGACTACGCTCGTCGCAGCGCTCGCGAGCGGGAAAGGGTGGGCCGTGTACCTCAAGAGCCTGACGCTGAAGGGCTTCAAGTCCTTCGCCCAGCCGACGACCTTCGCATTCGAGCAGGGCGTCACGTGCATCGTCGGCCCCAACGGCTCAGGCAAGTCGAACGTCGTCGACGCGCTCGCCTGGGTCATGGGCGAGCAGGGGGCGAAGACCCTCCGCGGCGGCAAGATGGAGGACGTCATCTTCGCGGGCACGTCGACGCGCGGCCCGCTCGGGCGCGCCGAGGTGAGCCTCACGATCGACAACGCCGACGGCGCCCTGCCCATCGAGTACAGCGAGGTCTCGATCTCGCGCACGCTCTTCCGCAACGGGTCGAGCGAGTACGCCATCAACGGCGAGACCTGCCGCCTCCTCGACGTGCAGGAGCTGTTGTCCGACTCGGGCCTCGGCCGCGAGATGCACGTCATCGTGGGCCAGGGCCAGCTCGACGCGGTGCTGCGCGCGACGCCCGAGGACCGTCGCGGGTTCATCGAGGAGGCCGCCGGCATCCTGAAGCACCGGCGCCGCAAGGAGAAGACGCTCCGCAAGCTCGACGCGATGCAGGCCAACCTCACGCGCCTGTCGGACCTCGCGGGCGAGATCCGCCGCCAGCTGAAGCCCCTCGGGCGCCAGGCCGAGGTCGCACGCGAAGCCGCCACGATCGCCGCGGTCGTCCGCGACGCCCGCGCCCGGCTCCTCGCCGACGACGTGATCGGCCTGCGGCGGGCCCTCGAGGACCACGGCCGCAACGAGCAGCAGCGGCATGCCGAGCGGCTCGTGCTGCAGGACCAGCTCGAGCAGCGACAGGCGCGCGTGACGGCGCTCGAGCAGTCCCACCTGGGCGACGACGTCGACACGGCGCGCGCGACGAACTTCGCGCTCGAGCAGTCCCGCACGGCGCTGCGGTCGCTCGACTCCCTGGCCAACCAGCGCATCGCCCTGCTCTCGGTCGCCGACGACGCCTCGGATGCCGCGCCCACCGTGACCCGGTCGATGATCGACGACGCACTGGTCGAACTCGACGAGATCCGCGAGGGCATCGACGTCGCGGCGACCGCGCTCGACGAGGCCCAGCACGTCACGCACGATGCCCGTTCGGCCCTCGACGCCGTCGACCTCGAGATCGCCAGGCGCAGCGCCGAGGTGCAGGCGTACGACCTCGCCATCTCGAAGCTGTCGGGCCAGGCCGACTCCGAGGCGTCCAAGCTCGCCGCAGTGCGGGGCGAGGTGCTCCGCCACGCGAACGCGCTCGAGGCCTCGGCCCTGCGTCGCGAGCAGGCGGCGGCCGCACTCGTCGAGGCACAGGCCGAGGCCGAGATCGAGCAGTCCGCCGAGACCGACCTCGACGAGGCGTACGAGCTGGCCCAGTCGGCCGTGTTCGAGGCCGAGGCCGAGATCGAGCGGCTCCGCGAAGACCTGCACGAGCGCGAGCGCGAGCAGGGCGCCCTCTCGGCGCGCACGCAGGCGCTCTCGCTCGCCCTCGACCAGCGCGACGGATCGGCCGCCGTCGCCGGCGCCGACGTCGCGGGCGTGCGCGGGCTGCTCGCCGAGTCGATGCAGGTCGACCCGGGCTTCGAGGCCGCGATCTCGGCCGCCCTCGGATCGCTGAGCGACGCCGTGCTCGTCGACGACCTGGGCGCGGCCCATCGCGCGCTCGCCCACGCGGAGCAGGGCGACCTCGGTCGTGTCGCGCTCGTGCTGGCCGAGCCCGCCGTCGGGCCGGGCGCGAAGGCCGAGCCGCTGCCCTCCGGGTTCGTCGCCGCCTCCGACGTGGTCGCCGCGCCGCCCGGCGTGCTCGGCCTGCTCGCCGAGGTGTTCATCGCCGACGACCTCGCCGCGGTGCGCGCCGTCGAGTCGCAGCTCGCCGCGCGCTCCGTGCCCCCGACCGTCATCACGCGCGACGGCACCGTGGTCGGGCGCTTCGTCGTGCGCGGCGGCACGGGACGCAAGCAGAGCCGCATCGAGCTCCTCGCCGAGCGCGACCGTGCCGCAGCCCGACTCGACGAGGTCCGGAGCGAGATCGAACGACGGCGCGCCGAGCTCGGAGAGCAGCGCGAACTCCACGCGCGCGCCAAGGAGGCCGCGAAGCACGCCCTGACCTCGCTCCGCGAGTTCGACGCCCAGCTGGCCCAGCGCACCGAGCGCCTGAACCGCGCGCGCGTGCAGGCCGAGGCCGCCGAGGCGGACTCCGAGCGGCTCCGGACCGCGTCCGCCAACGCCGAGGAACGCGTCGCCGCAGCGGAGGAGGCTGCCGCGGCGGCGAAGCGGGCGCTCGAGGAGGCCCGTTCGGTGGCGAGGCCCGTGCTCGACCCGAACGCCCGCGACGCGGCATCCGCCGGACTCGAGCGCGCACGCGAGGCCGAGGTCGAGGCGAAGCTCCGGCTCGAGACCGCGCGCGAGCGCGTGCGCTCCGAGGAGGCCCGCATCCGCGCGATGCAGGCGCAGTACGAGGCCGAGCGGCATGCCGCGGCGGAGGCGGCCCGTCGGGCCGTCGTGCGACGCTCGCAGCTCGAGGCCGCGACCAGGGTCGCCGCCTGGCTGCCGGCGGCGCTCGCGTCGGTCGACGCGTCGGTCGCCGAGGCCGGTCTGGCGCTCGGACGGGCCGAGGCCGAGCGCTCCGCCCGCAACGAGGAGCTGCAGGCGCTGCGGCGCGACGAGGCGGGCGTGCGCGAGCGCCTGCACGCGGTCACCGAAGACGTGCACGGGCTCGAGCTGCGCATCTACGAGAAGAAGCTCCAGGTCGGCAGTCTGGTCGAGCGCGCGGAGTCCGAGCTCGGCCTCGAGGAGGCCGTGCTCGTCGCCGAGTACGGCCCCGAGGTGCCGATCCCGGTCGACGACCCCGACGACCCCGACGCCGAGCCGCGCCGGTACCGTCGCGAGGAGCAGCAGCGCCGGTTCGCCGCCGCGGAGCGCAAGCTCTCGCAGCTCGGGCGCGTGAACCCGCTCGCGCTCGAGGAGTTCGCGGCGCTCGAGCAGCGCCACCTCTTCCTCACCGAGCAGCTCACCGACCTGGCGAACACGCGCAAGGACCTGCTCACGATCATCGAGGAGATCGACGGCAAGATGTCGACGATCTTCCGCGACGCGTTCGACGACACCCAGGAGGCGTTCTCGAAGGTGTTCCCCGTGCTGTTCCCCGGCGGCACCGGGAGCATCTCGCTCACCGACCCCGACGACATGCTGACCACCGGCATCGAGGTCTCGGTGCGCCCGGCCGGCAAGAAGATCGAGCGCCTGTCGCTGCTCTCGGGCGGCGAACGCTCGCTCGCCGCGGTCGCGCTGCTGATGGCGATCTTCAAGGCGCGGCCCAGCCCGTTCTACATCATGGACGAGGTCGAGGCCGCGCTCGACGACGCGAACCTCGGGCGCCTGCTCACGACCATGGAGGACCTGCGCGCCGACAGCCAGCTCATCGTCATCACGCACCAGAAGCGCACGATGGAGATCGCCGACGCGCTCTACGGCGTCTCGATGCGCCAGGACGGCGTCTCGGCGGTCGTCGGCCAGCGCGTGCGCGAGGAGGCGGTGGCTGCCGCCGGCTGACCCGGTGAGCGCGGCGCCCACCCCCGGCCCGTAGGCTTGACCCCATGGCAGAACGTGCATCGTGGTCGCTCGGCGCGGCCCTCCGCGGGGTCTTCGGCGCGAAGACCATCGACGAGGACACCTGGGACGACCTCGAGGCGGCGCTCATCCGCGCCGACTTCGGCCCTGCGGTGACCGAGGAGATCGTCGACTCGATCAAGGCGCAGGTCGACCGGTACAAGACGACCGACCCGAAGGACGTGCAGCGGATGCTCCGCGAGACCGTCGAGGAGCGGCTCGCGAAGTACGACCCCACGCTGAAGCTCACCGAGCGACCGGCGGTCGTGCTGGTCGTCGGCGTCAACGGCGTCGGCAAGACCACGACCATCGGCAAGTTCGCCAGGTTCCTCCGCACGTTCGACCGCAGCGTCGTGGTCGGCGCGGCCGACACGTTCCGCGCGGCCGCCGTCGACCAGCTCGCGACCTGGGCCGGTCGGGCGGGCGTCGAGATCGTGCGCCCCGAGCGCGAGGGCCAGGACCCGGCATCCGTCGCCTTCCAGACCGTCGACCGGGCCAAGCGCGAGGGCATCGAGATCGTCATCGTCGACACCGCCGGCCGTCTGCACACCAAGGGCGGGCTCATGGACGAGCTCGGCAAGATCCGCCGCGTGGTCGAGAAGCAGGCGCCCATCAGCGAGGTGCTGCTCGTGCTCGACGCGACCACCGGGCAGAACGGGCTCGCGCAGGCCGAGGCGTTCATCGAGCACGGCGGCGTCACGGGCCTGGTGCTCACCAAGCTCGACGGCAGCGCGAAGGGCGGCTTCGTGCTCGCCGTGCAGGAGAAGACCGGCCTGCCGATCAAGCTCATCGGCCAGGGCGAGGGCATCAACGACCTCACGGGCTTCACGCCCCACGTCTTCGCGCAGAAACTCGTCGGCTGAGGCCGGCGCCACGACAGGGGGGGGGCGGCGCATGGCCACCGAACACGACTACTTCGGCATCGTCGGCGACTACTGGTCCGAGATGATCGAGTACGCCGACCAGCGGGTCGAGGTGGTGCTCGAGACGGAGGACGACGAGGTGCCGGTGCCGGCGCTGGATGCCGCGGCGGCCCTCGTGAGCGAGCTCGAGTTCGCCGACGACGAGGTGCGCAACGCGTTCGTCGGGCAGCTGGACTCCGGCAGCTCGCCGGTCGTGAAGTTCCTGACGGCGCTGCTCGACCCCGACTCCGCGGTCGCCGACGAGATCGAAGACGCCATCGGCCGCGATTCGGGCGACCGGCAGATCGACGCGCTGCGATCGATGTCCCTCGTGCGCGTCGACCTCCGCCCCGAGCTGTTCGGCGAGGGCGAGGCGTTCGCCGAGTTCGAGTACGCGCTCGCCCCCGACGAGACCGACGAGCGGCTCATTGCGACGATCGACGTCGGTCGGGACATCGGCGACGTGCGGTTCGAGGGCTGACGGGGGCCTTCCTCGCGACGGCGCGGAGCGGCATCCG
Organism: Agromyces sp. NPDC058110; assembly: GCF_042884735.1. Lineage (NCBI taxonomy): Bacteria > Bacillati > Actinomycetota > Actinomycetes > Micrococcales > Microbacteriaceae > Agromyces > Agromyces sp. NPDC058110. The sequence goes on along the minus strand of NZ_JBHVTI010000001.1, from coordinate 734,214 downwards.
GGGTCGCCTAGAATCGAACCACCATGGCTACCTTCGGAAACCTGTCTGACCGCCTCGCCGAGACCTTCAAGAACCTCCGCACCAAGGGCAAGCTCTCTGCGGCCGACGTCGACGGCACCGTCCGCGAGATCCGTCGCGCGCTGCTCGACGCCGACGTCTCGCTCGACGTGGTCAAGCAGTTCACGGCGCATGTGCGCGAGCGTGCCCTCGGCGACGAGGTCAACAAGGCCCTGAACCCGGCGCAGCAGGTCGTGCAGATCGTCAACGACGAGCTCGTCGCGATCCTCGGCGGCCAGCAGCGGCGCCTGCAGTTCGCCAAGACGGCTCCGACCGTCATCATGCTCGCCGGCCTCCAGGGTGCTGGAAAGACGACGCTCGCGGGCAAGCTCGCGAAGCACCTCGTCAAGGAGGGCCACACGCCGCTGCTCGTCGCGAGCGACCTCCAGCGCCCGAACGCCGTCAACCAGCTGCAGGTCGTGGGCTCGCAGGCGGGCGTGCCCGTGTTCGCGCCCGAGCCCGGCAACGGCGTCGGCGACCCCGTGAAGGTCGCGAAGGCCGGTGTCGACCAGGCCCGCCGCGCCCAGCACGACGTCGTCATCATCGACACGGCCGGCCGCCTCGGCGTCGACGCCGAGATGATGAAGCAGGCCGCGAACATCCGCAAGGCCACGAACCCCGACGAGGTGCTCTTCGTCATCGACGCCATGATCGGCCAGGACGCGGTCGCCACGGCGAAGGCCTTCCAGGCCGGCGTCGACTTCACCGGCGTCGTGCTCTCCAAGCTCGACGGCGACGCCCGCGGCGGCGCCGCGCTCTCGGTCGCCTCGGTCACGGGCCGACCGATCATCTTCGCCTCGACGGGTGAGGGCCTCGACGACTTCGAGGCGTTCCACCCCGACCGCATGGCGAGCCGCATCCTCGACCTCGGCGACATCCTCACCCTCATCGAGCAGGCCCAGCAAGCCTTCGACGAAGAAGAGGCGCTGAAGGTCGCCGAGAAGCTCGCGACCGAGCAGTTCACGCTCGAGGACTTCCTCGCCCAGATGCAGCAGCTGCGCGGCGCGGGGTCGATCAAGAAGATGCTCGGCATGCTTCCCGGCGCCGGCGGCATGAAGCAGCAGCTCGAGAACTTCGACGAGCGCGAGATCGTGCGCACCGAGGCGATCATCCAGTCGATGACGCCCGCCGAGCGCAAGAACACCAAGCTCCTCAACGGCTCCCGCCGCCTGCGCATCGCGAAGGGCGCCGGCATGACCGTGACCGACGTGAACCAGCTCGTGCAGCGGTTCGAGCAGGCCGCCAAGATGATGAAGACGGTCGCGCGCGGCGGCATGCCGCAGATCCCCGGCATGGGGCCCATGCCCGGCGGCGGCGGTCATGGCGGCGGCAAGCGCCAGGCGGCGAAGAACAAGAAGAAGTCCGGCGGTTCGCGCTCGGGCAACCCCGCGAAGCGCGCGACCGAGAACCAGGCGATCGCCGAGGGGCGTCAGCTCACGCCCGGCGCTGCGGCGCCCGCCGGTTCCGGCTTCGGACTGGGGCGCGGCGGCGCCGCGCCGACCCCGTCGGCCGAAGACCTCGCGAAGGTGCAGAAGCTGCTCGGACGCTGACCGGCGACGCTCAGTCCCGTCGCACGCGGGCTGCGCCGAGGTAGTCCACGAGCGCCGGGCCCTCGAGCAGTTCGATGCGCCGGTGCGTCTGGTCGATCCGGCGGCGGATGCGTCGGGTCGGCAGCTCGTCGTGCGATGCGGCGAAGACCACGTTCCCGAGCCCGGCGTCGGCGACGACGGTGGGGGAGGCGACGGCCACGACCTGGTCGAAGCCGTCGACCAGGGTCGCCCCGACCTCGCGCGAGATGCCGAGCCCGATCGTGGCGATGGTGTTCACGACGAGCACCCCGCCCGGGGTGAGCAGCCGACCGAGCTCGTCGAAGAACTCCGCCGTCGAGAGGTGCTCAGGGGTCCGGCTGCCGGCGAAGAGATCGGCGATGACGAGATCGAACCCGCCGGTATGCCGGGCGATGCGCTGCGCGGCGGCGCGGGCGTCGTCGAACTCGAAGGTGATGCCGAGCTCGGGGTCGAGCGGCAAGGCGTCGAGCACGAACTCCAGGAGCGGGCGATGCAGCTCGACGACGTGCTGCGCGGATGCCGGCCGCGTCGCGCCGAGGTACCTGGCGATCGTCAGTGCGCCCGCACCGAGGTGCAGCACGCGCACGGGATCGGCCGGCTCGCGGCATCCGTCGGCGATCGCGGCGACGAAGCGCGTGTACTCGAGCTGGAGGTCGCGCGGATCGGCCGGGTTCACGTGGGACTGCGTGACGCCGTCGACGACGAGCGAGACGCCGCCGTTCGTGCCGCGCCCGGGGAGGAGCTCTGCGCGGAGGTCGGCGAGGTCGAGTTCGAGGGTGCGGCCGTGCATGACACCACCTTACGGCCGCGGCGCCTTCGATTACTTACAGATCTGTAAGCAAAGCGCCCGGCGCGCTACAGTGAAGCGGGCGGGACATCGCCGCAACCTCAGATCCCTGGAGCAGCATCATGACCATCGGTTCGGCGGACTACCGCGACTCCGGCCTCGCCTTCGGCCCCGACTTCCTCTTCGGTTCGGCCACGGCCTCGTACCAGATCGAGGGCGCCGTCGCCGAAGACGGACGCGGCCCCTCCATCTGGGACACGTTCAGCCACACCCCCGGCAAGGTCTGGAACGGCGACACCGGCGACCGGGCGTGCGACCACTACCACCGCCTCGACGAGGACCTCGACCTCATGGTGCGGCTCGGGCTCGAGGCCTACCGGTTCTCGATCGCGTGGCCGCGCATCCAGCCGACTGGCCGGGGTCCGGCCAACGAGGCGGGGCTCGCGTTCTACGAGCGCCTCGTCGACGGGCTCATCGCCCGCGGCATCCGCCCCATCGCGACGCTCTACCACTGGGACCTGCCGCAGGCCCTCGAAGACGAGGGCGGCTGGACGAACCGCGCGACGGCCGAGGCGTTCGCCGACTACGCGCGCATCCTGGGCGAGCGCCTGGGCGACCGCGTCGCCGTCTGGACCACGCTCAACGAGCCGTGGTGCTCGTCGTACCTCGGCTACGGCTCCGGAGCCCACGCGCCCGGCCTCATGGACGGCGCGAAGGCGCTCGCGGCCGTGCACCACCTGAACCTCGCGCACGGCCTCGCGATCCAGACGCTCCGCGGGGTCGTCACGAACGACCCGGGCTACTCGATCACGCTCAACCTGCACGTCATCCGCCCGTCGGGGCCCACGGGCGCCGAGGCCGCGCGTCGCATCGACGGCCTCGCGAACCGCGTCTTCCTCGGCCCGCTGCTCGACGGCGAGTACCCCGCCGACGTCATCGCCGACACGGCCGACGTGACCGACTGGGCCTTCGTGAAGCCGGGCGACACCGAGCTCATCCGCCAGCCCATCGACCTGCTCGGCGTGAACTACTACTCGACCGTCACGGTGCGCATGTGGGACGGCGAGAGCCCGCGCGTGAACGCCGACGGCCACAAGGACATGGGCGGCACCGCCTGGCCCGGGTCCGAGCAGGTCGAGTTCCTCGAGCAGCCCGGCCCGTACACCGAGATGGGGTGGAACATCGACCCGTCCGGCCTCGAAGACCTCCTCGTCTCGCTGCACGAGGCGTACCCCGGCCTGCCGCTCATGGTGACCGAGAACGGGGCGGCGTTCGCCGACGCCGTGGTCGACGGCCCAGACGGCCGGGCCGTGCACGACGTGGAGCGCACCGACTACCTGCGTCGGCACTTCACGGCCGCCCACCGCGCGATCGAGCGCGGCGTCGACCTGCGCGGCTACCAGGTGTGGTCGCTCATGGACAACTTCGAGTGGGGCTACGGGTACTCCAAGCGGTTCGGCATCGTCCGCGTCGACTACGACACGTTCGAGCGCCTCCCGAAGGACAGCGCGCTCTGGTACGCCGAGCTCATCCGCACGCGCGCCATCCCGGAGGTGCCGGCTCCGTCGGTCTGACCCTCAGGGTCGACTCGCGGAGTGGTCGCGATCAGCGGGCGGATGCCGCGGCATCCGCCCGCTGTCCGCGACCGTCGCCCCGGAGCTCGCGGGCGAGATGCGCGACGACCGCCGAGAGATCGCCGCCGTTCGCCTCGGCGACCTGGAGCTGCCGCCGGTAGCTGCCGCCCTGGTCGAGCATGACGCGCACGAGCTGCAGCTCCCGGGCGCATCCCAGCCGCTCGGCGATCGGCACGAGCGTCGTCACGAGGTCGCGCAGGTCGTCGGAGACGAGGCGCTCGGTGCCCGCGACATCGGTGATCACCTCGGCGTCGAGGCCGTACCTGGCCGCCCGCCACTTGTTCTCGCGCACGTACCAGGGCTGCAGCACGGTGAGCGTGCCGCCCTCGTCGAGGCGGGTCGACATCCACTCGACGAGGCACTGCACGAGCGCGCCGATCGCGGCGAGCTCGGCCGCCGTGGAGACGCCGTCGCAGACGCGCACCTCGACCGTGCCCCACTTCGCCGACGGGCGGATGTCCCAGCGCACCTCGGAGTAGTCCTCGATGACGCCCGTGCGCACGAGGTCGTCGACGTAGCGCTCGTAGGCGGCCCAGTCGGGCAGCGCGTATGGCAGGCCCGCGGTGGGCAGCTGCTGGAACATGAGGGCGCGGTTCGAGGCGTAGCCGGTGTCGACGCCCGCCCAGAACGGGCTCGACGCCGAGAGCGCCTGCAGGTGCGGCAGGTAGGCGAGCAGGCCGTCGAGGATCGGCAGCGCCTTGTCGCGATCCTCGATGCCCACGTGCACGTGCACGCCCCAGATCATCATGTTGCGCCCCCACCAGCGGGTGCGCTCGACGAGCTTGTGGTACCTCGGCTTGTCGGTGAGGTGCTGGTCGTACCACTGGCTGAACGGGTGCGAGCCGCTGCAGATGAGCTCGTACTCGCCGAGCTCGTCGACGACGGCGCGGACCTCGTCGAGCTGCCCCTGGAGGTCGGCGACGGCGTCGGCGACGCGCTCGTGCACGCCGCTCACGAGTTCCACCGTGTTGGTGAGCATCTCCTCGGTGATCGACGGATGCCGCCCGCCCGCGCTCCGCTCGTGCAGCACGTCGAGCACGCGGTCGCCGACGGAGGCGAGCTCGCCCGTCGCACGGTCGACGATCGCGATCTCCCACTCGATGCCGACGGTGGATCTCGCGGACCGGGCGAACTCGATCGGCATGCGGGCCCCTTTCGCACGGCGCGTCCGGCACCGTCGGCCCATCATGACATGCACGGATGGCGATTATCCTTCCGGCGCGTTATCTGCAAGAATGGTCAGTCGAGTTCTGTTGTGCCCGACCCTCTATCCGGCGCGCAGAGCCACTCAGAGCTTCCGCCGAGTGTGCACCCCACGCTCACGGCTGTCAGTTCACCCAACTCACAACATTTCAGGAGAATTGTGGCTGTCAAGATTCGTCTCAAGCGCCTCGGCAAGATCCGTGCGCCGTACTACCGCATCGTCGTCGCCGACTCGCGCACCAAGCGCGACGGTCGCGTGATCGAGGAGATCGGCAAGTACCACCCCACCGAGAACCCCTCGTTCATCGAGGTCGACTCCGAGCGCGCCCAGTACTGGCTCTCCGTCGGCGCGCAGCCGACCGAGCAGGTCGAGGCCATCCTCAAGCTGACCGGCGACTGGGGCAAGTTCAAGGGCGACAAGAACGCCGTCTCGACCGTCAAGGTCGCCGAGCCGAAGGCGGCCTTCGTCGCCGACGACAAGAAGAAGCCGGTGCTGAAGCCCAAGTCGGAGAAGCCCGCGCCGAAGGCCGAAGAGGCCGAGGTCGCTGCTGACGCGTCGACGGACGAGGCGTAAGTCTTGCTCCAGTCCGCGCTCGAACACCTCGTCAAGGGGATCGTCGATCACCCTGACGACGTGAAGGTCGTCTCCGCGTCGAGCGCACGCGGCGAGGTCCTCGAGGTTCACGTGAACCCCGAGGACCTCGGTCGCGTCATCGGCCGGGCAGGTCGCACCGCGAAGGCGCTCCGCACGCTCGTCACCGCGCTGGCCGACGGGCGTCGCGTCCGCGTCGACGTCGTCGACACCGACGACTGACGTGGCCGACGCACCCCGAACCCAACTCCGGGTCGGTCGCCTGACCAAGGCGCACGGCCTGAAGGGCGCGATCAAGCTCGAGCTCTACACCGACGACCCCGAGCGCCGGTTCGTGCCGGGCGCGGAGTTCTCGCTGCAGGTGCCGGCCGAGTCCCCGTGGCACGGCAAGCACCTCGTGCTCCGCGACCTCCGCTGGTACAACGGCATGCCGGTGGCCTTCTTCGAGGGGGTCGACGACCGCACCGCCGCCGAGGCGCTGCTGAAGGCGATCCTGTGGGTCGAGAACGTCGACCTCGAAGAGGCCGAGCCCGACGCCTGGTACGACCACCAGCTCGTCGGCCTCGCGGTCGTGCGCGACGGCAGCAAGGTCGGCGAGGTCGTGCGCGTCGACCACTTCCCGGCTCAGGACCTGCTCATCGTGAAGACGCCGTCGGGCGAGGTCATGGTGCCGTTCGTGCAGGCGATCGTGCCCGACGTCGACGTGACGGCGGGCGTCGTCACGGTCACGCCGCCGGCGGGCCTCTTCGAGGAGATCGCCGACGACGACGCGCCGACGGGCGACGCCGACGGGTCGACCGGCTCAGCCGCGTCCGCCGAGTAGGGCGTCCGGCCGTGCGCATCGACATCGTCACGATCTTCCCCGAGTTCTTCTCGGTGCTCGACATCTCACTGCTCGGCAAGGCCAGGCAGGCCGGGATCATCGAGGTCGAGGCGCACGACCTGCGCTCGTTCACGCACGACCGTCATCGCACGGTCGACGACACCCCGTACGGCGGCGGCGCCGGCATGGTGATGAAGCCCGAGCCGTGGGGCGAGGCGATCGACTCGATCGTCGGCCCCGCGGAATCCGAGGCCCTGCTCGTCGTGCCGTCGCCCGCGGGCGAGCCGTTCACGCAGGCCGTCGCCCGCGAGCTGGCCGCCGAGCAGCACCTCGTCTTCGCCTGCGGCCGCTACGAGGGCATCGACCAGCGCGTCACCGACCACTACGAGGGGCGCATGCGCGTGCGCCTGATCAGCCTCGGCGACTACGTGCTGAACGGCGGCGAGGTCGCCGTCATGGCCATGATCGAGGCCGCCGGGCGTCTGGTGCCCGGCGTGGTCGGCAACCCCGAGAGCCTCGTCGAGGAATCGCACGAGGACGGCCTGCTCGAGTACCCGAGCTACACCAAGCCCGCCGTCTGGCGAGACCTCGAGGTGCCGCCCGTGCTGCTGTCGGGCAACCACGGTGCGGTCGCCGCGTGGCGCCGCGAGCAGCAGGTCGAGCGCACCAGGCGTGTGCGCCCCGAGCTCCTCGACGACTGACCCGGCGCCGCCGCCCGCCGAGCCCCCACTCGCGCGTTCCCGGGCGCGTGAGGTCTTCTTCACCTGCTCGAAACAGACGGGTGCGCACCGCGAAACACGCCGTTTATAGCGTCGATACCGGCGGTGCACAGCGAATACCCGCCGGAAAGCGCGGGTTGTCGATGGCCGGGCCGAGTGTCGATGACCTGCAGACCGACTCCGACGACCTTCCGCCACTGCGCCTCATCGCGGCGACCCACGGCTCGCCGTCCACGGCCAACCGCAAGGCCGTGATGCGGCTCGTCGACCGGGTGGCCACGGCCGAACCCGCGATCGACGTGGCCATCGACTTCGTCGACGCCAAGAGCGCCGACATCGCCGCTGCCGTCGCCGCCGCCGGCAGCGCGGACGCGGTGATCGTGCCGCTGACGCTCTCGGCGGGCTACCACGTGCGCACCGGACTCGCGTTCGGCCTCGAGCGCATCGGCGGCGGGGTGCGCCTGGCCGCCGAACTCGGCCCCGACGATCGCCTGGTCGGCATCCTCGCCGAGCGCCTGTACGACGCGGGCCTCGAAGACGGCGACGCGGTGCTGCTCGCAGCAGCCGGGTCCAACGATCCGCGCGCGGTGCGCGAGTGCTTCGACACCGCCAGACGCCTGGGCCATCGCCTCGGGCGCCCCGTCACGGTCGGCTTCATCGCGGCGGCCATCCCGCGCCTGCCCGACGCGATCGAGATGATCCGCGAGGTGCACCCCGGCACCCGCATCGCCGTCGCCGCCTACCTGCTCGCCCCCGGCACGTTCTACGATGCGGCGGCCGCGGTCGGCGCCGAGATCGTCGCGGAACCGCTCATCGCGCCGGGCCGTCCGGTGCCGCACGCGCTCGTCGAGGTCGTGCTCGACCGGTACGCCGCGGTCGAGGCCGAGCGGCGCCACTACGCCTGAGGCGGCCCTCGCCGCGACGCCCGAGGTGGCGACTGCCGCCGCCCTGGGTCGCGACAGCCGCGCGCCCTCAGGCCGTGACCGCAGCGCGCCCTCAGGCCGTGACCGCAGCGCGCCCGCAGGTCGCGACCGCCGCGGGCCCTCAGGCCGCGAGCGTGGGGGTGCCGTCGGCGTCGGCGACCCGGGCGAGCACGTCGGCGATGCGCGAGCGGCATCCGCCGCAGCCCGTTCCCGCACGGGTGTCCTTGCCGACGCATTCGACCGTCGTGTTGCCGCACGCCGCCGACTCCTCGATACGGCCGACGGTCACGGCATTGCACCAGCACACCGTCGTCGTCGGGGCGAACGCGTCGGCGTCCGCCGCGGGGTCGTAGTCGGGGCCGTCGAAGCGCAGCAGCAGCGAGCGGTCGGCGGGCAGCTCGCCGCCACGCTCGAACAGGAGCGTGAGCTCGGCGGCGGTGCGCGGCATCCCGACGCTCACGAAGCCCGTGAGCACGCCGTCCTCGGTCACCATCTTCACGTAGCGCAGGTGCTCGGGGTCGGCCCACTGCGCGATCCGGCGGCGGGGGTGCAGCGCGTCGTCGTCCCACGGGTCGCCCGAGATGTCGCCGACGGCGACCACGTCGATGTGCTCGGCCTTCAGCATGACGAGCGGGTCGCGCTCGACCGGCGTGGCGACGTCGTGCTCGCGCTTCGCGGCCTCGGCGAGGAACGCGCCGGCGAGCCACGCCGCCTGCCGCCATCCGGGCCCGATGAGGCCCGACGGCGCCCCGGGCAGGGTGCGCTGGCCCGCGAGCTCCTCGGTACGCTCGACGACCTGCGCGCAGTCGCCGATGGCGAAGATCGCCGGGTCGGTCCACGACGAGAGGTCGGGGTGCACGACGATGCCGGCGGCCGTGCGGAGCCCAGCGAGCACCGCCAGCTCGGTGCGCGCGCTGACGCCGCACGAGAGCACGAGCAGATCGCCGCGCAGCTGCTTGCCGTCGGCCGTGACGAGCATGTCGAAGCGGCGCCCGCCGTCGTCGTCGGTGCGGAAGGCGACGGCCTCCGCACGGCTGTGCGCGATGACCTGGATGCCGGTGCGGCGCAGGGCCGCCCGCAGCACCTGCCCGCCGCCGCGATCGAGGTTGCGGGGCATCGGGTGCGGGCCATGGTGCACCACGCAGACCTGGGCGCCGGCGTGCGCGGCGGCGAGCGCGAGCTCCAGGCCGAGCACGCCGGCGCCGAGCACGATGATGCGGCGGCGATCGCGCACGGCCTCGAGCACCCGCTCGGCGTCGGCGAGGTCGCGGAGCGCCGTGATGCCGGCCGGGAGCTCGTCGTCGCGGGCGACCAGCTGCCTGCCGTACTTCTCGAGCGAGGCGAGGTCGCGGCGGTGGCGCTCGACACCGTCGAGGGTCGGCACGTTCGCCCGCGCGCCGGTCGCGAGCACGAGCCGGTCGTAGCCGAGCGTCTCCCCGGTGTCGAGGAGCACCGTGCGCTCGGCGCGGTCGATCGCGGTCACCGCGACGCCGAGCAGCACGCGCGCGCCGGCCTCCTCCGCGGTGATCCGGTCGCCGACGAGCATGCCGTCGAGGTCGGCGTTGCCGACCGCGTACTCAGCGACCAGCACGCGGTTGTACGCCTCGATGTCTTCACCGGCGATGACGGTGAGCTCCACGGCGCCGGCCTGCACCCCGGGCAGCAGCTCCTCGACGAAGCGCGCGCCGACCGGACCGTAGCCGACGAGGACGATCTTCAACGGGCTCATCTGGGTCATGCGAGCACTCCGGTCTCTTCGGGGCGGGCGATGGCGTCGACCTCGGCGATCCGCCGCACGCGGACCACGTTCGTCTTGAACTCGGGCATCGACGAGATCGGGTCGACCTCGTCGGAGGTGAGCAGGTTCGCAGCCTGCCCGTCGCCGTAGTGGAAGGGCAGGAAGACCGCTTCGGGGCGGATGTCGGGAGTGTGCCGCGCCCGGCAGCGCACGACGCCGCGTCCGTTCGCGACCTCGATCTCGTCGCCGTCGTCGATGCCGAGTCGCAGCGCGGTGGCCGGGTGCATCGAGGCGAGCGCCTCGGGTTGGGCCTCGAGCAGCTCGGGCACGCGCCTCGTCTGCGCACCGCTCTGGTAGTGCTCGAGCAGGCGCCCGGTCACGAGGGTGAGTTCGCCGGATGCCGGCGCGGGGCGGGCCGTCTCGCGCACCGTCACGGGCACGAGCCGGGCGAGCCCGTCGGGGTGCGCGAACCGGTCGACGAAGAGGCGCGGAGTGCCGGTGCTCTCGCGGGGGAAGGGCCAGTACGCGGCCTCGCCGCGGTCGAGCATGGCGTAGTCGATGCCCGAGTAGTCGGCGATGCCGCCCTCGGATGCCAAGCGCAGCTCCTCGAAGACGGCCTCGGGGTCGGTGTCGAACGCGGCGGTGCAGTCGAGCCGCCGGGCGAGCTCGTGCAGGATCCAGAGTTCGTCGCGAACGCCGGAGGGCGGCGTGATCGCGCGGCGGCGACGGATGACGCGCCCCTCGAGCGAGGTCATGGTGCCCTCCTCCTCGGCCCACTGCGTGATCGGCAGCACCACGTCGGCGAGAGCGGCCGTCTCGGAGAGGAAGAAGTCGCAGACCACGAGCAGGTCGAGACGGCCGAGTCCCTCGCGCACCTCGCGCACGTTGGGGGAGGAGACCACGAGGTTCGAGCCGTGCACCATGAGCGCGCGCACGCCGCCGGGCACGCCGAGCAGCTTCAGCAGCTCGATCGCCGGCACGCCGGGGCCGGGCAGGTCGGCGGGGTCGACGCCCCACACCCGCGCGACGTGGGCGCGCGCCTCGGGGTCGACGATCTTGCGGTATCCGGGCAGCTGGTCGCACTTCTGGCCGTGCTCGCGCCCGCCCTGTCCGTTGCCCTGCCCGGTGAGCGTGCCGTACCCGCTGCCGGGGCGACCGGGCAGGCCGAGGAGCAGCGCGAGGTTGATCGCCGCGGTCGCGGTGTCGGTGCCGTCGACGTGCTGCTCGACGCCGCGACCCGTGAGGATGTAGGTGCTCGCACCCGAGGCCAGCCGGCGCGCGAGCCGCTTGAGCGTGAGCGCGGCGACGCCGGTGACCGACTGCACGCGCTCGGGCCACCAGGCCGCGACGCTGCGCCGGAGCCGGTCGAAGCCGACGGTGCGCGCGGCGACGTAGTCGACGTCGACCAGGCGTTCGGCGATCACCACGTGGATGAGTCCGAGCAGGAGCGGAAGGTCGGTTCCGGGTGCCGGCTGCACGTGCAGGCCCTTGCCGTCGTCGGTGAGGCGGGCGGTCGCGGTGCGGCGGGGATCGACGACGACGAGTCCTCCGGCGGCCTGGGCGCCCGCGAGGTGGCCGATGAACGGGGGCATGGTCTCGGCGGGGTTCGTGCCGAGCAGCAGGATCGTCGTGGCCCCGTCGAGGTCCTCGAGCGGAAACGGCAGGCCCCGGTCGACCCCGAACGCCCGATTGCCGGCGGCCGCGGCCGACGACATGCAGTAGCGGCCGTTGTAGTCGATGCGGCTCGTGCCGAGCGCGAGTCGCGCGAACTTGCCGAGCAGGTAGGACTTCTCGTTGGTGAGGCCGCCGCCCCCGAACACGCCGACCGCGTCGGCACCGTGCTCCGATCGGATGCCGCGGAGCGACGTCGAGATGAGGTCGAGCGCCTCCTCCCACGACGTCTCGTGGAGCGCGCCGTCGGCGCCCCGCACGAGCGGGGCGCCGAGGCGGGACGGTGCGCGGAGCAGCTCCGCCGAGGTCCACCCCTTCTTGCACAGCCCGCCCCGGTTCGTCGGGAAGTCGCGGCCGGCGACCACGACGGGCGCCGTGGCGTCGTGCGTGGCGTGTGCCGCGGCATCCGTCGGGGTGAGGGTCATCGCGCACTGCAGCGCGCAGTACGGGCAGTGCGTGTCGGCGGGGTGGGTCAATGCGTCTCGTTTCAGATCTTGTGGGCGCTGAGCCGGCCGGAGCGCACGTACACGGCCCAGGTGAGCACGAGCAGCACGACGTAGGCCGCGATGAATCCGACGAACGCGGCGCCGTAGGCGCCCGTCGACTGGAACGAGAGGTTCAGGGCCTGCGGGATCAGGAAGCCGCCGTAGGCGCCGATGGCCGAGATGAGTCCGAGCGCAGCGGCGGCCTTGCGCTGCGTCGAGACATCGCCGGTACCGCCGCCGCGAACCGCGAACACGACCGGCACCATGCGGTAGGTCGAGCCGTTGCCGATGCCCGCCGAGGCGAAGAGCACCAGGAAGAGCGCGAGGAACAGCCAGAACTGCCCGAGCGGGAGCGTGAGCAGCACGGCCACCGTGACGAGCGCCATCGAGGCGAACGCGAGCATCGTGATGCGCGCGCCGCCGAACCGGTCGGCGAGGCGGCCGCCGTAGGGGCGGGCGAGCGAACCGACGAGCGCGCCCATGAACGCGAGCGAGACGGACGCGCCGCCGACCGCGATGGTCGAGAAGTCGGGGAACTGATCGGCGATGAGCTTCGGGAACACGCTCGCGAAGCCGATGAACGAGCCGAACGTGCCGATGTAGAGCAGTGCGAGCAGCCACAGGTGCGGTTCGCGGAGTGCCGCAGCCGAGCCGGAGAAGTCGGCCTTCGCGTTGGAGAGGTTGTTCATGTACCTCGCCGCGCCGAACATCGCGACGAGGATGAACGGGATCCAGATCCAGCCGGCGATGGGCAGGTTGACGCTCGCTCCCGCACCGATGGTGATCACGATGGGAACGACGAACTGGGCGACCGAGGCGCCGAGGTTTCCGCCGGCCGCGTTCAGGCCGAGGGCCCAGCCCTTCTCGCGCTGCGGGTAGAAGAACGTGATGTTCGACATCGAGCTGGCGAAGTTGCCGCCGCCGAAGCCGGCCAGGGCCGCCGCGCCCAGCAGCATCGGGAAGGGCGTCTCGGGGTTCGACAGGCAGAACACCATCGCGAGGGTGGGCAGCAGCAGGAGTGCCGCCGAGACGATGGTCCAGTTGCGACCGCCGAACTTCGCCACCACGAACGAGTACGGGATGCGCAGGGTCGCGCCCACCAGGCTCGGGATCGAGATCAGCCAGAAGATCTCGCCGGTCGTGAGGTCGAATCCGGCCTGGGGCAGCGCGACGACCACGATCGACCAGAGCTGCCAGACGACGAAGCCGAGGAACTCGGCGAAGATCGACCAGTTCAGGTTGCGCCGTGCGATCGAACGCCCCTGGGACTCCCACTGCGCGGTGTCCTCGGGGTTCCAGCCGTCGATCCAGCGGCCCTGGCGGAAGGCCAGGGGCGGTGCCCCGGTCGTGGCCGGCGCACCGATGGCGGGGCTGGTCGTCGCGGCCGGGGGAGCCGAGCTCGTGGTCTGGGTCATGGGTGCCTCCGAGGTGTCGATCACGTGGTGGAGCCTTCGACTCGAAGCTATTGAGGTCGTGTTTCGGCGATTCGGTCCGGTCGTAAACCCTGCGTCTCCACCTGCTCACCCGGCATCGGACCGGGTGTGAGGCGGTGGTCACACGTCGATGCGGTACCCGCGCTTGACGACGGTGGCGATGAGCCCGGGCACCCCGATGGTCTGCCGCAGGCGGCTCAGCGCGACCTCGAGCGCGTGCTCGTCGTTCGTGCCGGGCAGCCCGGCGGCCAGGCGGTCGCGAGCGACCACGGATCCCCGTGCGAGCACGAGGGTCCGCAGGATCATGAGCGCGACGGGCGCGAGCGAGACGCGTCGGTCGGCGACGTCGACGACGCTGCCGCGGAGCGCGAGCGGCCCGTGGCGCGTCTCGAGCCGGATGACGCGGTTCGTCTCGAGGTGCTCGCAGACCAGCCGGATCAGCGCGCCCATGCGGAACCGGTCGGGCTGCACCGGCGTGATGCCGGCCGAGACGAGCGGGAGCGCGGTCACCGGTCCGACGGCGGCCGCGACGACCGGTCCGCGCATGGCCTCGACGAGGTCGTCGTAGCGGCCGAGCTCCTCGGCTGCGCCGAACAGCGCGTGCACGGCGGGTGCGCTCGTGAACGTGATCGCGTCGAGCCCGCCCGTGCAGGCCGCCTCGATGAGCCGCTCGACGCGGTCGTCGGTCTTGTCGACCTCGATCCACCGGTACGGGGCCACGGTGAGCACGCGGTCGTGCGCGTCGCTCAGGCGCTGCAGCTGCGACGGCTCGAGGAACCCGTGCAGCTGCACGGCGACCGTGAGCCCGGCCGGGTAGTGCTCGAGCACGTGGTCGATGAGCGACTCGGTCGTCTCCTCGGCGCTCATGCCGACGTCGTTCAGGCCGGCCGCACGGATGCCGCCGCGGGCCTTCGGCCCGCGAACGAGGATCGCGGTGTCGGCGAGCGCATCGAGCAGGTCCTCGCCGAGCCCTGCGGCGTCGGCGACCTCGAACCACCGCCTGACCCCGTACGCGGTCGTCGCGAGCAGCACCTGCGGGCGCGCGGCGATGATCGCGCGCGTGTCGGCGATCACCGGATCGTCGGAGAGGGCGTTCGTCATGCGCAGGGTGGGTGCGTGCACCACGGTCGCCCCGCGACGCGCGAGGGCGTCGATGAGGTCGGCCGAACGCCGATCGCTCGTGACGCCGATGCGGAAGCCGGCCAACTGGTCGACCCGGAAGCCCGGCGCGCACTCGAGGAGGTCGCTCACCCGGCCACCGCCGCGAATCCGGCCGCCCGATCCATGAGCTCCGCGGCACTCGCATCGCCGTCGTGCGCGAGCCTGACGACCTCGCCGATGACCACGACGGCCGGAGAGGCCACGTGCGCGCGCCCGGCGGTGGTGACGATGTCGGCGAGTTCGCCGATGGTCGTGCGCTGCTCCGACGAGAATCCGCGCTCGACGATCGCCACCGGCATCCGCTCGCTCATGCCCGCGCGGGCGAGTCCGGCGGTGAGCGAGGGCAGCGTGTTCACGCCCATGAGCACGACGATCGTACCGCCGAGCCCGGCGAGGTGCTCGAGCTCGGATGCCGAGAGCGGCTGGTGCCCCGAGACGACGGTGAACAGGTGGCTGACGCCGCGATGCGTGAGCGGGATGCCCGCGGCCCCCGGCACCGAGATCGCGCTCGTCACGCCCGGGATCACCTCGACGGGCACGCCCGCCCGGTGGCAGGCGAGCACCTCCTCGCCGCCCCGGCCGAGCACGTACGGGTCGCCGCCCTTGAGCCGCACGACCCTGGCACCGGCGAGGGCGTGCTCCACGAGGAGCGCCTCGATGTCGGCCTGCGGGATCGCGTGGTGCCCCGGACGCTTGCCGACGTCGACGAGCACGGCGCCGGGCGCGAGCTCGTCGAGCCGGTCGTGCGGGGCCAGCCGGTCGTACAGCACGACGTCGGCGTACCGGAGCGCTCGCACCGCGGCGAGCGTCAGCAGGTCCTCGCGCCCTGGGCCGCCGCCGACGAGGGTGACGCTGCCGACCGCGCCCGGTGCCCGGTCGGTGCCGATCGGGTCGCGCCCGCTGCGGCCGCTCATGCGTCCACCCCGCGGACGGGGATCGTCGTGCCAGCCACGAGCACGGCCTCGCCGCGCTCGCGCTCCGCGGCGGTCGCCGGACGCATCTGTCCGCGACCGTCGGGCACCTGCGCGATCGACGGGTCCGGCACGTGGGGGGCGTTCACGAACGAGCGGAACCGGCGCAGGCGCTCCGGGTCGGCGAGCGTCGCCGCCCACTCGTCCTCGTAGGTGTCGACGTGGCGGTCCATGGCCTGCTCGAGTTCGTCGGCGAGTCCCAGGGAGTCGTGCACGACGACGTCGCGCACGTGGTCGAGGCCTCCGTCGATGTCCTCGATCCACCGGGCCGTGCGCTGGAGCCGGTCGGCCGTCCGCACGTAGTACATGATGTAGCGGTCGATGTACTTGAGCAGGGTCTCGTCGTCGAGGTCGCTCGCGAGCAGCTGCGCGTGCGCCGGCTGGAATCCGCCGTTGCCGCCGACGTACATGTTCCAGCCCTGGTCGGTGGCGATGACGCCGACGTCCTTGCCGCGGGCCTCGGCGCACTCGCGCGCGCATCCCGAGACGCCGAATTTGAGCTTGTGCGGCGAGCGGAGGCCGCGGTAGCGCAGCTCGAGCTGCACGGCCATGGCGACCGAGTCCTGCACGCCGTACCGGCACCACGTCGAGCCGACGCAGCTCTTCACGTTGCGGAGGGCCTTGCCGTAGGCCTGACCCGACTCGAACCCGGCGTCGACCAGGCGCTTCCAGATGTCGGGCAGCTGGTCGAGCCGCGCGCCGAAGAGGTCGATGCGCTGTCCGCCGGTGATCTTCGTGTAGAGGCCGTAGTCGGTCGCGACCTGCGCGATGACGGCGAGCTTCTCGGGCGTGATCTCGCCGGCGGGGATGCGGGGCACCACGGAGTAGGTGCCGTCCTTCTGCATGTTCGCCATGGCCCGGTCGTTCGTGTCCTGCAGGCCGCCACGGCCGCCGTCGAGGATGTACGAGCCGTGCTGGGTCGCGAGGATCGAGCCGACGACCGGCTTGCAGACGTCGCATCCGCGGCCGGTGCCGAGCCGGGCGATGATCTCCTCGAACGAGGTGAGCTCGAGCACCCGGATCGACTCGAACAGCTCCTGCCGCGAGAGCTCGAAGTGCTCGCAGAGCGCACGCGAGGGCGTGATGCCCGACTTCGTGAGCTCGGCCTCGAACAGCTTCTTCACGAGCGGCACGCACGACCCGCACTGCGTGCCGGCCCTGGTGCACGCCTTCAGCTCGCCGAGGTCGGTGCAGCCCTCGGCGTGCTCGGTGCCGTTCACGGCGTCGCGGATGGTGCCCGCCGCCACGTTGTTGCACGCGCAGACGAGGGCGGAGGCGGGCAGCTCGTCGTCGGCGGGCGCCTCCATGCCCGAGGCCGAGAGGTAGGCGGCGGGCTCCGACGAGAGCTGCGAGCCGAGCATCGGCCGGAGCGACGCGTACGGCGTCGCGTCGCCGACGAAGATGCCGCCGAGCAGGGTCTTGGCGTCGTCGGTCATGACGAGCTTCTGGTAGAGCCCGCGCGCCGGGTCGGCGTAGACGATCTCGAGCGCCTGCTCGGTGCGGGCGAGGGCGTCGCCGAAGCTCGCGACGTCGACGCCCGAGAGCTTCAGCTTGGTCGCGTCGTCGACGGTCGTGAACTCGGCCGCGCCGCCCAGCAGGCGGTCGGCCACGACCTCGGCCATGGCGTTCGCCGGGGCGACGAGGCCCGTGCAGCGCCCCTCGAAGCTCGCGACCTCGCCGATCGCCCAGATGTGCGGGGCGGATGACGCGCACGCGCCGTCGATCGCGACGCCGCCGCGAGGGCCGAGCTCCAGCCCGAGTGCCCGGGCGAGTTCGTCGCGGGGGCTGATGCCGATCGCGAACACCACGAGGTCGGCCTCGATGACGCGCTCGTTGGTGAGTTCCACGGCCGTGACCTCGTCGCCCTCGGCGCGCACGGCCGCGGGCCGCGTGCCGAGGTGGAGGCCGATGCCCTGGCCCGAGATGATGCGCCCGAGCGCCCGGCCTGCGCCCTCGTCGAGCTGGGCCGACATGAGCCATCCGCCCGAGTGCACGACCGCGACGTGCGCGCCGAGCTTGGCGAGGCCGCCGGCGGCCTCGAGGCCGAGCAGGCCGCCGCCGGCGACGACGACGCGCGTCGGGCGCCCGTGCCGTGCGGCCAGCGCCTCCGACTCGGCGACGAGGCCGTCGACGTCTTCGATGGTGCGGTACACGCGGATCCGCTCTGCGCCGGGGATCGGGGGCACCGGGGCGCTCGAGCCGGTCGCGAGCACGAGCTCGTCCCAGTGCAGCACGGTGCCGGCCGAGGTGGTCGCCGTGCGGTCGACCGGATCGATCGACTCCACGCGCTCGCCGGTGATGAGCCGCACACGGGACTCGTCCCACATCGCGGTCGGCTGGAGCGTGAGGTCCGCGCCGCCGTCGGCGAGGCGGGTGCTGAGCGCCACGCGGTCGTACGGCAGGTGGGGCTCGTCGCCGACCACCGTGACGCGGAGCGTCCGCTCCTCGTCGCGCATGTGCAGGCTGTCGGCGAGCCGGTGCGCGGCCGGGCCGCCGCCGACGATGACGACGTCGCGCAGTGCGGCGCCGACAGGGCTGGTCTCGGTCATGCTGCTGCCTCCGGGGTCGCGGCTCGTTGACGAATGCGGCAAACGTACGACCGGGCGGTTTCGGCTCTGTTACAACGGCGTAACCGCTCCTGCCCTTGTGCCTCACGACGCATCGCACGTCGTGTGAGGCGGGTTTCACCTCGGGGAAACACCCGCGGGCGGGCGCGGTAACACCCGCGCCGTACGTTCGGAGGCATCGAACGGGAGGAGCCGACATGACGTCGACGATCGAGGCGACCGCGACCTGGGTTCGCGTCTGCGAGGTCCGCGACCTCGAACCTGGCTGGGGAGAGGTGGCGCTGCTCGGCAGCGACCAGGTCGCCCTCGTGCACCTCGGCGGCGACGAGGTCTACGCCGTCGACCACCTCGACCCGCACACGGGCGCCCCGGTCATGGCCCGCGGCATCACGGGATCGCGGGGCGACCGCCCCACGATCGCCTCCCCGCTGCACAAGGAGGTCTACGACCTCGTCACGGGGGAGTGCTACACGAACGGCGCGCTCTCGCTCCGCACGTTCGCGGCGCGCGTGGTCGACGGTGCGATCGAGGTCGAGGTCCGCGCGGCCTGAGGCCCGAACGGCGCTCCGCGAGCACGGGCCCGCAGACGACGAACGCCGCGCCGCGGCATCCGGGGGATCGGATGCCGCGGCGCGGCGTTCGACGTGATCAGCCCCGCTTCGTGAGCACGATCGGGTCGCCGTCGGTGATGGCGACCGTGTGCTCGGAGTGTGCGCCGCGCGAGCCGTCGGCGCTGCGCAGGGTCCACCCGTCGGGATCGGTGAAGATGCGGTCGGTGGTCTCGAGGAACCACGGCTCGATCGCGATCACGAGGCCGGGCTTCAGCGGCAGGCCGCGGCCCGGGCGGCCGTTGTTCGGGATGTGCGGGTCGCCGTGCATGGTGCGGCCGACGCCGTGGCCGCCGAAGTCCGTGTTGATCGCGTAGCCGCCGGCCTTCGCGACGTCGGCGATCGCGCGCGAGATGTCGCCGATGCGATTGCCGGGACGGGCCGCGGAGATGCCCGCGTCGAGCGCGCGCTGCGTCGTGTCGATGAGGCGCAGGTCGGCCTCTCGCGGCGTGCCGACGACGATCGAGATCGCCGAGTCCGACACCCAGCCGTCGACCGACGCCGCGAAGTCGAGGCTCAGCAGGTCGCCGTCGCGCAGCGTGTAGTCGTGGGGGAGTCCGTGCAGCACGGCGTCGTTCACCGACGTGCAGATGACCTTGCCGAACGGGCTCGCGCCGAACGACGGGTGGTAGTCGATGTAGCAGCTCTCGGCGCCCGCCTTGCGGATCATCTCGTGCGCGAGGGCGTCGAGCTCGAGCAGGTTGACGCCGACGGCGGCGGCCTTCGACGTCGCCTCGATCACGCTCGCGACGAAGCGCCCTGCGGCGCGCATCTCGTCGATCTCGGCGGGGGTCCTCAGTTCGATCACGGTGTTCCTCTCCTCGTCCATTCTGGCGGCTCCGCCCTGAGTGAACACCCGGGGTGCGCTCGGGAGCCCCGCGTTATCCTGTGGTCATGCTCTTCCGGCGCATCTTCCTCCGATGGATCCAGGCCGCCACGATCGTGCTGCCGGTCTGGCTCGTGGTCGGCTGGGCCGTGTTCGGCGGCGGCGGATGGGGCACGCTGGGCCTGATCATCACCGTACCGGTGACGTTCCTCTCGCTCGCCGTCATCGCCCTGCTCACGTCGATGCGCCCGACCGTCCGCGAGACGCGCGCCGTGTCGTGGGTCGACGTCGGCATCCTCGGCGGGTGGCACGCCGCGATCATCGGCTTCGGGTTCTCCGGCCCGCCGATGGCCTCCTTCGCCGTGCTCTCGATCGCGCTCGCCCTCGTCGCGTTCTGGTACGCGATCGTGCAGCTCGTGCGAGACGGCGCCAAGCGCATGCAGGAGCAGATGGCGGAGTACGAGCGCGTCGCGCGGGCCGGAGCGGCGCCGGGCGCCGCCGGTGGTCCGTCGGTGCAGCAGCAGCCCTTCGACATCGGCGAGGTCATCGTCGTCGAGGAGCGCCGGCAGGCCGACTGACGCGCCCCGCGGGTGCCGGTGCCGTGCGCACCGGCGTGTGACATGGCCGGGCAGGCTGGTCCGCGGCATCCCGTCGGAGCGGCCCGATGGACGCTTTGGCGCCGAGGGGCCTGACGTGGCACAATAGAGGATTGTGCCGCCGCGGGACTCTGCCTCCGGGGAGCATGCACAGCGCGAGCGATCGCGCGGGCGGCACCGCAATCTTCCATTCATTGATCCGCGTTCGACCGGTGGCGGGCGCAGAGAGCGAACTCAACATGCATATCCTCGACCACGTCGACGCAGCGAGCCTGCGTTCCGACATCCCCGCGTTCCGCGCGGGTGACACCGTCAAGGTGCACGTGAACATCATCGAAGGCACGCGCTCGCGCATCCAGGTCTTCCAGGGCGTCGTCATCGGCCGCTCGGGCGAGGGCGTCCGCGAGACCTTCACGGTCCGCAAGGTCAGCTTCCAGGTCGGCGTCGAGCGCAAGTTCCCGGTGCACTCCCCGGTCATCGACCACATCGAGGTCGTCACCCGCGGTGACGTCCGTCGCGCGAAGCTCTACTACCTGCGCAAGCTGCGCGGCAAGAAGGCGAAGATCAAGGAGAAGCGCGACGCCTGATCCGGCATCGTCGTCCGCGCGTCGCACGACCGCGGCCTTCGACCTGAGCTCCTCACCCCTACACTTGGGGTGAGGAGCTCAGGCGGTTAAATGACAGAAGACATCGGCACCACTCGCATCGAACACGAGGGGGCTTCGGCGAACCGTCGCAAGCGAGGGGCGCTCCTCTTCCTCCGAGATCTCCTGGTCATCTTCGTGGTGGCCGTGCTCGTCTCGTTCCTCATCAAGACCTTCCTGATCCGATCGTTCTTCATCCCCTCCGAGTCGATGGAGATGACGCTGGTCAAGGACGACCGCATCATCGTGAACCAGCTCGTGCCGGGCGTCACGCCGATCGAGCGGGGCGACGTGGTCGTCTTCAAGGACCCGGGCGGATGGCTGCCGGCCCGCGTCGAGCCCGACGTGCCGCCGCTCGCGGCCGCCGTCGACTGGTTCCTCGCGTTCGTCGGCCTCTCGGCCCCCGACTCGAACGACCACCTCGTCAAGCGCGTCATCGGGCTGCCCGGCGACCACGTGACCTGCTGCAACGCCCTCGGGCAGATGAGCGTCAACGGCGTGCCGCTCGACGAACCGTACGTCGTGCTCCCCGCGGGCGACACCAAGGTCTCGCGCGACGACTTCGACGAGGTCGTGCCCGAGGGTTCGCTCTGGGTCATGGGCGACAACCGCTACAACTCGAAGGACTCGCGCTACAACGCCGACACCCCGCTCAAGGGCTTCGTGCCCATCGAGAACGTTGTCGGCCGCGCGTTCGTCGTGAGCTGGCCGGTGTCGCACTGGGCCTGGCTCGGCAACTACCCCGAGACCTTCGCCGGAGTCGAGGACGCCGCCGAGAACGGCGATTCGGCCGAGACCGGCGATGTCGTGCCGGGCGGCGAGTGACGTGGCTCCGGCCGCCATCCCCAACCTGAAGGTCGAGCGGGAGCATTTCGACGCAGGTTCACCGGTCGTGCTCGCGTGCGACGAGGTGGGTCGCGGCGCGCTCGCCGGACCAGTCGCCGTCGGGCTGGTCGTGATCGATCAGTCCGTGCGCCGCATGCCCACCGGCCTGCGCGACTCGAAGCTGCTGACCGAGCCGAAGCGCGAGCTCATGGCCCCGCGCGCCGCCGCCTGGGTGCGGGGCTGGGCCGTCGGCGAGGCCTCCGCCGCCGAGATCGACGAGTTCGGCATCATGGCGTGCCTCGGGCTCGCGGGCTCGCGTGCCTTCGCGGCCCTGCACGCGGCGGAGACCGCCGCCGGCACGGCCGTCGAGCTCGACGGCGCGCCGCTGATCCTCGACGGCAACCACGACTGGCTGAGCCGCGCGATCGACCACCGGGCTCGCGTGGGCACCCGCATCAAGGCCGACCGGGACTGCGCGTCGGTTGCTGCGGCATCCGTGCTCGCGAAGGTGCACCGCGACCGCCTCATGCACGCCGCGCACGACGACCTGCCGCTGTACGCGTGGAACGAGAACAAGGGCTATTCGAGCCGGGCCCACTTCGACGCGATCGCCGAGCACGGGCCGAGCGCCCTGCACCGGCGGACCTGGCTGCACGAGCGCCCCGTCGAGGCGCCCGCGCTGTTCGACCTCGGCGTAGGATGAATGCCGATGGATGAAGACGAGTTCGAAGACTACGACCGCGAGGTCGAGCTGGCCCTGTACCGCGAGTACCGCGACATCGTTTCGCAGTTCAAGTTCGTCGTCGAGACCGAGCGCCGCTTCTACCTGGCGAACGAGGTCGAGCTGGTGCGCCGCGACACCGAGCACGACTTCTACTTCGAGCTCACGATGAAGGACGTCTGGGTGTGGGACGTCTACCGTGCCGACCGCTTCGTCAAGTCGGTGCGGGTGCTCACGTTCAAGGACGTCAATGTCGAGGAGCTCGCCACGCGCGAGTTCGAGCTGCCGAAGGAGCTCGCGCTCGACGAGTAGTCGTCCGCGGCTCCCGTGAGCCGTGGGCCAGCCCGTTCAGTCGTCCTCCACACGGAGCGCGATTTCGTGGGCTTCGCTCGCGCCCCGTGATCCCGACGGATGCCGCCGGCATCGCCGCCACGCTGTACGCGGAGGTGGTGCTGATGGCCCACAATGCAGAACTCGGTCGGCGCGGCGAACGACTCGCCGCCGAGCACCTGGAGGCGCGCGGACTGCGCGTGATCGACCGCAACTGGCGGTGCGCGCACGGCGAGATCGACCTCGTCGCGCGCGACGGCGACGCGACCGTGTTCGTCGAGGTGAAGACGCGCACGTCGCACGACTACGGGCACCCGTTCGCCGCGATCACCCCGGTGAAGCTCGCCCGCCTGCGACGGCTGGCGACGGCGTGGTGCGAGTCGACGGATGCCGCGGGCCCCCGCATCCGCATCGACGCGATCGCGGTGCTCGCCCCGTCCGACGCGCCCGCCCTCATCGAGCACCTCGAGGGCATCGGCTGATGGTCGTCGCCAGAACCCATGCCGTCGCCCTGCTCGGACTCACCGGATCGATCGTGGAGGTCGAAGCAGACCTGTCGGCCCAGCTCCCGGGCTTCTCGATCATCGGCCTGCCCGATGCCGCCCTCGGCGAGGCCCGCGAACGCGTGCGCGCGGCGGCCGTGAACGCCGGGTGCCCGCTGCCCCAGCGCAAGCTCACCGTGAACCTCTCTCCGGCGGCGCTCCCGAAGCACGGGTCGGGCTTCGACCTCGCCATCGCGGTGGCGTGCCTCGCCGCGGCCGGCGAGGTCTCGGTCGGGTCCGTCGCGCGGGTGGTGCACCTCGGCGAGCTCGGCCTCGACGGCCGGCTCCGACCGATCGACGGCATCCTCCCGGCCGTGCTCGCCGCGGCGCGGGCCGGTCACCGCACGGTCATGGTCCCGCAGGCGAACGCCGCCGAGGCACGTCTCGTGCCCGACCTCGACATCGTCGGGGTCGCGTCGCTGCTCGACGCCGCCATCCATCACGGCGGCCGGTTCGAGGCCCGCGAAGCGGCTCCGGTGCCGCTCGTGCGGCCCGAGCAGACGGCTACGGCAGAGGCCGCCGGAGACCTCGCCGACGTCGCCGGCAACTCCGACGCCGTCGACGCCCTGCTCACCGCCGCCGCCGGCGGTCACCACCTCTCGCTCATCGGCCCGCCCGGCGCGGGCAAGACGATGCTGGCGTCGCGCCTGCCCGGCATCCTGCCCGACCTCGACGCCGACGCCGCCCTCGAGGTCTCGTGCCTCCGTTCGCTCTCGGGACACCCCGTCGAGGCGGGCCTGTCGTTCCGGCCGCCGTTCGAGGCACCGCACCACACGGCGACCGCGGCCGCGATGATCGGCGGCGGCAGCCGGCTGATCCGACCCGGTGCTGCAGCACGGGCGAGCCACGGCGTACTCTTCCTCGACGAGGCGCCAGAGTTCCCGGCCGCCGTGCTCGACGTGCTCCGCCAGCCGCTGGAGTCGGGCACCGTCAGCATTCACCGGGCGAACGCGGTCGCGACGTTCCCGGCGCGATTCCAGCTGGTCATCGCCGCGAACCCGTGCCCCTGCGGGCTCGACGGCACGGCCGAATGCACGTGCCCGCCGAACCTGCGCCGGCGATACCTCGCGCGCATCTCCGGACCGCTCCTCGACCGCATCGACTTGCAGCTGAGGGTGCCGAGGCCGACGACGGCCGACCTCCGCGCGGTGCGCGATCGGCCGAGCCTCAGCAGCGCCGACGCGAAGGCGAAGGTCGCCCGCGCGAGAGCTGCGGCCGCTGAGCGTCTTCGCGGAACGCCCTGGCGGACGAACGCCCAGATGTCCGGACCGTGGCTCCGCGGCGCCGGCGGCCTCCACCCGGGCGGGCGGGCGACCGCAGCCCTCGATCGGTCGCTCGAACGCGGCGGCATCACGATGCGCGGATACGACCGCGTGCTGAAGGCCGCGTGGACCCTCGCCGACCTCGAGGGGGCGACGAGGCCCGACGCCTCGCACATCGGCCAGGCGCTGTTCTACCGCCAGGGCATCGCGCGATGAGCGTCGTCCGACGGGCGGCGCTGCAGTTGCAGCGCGAATTCGCCCGGCTCAGGCCGTCGGCGTCCCACACCCCGTCCGCACCGCTCTCGGCTGACGGCCGGCACGCGTCGCACGAGGTGGAGGCGTTCGCACGATCCGCGCTCGGAACCCTCGCCGAACCCGGTGACGGGGTGCTCGGCCGGCTGGTCGGCTCGGTCGGCGCGACGCGCACGCTCGACCTGCTGCTTGACGCGGCATCCGTCGAACGCATCGCGGAGGAGGCCGACGCTGCGGGGGAGACCCTCGGCGAGAAGGAGCTCGAGGCCGCGCTCGCGCGATGGACTCCGCGCATCGACCACCTCTCGTTCCTGCGCGGCCTCGAACAGGCCGAACGGGTCGGCGCCGTGTACCTCGTGCCCGGCGACGCGGCGTGGCCCGTCGGCGTCGACGACCTCGGAGCGCACGCCCCGCTCGGACTCTGGGTGCGGGGAGAGGCGCAGCACCTTCGGGCGGGAGCACCGGCCGTCGCCCTGGTCGGTGCTCGAGCGGCCACCGGGTACGGCGAGCACGTGACCAAGGAGCTCTCCGCGGGCCTCGTCGATCGCGGAATCACGATCGTGTCGGGCGGCGCCTACGGCATTGACGGCACCGCCCACCGTGCCGCCCTCGCCAGCGAGGGCACGACCGTCGCCTTCCTCGCCGGGGGCGTCGACCGGTTCTATCCGGCCGGACACGACGGGCTCCTGCAGCGCATCGCGGAGACCGGAGCGGTGGTGTCCGAGCTGCCGTGCGGCGCCTCGCCGACGAAATGGCGGTTCCTGCAGCGCAACCGGCTGATCGCCGCTGCTAGCTCGGCCACGGTCGTGCTCGAGGCAGGTGCTCGGTCGGGCTCGCTCAACACAGCCGCCCACGCCGCAGCCCTCGGCCGCCCGCTCGGTGCGCTGCCCGGCCCCGTCACCAGCCCGGCCTCGGCCGGGTGCCATCGACTGCTGCGCGAGTTCGACGCGACCTGCATCGTGAACGCCGATCAGGTGGTCGAGCTCATGGGCGGGCCGGGGCACGCGGCCGCCGGGGGAGCGACCGGCCGGTCGGGCGTCGAAGCCCCTGCATCGGCCGACCCGCTCGGTTCGGTGAAGACCGAGGTGGAGCCCTCGCCCGAGGCGGTCCGCCTGCTCGACGCGCTCAGCACACGCTCGGCGCGCGACCTCGACGAGCTGGCCCGTCGCAGCGGCCTCGGAGTGCGCGAGGTCAGGTCGGTGCTCGGCGTGCTCGATCTCGACGGCGTGGTGGCGCAGCGTGCGGGCGGTTGGGTGCGCAGGCGACGACCGGCCTGAGCCGCCGGCCCACGGCGCGGCCGATCGCTCGCTCCGTGCGTCGCCCGTGCCGCGTCGTGGGCACGCCGTAGGCTTTCGGCGGAGGTCAGCATGGCAGTACAGCTCGGCACGTACCCGGAGGCGACGCATCTCATCGCCCACCTCAGCGACACCCACCTCCTCCACGGAGGGGCTCCGCTCGGAGGAGCGGCCGACACCGTGCTCGCGCTCGAGCAGGCGGCCGGGCAGGTCGCGCGCCTCGGCCCTGCCGTCGACGCGATCGTCGTGACCGGGGACGTCGCCGATCTGGGCGAACCCGACGCGTACCGTCGTGCCCGTGCGGTGCTCGAGCCGGTCGCCGCCGCAGCGGGTGCACGACTCGTCTGGGTCATGGGCAACCACGACGAACGCGACCCGTTCCGCGCGGGGCTGCTCGACCAGGCACCGGCCGGCGACGCACCGGTGAACCACGTCACCGAGGTGCGCGGCCTGCGCCTCATCGCGCTCGACTCGAGCGCGCCGGGGTACCACCACGGGGCTCTGGAGCGCGAGACGCTGGAGTGGCTCGACGCTCAGCTCGCCGACGAGGCTCCGCGGGGCACGGTGATCGCGCTGCACCACGCGCCCATCCCGACGCCCATCGCGCTGATGGACGTGCTGGAGCTCCGGCGGCAGCACGAACTGGCCGATATCGTCAGAGACCGGGATGTGCGCCTCATCCTCGGCGGTCACCTGCACTACGTCACCAACGGCTCGTTCGCGGGAATCCCGGTCGCCGTCGCCGGAGCCACCGCGTACACGATGGACGTCTCGGCGCCCGCCCGGGCACTCGTTGGCGTCGACGGCGGGCGGTCCTTCAACCTCGTGCATCTCGTCGACGGACAGGTCGTGACCTCCGTGGTGCCGGTCGGCGCGCATGCCCAGGTCGCAGGCTTCGGGCCCGAGTTCCTCGACGAGATCGAATCGCTGAGCCCCGAGGAGCGCGTCGAGCGCTTCTCCCGCAAGCGGGAGGTCTGAGGCGGGTGACGTGATTGCGCGAACGGGCGCGTCGGGCCCCGCGCGACGGTCGCCGAAGGGCAGGCTGGCCACGTGACGAGCCTCGACACCGCCCTCGACGAGTACTCGGCGTACGTGCGCACCGAGCGCGCGTACTCGGAGCACACCGTCGCCGCCTACGCCGCGGACCTGGCCGACCTCATCACCTACGCCGAGTCGCGTGGCGCGGTCGACGCGCACGACCTCGACCTGGGCCTGCTCCGCGACTGGCTCTGGTCCGCGACCGAACGCGGCCTCGCCCGAGCCAGCATCGCCAGGCACGCGGCATCCGCTCGGGGATTCACCGCGTGGCTCGCGCGACGCGGCCTCGCCGAGCACGACGCGGGTGCGCGACTGAGGGCTCCTCGACCGGCGCGGATGCTCCCGCGCGTCGTGTCGCAGACCGCGCTCGAGGGTGCGATCCGACGGCTCGAGGAGCGTGCGGCCGGGGCCGATCCGATCGCCGAGCGCGACGTCGCCATCGCGGAACTGCTGTACGCCTCGGCATTGCGCGTGTCGGAGCTCGTCGGCCTCGACCTCGGCGACGTCGACCGTGAACGCCGCACCGTGCGGGTCATGGGCAAGGGTTCGAAGGAGCGCGTCGTGCCCTATGGAGCGCCGGCGGCTCGCGCGATCGACCGCTATCTCGAACACGCGCGGCCGTCGATACTCGAGGCCGCGAGCGCGTCTGCGTCGAACTCGGCGTCGAACTCGGCGACGAAGTCGGTGCCGGCGCCGTCGGGACCGACGTCAGGCGGCAGTGCGGTCTTTCTCGGCGTCAGGTGCGGCCGCATGGGGGTGCGGAGCGTCCACCGGCTCGTCGCGGAGATGCTGGCCGAGATCCCGGGCACCGGGCCGAGCGGCCCGCACGCGCTCCGGCACACCGCCGCGACCCACCTGCTCGACGGCGGCGCGGACCTCCGCGCCGTGCAGGAGTTCCTCGGGCACGCGAGCCTCGGCACCACGCAGATCTACACGCACGTGTCGGCCGAGCGACTCAAGCAGAGCTATCGCACCGCGCACCCGCGGGCGTGAGGGACCGCCGCGCTGCATCCGACGCTCCTCGCGATGGCCGTGGATGCCGCGATCAGCCAGGCAGCAGCACGGCCCACGGCACACCGCCGAGGTAGAGCATCGGGGAGACGTACTCCCCGTGCAGTCGGACGCCGAGGTGCACGCATCGGGCGTCGCAGTGGCCGCCGGTCGCGACCACACCGAGCGGCTGGCCCTCGAGCACCTCTTCGCCCTCGACGGGGCTCGCCGTGACGGGCTCGAGCGAACTCACGAGTCCGTCGCCGTGGTCGATCGAGACGACGGGCCGTCCGGCCACCATGCCGGAGAACGACACCACCCCCGCAGCCACGGCGACGACAGGCTCGCCGGCTGCGGCACGGAGGTCGACCCCGCGGTGACCGGCTGCGTACGGCGTCGGGGGTGCCCGGAACGGATCGTCGACGACGATCGGGGGCCTCGTCGGCCAACTCCAGTCGTCATGGATCGCCAGCGCGCCGAGGCGCGGCGGCGACGCACTCGCTGAGCCGCCGGCCTGCGCGGCGACACCGACGAGCGCTGCCACGAGGGCGGCCGTCGCCGTCGCGCGCCGGATGAGCGGGCGGGCCGGGAGGGGATGCGAAGACTCCATTCACGAATCGTCGTCCGGCGCGATCCCGGTCGGGTCCGATGCCGGGCACTGCGCGGAGGGCGTCGCCCGGCGTCGTGTTGGGGAGGAACAGCGCCGGTGGTAGACTTCCGAGAGCACCCCGCGCGTCGGGGTGACTACGCGTGCCATTTCGGCAGACGACTCCATTCGGTCCGACTCGGGTTCTCACGAGCACGAGGCGGCGGAGCCGTGCCGGGCACCAGGGCTCCGACCGCCGGTCGGGGAGTCAACTGAGAACAAAGGAGTACGGCTCATGGCCGTCGTCACCATCCGCCAGCTGCTCGACAGCGGCGTGCACTTCGGGCACCAGACCCGCCGTTGGAACCCGAAGATGAAGCGGTTCATCTTCACCGAGCGTTCCGGCATCTACATCATCGACCTGCAGCAGTCGCTCGCCTTCATCGACAAGGCGTACGACTTCGTCCGCGAGACGGTCGCCCACGGCGGCACCATCCTCTTCGTCGGCACGAAGAAGCAGGCCCAGGAGTCCATCGCCGAGCAGGCGACGCGCGTCGGCCAGCCCTACGTCAACCAGCGTTGGCTCGGCGGCCTCCTCACCAACTTCACCACGGTCTCCAAGCGCCTCGCGCGCATGAAGGAGCTCGAGGAGCTCGACTTCGAGGGCACCACGAGCGGCTTCACCAAGAAGGAGCTCCTCATCAAGAAGCGCGAGCTCGACAAGCTGCACAAGTCGCTCGGCGGCATCCGCAACCTGTCGAAGACGCCTTCGGCGCTCTGGGTGGTCGACACCAAGAAGGAGCACCTCGCGATCGACGAGGCCAAGAAGCTCGGCATCCCCGTCATCGGCATCCTCGACACCAACTGCGACCCCGACGAGGTGCAGTACCCGATCCCGGGCAACGACGACGCGATCCGTTCCGTCGCGCTGCTCACCCGCATCATCGCGGATGCCGCGGCCGAGGGTCTCATCGAGCGCCACCAGAAGCCCGAGGAGGCCGGCAACGTCTCGGCCGTCGAGCCGCTCGCCGAGTGGGAGCAGGAGCTCCTCCAGGCCGGCTCGGAGACCACTCCCGAGCAGGCGTCGGCCGAGACCGAGAAGGTCGCCGAGACCGAGGCCGAGGCCAAGGTCGAGGCTGCCGAGGTCGTCGCCGAGGCCGAGGCTGCGCCCGAGGCCGCTGCCGAGTAATTCAGCCGCTCCACTTCAACTCAAAGGAGAATGCCGGAAATGGCAATCAGCATCGCCGACATCAAGGCCCTGCGCGAGCAGCTCGGCACGGGCATGGTCGACACGAAGAAGGCGCTCGAGGAAGCCGACGGCGACCTCGAGAAGGCCACTGAGATCCTCCGCCTCAAGGGTGCGAAGGGCAACGCGAAGCGTGCCGACCGCTCCACCAGCGAGGGCCTCGTCGCCGCAGTCGACAACGGTGACGGCACCGCCACCCTGATCGAGCTCGCCTGCGAGACGGACTTCGTCGCCAAGGGCGACAAGTTCGTGGGCCTCGCCGACCGCGTCCTCGCGGCCGTGGCGGCCTCGCGCGCCGACTCGGTCGAGTCCGGCCTGGCCGCACCGGCCGAGGGCAAGACCGTCGCCGACGTCATCGACGGCGAGGCAGCGATCCTGGGCGAGAAGATCGAGCTCCGTCGCGTCCGCCTCGTGAAGGGCGAGCAGTTCTCGATCTACCTGCACAAGACCTCGAAGGACCTGCCCCCGCAGGTCGGCGTGGTCCTCGGCTACACCGGTGCAGACGCCGAGACCGCCCGTTCGATCGCCCAGCACATCTCGTTCGCAGCGCCCGAGTACCTCACCCGTGAGGACGTCCCGGCCGAGGCGGTCGAGAAGGAGCGCGCGCTCGTCGAGCAGATCACTCGCGAGGAGGGCAAGCCCGAGGCCGCCCTGCCGAAGATCGTCGAGGGTCGCGTGAGCGCCTACTTCAAGCAGGTCGCCCTGCTCGAGCAGGACTACGCGAAGGACAACAAGCTCAGCGTGACCAAGGTCCTCCAGGACGCCGGGATCACGGTGAGCGACTTCGCTCGCTTCAAGGTCGGCGCCTAAGTCGATGTGAAGGAGTCCGGATCGCCTCGCGATCCGGGCTCCTTTGCTGTGTCCGGACCACTCCGGACCTCCGTCGGCCGAACGGTCGCGGACAGACCGTGTTCGGGCACTGCGCCGGAACGCGGGAACCACTAGCTTTACTCCCAAGGGGAAGGAACGGTCGGGCGATGACGGAACGTAGACGCAGGGTCATGCTGAAGCTCTCGGGCGAGGCATTCGGCGGGGGATCACTCGGCGTGAACCCCGACGTGGTGAGCGCGCTCGCACGCGAGATCGCCGATGCGGCCCGCACGGTCGAGATCGCGATCGTCGTCGGCGGCGGCAACTTCTTCCGCGGCGCCGAGCTCTCGCAGCGCGGCATGGACCGCGGGCGCGCCGACTACATGGGCATGCTCGGCACGGTCATGAACTCGCTCGCGCTGCAGGACTTCCTCGAGCAGGCCGGCGCGGAGACCCGCGTGCAGTCGGCGATCTCGATGATGCAGGTCGCCGAGCCGTACATCCCGCGGCGCGCCGAACGTCACCTCGAGAAGGGCCGGGTAGTCATCTTCGGCGCCGGCGCGGGGCTGCCCTACTTCTCCACCGACACGGTCGCCGCGCAGCGCGCGCTCGAGATCGATGCCGATGTGGTGCTCGTCGCCAAGAACGGCGTCGACGGCGTCTACTCCGACGACCCGCGCACCAACCCCGAAGCGCACAAGATCGACCGCATCACCTACCAGGAGGCGCTGCAGCGCGGCCTGAAGGTGGTCGACTCGACGGCGTTCAGCCTGTGCATGGACAACGGCATGCCGATGCAGGTGTTCGGCATGGAGCCCGGCGGCAACGTCACCGCGGCGATCCTCGGCGCCGATCTCGGCACCGTCGTCAGCAACAGCGAGTCGTCGGCGACTCGATAGACTGTCCCGAGCACCGAACGAAGGAGCCCCCGTGATCGCGGATGTACTGTCCGATGCCAACGCACGCATGCAGAAGGCGGTCGAGGTCGCGAAAGACGACTTCGCCTCCGTTCGCACCGGCCGTGCCAACCCCCAGCTCTTCCAGAAGATCATGGTGAGCTACTACGGCACCCCGACGCCGCTCGCGCAGCTCGCCTCGCTCGCGAACCCCGAGGCGCGCACGCTCGTGGTGACGCCCTACGACAAGAGCGCCATCCGCGACATCGAGCAGGCGATCCGCGACACCCCGAATCTCGGTGCGAACCCCACGAACGACGGCAACCTCGTTCGGGTGACGCTCCCCGAGCTGACCGAGGAGCGACGTCGCGAGTTCGTGAAGATCGTGAAGTCGAAGGCCGAAGACGCACGTGTCTCCGTCCGCAACATCCGTCGCAAGGCGAAGGACGACCTCGACGCGCTGAAGGGCGAGGTCGGCGACGACGAGGTCGCGCGCGGCGAGAAGGAGCTCGAGCAGGTCACGAAGTCGAACATCGACGCGATCGACGACGCGCTCAAGCGCAAGGAAGCCGAACTCCTCGAGGTCTGAGGCGAACACCATGTCGGGCGTCCCTGAACACGACGATGCGGATGCCGGTGGGCATGAACGCAACGCACGCGACGAGTTCCGCTCGCAGGTGCACGCGAGGCGCGTCGACATCGAGCGTCAGTTCGAGGCCTCGAAGGCGCAGTTCGATCAGGCGCAGGAAAAGATCAACGCCCGAACGGGCCGCAACCTGATCCTCGCGATCGTGATCGGACTCGTCTTCGGCGGTGCCCTGCTGCTCAGCCTCCTCGTGATCAAGGAGCTCTTCCTGGTCTTCGCGGTGGTGATCGTCGCGTTCGCGAGCTACGAGCTGGCGCAGGCCCTCCGCAAGGGCGACTTCGACGTTCCCCGCATCCCCACGGTCGTCGCGGCCGTGGCCGTGGTGCCGTTCGCCTACTTCGGCGGTGCCGGCGGCCAGCTGCTCGCGGTGCTCGGAGGCATCCTGCTGGTGGTGCTGTGGCGGGTGCTCGAGCAGTTCTCCGCGTCGCGTCGCACCTCCGGCCGCGCGCTGCTCCGAGACCTCGGCGCGAGTGCGTTCGTGCAGGGATACGTGACCTTCCTGGCCACGTTTGCGGTCGTCCTGACCGCGGCCGACGGCGGCGAGTGGTGGACCCTCGCCTTCGTGATCGTCGCGATCTCGGCCGATACGGGCGCATACGCGTCCGGTCTCGCCTTCGGCAAGCATCCGATGGCCCCCGTCATCAGTCCGAAGAAGACCTGGGAGGGCTTCGCCGGCGGCGCCCTGGCGAGCGTGATCGCCGGTGTGCTGCTGTCGCTCCTCATGCTCGGCAACACGTGGTGGTTCGGTCTGATCTTCGGCGTCGCGATCTTCCTGACCGCGACGCTCGGCGACCTCGCCGAGTCGCTCGTCAAGCGCGATCTCGGCATCAAGGACATGAGTTCGTGGCTGCCGGGGCACGGCGGGTTCCTCGACCGGCTCGACTCGATCCTGCCCTCGGCAGCGGTCGCGTTCGTGGCGTTCCGCATCTTCGGGTGAAGCTCGGTGATAATGGGTCGGTGGACTCCACCTTCCCCCGCACCCGAAAGCCCCAGCGCGGCTACGACACCGAACAGGTCGACGAGTTCCTGCAGGTCGCGCGCCGGGCGTACGACGGCAGCCCGCAAGCGTCCGATCCGCCGCTGAACTCCGAGCGGATCCGCCTCACCGCCTTCTCGATGCAGAAGGGCGGCTACGTCACTTCGGCGGTCGACGCGGCGATGGAACGCCTCGAAGACGCCTTCGCGGTCGAGGAGCGCCAGGTCGCCGCACGACTGCACGGCGACGAGGTGTGGCTCGCAGAAGCGCGCACGACGGCGCAGGTGGTCGCCAACCGACTCGCCCGCGACGAAGGGCACCGCTTCGATCGGGTGAGCCCGCTCGCCCTCGGCTATCGCGTGCGCGACGTCGACAAGTTCGCCGACAAGCTGACGCGGTACTTCCGCGACGGATGGCCGATCTCGATCGACGACGTGCGGAGCGTCGTGTTCACCACGCAGCGCGGCGGGTATCGCGAGTCGCAGGTCGACCTCGTGCTCGATGCGGTCGTCGACGTGATGCAGGCCGTCCGCTGAGCGGGCGCGAGCGTGGTCGGCGTTCGCTCGACCGCCGGGACCTCCGATACACTCGACCCATCGTGGGCAGGCATACCGGATTCGAGCAGGGCGTGACGCCTGCCGCACCTCTTCGAACGACCTCGGGCACTCGCAGTGCGCTCAAGCAGGGCGTGACCGTCGTGTTCGCCTTCTGCGCGGCGCTGAGCTTCGTCGGCATCAACCTCGTCGACCCGAACGGGGTGGCCACGGCGACCCCCGATCGCGTGAGCGGCGATCGTTTCGGCGGCGCCCAGATCCAGGCGCTCGAGGTCGACGGCGACTACACGATCGACGCATCGCGAGAGGGGTACGTCGCCGAGGCGAAGCCCGCCTACGTCGAGCCGGCTTCGACGAGCGAGTCGAGCGGATGGGCGCCGCCCGCGGTCACGCCCGACCCTGGATCGGCCCAAGCGTATGCCGCGACGGCGGTCGCCGCGCGAGGCTGGGCCACGACGGAGTTCGACTGCCTCGTGGCGCTCTGGAACAAGGAGTCCGGCTGGCGGGTCAACGCGTACAACGCCTCGAGCGGCGCGTACGGCATCCCGCAGGCACTGCCCGGGTCGAAGATGGCGTCCGCCGGTGCCGACTGGGAAACCAACGCCGCGACGCAGGTCGAATGGGGTCTCGGCTACGTCCAGGGCCGCTACGGCACGCCGTGCGGTGCGTGGGCGCATTCCGAGTCCATCGGCTGGTACTGATCGCCGAACCTCGCTCCCGAGCGATCTCGTGTCGCCTGACCGCGCGCGGTCGCATGCCGCATCCGTGCCAGACTTGAGGCATGCCGCGCTCGAACCGTTCCCATGGTCGCGCCGCCAAGGCCCGCGAACCGCACCCCGAACTCGATGTCGACCGGTTGAGCGCCGGATGGCGGCGCACCGAGACGCGTGACGGCCGCGAGTGGAACGTGCAGCCCGTCTCGGAGGCGCAGGCCGTGAAGCGCTACGTCTGCCCGGCGTGCGGGCTCGAGGTGGCGCCCGGCGTCGCGCACCTCGTCGTCTGGCGCGCCGACGGCGTGCTGGGCGACGCGGCCGACCTCGCGAGCCGGCGGCACTGGCACCAGCACTGTTGGAAGATCGGAACCAGATGAGCACCCCCGAGCCGACCCCGTTCGAGATCCGCGCCTCGGTCGAGCTGCCCGCGACCCGCGAGGAGGTCCGCCTTCACACGGCCGACGGACTGACGCTGGTCGGCGAACTGGCGACCCCGGTCGACGTGGCGCCGGTCGCGACGCTCGTCACGCTGCATCCGCTGCCGACCGCCGGCGGGTTCATGGACTCGCACATCATCCGCAAGGCGGCCGCGCGACTGCCCGCGCTGGCCGACCTCGCGGTGCTGCGATTCAACACGCGCGGAACGACCTCTCCTCGGGGCACGAGCGACGGCTCGTTCGGTGAGGGCGTCGCCGAGCGTGAAGACGTCGCTGCGGCCATGGCGTTCGTCGCGCAGCGCGGGCTCCCGAATCCCTGGCTCGTGGGCTGGTCGTTCGGCACCGAGCTCGCGCTCAAGTACGGGCTGGAGCACGACATCGCCGGTGCGGTGCTGCTCTCCCCGCCGTTGCATCGCACCTCGGTCGAGGAGCTCCGCCGTTGGAACGACGTCAGCGTGCCGGTCGTCGCGCTCATCCCCGAGTTCGACGACTACCTGCGACCGGATGCCGCGGCGGAGCGCTTCGCCGTCACCCCGCACATCGCCCGCGTCGACGTCGCGGGCGGTCGCCACCTCTGGGTGGGGGAGACGCAGACCCGGCGCGTGCTCGACGAGATCGTGGCCGCGGTGAACCCGGCGGCCCTGCCGCTGCCGACGACCTGGCCGCCGACGCCGCAGGCCGGGGCCTGAGCCGCAGACGCCGTCGGTCGCGTGGCGGTCGGCGTCCGTCGGCCGTGACCGGAACCGGCCGCGCGCGAACGGTCAGAGTTCGTTCTGGCGGGGGATCACGACCTGCTTGATGATGAGCAGGAACGAGGCCGCGACCGGGATCGCCACGAGTGCGCCGAGCAGGCCGAGCAGGGTGCCGCCGGCGAGAGCCGCGATGACGACGAGGGCGCCCGGCACCCGCACGGCACGGTTCATGATGCGGGGGCTCAGCACATATGCCTCGACCTGCATGTAGACCAGGTAATAGATCGCGGCGACGAGCGCGGTCAGCGGCGAACCGAGGCCCGGGATGAGGCACACGAGCACGATGACGACCGAGGCCGAGAGCGTGCCGACGAGGGGCACGAGCGAGAAGACGAAGGCCAGGAACGCGAGCACGGCCGGGAACGGCGCCTGGATGATCGACAGGAAGATGAAGCTCAGCACGCCGTTGCAGGCGGCGAGGCCGGCCTGTCCGAGCACGTAGCGGCCGACCGACTGCGTGATCTGCTCGGTGAGGTCGGCGAAGCGCGCACGGCGCGACGCGGGCACGAGCTGGTAGGCCGTGCGCTTCATCGCGCTCAACGACGCCGAGAAGTAGAGCGTGAGGATGAAGACGATCACGACGGCGAAGATGCCCGCGCCGAGGGCGATGGCCACCTGGAGCACGCCGCCGGCGAGTTCGCTCAGCTTCTCGGGGTTGGTGAAGAAATCGGTGATGGCGTCGGTGACCTGCACGGTGATGTCATCGATCGGCACCTGCGGGAACTGCTTGGAGAGTTCTTCGACCCAGTCGAACGTCTGCACGCGTTCGGCGATCGCCGGGATCTCCTCGACGAGCTGGCCGACCTGATCGGCCACGATCGGCACGACCGCCAGCACGAGCGCGGCGACCAGGAGGCCCACGCCCGTCATGACGATGAGGATGGACGCCCAACGCGGAAGCCCCCGGCGCTCGAGCCAGCCGATGGCGGGCTCGAGGCCGAGGGCGAGGAAGAGCGCGGCGCCGACGTACGTCAGCACGGTCGAGAGGCTCGCGACCGCCGAGAGGATCAGGATGCCGACGCCGACGCCGAGCGTGCCGACGAGGCCGATGCGGAACGCGTTCTGGATCTTCATCGAACCTCGCCGGCTGCGCGACTGACGGCGGGGACTAGCCGCGGCTCGCGGCAGCGACCTGCTCGGCCTGCGTGAGCACTCCGCGGAGGCTCTCGAAGTAGCCGGCCACCGCGTCGCGCTCGATCTTGATCTGCGAGAGGCGGTCCTCGGCGTCTGCGACGAGGGCGCGCGTGCGCTCCTCGCCGTCGGCGATGAGCTTGCGCGCCTGCGTGTGGGCGTCGGCGATGCGCTCGCGCGCCTCGTCGTCGGCCTTGTCGCGGAGCTTCGCGATCTCGCCGCGGACCTCGGTCTCGAGTCGCTCGGCCTCTGCACGGCTCTCGGCGGTGCGCGCGGTCGCCTCGGCGAGCTCGGCGTTCGCGTCTTCCAGGAACTTCTGCGTCTGGCTGGTGGCCTCCTGGTGGCTCTGGAGGAGCTCCTGCTCGGCCTCGTCGCGCTTCGCGGCGAGCTCGGCCTCGAGGTCGAGGTGCGCCTTCTCGATCTCGCGACGCATGCGGTTGACCTCGTGCGTGGTCTTCTTGCGCATCGACGTCAGCTGGTTGTCGAGGTCGATGCGGGACTGCTCGGACTCGGCGTCGAAGTCGGCGCGGGCCTGCTCCTGCTCGAGCGTCAGGTCGGCGCGCATCTGGTCGAGGTCGGCGGCGTGCTTGGCGCGCAGGCGGTCGAGCTCGCTCTGCAGCTTCACGCGGGCCAGCTCGGCCTCGCGCTCGATGTCGACGGCCGCCTGCTTGCGCTGCTGCTCGACCTCGGCGCGGCTCGCGGCCAGCTCGAGGTCGAGGTCGGTGCGGGCCTGCTCGAGCTCGTGCACGAGGGCGGCGCGACGCTCGGTGGTCTCGGCGTCGAGCGCGGCGCGCGCCTCGGCGGCGTCGCGTGCGAGGTCGAGGCGCGACTGCTCGGTCTCGGTCGCGAGGTCGATGCGGGCCTGCTCGGTCTCCTTCGCGAGCTCGGCGCGGGCGCGGTCGAGCTCGATCGCGACCTCGGCGCGGGTCTGCTCGGTCTCCTGCGTGAGTCCGGCGGCGGTCGCACGCGCCTCGGAGGCCTCGTCGTTGGCCGAGACGAGGATCTCGGACGCCTTGCGCTCGGCCGCGGCCAGGGCGGCGGATGCGTCGCGCTTGCCGCTCGAACGCAGGTCGGCCGCCTCGGTGGTCGCGGCACCGCGGATCGCCGCGGCATCCCGAGCGGCGTCGTTGCGGAGCTGCTCGCTGGACTCGTGCGCGCGCGAGACCATGTCGTCGGCCTCGGCGCGTGCGTTCTCGAGCATGCGCGCCGCCTGGGCGCGCGCCTCGGCGAGCGTGCGCTCGGCGAGCTCGTTCGCGTCGGAACGGAGCAGGTGCACCTCGTCTTCGGCGGCGCGACGCAGCTTCTCGGCGTCGATGTCGGCCTGCGCGATCAGGCGGGTGGACTGCTCCTCCGCGACGCGGAGGGTGTTCTCGAGCTTGGTGCCGAGGCCCGAGAAGGTCGGGCTGCCGACCTCTTCGAGCTCTGCGCTCAGCTCTTCGATGCGGGCGAGCAGTCGCTTGTTCTCTTTCGCCTGCTCGGTCAGCTGGTTGTTCGCGGTGATGACGTCGCGGCGAAGTCCGTTGATGGACTTGTCGACCTCGTCTTTGTCGTATCCGCGGAACACCTGCGTGAACTCGGTCTCTTCGACGGCCAATTCTTCCTCCGGGCTCTGTCCCGCGTTCGTGGGGGCTCGTGCGGGATCACATGATTCTACGGGTGCGCGGCAGCGGGTCGGGAACGAGTCGCTCCGAGATCGCCCTGAGTGCCGTTCGGCACCGACGGAGGCGACTCACAGGCGGATCCCGGTAGGGTTGGATGTCTTTGTTCAATGCCGCCCCAGGCGGTACCGGAGGTAACGTGCGATTCGTCTTCGCCATTCTGGCTTTCGCCGCAGCCGCCGTGATGATCGGATTCGGCATCGCGCAGCGCACGGTGTTCCTCGAGCCGGACCGCGTCTCACTGACGTCGAGCATCGAGTCCGATGCGGCCTACGTCGTGGTCGAGCCGGGCGCGCTCGCCGCGCACACCGGCAAGCAGACCCTGACCGCGTCGGGCACCGACACCGTGTTCCTGGCGTACGGACGCCTCGACGACGTCGAGGCGTGGATCGGCGACTCGCCCTACGTCGCGATCACCCACGACGCCGACGCCGACGCACTGGTCGCGACCGACTCGCGCGACGTCGCGACCGACGACGAGGGCGGCGCCGGCGACGGCACGGGCGACGACGGCACGGCCGGCGAGGGGGCGGAGGCGACGTCGCGGCCCTCGCCGACGACCACGCCCACGCCGACTCCCGAGCCGACCGCGGCCGCCGAGGCAGACGCGGACGCCTCCGCCGACGGCGCGCTGGAGCCCGTGCCGGCGAACTCGCCGGTCGGCTCCGATCTCTGGCTCGACGAGCTCTCGGGGGAGCGCACCGTCACCACGACCATCGACGTCCCCGCCGACATCGCGGTGCTGATCGCCTCCGACGGCACGAACCCCGCCCCGTCGCGGCTGTCGCTCACCTGGCCGCTCGACAATGCGACGCCGTGGGCCGGGCCCCTGCTGCTGGGCGGCGGCGTCCTCTTCCTCATCGGCATCGTGCTCGTGATCTCGGGCTTCGTGCACCACCGCCGCTCACGCGGTCCGCGCCGGAACCTGCCGAAGGGCCGTGCCGGCAGCGGGCCGAAGCCCGCCGAGCTCCGCCGCGGTCCGATGGGCGGCGGCCGACGTGCGATCGGCCGTTCCAAGCGCGTGGCGCTCGTGCCCGTGCTGCTGCTGCCGGCGCTCGCACTGACGGCGTGCTCGCCCGACTACTGGCCGAGCTTCGACCAGCCCCCGGCGACGACGGCGCCCGCCACGACGGCGCCGCCGGTCGACCCCGTGGCGACCGAGGAGCCCGACGGCGAGGAGCCCGTGACCGAGCCGCTCGTGCCCGCCGTCACGGTGCCCCAGATGGAGCGCATCATGGCCCGCGTGGCCGAGAGCGCTGCCGCAGCCGACGAGGCCCTCGACGGCGACAAGGCCGAGGAGCGGTTCACGGGCCCTGCGCTCGAGGCGCGACGAGCGAACTACGCGATCCGCACCACCCTGCCCGACCAGGCCGGCCCCGTCGCGGTTCCCGCGACGACGCCGACCCTGATCCTCCCGCAGCAGGTCGCCGGCTGGCCCGCGACGGGCCGCACGGTGCTCGTGATCGAGAAGGCCTCCGACGACCCGACCGTGGCTCCCACGGCCCTGTACCTGCAGCAGGCCTCGCCGCGCGAGAACTACAAGGTCGTCTACGCGATGTCGCTGGCGCCCGACGCCGACGTGCCCGAGGTGGCTCCGGCGAGCATTGGCGCACCGCTCATCTCGCCCGAGTTCAAGGGGCTGGTGATGCAGCCCGACCAGGTGAGCGCCGCATACGCCGACGTGCTCATCAAGGGCGACGACTCCGAGTTCGCCGCGATGTTCGACCCCGAGGGCGACCTGCTGCGCGAGCAGCTCGGTGTCGCCGGCCAGCAGGTCATCCGCGACGACCTGAAGGCGTCCTCGCCCACGGCCGACATCGCGTTCTCGAACGCGGTCGGCGACGGCCCGACGATCGCCCTCGCGACGAACGACTCCGGTGCGCTCGTGACGGCGACGATCGAGCAGACCGAGAAGGTCACGCCGAACGACGGCGGCACGATCGGCTTCCAGGAGGGTGCGCCCGGCGCTGCGCTGTCCGGCTTCACGGGCAAGAGCGCGAAGGGCGTGCAGCGCGTGATCGGCATCCAGATGGTGTTCTACGTCCCGGCCGTCGGCTCGGACGAGCAGATCCGGCTCCTCGGGTGGTCCGAGGGACTCATCGGCGCATCGGAGGTACCGTGACCGACCCCACCCCCCACGCCGCGCTCCGCGGCGCCGTCGACCTCTCGTCGCTCGTGCAGCGATCGCAGCAGCCGGACTCGACGGCGGCTCCGGCCCCGGCCGACGGCAGCGTCGTGTTCGCGACCGACGACCAGGGCTTCGCCTCGGCGCTCGAGCTCTCGCGCACCGTGCCCGTCGTCGTCGCGGTCTGGGGTTCGTGGAGCGAACCCTCCCAGGAGCTCGTCGCCGCGCTCGACCATCTCGTGCGGGCGCGTGCGGGCCGCCTCGTGCTCGCGACGGCCGACGCCGATCGCAGCCCGCAGCTCGTGCAGGCCTTCCAGGTGCAGTCCGTGCCGACCGTCGTCGCCGTCGTCGCCGGGCAGCCCGTGCCGCTCTTCGCGGGCGTCCAGCCCGACGAGGTCATCGACCAGGTGTTCGACCAGCTGCTCGAGCTCGCCTCGCAGCACGGCGTGACCGGTTCGGTCGAGGCGACGGATGCCGCAGGCGACCCCGATGCCGCACCGCAGGAGCCCGAGGAGCCGCCGCTGCCGCCCCTGCACCAGGAGGCGTACGACGCCATCGAGGGCGGCGACTTCGCTGCCGCCGCTGCCGCGTACAAGAAGGCGATCGCCCAGGACCCCCGCGACCAGATGGCCGTGGCGGGCCTGGCGCAGGCGAACCTGCTCGGCCGGCTGAACGGCAAGACGCTCGAGTCGATCCGCAACGCCGCCGCGGCGGGACCCGACGACCTCGGGGCGCAGCTCGACGTCGCCGACCTCGACCTGTCGGGCGGGCACGTCGACGACGCCTTCGATCGGCTGCTCACGATGTTCCCGAAGCTCGACGCCGATCAGAAGAAGTTCGTGCGCGAGCGCCTCGTCGAGCTCTTCGAGGTCGTCGGCACCGAGGACCCCAGGGTCGCGGTCGCCCGCAGGCGCCTCACGAACATGCTCTTCTGAGTCGATCCGGACGGCGTCGATCCGGACTGAGTCGATCCGGATGGCGCCGATCCGGATGTCTCTGGCCGACGCCTCGTGAATCGGGCCCCGCCGCGCGGCGGGGCCCGATTCGCATTCGAGCGCTCAGTCCAGCGTGAACCAGACGGCGCCGAGCGGCGGAAGGGTGAACTCGGCCGAGGCCGGGCGCCCGGCCCACGGCGTCGCGGTGGCGTCGACCCCGCCGAGGTTGCCGACGCCGGATCCGCCCCACTGCGCGGCATCCGAGTTCAGGATCTCGCGCCAGCGGCCCGTGATCGGCAGCCCGAACCGCACTCGGTCGTGCGGCACGCCCGAGAAGTTCACGATGCAGAGCAGCGGGCGTCGCTCGCGGTCGTAGCGGAGGAATGCGACGACGTTCTGCTGGGCTGCGCCGCCCTCGACCCATTCGAAGCCCGCGGCCTCGTCGTCGAGCTGCCAGAGCGCGGCCTGTTCGCGGTAGGTCCGGTTCAGCGCACCGACGAACTCGGCGAGCTGCTTGTGGCTGGGCTGCTCGAGGATCCACCAGTCGAGGCCTCGCTCCTCGCTCCACTCGGAGAGCTGGCCGAACTCCTGGCCCATGAAGAGCAGTTGCTTACCGGGGTGCGCCCACATGAACGAGAGGTAGGCGCGCACGTTGGCGAGCTGCTGCCAGTGGTCGCCCGGCATCTTGCGGATGAGCGAGCCCTTGCCGTGCACGACCTCGTCGTGGCTGATCGGCAGCACGAAGTGCTCGCTGAACGCGTACAGGAACGAGAACGTGAGGTCGTGGTGGTGGTGGGAGCGGTACATCGGATCCTTCGCGATGTACTGCAGGGTGTCGTGCATCCACCCCATGTTCCACTTGTAGCCGAAGCCCAGTCCGCCGTTCGAGGTCGCCGCGGTGACGCCCGGGAACGACGTGGACTCCTCGGCGATCATGACGATGCCGGGGTTGCGCTTGTACGCCGTCGCGCTCGCCTCCTGGAGGAACCCGATGGCCTCGAGGTGCTCGCGCCCGCCGTGGATGTTCGGCTCCCACTCGCCGTCGGCACGCGAGTAGTCGAGGTAGATCATCGAGGCCACGGCGTCGACCCTGAGGCCGTCGACGTGCATCTCCTCGAACCAGAACAGGGCGTTCGCGACCAAGAAGTTGCGCACCCGCGGGTTGCCGTAGTCGAAGACGTAGGTGCCCCAGTCCTTCTGCTCGCCCCGCCGGGGATCGGGGTGCTCGTAGAGCGCCTCGCCGTCGAAGCGCGCGAGCGCCCAGCCGTCCTTCGGGAAGTGGCCGGGCACCCAGTCCATGATCACGCCGTAGCCCGCCCGGTGCAGGCGGTCGATGAGGTACTTGAGGTCGTCGGGGGAGCCGAACCGGCTGGTCACGGCGTAGTAGCCCGTCACCTGGTAGCCCCACGACCCGCCGAACGGATGCTCCGCGAGGGGCATGAACTCCACGTGCGTGTAGCCCAGCCAGCCGAGGTACTCGATGAGCTCGTCGGCCACGTCGCGGTACGACCTGCCGGGCCGCCACGAGCCGAGGTGCATCTCGTAGATGCTCATCGGGCGTTCGTGCACGTTGGTCGC
Source organism: Agromyces sp. NPDC058110 (assembly GCF_042884735.1). Classification (NCBI taxonomy): domain Bacteria; kingdom Bacillati; phylum Actinomycetota; class Actinomycetes; order Micrococcales; family Microbacteriaceae; genus Agromyces; species Agromyces sp. NPDC058110. The sequence continues at coordinate 690,910 of NZ_JBHVTI010000001.1, read as the reverse complement.
GGCACGCGCCGACATCCAGTCGCCGTCGCCCCACTCGTGCGAGGTCGTCGAGACGATCGACCCCGTCGCGGGGGCGATCTCGGCCTGCCTGGCCATGGGGTCGGCCTTCATGACCCACTCGCCGGAGGCCGTGAGGATCTCGAACTTGTAGGTCGTGCCCGCCTCGACGCCGGGCACGAAGAGCTCCCAGACGCCGGTCGAGCCCATGCTGCGCATGGCGTGCGAGGTGCCGTCCCATCGATTGAAGCCGCCGACGACGCGCACCGCCCGCGCCCGCGGAGCCCACACCGTGAACGAGGTGCCCTCGACGGGCGCCGCGACGCCCCAGTGCGATCGGCGGTGGGCGCCGAGCACGCGCCAGAGCTCCTCGTGCCGGCCTTCGCCGATGAGGTGCAGGTCGAGCTCGCCGATGCTCGGGGCGAACCGGTAGGGCTCCTCGCTCGTCCACTCGTCGTCGCCGTACGTCGCGCGGATCAGGTAGTCGCGCGGACCTGCGTCGGCGACCCCGGCCCACACCCCGTGGCCGATGTGCTGCAGCGGCACCGCCGGCCCCTCGGCGACGACCGCCTCGACGGTGTCGGCGAGCGGCCGACGGCTCCGGATCACGGTCTGCGCGGTGTCCGCCCGCCCGGCCCCGGCCGCTCCGACGGCGATCGGGTGCTGGCCGAGCACCGAGTGCGGATCGGCGTGGCGGCCCTCGGCGACCGCGAGCAGCACCTCGTCGGCGACCGAGGGGCCCGCCACGGGCATCCGCTCGGTCATTCGAGACCCCGCACGACGTGCAGCACGTGGGCGGGGCGCGTGAACGCGTCGAGGCGCACGTAGTTCGAGTCGCCCCACTCCCAGCGGTTGCCGGTCACGAGGTCTTCGACGGTGAAGCGCGCTCCGGGCGCGAGGCCGATGGCGTCGAGGTCGAGGTGCACGGTGGTCTCCCTCACGGAATGCGGGTCCACGTTCGCGACCACGAGCACCGTGTCGTCGACCCCGTCGGGCGTGAACCGGCCCTCGAGGTGCTTCGAGTACACGAGCACGGAGTCGTCATCGCTGGCGTGGAACCGGATGTTGCGCAGCTGCCCGAGCGCTGGGTGGGCGGAACGGATGCCGTTCAGGATGCCGAGATACAGGCCGAGCGACTTGCCCGCGGCCTCGGCGGCCGCGAAGTCGCGCGGCTTGTACTCGAACTTCTCGTTGTCGATGGCCTCTTCGGCGCCAGGGCGGGCGACGGACTCGAAGAGCTCGAAGCCGGAGTACACGCCCCAGTTCGGCGCGGCCGTCGCGGCGATGGTCGCACGCACGGTGAAGGCGGCCGGGCCGCCGAACTGGAGGTACTCGGTGAGGATGTCGGGCGTGTTCACGAACAGGTTCGGCCGCATGAAGTCGGCCGTCTGCTGCGACACGCTCGTCAGGAACTCCTCGAGCTCCTCCTTGGTGTTGCGCCACGTGAAGTAGGAGTACGACTGCTGGAACCCCGCCATCGCGAGCGCCTGCATCATCGAGGGGCGGGTGAACGCCTCGGCGAGGAACACGACGTCGGGGTCGGTCGCGTTGATCGCGCCGATGAGCCGCTCCCAGAACGCGAGCGGCTTGGTGTGCGGGTTGTCGACGCGGAAGATGCGCACGCCCTGCTTCATCCAGTGCCGCACGATGCGCTCGACCTCGGCGAACACGCCCTCGGGGTCGAGGTCGAAGTTCACCGGGTAGATGTCCTGGTACTTCTTCGGCGGGTTCTCGGCGAAGCGGATGGTGCCGTCGGGCAGCACCGTGAACCACTCGGGGTGCTCGGTCACCCACGGGTGATCGGGCGAGGCCTGCAGGGCGAGGTCGAGCGCGACCTCGATGCCGAGGGCGTTCGCCCGCCGCACGAAGGCGCGGAAGTCGGCCAGGGTGCCCAGGTCGGGGTGCACGGCGTCGTGCCCGCCCATGGTGCCGTCGGCCAGCGGGCCGCCGATCGCCCACGGCGAGCCGGGGTCGCCCGGGGCGGGGTCGAGCGTGTTGTTCGGCCCCTTGCGGTTCGTGACGCCGATCGGGTGGATCGGTGGCAGGTAGAGCACGTCGAAGCCCATGGCGGCCACGCCGTCGAGCCGCTTCATGGCCGAGCGGAACGTGCCCGACTTCCAGGTGCCGTTCTTGAGCCTCCGTGCTCCCTCCGAGCGGGGGAAGAACTCGTACCACGAGCCGACGCCGGCGCGGCGGCGTTCGACGAGGATCGTGTGCTCGTCGGAGTCGGTCGTGAGCAGCGCGAGGGGGCGGGTGACGAACTCCGCGTACGCGGGGTCGTCGACCAGGGCACGACGCTCGTCGACGGATGTCGCGGGGTCGCGCAGCTGCGTCGCGATCGCGGTCAGGCGCCGCCGGGCGGCCGACGGTCGCGTCTTCTCGGCGGCCGCACGGTCGAGGAGTCGCGCACCGATCTCGAACATGAGCTCGACGTCGACGCCGGCGTCGATCTTCAGCGCGGCGTCGTGCCGCCACGTGCCGATCTCGTCGTCGAACCCCGTGACGTGCCAGTGCCATTCGCCGAGCTCGTCGAGCATGGCGCTCGCCTCCCAGCGGTCGGTGCCCGGCGCGGTGAGCGCCATGCGCTCGCGGTGCACGACGCCCGACGGCGAGGTGAGCACGAGCATCGCGCCGACCTGGTCGTGCCCCTCGCGGAACACGTTCGCCCGGAACGGCACCACCTCGCCCTCGAAGGCCTTCGGGTGCCAGCGGGGGTCGGGCACGGCGGGGGAGAGCCGGGTGACGGGGATGCGACCGGCGCGAACGGATCGGGTGCTCACGTGAACGACCGTAGCGCGGAATGCGGCGCCCGGGCGTGCCGACGTTCACACATTCGACATGCACGGCACGTAGGTTGGTGCCGTGAAGCCCATTCGCAAGTTCACCGTCCGTGCCGTCGTCCCGACTCCGCTCGCCGCGCTCGAGGAGCTCGCCGCCAACCTCCGCTGGTCGTGGCACGAGCCGACCAGGCGATTGTTCGAGGCCATCGATCCCGAACTGTGGCGCGCGTCGAACCGCGACCCCGTGACGCTCCTCGGCGAGGTCGGCCCCGAACGCCTCGAGCAGCTCGCCGCCGACGGCGGATTCGTCGAGTGGGCCGAGCGCGAACGAGCCGGCCTGCGCGGGTACCTCGAGGAGCCGCGCTGGTTCCAGTCGCTCGGCGCCGACGTGCCGCGGACCGTGGCGTACTTCTCGCCCGAGTTCGGCATCACGGCGGCCCTGCCGCAGTACTCCGGCGGACTCGGCATCCTCGCGGGCGATCACCTGAAGGCGGCCTCCGACCTCGGCGTGCCGCTTATCGGCGTCGGACTGTTCTACAAGGCCGGCTACTTCTCGCAGTCCATCACCGACGACGGCTGGCAGCAGGAGCGCTACCCGGTGCTCGACCCCGACGGGCTGCCGCTGTCGCTGCTGCGGCATCCCGACGGGACGCCAGTGCAGGTCACGCTCGCGCTGCCCGACGACGCCTCGCTGCACGCGCGGGTCTGGACGGCCGCCGTCGGGCGCATCCCGCTGCTCATGCTCGACACCGACATCCCCGCCAACACCGACGCACTGCGGTCGGTCACCGACCGGTTGTACGGCGGCGGAGGCGAGCACCGCCTGCTGCAGGAGCTCCTGCTCGGCGTCGGCGGGGCGCGGGCGGTCAAGGCGTACGCCGAGCTGACCTCGCGACCCGCGCCCGACGTGTTCCACATGAACGAGGGGCACGCGGGGTTCCTCGGGCTCGAGCGCATCTCGACCCTCATCGGCGAGGGGCTCTCGTTCGCCGAGGCGCTGCAGCTCGTCAGGGCCGGCACCGTGTTCACGACCCACACGCCCGTGCCCGCCGGCATCGACCGGTTCGACCGCGGACTCGTGGAGCGCTACCTCACGTCGTCGCTGCTGCCGGGCGTCGAGCTCGCCGACGCGCTCGCCCTCGGCGTGGAGCCGGGCGCCGACCCCGCGACCGGCGCGTTCAACATGGCGATCATGGGCCTGCGCCTCGCGCAGCACGCGAACGGCGTCTCGAAGCTGCACGGCGAGGTGAGCCGACGCATGTTCGGCGACCTGTGGCCCGGCTTCGACAGCGACGAGGTGCCGATCACCTCGATCACGAACGGCGTGCACGCGCCGACCTGGACCGACCCCGCGCTCGTCGCGCTGGCCGAGTCGAACCTCGGCACCGGCGACACCGAGCACGCCGACTGGCGGAGCGAGGCGCTCTCGGACGCCGAGTTCTGGGGCGTCAAGCGCGGCATGCGGCTGCAGCTCGTCGAAGACGCCAGGCGCCGCCTCGCGGCGGCGTGGAGCGAGCAGCACGCGGGCGCGCAGCCGCCGAAGTGGGTCGGACGCGTGCTCGACCCCGACACGCTCACGGTCGGGTTCGCCCGCCGGGTGCCGACCTACAAGCGCCTGACGCTCATGCTCCAGGACCCCGAGCGGCTGAAGGCCATCCTCACGAACCCCGACCGCCCGGTGCAGTTCGTGATCGCCGGCAAGTCGCATCCCGCCGACGACGAGGGCAAGCGGCTGATCCAGAAGCTCGTGCAGTTCGCGGCGCAGCCCGAGCTCCGCGAGCGCATCGTGTTCCTGCCCGACTACGACATGGGCATGGCCGAGCTGCTGTACCCCGGGTGCGACGTGTGGCTGAACAACCCGCTCCGCCCGCTCGAGGCCTGCGGCACCTCCGGCATGAAGGCCGCGATGAACGGTGCCCTGAACCTCTCGATCCTCGACGGCTGGTGGGCCGAGTACCAGGGCGAGGACTACGGCTGGGTCATCCCCTCGGCCGATGCGGCGGGCGACGCCGGCGAACGCGACGCGCTCGAGGCGGCCTCGCTCTACGAGCTGCTCGAGCATCGGGTCGCGACCCGGTACTACGAGCGGAACCACGACGGCGTGCCGGAGGAGTGGGTGCGCCGCGTGCGCACGACCCTCAGCACGCTCGCGCCCGAACTCGGCGCCGATCGCATGGTCAAGCAGTACGTCGAGGAGCTCTACCGCCCGGCGGCCGAGCAGGCCGACCGGGTCGCCGCCGACGGCGACCGCGGCGCGAAGGAGCTCGCCGCGTACCTCGACCGTGCGCGCACCGCCTGGCCCGGCGTGCGGGTCGGGCACGTCGAGTCCGGCGGGGTCGACGCACCGCACGTCGGCGACGAGCTGCAGCTTCGGGCGCACGTCGACCTCGGCGGGCTCTCGGTCGACGACGTGACGGTCGAGGCCGTGCACGGGCGCAGCAGGTCCGACGAGCGCATCGAGCACGCCCGGCGCACCCCGCTCACGCCCACGATCACCGGAACGGATGCCGGCGCGACCGCCGAGGGCCCGCAGCTGTACACCGGAACGATCACGCTCGACCGCGCCGGATCGTTCGGCTACACGGTGCGGGTCGTGCCGAGGCATCCGCTGCTCGTCTCGCCCGCGGAGCTCGGCCTGGTCGCGGTCGCCGAGTGAGTCGGGGGTCGTCCGGCACGCGGGTCGCGGCCGGACGACGCCGCGGCGTCACCGTCGTCGTGACCTGCGGCGGATCGCTCCGCCGAACCGCTCAGCGCGCGCGGGCGATGGGCGCGTACGAGCCCGAGGTGATCGCGACGAGGTCGTCGGGCGCGAGCTCGAGGTCGAGGCCGCGACGCCCGCCCGAGACGTAGACGGTCTCGCAGAGGATCGCGGACTCGTCGAGCACGGTCGGCAGCGGCGTCTTCTGGCCGATCGGGCTGATGCCGCCCACGACGTAGCCGGTCTTGCGCTCCGCGACGGCGGGATCGGCCATCTCGGCCCGCTTGCCGCCGACGGCCTGCGCGAACGCCTTGAGGTCGAGGTGCAGCGCCACGGGCACGATCGCCACGGCCAGCGAGCCGTCGACCGATGCGAGCAGCGTCTTGAACACGCGGTCGGGGTCGAGTCCGAGCTTCTCGGCGGCCTCCAACCCGTAGGCGGCGGCACGCGGGTCGTGCTCGTACGCGTGCACGCGGAAGCCGACGCCCGCACGGGTCAGGGCGAGCGTCGCCGGGGTGCCGGCCGAGGCATCCGCCCGCCTGGCCATCAGACGCGGCCGGTGATCGTCGCGGATGCAGCGGGTGCGCCCGACGCCGCGGTGGAGGCCTCGCCGAGCGCGCGGTAGAGCAGCATCGCCTGCGGCGGCACGGCGATGCGCTCGCCGGGGAGGTGCTCGCTCGACTCGGTCACCGGGTGCTCGTCGGACGAGTCCCAGAGGAGCATGTAGCCGGTGACCCCGTCGTGGGCCGGCAGCACGACCTCGGTCGGCGTCTCGTGCGCGTGCACGACGAGCAGGATGCGGTTGAACGCCTCGACCTCGGGCGTCGATGCGGCGAGGTACTGCAGCGTGCGCTCGGCCGGGTCGTTCCAGTCGTCGATGGTCATGGTCTCGCCGTCGGCGTTGTACCAGTCCATCTGCGACGCGCTCGGCGTGGTCTCGCCGAAGACGCCGAAGCGCACCGGTCGGATCGCCGGGTTGTCGCGGCGCAGCGCCACGAGCCTGCGGGTCGTCGCTTCGAGGCCGGCGTCGCGCTCGTCGTCGCTCCACGACAGCCAGGTGAGGTCGGAGTCCTGGCAGTACGCGTTGTTGTTGCCGCGCTGCGAGCGCCCGTACTCGTCGCCGGCGGTGAGCATGGGCACGCCGGCCGAGAGCAGCAGGGTGCCGAGCAGGTTCCGGATGCTGCGCCTGCGCGCCGCGAGCACCTCGACGTCGTCGGTGTCGCCCTCGACCCCGTGGTTGTACGAGTTGTTGCCGTCGGTACCGTCGCGATTCTGCTCGCCGTTGCCGAGGTTGTGCTTGACGTCGTAGGCCGTCAGGTCGGCGAGCGTGAAGCCGTCGTGCGCGGTGATGAAGTTGAGGCTCGCGAGGGGGCCGCGCTCGAGGCTGAACGTGTTCGACGAGCCGGCGAGTCGGGTCGCGAATCGGCCGATGCCGCTGCCCGCGTCGCCGGTCTGCCGTTCACGGCGCAGGTCGCCGAGCCAGAAGTCGCGCATGCGGTCGCGGTAGCGGTCGTTCCACTCGACGAACCCGCGGGGGAAGTTGCCGGTCTGCCAGCCGCCCGGACCGACGTCCCACGGCTCGGCGATGAGCTTGGTCGACCCGATGACCGGGTCGGCGAGCATGCCCTGCAGCAGGGGATGCTCCGGCGTGTACGCGCCGTGGTCGTCGCGGCCGAGCGTCGCGGCGAGGTCGAGCCGGAAGCCGTCGACCTGGAGTTCGTCGGCGAAGTACCGCAGCGAGTCGAGCACGAGGCGCTGCGGCTCCGCGCGCCCGAAGTCGAGCGTGTTTCCGCACCCGGTCGTGTCGACGTACCGGCCGTGGGCGTCGTGGCGGTAGTAGGCGGCGTTGTCGATGCCGCGGAACGAGTACGTCGGACCCTGCCTGCCCTCCTCGGCGGTGTGGTTGTAGACGACGTCGAGCACGACCTCGAGGCTGGCGCCGTGCAGCGCGCGGACCATCTCGGCGAACTCGCGCCGCACGGCGGCCGCGCCGCTCGCGCGGGCCGCGGCGGTCGCGTAGGGCGCGTGGGGGGCGAAGAACGCGAGCGTGTTGTAGCCCCAGTAGTTCGTGCGGCCCTGGCGCTTCAGGCGGTGCTCCGACAGGAACGCGTGCACGGGCAGCAGTTCGATCGTCGTGACGCCGAGGCCGGTCAGGTACTCGAGGGACGCGTCGTGCCCGAGGCCGGCGTAGGTGCCGCGCAGCGCCTCGGGCACCGCCGGGTTCAGCCTCGAGAAGCCGCGCACGTGCGCCTCGTAGACGACGGTGTGGTCGAGCGGCACGCGCGGCTTCGCCGTGCCGGCCCAGTCGAAGGGGTCGGCCGCCCCGCCCGCGCCTGCGCCCGCCGGGCCCTCGCCGACCAGCGGGTCGAGGGCGACGCCGTGCCAGGAGCCCCCGCCCACCGCGGCCAGTCCGCGTGCGTAGGGGTCGAGCAGGGTCTGCGCGGGATTGAAGGCGTGCTCGACGCCCGTGGGGCCGTCGACGCGGAAGCCGTACCTGGCGCCGTGCACGAGCGCCGCCGACGAGCCCTGCCACACGCCGTGCGCGTCGCGCTCGAGGTCGACGCGATCGGTCGCCCACCCGGCATCCGCACCGGAGAAGACCTCGAGCTCGACCGAGGTCGCGTTCGCGGACCACACGCGGACCGTGCCGCCGTCGGGGCCGGTGCGCACACCGAGGTCGTGCATGGGATCGCTCTCAGACATGCGATCTAGAGTAGGACCACGAACTGCTTGGAGGGCGCATGCCGGTCTATCTCGACCATGCGGCGACCACGCCGATGCGCCCCGAGGCGATCGAGGCCATGGTCGAGGCGATGCGCGTCGTCGGCAACCCGGCATCGATCCACAGCGCCGGGCAGCAGGCCAAGCGCGTGCTCGAGGAGAGCCGGGAGCGCATCGCCGCGACCCTCGGCGTCGACGGCATCGAGGTGGTGTTCACGGGCAACGGCACCGAGGCCGTGAACCTCGCGATCAAGGGGCTCTGGTGGAGCAGGCAGGCGTCCGGTGCCCGGCCGCGCCTCATCGTGCCGGCCGGCGAGCACCACGCCACCGTCGACACCGTCGACTGGCTCGCCGCACACGAGGGTGCCGTCGTCGACGAGGTGCCGCTCGACGAGGTCGGTCGGCTGCGCCTCGACGTGCTCGAGAGCCTGCTCGCCGAGCACGCGGCATCCGTCGCCCTGGTCACGATGCTCTGGGCCAACAACGAGGTCGGCACCATCCAGCCGGTCGACGAGGTCGCACGCCTGACCGCCACTGCCGGGGTGCCGCTGCACGTCGACGCGGTGTCGGCCTACGGCCAGCTGCCGATCGACGTGCGGGCCGTGCGCCGCGACACGCGGGCGCCGCGCGGCGCCGGACTCGTCGCGCTCAGCGTCTCCGCGCACAAGATCGGCGGTCCGACCGGCATCGGCGCGCTCGTGCTCGACCGCTCGGCCGCGCTCGAGCCGCTGATCCACGGCGGCGGGCAGCAGCGCAAGGTGCGATCCGGCACGCAGGACGTCGCGGCGGCGGCCGGGTTCGCCGCGGCCGCCGATGCCGTGCACGCGAGCCTCGACGAGGACGCGGCCCGCATGTCGGCGATGCGCGACCGGATCGTCGCGGGCGCGCTCGCCGCGGTCGACGGCGTGCACCTCTCGGGCGACCCCGATGCCGCCGGACGGCTGCCCGGCAACGTGCACCTCTCGTTCGACGGATGCGAGGGCGACTCGCTCCTCTTCCTGCTCGACGCCGCAGGGGTCGCCGTGTCGACCGGGTCGGCGTGCCAGGCTGGCGTGCCCGAGCCGTCGCACGTGCTCATGGCCATGGGGCGTTCCGAGGCCGACGCGCGCGGCGCGCTGCGCATCACGCTCGGCCACGACTCCACCGACGCCGACGTCGACGCGTTCCTCGCCGCACTGCCCGCGGCGCACGCGCAGGCCGTGAAGGCCGGGCTCGCGGCGCGCGCCACGTCGTTCGACCGCTGAACGGCGCCCCCGCGGCATCCGCTCGCCTGACGCGACGGCGGCACGGGGCATCCGTTCAGGCGCCCCTGCTTACACTGGAACGGTGAAGGTTCTCGCAGCGATGAGCGGCGGCGTCGACAGCGCCGTCGCAGCCGCCCGCGCCGTCGAGGCGGGCCACGAGGTCGTCGGCGTGCACCTGGCGCTCAGCCGCATGCCCGGCACGCTGCGCACCGGAAGCCGCGGCTGCTGCACGATCGAGGACTCGATGGACGCGCAGCGCGCCGCGAACGTGCTCGGCATCCCGTACTACGTGTGGGACTTCTCGGAGCGCTTCAAGGCCGACGTCGTCGACGACTTCATCGCCGAGTACTCGGCCGGGCGCACGCCCAACCCGTGCATGCGCTGCAACGAGCGCATCAAGTTCGCCGCGCTGCTCGAGAAGGCCCTCGCCCTCGGGTTCGACGCCGTCGCGACGGGCCACTACGCCAAGGTGCTCACCGGGGACTCCGGCGCGCTCGAGCTGCACCGCGCGAGCGCCGAGGCGAAGGACCAGAGCTACGTGCTCGGCGTGCTCACCGCCGAGCAGCTCGCGCACGCGTACTTCCCGCTCGGCGACACGCCGTCGAAGGCGCTCGTGCGTGAAGAGGCCGCCCGGCGCGGACTGAGCGTCGCGCAGAAGCCCGACTCCTACGACATCTGCTTCATCCCCGACGGCGACACCAAGGGCTGGCTCGCCGACAAGGTCGGCACCGCAACGGGCGACATCGTCGACCGCACGGGCGCCGTCGTCGGCACCCACGAGGGCGCGCACGCCTTCACCGTGGGCCAGCGTCGCGGCATGCGGCTCGGCACCCCTGCCGCCGACGGCAAGCCGCGCTTCGTGCTCGAGGTGCGCCCGAAGGAGAACACGGTCGTCGTCGGCCCGAAGGAGGCGCTCGCGACCGCGCTCATCGCCGGCTCCCGGTTCACCTGGGCCGGCCTCGCACCCGACGACGCCTCGGTGCCCTTCGACTGCGAGGTGCAGATCCGCGCGCACGCCGACCCGGTCCGCGCCGTCGCGCAGGTCGAGACGGATGCCGCGGGCGCGGCCGAGCTCGTCGTGACCCCCGACCTGCCGCTCGACGGCGTGGCACCCGGCCAGACCGCCGTGATCTACGTCGGCACCCGCGTGCTCGGGCAGTTCACCATCGACCGCACGGTCAGCGCGGTGCCGGTCGGTGCGGTGCCGGTCGGCGCGGTGCCGGTGGGCGTCTGAGGGCCTCCGCGGCCGACCTCGTCCGGCGCCGAGAGCCCGCGGTCGTCCGCGCGTGGGATAGTCGTTCCCCGCACGCGATGTCAAGGCCCCACGTCGGGTGTCGTGCGTCTCGTAGATTGACGGGCACGCCGCCGACCGGCGGTGCATTCCCGAGGAGGACGACGTGACCACCCCCCGAGTTCCCGCAGAACGAAGCGCCACGCACCCCGCACCCGACACCGCCGTACCCGCCACCCCCGCACCTGCCACCGCCGTGATCGACGAGCGCACGCCCGACGAGCGCGACACGGTCGCATACCCCCGACCGGCCGACGCCGCCGGCACCGACGCCGGCCGGAACGGAGCCGTCGCAGCGGACGACCGCCCCGCGGCATCCACCGCAGCCGACGACGGCGCCGGTGTCGCGCTCTCGGGCGCGGCCGCCCGCCGTACGGTCGTCGGCCGGCAGCGCGAGGCGTTCGGCGGCGTGAAGCTCGGGTCCGCGCTGTTCGGGTGGCTCACCGCCACCGGCACCGCGGCGATCCTGACCGGAACGGTCGCCGGCGTCGGAACCGCGCTCGGCATCGACACGGCCGGCCGTGCCGCGGTGCTCACGGGCGTGGCCTCCGAGAGCGTCGGCTGGGTCGCCGTCGCGCTGCTCGCGGTGATCCTGCTCGTCTCGTACTGGTGCGGCGGCTACGTCGCCGCCCGCATGGCCCGGTTCAGCGGCGCCGTGCAGGGCCTCGCGGTCTGGGTGTGGGCGCTCGTGATCGCGATCGTCGTGTCGCTCGTGAGCGTCATCATCGGCAGCCAGGCCGACGTGCTCTCGAACGCGAACCTGTACCCTCGCATCAGCATGAGCTTCGAGGAGTTCACCGTCGCGGGCCTGGTCGTCGCCGTGGTCGTGCTCGTCTCGAGCCTCGCCGGCGCCGTCCTCGGCGGCATGGCGGGCACCCGCTACCACCGGCGCGTCGACCGCGCCGGATTCGTCGAGGAGAGCTGATCCGAACCACCGTCAGGCGCATCGGCGGGCTCGCGTGACCCGCGAGCTCGCCGGCGCGCCCGAGCACGTGGTCGACGTGCCCCGAGCCGTCGCCGCCTTCGCCGGAGACGCGGCCGTCGTGCCCGTCTGGCGCAACCTCGCCGGCGGCCTCACGTTCCGAGTCGGCCGGCGCCCCGACGACGACGCTCCGAGCTTCGTGAAGTGGAACCCACGAGGTTCGGGAGAATCGCTCGCCGAGGAGGAGCGGCGGCTCGACTGGCTCGAGGGCCGGTTCCGCGCCCCGCGTGTCGTGGCATCAGGCCGCGACGAGCACGGCGAGTGGCTGGCGACGGCGGCCATCGAGGCCGAGTCGGCCGTCTCGCCGTACTGGAGCGAGCGAGCGGATGCCGCGGCCCGCGCCGTCGCGTTCGGACTCCGCGAGCTGCACGACGCCCTCGACCCAGACGACTGCCCGTTCGACTGGGGCGTCGACGCGCGCGTCCGGGTGGCCGACCGCGCCGGAGCGCGCGTGCCGGCCGACCTGCGCGAGGCGCCCCCGATCGATCGGCTGGTCGTGTGCCACGGCGATCCGTGCGCGCCGAACACGCTCATCGACCGCGACGGCCGGTTCGCCGGCATCGTCGACGTCGGGCGTCTCGGCGTCGGCGACCGGTGGGCCGATCTGGCCGTGGCGAGCTGGAGCCTCGAGTGGAACTACGGTGACGGACACGAGGCCGCGTTCTTCGACGCCTACGGCGTCGCGCCCGATCCCGCGCGCATCGTGTACTACCGCGCCCTCTGGGACGCGACCTGACCGGTGCCCTTCCGCCGGCATCGACCCGTGCTCGGCGCGCTGCGGCCGCCGAGTCGCCCGCGCGCCGTGCACGGCGGGCGGAGGCATCCGGATCGGCGTCGGGGGTCGCTCCTAGGATGATGACGTGAGCGAGAACCCCGCCGATACAGACGTGCCCGCCGACTTCGACACTGCCAGGGTCGAAGCAGACGCCCTCACCGCGCGCATCGAGGCGGCCAGGCTCGCCTATTACGGTGACGGCGACTCGACCCTCTCCGACGCCGAGTACGACGCCGATTTCCACCGGCTCGAGGCCCTCGAGCGCGCGTTCCCCGAGCTCGTCGGGCAGGACAGCCCGACCCAGCAGGTGGGTGCGGCCGTCGCCTCCGCGGGCTTCCCCGAGCACGAGCACGCCGAGCGCATGCTGAGCCTCGACAACGTGTTCTCGATCGAGGAGTTCCGGGAGTGGGCCGCGAAGGCGCAGGCCGCGGCCGGGCGGCCGGTGCACTGGCTGTCCGAGCTCAAGATCGACGGGCTCGCCATCAGCCTCGCCTACCGCGACGGCGTGCTCGAGACCGCGACGACCCGCGGCGACGGCCGGGTGGGCGAAGACATCACCGAGAACGTCGATCTCATCCCGGTGATCCCGCGGCGGCTCTCCGGCACCGGGTATCCGACCTTCTTCGAGGTTCGCGGCGAGGTGTTCCTCCGCACGGTCGACTTCGAGGCGCTCAACGAGCGTCAGCACGAGCTCCAGGCCGCGTTCGAGGCCGAGTGGGTCGCCAAGGGGCGGCCCGCAGACGCGATCCCCGCGAGGTACGCCGAGTTCGCCAACGCCCGCAACACCGCGGCCGGCAGCCTCCGCCAGCGTCGCGAGAACAAGGGAACGGCCGAGCTGGCGCTCATGCGCGAGCGACTCGGACGGCTCTCGCTCTACCTGCACGGCATCGGCGCATGGAACGGCGGCGATGCCGAGCCCGCGGTGACCGCGCAGTCCGAGATCTACGACCTCATCGCCTCATGGGGGCTTCCGGTCTCGCCGCACTCGAGGGTGTTCTCGACCGTCGACGAGGTCGCCGAGTACATCGCCGACCGGGGCGAGCACCGCCACGACGTCGAGCACGAGATCGACGGCATCGTCGTGAAGATCGACGAGCTCGAACTGCACGCCGAACTCGGCGCCACGAGCCGCGCGCCGCGCTGGGCGATCGCGTACAAGTACCCGCCGGAAGAGGTGCACACGAAGCTGCTCGACATCGTCGTCGGCGTCGGTCGCACCGGGCGGGCGACGCCCTACGCCGTGATGGCGCCCGTCAAGGTCGCGGGCTCCACGGTGCGCCAGGCGACGCTGCACAACCAGCAGGTCGTGCGGGCCAAGGGCGTGCTGATCGGCGACACCGTGGTGCTCCGCAAGGCGGGCGACGTGATCCCCGAGATCCTCGGCGCCGTCGAGCAGGCGCGCGACGGCAGCGAGGTCGAGTGGCACATGCCCGAGTTCTGCCCGGAGTGCGGCACCGCGCTGCGCGCGATGAAAGAGGGCGACATCGACCTCCGGTGCCCCAACGCGGAGTCCTGCCCCGCGCAGGTGCGCGGGCGCGTCGAGCACATCGGCTCGCGCGGCGGCCTCGACATCGAGGCGCTCGGCGAGGTGACGGCCGCAGCGCTGACCCAGCCCTCGTTCCCCGCCCTGCCCCCGCTCGCGACCGAGGCGCGCCTCTTCGATCTCACCCTCGACGAGCTCGTTCCCATCGAGGTCGTCGTGCGCGATGCCGAGACCGGCGAGCCGAAGCTCGACGAGACGACCGGCGAGCCCGCCAAGCGTGCGCCGTTCCAGAAGGTCCGCATCACGTACCCGCCCGGCACCGAGACGATGACGGCGGCGGAGCGCCGGGCTGCAGGCGTGCGCAAGGACTTCCGCGAGGTCGGGCCGTCGGAGGCCGCGACCAAGCTCCTCGCCGAACTCGAGAAGGCGAAGACCAAGCCGCTCTGGCGCCTGCTCGTCTCGCTCAACATCCGCCATGTCGGTCCGGTCGCCGCCCGAGCGCTCGCCGACTGGTTCGGCTCGCTCGACAAGATCCGCGAGGCCTCGCGCGACGAGCTCGCCGAGGTCGACGGCGTCGGCGGCATCATCGCGGACTCGCTCATCGACTGGTTCGCGGTCGACTGGCATCGCGACATCATCGAGAAATGGACCTCGGCCGGCGTGCAGTGGCAGACCCCCGGGCATCCCGGGCCCGGCGCGGCGGCGGCCGCGGGGGGCGTGCTCGCCGGGCTCACGGTCGTGGCGACCGGAAGTCTCGAGGGCTTCACCCGCGACGGGGCGCAGGAGGCGATCATCAACGCCGGAGGCAAGGCGGCCTCCAGCGTCTCGAAGAAGACCGACTTCGTCGCGGCCGGGCCCGGCGCCGGATCCAAGCTCGCGAAGGCCGAAGAACTCGGCATCCGCGTGCTCGATGCGGCGCAGTTCGCCATACTCGTAACCCAGGGGCCGTCCGCGCTCGACGGGTAGGCGCCGCGGACGGCATGGATCGCCGGGGGCGGCGGAGCGCGGGCGACGGCAGATGGGGGAGTGCATGGCAGACGAGAGACGATCCGCACCTGGCGAGTCCGAGCCGATCGATGACGGTGCGCGGACTCCGGGCCCGGAGCCCGTCGATCCGCCCGAGGCCCAGGCCGGGGCGTCTCGGCGAGACTTCCTGAAACTCGGCGGGTTCGCCGCGGCCGGAGCGGTCGTCGGCGGTGGGGTCGGTGCCGCCGTGGGCGCGGCCGTCGGGCACTCCGTCGGATTCGCCGAGGGCGCCGACGAGTTCGCCGCACTCACTCCGCGTGCCACGGCCGGCTTCGACCATCTCGTGGTGCTCATGGGCGAGAACCGGTCGTTCGACAACATGCTCGGCTGGCTGTACACGCCCGACGACATCCCCGATGGCACGACGTTCGACGGCCTCGCGTTCGGCGACTACTCCAACACCGCGGCCGACGGAACCGTCATCGACGCCCATGTCTACGAGGGCGCGACCGACGAGGTCATGGGCATGCCGAACCCCGACCCCGGCGAAGAGTATCCGCACGTGAACACCCAGCTGTTCGGCATCGTCGATCCCGAGTCGAACTCCGAGGTCGAGGTCGGCGACATGGACGCGCCCTACAACGCGCCCGCGGCGGGGCAGCGCCCGAAGATGGACGGGTTCGTCAGGGACTACACGGTCAACTTCGAGCGACTCCGCAAGGGCAAGGAGCCCACGCTCGACGAGGTGAGCGAGATCATGGGCGCATTCTCTCCCGAGATGCTCCCCGTGCTGTCGACGCTCGCGAAGAACTTCGCGGTCTACGACGCCTGGCATTGCGCCGTGCCGTCGCAGACGTTCTGCAACCGCTCCTTCTTCCACGCCTCGACGTCGCACGGATTCGTCACCAACAAGCACGACGGCGGCTACGGGAAATGGCTCGACGCCGACCCGACGCCGACCATCTTCAACCGGCTCGAAGAGGCCGGCATCCCGTGGCGCATCTACTTCGACGAGCTGCAGCTCGTCTCGTTCACCGGCGTGCTGCACGCGCCGGTGCTCGAGCAGTACTGGGCCACCGATCGGTTCGCGACCATGGACCGGTTCTACGAGGACGTCCGCACCGGCAAGCTCCCCGCGTACGCCTTCGTCGAGCCGCGCATGGTCTACAACCACAACGACTTCCATCCGCCGTTCGGCAAGCTCCGGGAGTCCGACTTCGACGGCGGCGAGATCATCGACAGCGCGGTCTCCGACGTTCGCGCGGGCGAGCTGCTGGTGCACCGCATCTACGAGGCCATCAAGACGAGCGCGAGCGCCTCGGGCTCGAACGCCCTGAACACCCTGTTCCTCGTCACCTTCGACGAGCACGGCGGCACCTACGACCACGTGCCGCCGCCTGCCGGGGTTCCCCCTCACGAAGACGAGGATCCCGGCGAGATGGGGTTCACGTTCGATCGACTCGGATGCCGCGTGCCGGCCATCGCGATCTCGGCCTACACGCAGGCGGGCACCGTCGTGCACGACGCCATGGACCACGCCGCCGTGATCGCGACGCTCAGCCGGCTGCACGGCCTCAAGCCGCTGACGCGGCGCGACGCGGGCGCCAACAACCTGTTCAACGCCGTCAACCTCGATGCGCCGCGGCATCCGTCGACCTGGCCCTCGACGACGCCGCAGTACCTGCCGGCGAACCCGCAGGCGAAGCCCCCGCATCCGGCGAACACGCACAAGGACAAGCCGTTGAGCCCACCGGCGCGCGGCCTCCTCGGCATGCTCCTGGCCCGGTTCGGCAAGGCCGACGAGCCCGAACCCGAGACCTACGCCGACGCCTACCGGTTGCTGCACACGTACGGCGACGGCCTCTTCGGCGTGCAGGGGTGACGAGCGGCAGCACGCCCGGCGCACGTGCGACCGCCCCTCGATCGAACGGGCCTGTCCACGGCGCGTCGCCCCGGTAGAATCGACGAATCCCCGTCACGACACGTTCGGAGCAGCATGCCTGAAATCAGTGCGGAGCAGGTCGCGCATCTCGCGACCCTCGCCCGCATCGCGCTCACCGAAGAGGAGATCGCGCACCTCACCACCGAACTCGGCCAGATCATGCAAGCCGTCGAGCAGGTGAACAGGGTCGCGACCCCCGACGTCCCGCCCACGAGCCACCCGATCCCGATGCAGAACGTCTTCCGCGACGACGTCGTGACCGACGATGTGCTCTCGGTCGACCAGGCGCTCTCGGGCGCACCCGAACGAGACGGCGACCGCTTCGTCGTCTCGGCGATCCTGGGGGAGGAGCAGTGAGCCACGCAGACGACCTGATCCGCCTGAGCGCATCCGACCTCGCAGGCAGGCTCGCCGCGGGCGACGTCACCTCGGTCGAGGCCACCCGGGCGCACCTCGACCGCATCGGCGCCGTCGACGGCGCGGTGCACGCCTTCCTCCACGTCGCGGGCGAGCGCGCGCTGTCCGACGCCGCCGAGATCGACCGCCGCCGTGCCGCGGGCGAGACGCTCGGCGAGCTCGCGGGCGTCCCGATCGCGGTGAAGGACGTGCTCGTCACCGAGGGCATGCCCTCGACCTCGGGCTCGAAGATCCTCGAGGGCTGGATCCCGCCGTACGACGCGACACCCGTCCGCAAGGTGCGCGAGGCCGGGCTGATCCCCCTCGGCAAGACCAACATGGACGAGTTCGCCATGGGGTCCTCGACCGAGCACTCGGCCTACGGCCCGACCCACAACCCGTGGGACCTCGACCGCATCCCCGGCGGCTCGGGTGGCGGCTCCGCCGCGGCCGTCGCCGCCTTCGAGGCGCCGCTCGCGCTCGGCAGCGACACCGGTGGCTCGATCCGCCAGCCCGCGCACGTCACGGGCACCGTCGGCGTGAAGCCCACGTACGGCGCCGTCAGCCGGTACGGCTCCATCGCGCTCGCCTCGAGCCTCGACCAGATCGGCCCCGTCACCCGCACCGTGCTCGATGCTGCGCTGCTGCACGACGTGATCGCCGGCCACGACCCGCACGACTCCACGTCGATCGCCGACCCGTGGCCGTCGATGGCCGCCGCAGTACGCGGGGCCGACGTCAAGGGGCTCCGCATCGGCGTCGTGAAGGAGCTCGACACCGACGGCTTCCAGGCCGGCGTGCGTCAGCGCTTCCACGAGTCGCTCGAACTGCTCGAGCAGCAGGGCGCCGAGATCGTGGAGGTCTCCGCGCCGAACTTCGAGCACGCCATCGCCGCGTACTACCTCATCCTGCCCGCCGAGGCGTCCTCCAACCTCGCGAAGTTCGACTCGGTGCGCTTCGGCCTGCGGGTCACGCCCGAGGGCGGCGGTACGGTCGAGCAGGTCATGGCCGCCTCGCGCGAGGCGGGCTTCGGCCCCGAGGTCAAGCGCCGCATCATCCTCGGCACGTACGCCCTCTCGGCCGGCTACTACGACGCGTACTACGGCAGCGCGCAGAAGGTGCGCACGCTCGTGCAGCGCGACTTCGACGCGGCGTTCTCGCAGGTCGACGTGCTCGCCACGCCGACGGCGCCGACCACCGCGTTCAAGCTCGGCGAGAAGCTCGACGACCCGCTGTCGATGTACCTCAACGACGTCGCCACGATCCCCGCGAACCTCGCGGGCGTGCCCGGCATCTCGCTGCCCGCGGGTCTCGCGCCCGAAGACGGACTGCCCGTCGGCATCCAGTTCCTCGCGCCCGCCCGCGAGGACGCCCGCCTCTACAACGTCGGCGGTGCGCTCGAGCAGTTGCTCGTCGACCGCTGGGGCGGCCCGCTGCTCGCGAAGGCGCCCGACCTGTCCACCCATGAGCTCACCGCGACCGAGGAGGGCGCACTCTGATGGCCCGCGTCGAACTGATGGACTACGAGAAGGCCCTCGAGCTCTTCGAGCCGGTGATCGGCCTCGAGGTGCACGTCGAGCTGAACACCGAGACGAAGATGTTCTCGCCCGCCCCGAACCCGGCGAACGAGAAGTACCACGGCGCCGAGCCGAACACGCTCGTCTCGCCCGTGTGCCTCGGCCTGCCCGGCTCGCTGCCCGTGGTCAACGGCGAGGCCGTGACGAAGTCGATCTCGCTGGGCCTCGCGCTCGGCTGCTCGATCGCCGAGTCGAGCCGGTTCGCCCGCAAGAACTACTTCTACCCCGACCTCGCGAAGAACTACCAGATCTCGCAATACGACGAGCCGATCGCGTTCGAAGGACAGGTCGAGGTCGAGCTCTCGAACGGTCGCATCTTCGAGGTGCCGATCGAGCGCGCCCACATGGAGGAAGACGCGGGCAAGCTCACGCACGTGGGCGGCGCCACCGGCCGCATCCAGGGCGCCGAGTACTCGCTCGTCGACTACAACCGCGCGGGCGTGCCGCTCGTCGAGATCGTCACGAAGCCGATCTTCGGCGCAGAGGGCGACGCTCCCGAGCTTGCGAAGGCGTACGTCTCCACGATCCGCGACATCGCCATCGCGCTCGGCATCTCCGAAGCGCGCATGGAGCGCGGCAACCTGCGCTGCGACGCGAACGTGTCGCTGCGTCCGCGCGTCGCCCCGGGCGAGCCGGCGGCGAAGCTCGGCATCCGCACCGAGACGAAGAACGTCAACTCCTTCCGCTCGATCGAGCGCGCCGTGCGCTACGAGATCCAGCGGCAGGCGGCGATCCTCGCCAATGGCGGCTCGATCACGCAGGAGACGCGTCACTGGCACGAAGACACGGGAACGACCAGCCCGGGTCGGCCCAAGTCCGACGCCGACGACTACCGGTACTTCCCCGAGCCCGACCTGGTGCCCGTGGTGCCATCGGCCGAGCTCGTCGAGTCGCTCAGGGCTGCGCTGCCCGAGGCGCCCGCCGCACGCCGGCGCCGTCTGAAGGCCGACTGGGGCTTCGCCGACATCGAGTTCCAGGGTGTCGTGAACGCGGGCCTCCTGGCCGAGGTCGAGGCGACCATCGCCGCCGGTGCGTCGCCCGCGTCGGCTCGCAAGTGGTGGACCGGCGAACTGCTCCGCATCGCGAACGCGGCGGGCAAGGAGCCCGCCGAGCTGGTCGAGCCCGCCGCGGTCGCCGAGCTGCAGCAGCTGGTCGACGCCGGCACGCTCACCGACAAGCTCGCGCGCCAGGTGCTCGAGGGCATGGTCGCCGGCGAGGGCTCGCCCCAGCAGATCGTCGACGCGCGCGGCCTTGCGGTCGTCTCCGACGACGGTGCGCTCATCGCGGCCATCGACCAGGCGCTCGCCTCGCAGCCCGACGTGCTCGAGAAGATCCGCGACGGCAAGGTGCAGGCTGCAGGAGCGGTCATCGGCGCGGTCATGAAGGCCATGCAGGGCAAGGCCGACGCCGCGCGCGTGCGCGAACTCGTGCTGGAGCGGGCGACCGCCGAGTAGGTCGGGCCTTCCGCAACGGCATCCACGGGCGGCGCATCGACGAGGGTCGGTGCGCCGCCCGTGGTCGTCGGGTGCCCTGGCGGGGCATTCGAGGCGCCGGCACCTCCCAGCGTGTTCAAGGTCGCTCGGCCTAGGCTGGTGCTCCCCGGAACGAGAGGCGCGGACATCATGGGCTTTCTGGATCGACTGTTCGGCACATCCCAGCCCGGCCCCGCCCGGCCCGTCCCGCCGGCCCCACCGGCGCGGGCGCTGACCGACGACGAGCGCGCCGTGGAGCGCTACCGCTACCTCCTCCGTACCGCGCCGCCCGAGTCGATCGAGGCCGTGCACGCCGAGGCGTTCGCCAAGCTCACCCCCGAGCAGCGTGCGCAGGTGTTCCGTGCACTCTCCCAAGAGGCTCCGCTGGGTGAGCGCGTCGATTCCGACGAGCCGTCGGCGCTGGCGCGCGCCGCGACCCGGGCCGAACTGCGCTCGCCCGGCACGATGGAGCGCACGTTCCGTGCGACGGATGCCGCGGGCGGTCGTCCCGGCGCAGGCGCGCCCTCGTTCGGCTCGATGGTCGGCAGTTCGATGCTCGGCACCGTGGCGGGCGTCGTGGTCGGATCGATGATCGCCCAGGCGTTCCTGCCCGGGCCCGACTTCGGCGGCGACCTCGCGGGCGACGCGGGTTCGGGCGCGACCGACGCCGCGGGCTCGACCGAGGCGTCGGGTACCGACGGCTTCGGGGGCGACCTCGGGGGCGACTTCGGCGTCGACTTCGGTGGCGACTTCGGATTCTGACGAACGTCACCAGGAGCCGGAACCGCGATGACGATTCGCATGACCGTGGCTGCGGGTAGGGTCGCACCGTGAGCAAGCAGGACGGCTCGTCGAGGCAGGTCACCACCGGGCCGGTCGACGATTCGGCGACCCCGATCCTGCACGTCGACATGGACGCCTTCTTCGTCTCGGTCGAACTGCTGTCGCGCCCCGAGCTCCGCGGCAAGCCCGTGCTGGTCGGCGGCACGGCCGGTCGCGGCGTCGTCGCGGCCGCGAGTTACGAAGCACGCAGGTACGGCGTCAATTCGGCCATGCCGATGTCGGTCGCCCTGCAGCGTTGCCCGAACGCGATCGTGCTGCCTGGCGATTACCCGTCGTACTCGAGCTACTCCAAGCGCGTGATGGAGATCTTCGGCGACATCACGCCGCTCGTCGAGCCGCTCTCGATCGACGAGGCGTTCCTCGACGTGTCGGGGGCGCGTCGTCTGCACGGATCACCGGCCGAGATCGCGTGGTCCATCCGCGAGCGCGTGCAGGCCGAGACCGGCCTCACCTGCTCAATCGGCGTCGCGGCCACGAAGTACGTCGCGAAGGTCGCATCCGGTCGGGCCAAGCCCGACGGCATGCTCGTCGTGCCGGCCACAGAGACGGTTGCGTTCCTGCACCCGCTTCCGGTCTCGGCGCTCTGGGGCGTCGGCCGGGTCACCGAAGAGTCGCTGCAGCGACTCGGGCTGCGCACGGTCGGCGACGTGGCCTCGATGCCGCCCGAGGCGCTCGAGCGCGCGGTCGGGCCCGCCCTCGCGACGAGGCTCGCGCAGCTCGCGCGTGGCGAAGATCCCCGGGCGGTGCACACCGCGCGGGTCGAGAAGAGCATCGGGCACGAGCAGACGTTCGGGCACGACCTCGTCGACCCGGTCGAGATCCGGCGCGAGCTGCTCCAGCTCTCGGGCAACGTGGCCGTCCGCCTGCGCAAGGCCGGTCTGGTCGCGCGCACGGTCTCGCTCAAGCTGAGGTACGGCGACTTCCGCACCCTGACGCGCTCGCGCACGCTCGCCGAGCCGACCGATGTCGCACGGCGCATCTACGACGAGGCATCCGACGCGCTGGTCGGACTCGTCGGCGACGGCCAACGGGTGAGGCTCATCGGCGTTCGCGCCGAGAACCTGCGCGAGTCGGGGTCGGGAGCGATGCTCTGGGACCCAGACGAAGAATGGCGCGACGCCGAACGCACGATCGACGAGGTCGCGGCGAAGTTCGGCCGGGGTGCAGTGCGGCCCGCCTCGCTCGTGCACCGCGAGCGGCGATCGCCCCGCGGGGCCGATGCCCAGCGTGGCGCCGCCGATCGGTCGGAGCCTCGCGATCGGCAGCGCACGGGGTCGGGCGAGGGAGACGCCCCGTTCGACCCGACCGCAGCGGGCTGGGGCTGGTAGCGCGCACGCCGCACGGGTAGCGTGGCCGTCATGGCTGAACTCGTACTGGACCTGGCGGAACGCGTCGCAGGCGTCGGGGTGAAGACCGCGTACGGCGACAAGATCGAGATCGACGGCGTCGAGGTGGTGCCCGTCGCCCTCGGGTACTACGGGTTCGGCGGCGGAACGGGCAGCGGCGACGCGACGTCGAACTTCACCGGCAGCGGAAGCGGCGGCGGGGGCGGCGGACTCTCGGTGCCGCTCGGCGCCTACGTGGGCGAGGGCGGCCGCGTGAAGTTCGAGGCGAACCTGATCGGGCTCGTGCTGGTCGCGACGCCGTTCGTCTTCGTCGTCGGCCACGCCCTCAAATCGGTGATCCGCGCCCTCAAGCGCTGAGCGGTCGCGCCGGCGTGTACGCTGGTGCACGAACACGGGAGTCCGGTGAGCCGGGCTGAGAGGAAGGTTCTCAACCTTCGACCGTCGAACCTGATCTGGATCATGCCAGCGCAGGGAGGCATTCACATCTCAACATCCCGTGCCGCTTTCCTCGATCGAAAGGGCACGCCAGTGCACAACACGTCCACCGAATCCGCCGCGACCGCCGCGGCATCCGGAACCACCGTCACGACCTCGCCGCGCCTGCGCTGGCGGGTTGTCGACATCGTCGTCGCGAGCGTCATCGGCGTGGCCGTCGGCGTCGTCTTCTGGGCGTGGGGGGTGGTGTGGGGGCCGATCTCGGCGCCGATCGAAGCGTTGCTCCCCGGTCTCCAAGCGGCCCCGGCCGCGCTCTGGGTCATCGCCGGCGTGCTCGGCGGCCTCGTCATCCGCAAGCCCGGCGCCGCGCTCTACACCGAGCTCGTCGCGGCCGTCGTCTCCGCGCTCATCGGCAGCCAGTGGGGTGGCCTGCTCACGATCGAGTCCGGCCTCGTGCAGGGCCTCGGCGCGGAACTCGTCTTCGCGATCTTCCTGTACCGCAACTGGCGGTTCCCCGTCGCGCTGCTCGCCGGCGCCGGCGCCGGACTCGCGATGGCGATCAACGATCTCGTGCTGTACTACGCGGGCGCGGCTCCCGCGTTCGCGACGATCTACACGGTCTCCGCGGTCGTGGGCGGTGCGCTCATCGCCGGCGGACTCTCGTGGCTCGCCGTGCGCGGGCTCGCCCGTGCCGGGGCACTCGACCGCTTCGCGGCCGGGCGCGAGCTCCGGGAGGTCTGAGCCGTCGTGCCCGGCGAGACATCATCGCCCGCCGCATCGGTCAGAGCGCGCGGCTGGGGGTGGCGCCACGGCGGTCGGCGTGCCCCCGCCGTGCGCGGCCTCGACCTCGATATCGCGCCCGGCGACCGCGTGCTGCTGCTCGGTGCCTCCGGCGCGGGCAAGTCCACCTTCCTCCACGGCCTGGCCGGCGTGCTCGGCGGCGACGACGACGGCGAGACGCTCGGCGAGCTGCTCGTCGACGGCCGCCACCCGGCCGCGGCTCGCGGCCGATCGGGGCTCGTGCTGCAGGACCCCGACTCGCAGATCGTGATGGCGCGCCTCGGCGACGACGTCGCGTTCGGACTCGAGAACCTCGGAGTCGCGCGCGAGCACATCTGGGCCCGTGTGCGCGCAGCCCTCGACGCCGTCGGACTGGGCCTGCCGCTCGACCACGCGACCGCAGAGCTCTCCGGCGGGCAGCGTCAGCGACTCGCGCTCGCGGGCGTGCTGGCCATGCGCCCCGGCCTGATCCTGCTCGACGAGCCGACCGCGAACCTCGACCCAGACGGGGTGCGCGAGGTCCGCGACGCCGTCGCCGCCGTCGCCGACTCGACCGGCGCCACGCTCGTGGTCGTCGAGCACCGCGTCGCGACCTGGCTGCCCGTCGTCGATCGCGTCGTGGTGCTCGATGCCGCGGGCGGCGTGCTCGCCGACGGACGCCCCGACGCGGTGCTCGCCGAGCGCGCCGACGAGCTCCGCGCGGCCGGCGTCTGGCTGCCCGACGAGGTGCCGTGGCGTGCACCGGAGCCGCTGGCCGGCCACCGGCATCCGCTGCTCGAGGCCGCGGGGCTCGACATCGCGCGCACCCCCGACGTGCCGGTGCAACGCGCGATCGACGTGCGGGTCGACGCCGGGCGGGTGCTCGCGATCTCGGGTCCGAACGGCGTCGGCAAGTCGACGCTCGCCCTCACGCTCGCGGGCCTGCTCCCACCGATCGGCGGGGCGCTCGCGGCGACCGAGCGGCTCGCGCAGGGTCTTCGCCGCGAACCGTCGCGGTGGCGCTCCCGCGACCTCCTCCGGCGCATCGGCACGGTGTTCCAGAGCCCGGAGCACCAGTTCCTCACCGGCTCCGTCCGCGCCGAGCTCGAAGTCGGACCGCGTGCGCTGAAGCTCGGGGAACGCGAACGCCGCGATCGCGTCGACGAGCTCCTCGCGTCGCTCCGCCTCGAGCACCTCGCCGGCGCGAACCCGTTCACGCTGAGCGGCGGCGAGAAGCGACGCCTGTCGGTGGCGACCGCGATCGCCACCCGGCCCCGCCTGCTCGTGCTCGACGAACCCACGTTCGGCCAAGACGCGACGACCTGGCGCGAGCTCGCGAAACTGCTCGTCGCACTCCGCGACGACGGGGTCGGCATCGTCGCGGTGACGCACGACGAAGCGTTCGTCGAGTCGATCGCCGACGACCGGTTCGCCCTGCGGCCCGGGCGCTTCGACGAGTCGACGCCGGCCGGTGCGCGTCGCTCCGGAGGCGCACGATGAGCATCGCGAGCGTCCGTCCGGGGCTTCCGCTCGGCGACGTCAACCCCGTCGCCAAGGTCGCCGCGACGGTGCCGCTCAGCATCGTGCTGATCCTCACGCTCGACGTGGTCTCGGCGAGCGTCGCGATCCTGTGCGAGATCGTGGTGTTCGCGCTCGTCGGGCTGGGCGGGCTGCTCTGGTCGCCGCGAACCCTGCCGGTGTGGATCGCCGCCCCGCTCACCGGGTTCAGCATGGTGCTCTACGGTGCGCCGTCGGGTGCGACGCTCTGGGACTTCGGCCTCATCCACGTGACCGAGGGGTCGGTGCAGATCGGCCTGGCGACGACGGCCAGGGTCATCGCCATCGCGCTCCCGGCCGTGGTGCTGTTCCT
Organism: Agromyces sp. NPDC058110; assembly: GCF_042884735.1. NCBI lineage: Bacteria > Bacillati > Actinomycetota > Actinomycetes > Micrococcales > Microbacteriaceae > Agromyces > Agromyces sp. NPDC058110. The sequence goes on along the minus strand of NZ_JBHVTI010000001.1, from coordinate 665,333 downwards.
GACGATCGACCCCACCGACTTCGCCGACGGCCTGGCCCAGACCCTCCGATTGCCTGCACGCTTCGTACTCGGCGCACTGGCTGCGCTCCGGTTGGTCGGCTCGTCGATCGACGACTGGCGCACGCTCGACCTCGCGAGGCGTGCACGCGGCATCGCCGATCGTGGGCCGATCGTACGATTCGTCGGGCAGGCGTTCGCCCTGCTCGTGCTCTCGATCCGGCGCGGCAGCACGCTCGCGACCGCGATGGAGGCACGCGGCTTCGGCGCAGCCGGCGAGCGCACGTGGGCGAGGACCGCCCGCTTCGGGCGCGTCGAGTGGGGCGTCATCGGGGTCGGATGCCTCGTGGCGGCGCTGTCGGCCACGGTCGCCGTCGTGACCGGCAGCTGGAACGTGGTGTGGTCGTGACGCGGTGGGCATGACGACCCGCGTGCCCGCCGCTGCGCTCGCGCAGGTGCGCGCGGCGCTTCGCGGCATCCGCCGGCCTCTCGTGCTGATCGACGGACCGAGCGGCGCGGGCAAGTCGACCTTCGCCGACCTGCTCATCGCCGACTGGCCCGGTCGTGCGCCCGATCTCGTGCGCCTCGACGACGTCTACCCGGGCTGGCACGGGCTCGAGCCGGCGGTGCGGCACGTGGAGCGCGAGCTCGTTCGACCCTGGCTCAGCGGCGAACCCGGACGGCGGCAGGGCTGGGACTGGGTGCTCGGTCGCCCCTCGTCGATCACGCACGTGCTGCCGGGGCGGGCCCTCGTGATCGAGGGCTGCGGCGCGCACCGCACCGCCGGTTCGTCCGACGCGGTCGTGCGGGTCCGGCTCGAAGCGGCGTATGCGGAACGGCGCGACCGCGCGCTCACGAGGGATGCCGGGGCGTTCGACCCGTACTGGGAGCTCTGGGAGGGCCAGTGGCGCCGTTCCGAGCGTCGAGCCGGCGCCGTGCAGCGGCGTTCGATCACCGTGCGGTTGGGCTAGCGGGAGCGTTCCCGCACGCCCGCCAGTCGGCACCCTCGCGAGCCGGCACGCCCGCGAGCCCGCGTACAGCCCTCAGCGGCCCTGGGCCTCGATGAACGCGCCGATGACCGGGAACGGGTGCGTGAGGCGCCAGATCGGGCCGGGATCGCGGATGGCGCTGCTCAGCCGGAGGGGTGAGGAGACGTCGTCGGCACCGGTCGTGACCGTGACACTGCCGACGTCGCGCGAGTCCGACGAGGTCGTGAACGGATCGACGGTCACGTTCGGCCGTTCGAACGTCGCACCCCATGGCGATTCGGTCCGGGTCACGGTCGCGACGACGTCGGACGATGCGCCCCAGGCGGAGTGGACCTTGGCGTACGCCGTGCCCTCGGCGATGACCGTGACGGGCACCGCGGCAGCGGTCACCGACGCGACGGCGGCTTCGATGGCGGGGTCGAGCGTCTCGTAGTCGGGCATGAGCAGCATGACGCCGATGATCCGGCGCGTGCCCTCGTCGGCGCCCTCGAGCTCGACATCGGCGGTGAAGACCGAGGAGAGCCCCGCCTGATCGGTGTAGCTGCGCGTGATCTCGCGCACGCCGTCACTGCCGGAGCGGTCCACGAGGTCGGGTGCGTCGTGCGCTCCCAGCGGCGACTCGTCGGGGTCGTCGAGCATCGCCGCGAGGCTCGGGTCTGCGAGCAGCAGCGCCGTGAGCTTCGCGAGTTCGTCGGCGGTGCTGACGTTGTCGCCCGACAGGCCGGTGGCGTCAGACACGTGCGTCGCCGTGAACCCCTGGTCGGCGAGCCAGGCGTTCGCGCCGTCGACGTAGGCGTCGACACTGCCGAACGCCCAGCGTGCGAGGGTGTCGGCGTGGTTGTTGCTCGACGTCAGCAGGATGGCGCGTACGACATCGCGCTGGGTCCAGGAGTCGCCGGGGGAGACCCGCAGTGCGCGCGACCCGTCGGCCTCGTAGCGCAGGTAGTCGGTGTAGTCCGCCGCGGCGATCTTGATCCGAGGGCCCTCGCCCTCGCCCGGCGCGGGCAGGGGGAGTGACTCGAGCGTGGCGAGGATCGTGACGAGCTTCGCCGCGCCGCCCATGGGCACGGCGTCGGCGCTGCCGGCGGTCGCGAGCACGGTGCCGCTGCCGTCATCGCCGACGATCGCGAGCGAGGCCGCACCGTCGGCGGGCAGCGCGAGCGGCGTCGACTCGGGCGCATCGGCCGATGCGACCTGTTCGACGGTGACCGAGGGGAGCGGACCGAGCAGCATGACCGGCGCGTACACGCCGACGGCGAGGATCGCGACCGCTCCGACGACGATGCCGAGCACGCGAGCGGGGGAACTCATGCTCTCAGCGTATCCGGGCGGGGATCACGCCCAGCCCAACTCGTGCAGCCGGTCGTCGTCGATGCCGTAGAAATGCGCGATCTCGTGCACGAGCGTGACGTGGATCTCGTCGCGCAGCTCGTCTTCGTCTTCGCAGATGGCCAGCAGCGGCTCGCGGTAGAGGATGATCCGGTCGGGCATCTCGCCGAGACCGTAGCGATCGCGTTCGGTGAGCGCGTACCCGTCGTACAGGCCGAGCAGGTCGAGCGAGCCGTCTTCGGGGCGGTCCTCGACGACGAACACGATGTTCTCGAGACCGTCGATCATCTCATCGGGCAGTTGATCGAGCTCATCGACCACGATCGCCTCGAAGGCTTCGGCGTCGAGGTTCACGGACGGCTCCGATCGAACGAATTGGGGTGAGTAACGGGGCTTGAACCCGCGACCTCCTGGACCACAACCAGGCGCTCTACCAACTGAGCTATACCCACCATGCGCCTGTCCGTCATGCGATCAGGCAACTCGACGAGCTTACTACACCTTGACGTCGAATTCGTTCACGACCGCCTCTGCGATCTCGTGGAGCTCGGCGCTGGTGGGCCCGGGGTCTGCCACGAACACCGCGCGCCGGTAGTACCGGAGTTCGCGGATCGACTCGAGGATGTCGGCGAGGGCACGGTGTCCGCCGTTCTTGGCGGGGGACTGGAAGTACGCGCGGGGGTACCAGCGCCGCGCGAGCTCCTTGATGGAGGAGACATCGACGTTGCGGTAGTGGAGGTGGCCGTCGAGGCGGGGCATGTACTTCGCGAGGAACGCCCGGTCGGTGCCGATCGAGTTGCCGGCGAGCGGCGCCTTCTGCTCCTCGGGCACGTGCTTGAGCACGTACTCGAGCACCTGGTACTCGGCGTCGGCGACGGTCACGCCGTTGGGGATCTCTTCGATCAGGCCCGACTCGGTGTGCATGTTGCGCACGAACTCGCCCATGTTCTCGAGCGCGCTCGTGTCGGGGCGGATGACGATGTCGAGCCCCTCGTCGACGGGGTTCAGGTCGTAATCGGTGATCACGACGGCGATCTCGACGAGTTCGTCGACCTCGAGGTCGAGGCCGGTCATCTCGCAGTCGATCCAGACCAGTCGGTCGCTCGCGGTTGCCATGCCCGCGAGTCTACCGGTGCGCTCCGACACGGGCGGATGCCGCGGCTCGGCGGCGCCGGTGGGCGGGTCGGGTCGCGGGGTTCCGTCGACGGCTCCGCCACCTGGTCACCGCGCGCAGGTCACCGGGCGCCCGCGATGGCCTCGACGCGATCCGCTCCGTGGCTCGCGCCGTGCTGGCCCCGGAGCCGCTCGCCCGTGTCGGCGGCGCGGGCGCGGAGCGCGGAGTCGGCCAGCATCGCGGCGATCGTGTCGCGGAGCGTCTCGACCGGAGCATCGCGGGGCAGGGCCCGGCCGATCCCGGCCCGCTCGACGACGGCGCCCGTCATCCGCTGGTCCGAGGTCGGGTCGAGCGGGAGCACCAGGATCGGGAGGCCGTGCGCCAGGGCGCGCATCGTGGTGGAGTGGCCGCCGTGCCCGATCACGAGATCCGCGTGCGGCATGATCTCGGCGTGCGGCGCCCGGCCGCGGATCTCGACGTTCGGGGGCGGCGCGAGCTCGCCGTCGACGTCGGCACCGCCGGTCGTGACGACGGCCCGCACCCCGGGATCGTCCGCGAGCTCGCCGAGGGCGGCGATGAGCCGTCGGTACACGTCTCCCTGGCCGCGCTGCCATGCGGAACTGAGGCTCACGAGCACGAGTGACGGGGCATCGGGGGACCGCGGCGCCGGTGGTGAACCGGCCTCGGTGATGCCGAGCCAGTCGAACGCGAATCCGGTGCTCGTGCCGCCGGCGGGATCCAGCTCGGGGTCGGTCGGCAGCAGCAGGGCGTCCACCTCCCCGAGCAGGCGGCGCGGGGCCAGACCGAAGGGGCGGAGCGCCGCGTTGACCGCGACGTTGCCGAGTCCGCGGCTCCAGAACGCGCCGAAGGTGTGGAACAGGGCTGCGGTCGGTCGATCGGCACGAACCGATTCGCGGATCGACCCGAGCATGGTGCCGTCGACGACGACCACGTCGGCGGGGTGCTCGGCGATCAGCGCTCGAACCTCTCGTCCGACCTCGCGACCCAGCGCCATCCGGCGCAGGCTCGGCGCGTGTCCGGTCGGGCCGGCCGGGCGGGTGACGTCCAGGCCGTCGAGCGCGCGGATCGGCACCGTCTCGATCCCGTCCGCCCAGGCGTCGCCCGCGCGAGGAGCGAGCCCGGCGATCGTGACCCGGTGCGTCCGAGCTGCGAGCTCACGGGCGATCGCGATCGTCGGCGGCACGTTGCCGCCGATGTCACCGCTGATGAAGAGCACGTCGAGCGTTGGCATCCCGGCCTCCCGTCGGCACGCGGGCGGGTGCGTACGCGGGTGGAACGACCCGTCCGGCGGGTTCAGCATCGCACCGTCGGCAGTTCGCGCGCGACCGTGCCAGCACTGAACGAGTCAGCCCGAGCCCTGGTGAACGGGCTCGGGCTGCTGCGGCACCGGATGCCGCTTCGGTGCCCCCGGCAGGAATCGAACCTGCGACCGACAGATTAGAAGGCTGCTGCTCTATCCGCTGAGCTACGGGGGCCGGCTCGCCAAGCTTACCGGGATCGGGCCGTCAGCCCTCGACGGGCACTTCGGTGTCGTCGTCGAGCGAGCGGCCCGCGGCATCCGGAGAGCGCTTGCGGAGGGCGAGTCCGATGAGGGGGAAGAGGAGCACCGAGATCATGCCGGCGCCGACCAGGGCAGCCGCGGTACCGGTGCCGATGTCCCCGGTATCGGTGCCGATTCCCGTCACGGCGACGATGACCGGCAGGCCCGTGGCGCCGAACAGCCCGGTCGCGGCGACGGTCAGCCGATCGGCCCCAGGGGGGGCGGAGAGCAGTGACGGAATGCCGCGCACGACCAGCAGCAGGCCGACGAACACGGGAACCAGGGCGAGGGTCTGCGGGTTGGCGAGCGCCGCCAGATCGAAGGTCACCCCCGTCATGATGAAGAACACCGGCACGAGGAACCCGTACCCCAGTCCCTCGATCTTGTGCTCGAGCACCTCGCGGTCGTGCTCGGGCGCCCCCGAGATCAGCAACCGGTACAGCACGCCCGCGGTGAACGCCCCGAGCAGCATGTCGAGGTCGAGCACGATGCTGAGGGCGAGGAGCGATATGAGCACCAGCATGACGAGGCGCACGCCGAACTGCGCGCTCGTGTGCATGGTCGCCGTGATCACGACGTGCAGGCGCTTGCCGTGGCCCTTCGCGGCGAGGGTGATGGCGACTCCCGCGACGACCGCGAACACCAGCAGCACGATCGCCGCGAGGGCCGGCGAGCGCCCGGTCAGAAACAGGGAGATCGCCAGCAGCGGGCCGAACTCGCCGATGGCGCCGAGCGCGAGGACCGAGAGCCCGAACGGGGTCTTCAGGTCTCCGGCGTCGCGCAGGATCGGCATGATCGTGCCGAGCGCGGTCGAGGTGAGGGCGATGCCGATGAAGGCGGCCGACGGGATGTCGGGCGAGAACGCGACGGCGATGCCGAAGCCGGCCGCCAGCGAGATCGCCCAGCCGATCGCGGCGCGGTTCAGCGGGCGGCCGCGGATCGCGCGGAAGTCGATCTCGTTGCCGGCCAGGAAGAACAGCACGGCGAGGCCGAGGTCGGAGAGGAGGGAGATGAAGTCGTCGGGTTGGATCCACCCGAGCACCGAAGGTCCGAGCAGGATTCCGAGCAGGATCTCGAACACGACGAGGGGCACGGCGACCCAGTGGCCGATCGCTCGAACGAGGAGCGGCGCGGCGACCGCGATCACCGGGATGAGCACCATCGTGCCGATCGAGATCTCCATGTCCGCTCCCGCCCCGTGCAGCGAAGTGCGCACCCGGCCGATGCTACCGGGCGGTGACCGGATGCACGTCGGTCGCGTAGCCCGGTCGAAACACACGGGCGGTATCGTCGTCGCATGCGAGACCTGCAGGCGAGCATCGTCGCCGAACTCAACGTGAAGCCCGTCGTCGAACCCGCCGAGGAGGTCCGCGCCAGGGTCGAGTTCCTCAAGGACTACCTGCGGGTCACCGGGGCGTCCGGCCTGGTGCTCGGCATCTCAGGCGGCCAGGACTCGTCGCTCGCCGGGAGGCTCTGCCGGATCGCCGTCGACGAACTCGTCGCCGAGGGACTGCCCGCGCGGTTCATCGCGGTGCGACTGCCGTACGGCGTGCAGCACGACGAGGCGGATGCCGCGCTGGCGCTCGAGTTCATCGAGCCGCAGGAGACCGTCGTCTTCAACATCCGCACCGGCGTCGACGGGCTGGCGACCGACTTCGCCGACGCGGCGGGGCAGCCGATCAGCGACTTCGGCAAGGGCAACGTGAAGGCACGCATGCGCATGGTCGCCCAGTACGCGCTCGCGGGCGAGTCCGGACTCCTCGTGGTCGGCACCGACCACGCCGCCGAAGCGGTCACCGGGTTCTTCACCAAGTTCGGCGACGGCGGCGCCGACGTGCTGCCCCTCACTGGGCTCACGAAGCGGCAGGGCCGTGCGCTCCTGCAGTACCTCGGGGCTCCCGACCGGCTCTACCTGAAGACCCCGACCGCCGACCTGCTCGACGGCGACCCCGGCCAGGCCGACGAGGCGAACCTCGGACTCGCCTACTCCGACATCGACGCGTTCCTCGAGGGCGAGGAGATCGACGCCGCCGTCGCGGAGCGCATCGAGGCCAGGTTCCTCCAGACCCGGCACAAGCGGGCGGTGCCCGTCTCGATGTTCGACGACTGGTGGCGCTGAGCGCGCAGCCGTGAACGCGAGAGGCCCCGCCCGGATCGGGCGGGGCCTCTCGCGTGGTGTGCGTGGTCGGGCGTCAGGCGCGCGCGTCGTCGAGCGGCTGGGCCACCGGGGTGGTCGTCGCCTGCGTGGGCGTGGGGGCCGTGTCGCGGGCCGGTTCGGCGGGCGACACGATCTCGGTGGCCGAGCGGTAGCGGTCGTGGTGCTGATCCGCGACCCAGGCGTCCTGCGCGTCGAGCTCGGCCTGCTCGGGCTCCTGCCGCTGCGCACGCCAGCGCGCGAGGTCGTTCTGGAACTGCTTGCGGGCGCGCGCGGGGTGGCGCTGCCAGTCGAGCATGCGGTCGCGGAACTCGGCGACCGCCGGGTCGAGCTGGTAGCCGAACGTCGCAGACGCCCGCTTGAGCTCGTGGAGCTGGTGCGCAGCCCAGTTCGCCGCGACATCCGAACCGCGGATGGGCAGCAGCCGCACGTGGATGTCGGCCTGCCCGACGGTGCGGTCGGCGAGCACCTGCTCCTGCGGCGTGAGGGAGTTCCAGACCGACGCTTCGGTGGCCGCATCGACGAGCGCGGCGATCGCCGCCGTCTTCAGCTCGCGGTCGCGCTGGTCGACGATGCGCCGAACGGCGCCCGTCGCGATCCATGCGCCGAGCAACGCCGCGACCACGACCGCGACGAAGAGCACTCCGGCCGCGAAGACGGTCGGTTCCGCCTCGCTCGAGGTGAGCCATGAGATGAGATCGTTCCACCACTGCATGAGCGAAGGCTAACGGCTGGCGCGGCGTCCGCCGGGCAGGGTGCCCGGCGTGCCGACGGGTGCGCGCGGATCTCGTCGCGCGCACCCGTCGGCACAGTGCGGTGGTGGGATGCGGTGCCGGTCAGCCGAGGACGGTGCCGTGCGCGGCGAACGGCTCGATGCGGGCGATCTCCTCCTCGGTGAGGGCCGGGGCGTCGAGGGCCGCCACGTTCTGCTCGAGCTGGCCGACGCTCGATGCGCCGATCAGCGCGCTCGCGACGAGCGGCTGCCTGAGCACCCACGAGAGGGCGAGCTGGGCGATGCTCTGGCCGCGTTCCTCGGCGATCACCGCCAGCCCGCGCACGCGCTCGAGGTACTCGGGGCTGATGCGATCGGGCGAGAGGAACCGGCTCGTCGCGGCGCGCGAGTCGGCCGGCACGTCGCCCGAGAGGTACCGGTCGGTGAGCAGGCCCTGCGCGAGCGGCGAGAACACGATGCTCGCGGCTCCGACCTCGTCGAGCACGGGGAACAACCCGTCTTCGATGTGCCGGTCGAACATCGAGTAGCGCGGCTGGTGGATGAGCAGCGGCACCCCCTCGGCGGCGAGGGCCTCGGCGGCCGCGGCGGTCTGCTCGGGCGAGTAGTTCGAGATGCCGACGTAGAGGGCCTTGCCCTGGCGCACTGCCGAGACGAGGGCGCCCATCGTCTCCTCGATCGGCGTCTCGGGGTCGGGGCGGTGCGAGTAGAAGATGTCGACGTACTCGAGCCCGAGGCGCCCGAGGCTCTGGTCGAGCGAGGCGAGCAGGTACTTGCGGGAGCCGTGGTCGCCGTACGGGCCGGGCCACATGTCGTAGCCGGCCTTCGACGAGACGATGATCTCGTCGCGGTAGGGCGCGAGGTCGGTCGCGAGGATGCGGCCGAAGTTCTCCTCGGCGCTGCCGTAGGGCGGCCCGTAGTTGTTGGCGAGGTCGAAGTGGGTGATGCCGAGGTCGAACGCCCGGCGCACGATCGCGCGCTGGGTGTCGAGCGGCCGGTCGTGCCCGAAGTTGTGCCAGAGGCCGAGCGACAGCGCCGGGAGCTTCAGCCCGCTGCGGCCGATTCGGTTGTACTGCATGTCGTCGTAGCGCGTCGGGTCTGCCAGGTAGGTCATGCGTCGACTCTATTGCCGGCGTCCGACGTGGCGTCCCGCAGCTCCGGGGTCGGACTCGACTCGTCCTCCCCGGACCGCGGTCGGCGCCGGCACTGCACCGAACGCCGTGCGTCGCCCCGGCCGCCACGCGGGGCGACGAGAGTCGGAGCACGCGGCATCCGGTGCTGAAACGGCACGAGGCGCCGGATGCCGCGGCCACCACCCCTCGGCCGACGACCTCGGCCTCGACGACAAGGAGCAGCAATGACCGACAACATCACCGTGATCGGCGCAGTCGGCAGCGACCCGCGCGTGCACACGACCCCCCAGGGCCTCACGATCACCTCGTTCCGGCTGGCCTCGACCCGACGCGTGTTCGACCGCGCGAAGGGCGCCTGGGAGGACGGCGACACGAACTGGTACACCGTCTCGACCTTCCGACAGCTGGCGAAGAACGCCTCGACCTCGATCCGGCGCGGCGATCGCGTCGTGGTGCACGGGCGGCTGCGGCTGCGCGCGTGGGAGAGCGGCGAGAAGACCGGCACGGCCATCGAGATCGACGCCGAGGCGGTCGGCCACGACCTCACGTGGGGAACCACCACGCTCGCCAAGACGCGACCGGGTGCGGCGGCGTCGGGCGGGTCGGATGCCGCGGCCGGCGACCCGGCGTCCGCGACCGGCGCGGACTGGCCGGCCGAATCGGCCGACGGCGGCGACCTCGACCGGCGAGCGGCATCGGCGTTCGCAGGGGAGGCCGACGGTGGCGAAGACGCAGCCGATGACGCGGATCGCGCCGTCGACGAGCGCATCGACGACGACGAGGCCGTGGCGCTGCCCTTCTGACCGCGCCCCGAAGCCCGCAGCGCCTAGACTCGCCTTCGGATGCATCCGAAGGCGTCCCGATGGGGGAACGATGGCACGGCACAGCGCTTCAGCGGCCCTGGCGATCGCCGGGGCCGCGCTGTTCGTCGCCGTCCTGACGGGGTGCACGGGCACGCCCGCGCCCGCGCCGACCCCCAGCCCGAGCTCGCGACCGCAGCCGAGCGGCGAGGCGACCGCGGCGCCGGTCGGCCTGCACCCCGACCTCCCCGCTGCCGAGAACCTGCCGTACTTCGACCAGGTCAACCAGCAGGTCGTCGCCGCGAACGCTGAGGCGGGCGGTCGCGACTTCATCGACGCGCTCGTGGCCGCGGGCTTCGACAAGGCCGCCATGCAGCTCACGTCCGACCAGACCTCGCTCGGCGAGCCGGCCGACTCGGTGCAGTTCGCCGTGCTCTTCAACGACGAGTGCCTCGTCGGGCAGTACGGGCCGAAGTCGGGCGGCTACCACGGCGCCGTCCAACCGGCGCTCGGCACCGGCGGCTGTCTCATCGGGCAGACACGACCCATAGACTGGTAGGCGACATGGCGGATTACATTTACTCGATGGTGCGCGCCCGCAAGGCGGTCGGCGACAAGGTCATTCTCGACGACGTGACGATGGCGTTCCTCCCAGGGGCCAAGATCGGCGTCGTCGGCCCGAACGGGGCCGGCAAGTCCACGATCCTCAAGATCATGGCCGGACTCGACCAGCCGTCCAACGGCGAGGCCAAGCTCACCCCCGGCTACTCGGTCGGCATCCTGATGCAGGAGCCGGTGCTCGACGAGACGAAGACCGTGCTCGAGAACGTCCAGGAGGGCGTCGGCGAGATCAAGGCGAAGATCGACCGGTTCAACGCGATCTCGCTCGCGATGGCCGAGCCCGACGCCGACTTCGACGCGCTGCTCGCCGAGATGGGAACCCTGCAGGAGGCCATCGACGCCGCCGACGCGTGGGACCTCGACTCCCAGCTCGAGCAGGCGATGGACGCCCTGCGCTGCCCCCCGGGCGACGAGCAGATCTCGGTGCTCTCCGGCGGTGAGAAGCGCCGCGTCGCGCTCTGCAAGCTGCTGCTCCAGAAGCCCGACCTGCTCCTGCTCGACGAGCCCACCAACCACCTCGACGCCGAGAGCGTGCTCTGGCTCGAGCAGCACCTCGCCAAGTACCCCGGCGCCGTGCTCGCCGTGACCCACGACCGGTACTTCCTCGACCACGTCGCCGAGTGGATCTGCGAGGTCGACCGCGGGCGTCTCTATCCCTACGAGGGCAACTACTCGACCTACCTCGAGAAGAAGCAGGAGCGCCTCACCGTCCAGGGCAAGAAGGACGCGAAGCTCGCGAAGCGTCTCTCCGAGGAGCTCGACTGGGTCCGCTCGAACGCGAAGGGCCGCCAGGCGAAGTCCAAGGCGCGTCTCGCCCGCTACGAGGAGATGGCGGCCGAGGCCGAGCGCACGAGGAAGCTCGACTTCGAGGAGATCCAGATCCCCGCGGGTCCGCGTCTCGGTGACATCGTGCTCGAGGTGAAGAACCTGAAGAAGGGCTTCGGCGACCGCACCCTCATCGACGGCCTCAGCTTCTCGCTGCCGCGCAACGGCATCGTCGGCATCATCGGCCCCAACGGCGTCGGCAAGACCACGCTGTTCAAGACGATCGTCGGCCTCGAGCCGAGCGACGGCGGCAACGTCAAGATCGGCGAGACGGTCAAGATCTCGTACGTCGACCAGTCGCGCGGCGGCATCGATCCGAACAAGACGCTGTGGGAGGTCGTCTCCGACGGGCTCGACTACATCCAGGTCGGCAAGACCGAGGTGCCGAGCCGTGCATACGTGTCGACCTTCGGCTTCAAGGGGCCCGACCAGCAGAAGCGCGCCGGCATCCTCTCGGGCGGCGAGCGCAACCGCCTGAACCTCGCGCTCACGCTCAAGCAGGGCGGCAACCTGCTGCTCCTCGACGAGCCGACCAACGACCTCGACGTCGAGACCCTCTCGAGCCTCGAGAACGCGCTCCTCGAGTTCCCCGGCTGCGCCGTGGTCATCACCCACGACCGGTGGTTCCTCGACCGCATCGCGACCCACATCCTCGCCTACGAGGGCACCGAGGAGAACCCGTCGTACTGGCACTGGTTCGAGGGCAACTTCGAGTCCTACGAGGCGAACAAGATCGAGCGGCTCGGGCCCGATGCGGCGAAGCCGCACCGGTCGGCCTACCGCAAGCTCACGCGCGACTGACCATGCGGTTGCACGTGCCCACCCCGTTGCGTTGGGGAGACCTCGACGCCTACGGGCACGTCAACAACGCCCGGATGCTGAGCCTCCTCGAGGAGGCTCGCATCCAGGCGTTCTGGGTGAGCGACTCCACGGCCGAGCACGCGGTCGGAGCATCGACCGCGGTGATCGACGCGACGCCGGGCTCGAGCACGCTGTCGCTCATCGCGCGTCAGGAGGTCGAGTACCTCGCGCCGATCCCGTACCACCGCCTGCCGCTCGACATCGAACTGTGGCTCGGCACCCTCGGCGGGGCGAGCCTCGAGGTCTGCTACGAGGTGTACTCGCCGGTCGGCATCGATCCGCGCGTGCTGCACACGCGGGCGGCGACCACGATCGTGCTGGTCGACGCCGCATCCGAGCGGCCGCGCCGCATCTCGGAGCTCGAGCGTGCCGCATGGACGCCCTACGTCGAGGCACCGGTCGTGTTCCGCCGCCGCTGAGACCGGTCGTCGTACGGTCGGCGTCAGTCCTCGAGCGGGGTGTCGCTGAACGACCCCTCCCACACGGCGCGGCTGCCGGATTCGCCGATCTGCACGACCGTCCAGATCGATCCCGCCGCGACTCCGATGGCGATCGCGGTCAGCACGATGCCCACGATGAGCCGGACGGCGCGCGACGGGCGGGCTTCGGCGGAGGAATCGCCCCCGGGCTCCGTCGTGACCGGGGCCGCTCGCCGGCCCGCGACCAGGGTGACCACCTGCCACGCCGCGACGAGCACGGCGACCGCCAGCACGGCGTAGAGCCACGGCACGATGTCCTCGCCCTGCGCGGTGTGCGCCTGGATGAGCGGCGCCTCGGGCACGCGAGCCTCGAGCCACTTGCCGGCCTCGATCGTCACGAGGCCGAGCGGCAGGAGCAGGGCCGCGGCGACGAGCGCCGGGATCCACAGCACGCGCCGAGCCGCTGGCCAGGCCCCGAGCACGACCAGCAACAGTGCAACGACCGGAACGGCGATGACCACCGCGTGCACGAGCAGCACGTGCAGCGGCAGACCCTGGAAGACGTACTCGACGTCGTCCATGTCAGGACGCTGCGACGATGCGGTCGCCGGAGACGGCGACCGAGACGGGGGCGAGCGGATCGATCGCGGGGCCCTGCAGCACCTCACCGGTCGCCGCGTCGAACGTGGACCCGTGGCACGGGCAGTGCAGTTCCGCACCGTCGGGCGCGACGACGCAGCCCTGATGCGTGCAGATCGCGCTGAAGGCCACGACCTGGCCCGCGGTGGGCTGGGCGAGGAGCACCGGCGCACCGTCGATGGTCGCCGAGAAGCTGCCGCCGACCGGGACGTCCGCCAACGCGGTGACGTCGGCACCGGTGGCGGGCTCGTCGGGACCGGTCGACTCGGACGGCTGCTCCGCGGTCGGCTGCGGCGGCGTCGACGCCGGGGTCGTCGGCGACGGCGATCCGGACGGCGACGAGGGTGCGCATCCGGCGAGCACCAGTGCACCCCCGAACGCTCCGGTCGCCCCGAGAGTGAGGATCGTGCGCCGGGCAGGCTGGCTGACTTCCGCCATGGGATCTCCTCGTTCGCTCCGTGTCGCGCGCGAGCCGCGCTGCTGCCATTGTGCGACGGAACCGCTCGCGACGCGAGAGGCGCGCGTGGTCGCGGCGGGGCACGACCCGCGAGTTGCGCGCAGTCGCGGAGCGCGTCGAGGCGACAGGGCGGCCCCTGCGTCGGCGGGGCGGCGAAGCGCCACGGCCGCCCGCGGCATCCGTCGGCCGGGGTCAGCGGGCTCCGGGAACCCGCACCATGCCCTCCTGGGCGACGCTCGCGACGAGCACGCCGTCGCGCGAGTAGATGCGGCCGATGGACAGGCCGCGCCCGCCCTGGGCGGACGGCGACTCCTGCACGTAGAGCAGCCATTCGTCGACGCGCGCATCGCGGTGCCACCACATGGCGTGGTCGAGGCTGGCGACGCGCAGACCGGGCGTCGCCCACGGGGTGCCGTGCGCACGCAGCACGGGCTCGAGGATCGAGTAGTCGCTCGCGTAGGCGAGCGCGGCCCGGTGCTGCTTCGGGTCGTCGGGCAGCCGCCCGACCGCCTTCATCCAGACGGCCTGCCGCGGCACCTGCTCGCCCTCCACGCTCAGGTAGATCGGCGAGGGGATGTGGCGTACGTCGAACGCGCGCTCCGACGACCAGTACTGCGCCATCGCGTGGTCGAGGTGGCCGATCACCTCGGCGGTGGAGGGCAACGACTCGGGGTCGGGGATGTCGGTCGGCATGTCGACCTGGTGCTCGACGCCGTCGTCCTCGGTCTGGAAGGAGGCGATGAGCGAGAGGATCGGCTCGCCCTTCTGGTACGCGTGGGTGCGACGCGTCGAGAACGACCGGCCGTCGTGCAGGCGGTCGACCGAGAACGTGATCGGGTGGTCGACGTCACCCGGCCGCAGGAAGTAGCCGTGCATCGAATGCAGCACGCGTGCCTCGTCGACCGTGTGCATCGCCGCGATGAGCGACTGGGCGAGCACCTGCCCGCCGAACACGCGCCCCAGCGGCATCCACTGGGAGGGTCCGGTGTAGATGTCCTCGGTCGTGCGAGCACCCGTGTCGGTCAGGCGCAAGGTGCTCAGGAGGCCGTCGATGGGTCCGTTCATGCTGTCTCCGAATCGATCGAGGTCGGCCGCGGCTTCCGATGACCGCCGGAATCGGCACGCGGGCGCGCACTTGGTAGTTTAGACAGCAGATGGTCTCTCAATTCACGCTTGCCGACAGCCTCTCGCTCGGCGATCTGCACACCTACCTGCAACGCGCGGGCCGGGTCGAAGACGGGTCGGTTCGACTCATCGCAGGCTCGGGCATCCTCGCGGTCTATACGGCGATCCTGTATCCGCGCGGCATCCTCGATGAGAGCCCCACCGTGCTCGGCCTGCGCACGTTCTCGCTCGTCGACACCGAGGACTTCGACTCGGTCGTGCCGATGCGCTCCCTCGTCGACCGCATCGTGCGCGCCCGCGGCGACCTCGCCGAAGACGACGAATCTCGGCCCGTCACGATGTCGCGCCCGCCCGAAGTCAACACCGTCACCTGGGCGGGCATCTCCCCGCCCCGCGGCGGGTGGCGGCCTCTCGGGGAGACGGATGCCGCGACGCTCGAGTCCGCGGCCCGCGCCGGCATCGACGAGGTGGCGGCCGCCATTCCCGCAGGCACGGGCGAGCAGCTCGTGCAGCGCGTGCGCTCCGAGGTGTGGGGGCGCGGCGTCGAGGGCGTCGAGTACGTGCCGACCGGAGCGGCGTTCGCGGCGTTCAGCCTCGGGTTCCTCGGTGAAGACGAGGTCAAGCTCTTCGAGACCGGCCCGTGGACGCGCCTCAGCTCGCGGCGGGGTCACGTGCTCGTGCGCCGCAAGCCCTGGACGCTCAAGGCGTAGGCGGTCCGGCATCCCGAGCGCTCCGGGTTCGGCGCACGCAGGGCCCATCGCGCTGAGACCGGTGGCCTGCCCCGGAACGATTCTGCTCCGGGGCACGGCCCCGTTTCAGCCGCGGGCGATCGCGCGCCCGGCGGTGCGGCCGGTGAAGAGGCATCCGCCGAGGAATGTGCCCTCGAGCGCGCGGTACCCATGCACGCCGCCTCCGCCGAAGCCGGCCGCCTCGCCCACCGCGTAGAGGCCGGGCACGGGCGTGCCGGTCGCGTCGAGCGCCTGCGCATCGAGGTTGGTCTGGATGCCGCCGAGGCTCTTGCGGGTGAGGATATGCAGCTTCACCGCGATGAGCGGCCCGGCCTTCGGGTCGAGGATGCGGTGCGGCGTCGCCACGCGGATCAGCTTGTCGCCGCGGTACTTGCGGGCGCCGCGCACGGCGGTCAGCTGCAGGTCCTTGGTGAACTCGTTGTCGACCTCGCGGTCGCGGGCCAAGATCTCGCGTTCGATGTTCGCCGTGTCGAGCTCGACCTCGGGGGAGAGGGCGCGCATGCCCTCGAGCAGTTCGTCGAGCGAGTCGGCGACGACGAAGTCGGCTCCGTGCTCCTTGAACGCCTCGACCGGGCCGGTGGCGCCCGGTCGCACGCGCTGGGCGAGCAGCTTCACGTCCTTGCCGGTGAGGTCGGGGTTCTGCTCACTGCCGGAGAGCGCGAACTCCTTCTCGATGATCTTCTGCGTGAGCACGAACCAGGTGTGCTCATGTCCGGTGGTCTGGATGTGCTCGAGCGTGCCGAGGGTGTCGAAGCCGGGGAACAGCGGCACCGGCATCCGATTGCCCTCGGCGTCGAACCAGAGCGACGACGGGCCGGGCAGGATGCGGATGCCGTGCATCGGCCAGATCGGGTCCCAGTTGGTGATGCCCTCGGTGTAGTGCCACATGCGGTCGCCGTTCACGAGGCGGGCACCGGCCTGCTCGGAGATGGCCAGCATGCGTCCGTCGACGTGGGCGGGAACGCCGGAGAGCATGTGCTCGGGCGGCGTGCCGAGGCGCTCGGGCCACGACTGGCGCACGAGGTCGTGGTTGCCGCCGATGCCTCCCGAGGCGACGACCACGGCCGGTGCCCGCAGCTCGAACTCGCCGACGACGTCGCGGTTGCTCGACTCGCCCCGCCCCGCATCATCGGGAGCGAGCACTGCGCCGCGCACGCCGACGACCGCACCGTCTTCGACGATGAGCTCGTCGACTCGATGCCGATGCTTGAACTCGACGAGCCCGGCCGCTTCGCCCGCCTTCACGCGCGCGATGAACGGGGCGAGTACGCCGGGGCCGGTGCCCCAGGTGATGTGGAACCGCGGAACCGAGTTGCCGTGGCCGATGGCGTTGTAGCCGCCGCGTTCGGCCCAGCCGACGATGGGGAAGAAGCGCACGCCCTTGGCGTGCAGCCAGGCCCGCTTGTCGCCTGCGGCGAAGTCGAGGTAGGCCTCGGCCCACCTGCGCCCCCACTCGTCTTCGTCGCGGTCGAACCCGGCGGTGCCCTCCCAGTCCTGGCGCGCGAGGTCGAGGGAGTCCTTCACGCCCATGCGGCGCTGCTCGGGGGAGTCGATGAGGAACAGGCCGCCGAACGACCAGTGCGCCTGGCCGCCGAGGCTCGCCTCGGGCTCCTGGTCGACGATCAGCACGCGCTTGCCGGCGTCGACGAGCTCGGCGGCGGCGACGAGGCCGGACAGTCCGGCCCCGACGACGATCGCGGCGGGTTCGGGGCTCGCGTTGGGGGATGCGGGCACAGGGGACTCCTTCGTCACTCGTGTGCGGCTCGGGCACTCGAGGGTCGGGTCACTCCTCGAACGTGTTCACCATCGCGAACGCCGCACGCTGAAGATAATCCCACAGAGTCTCCTCGGTGAGCGGCGGGAGTTCGAGCGCGTCGACCGCGGTGCGCATGTGCGCGAGCCAGCGATCGCGCGCGTCGGGGTTGACCTTGAACCCGGCGTGGCGCATGCGGAGCCGCGGGTGGCCGCGCTGCTCGCTGTACGTGCCGGGCCCGCCCCAGTACTGCTCGAGGAAGAGCAGGAGGCGTTCCTCGGCCGGACCGAGGTCTGCTTCGGGGTACATGGGGCGCAGCACCGGGTCGTCGGCCACGCCGCGGTAGAACTCGTGCACGAGTCGTTCGAAGGTCGGCCGCCCGCCCACGGTCTCGTAGAACGACGCGCCGAGGGCCGAACCGTGCTCGCTGCCGCGCAGCGGGACGGATGCCGGCGGCACGGGGGTCAGGGGCACGGATGCCGGTGGCTGCTGGTCGTCGGTCACGAGGGGGCTCCGGTGGTCGGCGGATCGGTGGGGGGAACCGTGGGGGGCTTCGGCGCGGACCTCGCTCGCTGCGCCTTCTTCGCCTTGGCGGTCGATGCCTTGACGGCCTCGTTGGAGAGGACGGCGTTCGGCGAGGTCTTCGGCGGCTTGGCGCCCTTCACCCGGGTCGCGCCGTCGAATCCGGTGAGGACGACCGAGTTGAGGCTCGGCAGCTTGACACCCATGCCGTCGACGGCGTGCTTGAGCCGCATGCGGAGTTCGCGTGCGATGTCATCCTTCGACGACGTGCGCACCTTGAGCACGATGCGCACGACCATCGCGTCGTCGGAGATCGACTCGAGACCCCAGATCTCGGGCTTCTCGAGCACGCGCGAGCGCCACTTGCCCGAGTGGGCGAGCTCGTTCGCGGCCTTGAGCATCTCGGCCTCGACGGCTTCGACATCGGCTTCGTAGGGCACGGCCAGGTCGACGATGACGCGCGCCCAACCCTGCGACATGTTGCCGACGCGCAGGATCTCGCCGTTTCGCACGAACCAGAGCGTGCCGTTCACGTCGCGCACCTTCGTGATGCGGATCTGCACCTCCTCGACGATGCCCGTCGCCGGCCCCAGGTCGACGACGTCGCCGACGCCCAGCTGGTCCTCGACGACCATGAAGATGCCGTTCAGGGCATCTTTCACGATGTTCTGGGCTCCGAAACCGAGACCGGCGCCGATCGCTGCCGACAGCAGGGCGAACGAACCGAGGATGTCTCTGTTGATCGCGTTCACCACGAGCAGGGTCGCGATGATGAAGATCGTCACGTTCACGACGTTGCGGAACACCGAGCCCAGCGTGCGCGTGCGTTGCACGACGCGCACGGCCGCGAGGGGCGAGGCCTGCAGGGCCTGCGTGTCGGTCACGTCCTGCTTGCGCTTGACGCCGCTCACGATCTGCGTGACGACGCGGTCGATGCTGATCAGGAGCAGCCAGCGGATCAGCAGGGCGACGCCGACGATGATCGCGACCTGGATGATGGTCGCGAGGTATTCGTCCCAGGACTCCGTCCACCAGGTCACGAGTCGGTTCCAGAAATCGGGCACGGGCGGTTCACCTCGGTTCTGCGGTGGGTTCTGGTGCGGGTTCGGGGTCGTTCGTCGGCAACGTGGAGCATCGGTGCGAGTCTACGCAGCGTCGTCCGGGAGTCAGCCGAGCGCGTCGGCGTCGCGGGCCCGTGCCCGGAGCGCGCGCTCGAGCTCGTCGAGCTGCTCCGAGACGAGTCGGAGCAACGGAGCCGGGGCCGTCGCATTGTCGGAGAGCCAGGTGCGCGCGGCATCGGCGACCTCGTCGGTGACGAGCGGCGACGGGAACAACCGCTTCACGACCAACGAAGCCATCGTGAAGCTCCGCTCGGCCCAGACCTGCCGGAGGCCCGCGAAGTAGGGCTCGACGCTCGAGGCGAGCAGATCGGGCGACGACGTGCGACGCCATCCGTCGGCGATCGCGCGTGCCAGGTCGTTCGAGATGGCCGCGTCGGAGAAGACGCGCTGCCACGCGGCATCCTTCACCGCCTGATCGGGCCTGGCCGCCCGGGCGGTCTCGGCCAGGCGCCGCCCCTTCGCCGTGTCGTCGAGGGCGAGCGCCGCGTCGATCTCGTCGTCGACGACCGGGTCGGATGCCTCGACGAGCGCCGCGCGCGCGATCACCAGCTCCCATCGGAGGTCGGTGTCGACCTCGAGGCCCGCGAGCCTGATGGAGCCGTCGAGCACGCTGCCGAGCACATCGGCGTGCGCGGGGGAGCTCGCGAGCTGGGTGAACGCCTTCACGAACTGCAGCTGCGCGTCGGATCCGGCCTCGGCGAGCTCGGCGAGCGCCCAGACGGCGTCGCCGGCCTCGGCCGCGACCCGGTCGCGGTGCGCGTCGGCGAGGTAGCGCGAGAGCGCGGTCTCGAGCCGCGTGAGGGCGAGCCCCCGAGAGGAGGACTGCGTCTCGTGGCCGACGCTGCCGAGCACGAGCCGCACGAAGTCGCTCGCGGCGAACTCGGCGTCGCGCACCGCGTCCCACGCCGACCCCAGGATCACCGCGCGGGCGACGGGGTCGCCGAGGTCGCTGAGCCGGTCGACGGCGGTGCCGAACGAGACGTCGTCGAGTCGGACCTTGGCGTACGTGAGGTCGTCGTCGTTCACGAGCAGCAGATCGGGACGCACGAGGCCGATGAGTTCGGGCACCGACGTGCTCGGCCCGTCGACGTCGATCTCGAACCGCGCGGTGCGCGCGAGGGCGCCGGACTCGTCGAGCTCGTAGCAGCCGATCGCGAGCCGGTGCGGGCGAAGGGTGGGATGCGACGCGGCGGCGGTCTGCTCGATGACGGCCGAGGTGATGACCCCGTCGGCGCCGGTCTCGAGGTGTGCGCGCAGCGTGTTCACCCCTGCGGTCTCGAGCCACAGCTCGGACCACCGGGTGAGCCCCCGCCCGCTCGCGCGCTCGAGTTCGTCGAGGAGGTCGCGGAGCGTCGCGTTGCCGCCCGCGTGAGCGCGCAGGTAGGCGCCGACGCCCTGCTGGAACGCCTCGAGGCCGACCCACGCGACGAGCTGCTTCAGCACGGAGGCGCCCTTGTCGTAGGTGATGGCGTCGAAGTTGACCTCGACGTCGGCGAGGGACTCGATGGGCGCGACGATCGGGTGCGTCGAGGGCAGCTGGTCCTGTTCGGCGGCGTACGTCTTCTCGTCGCTCGCGAAGGTCGCCCAGACCCCGGTGAACTCCGTCACTCTGGAGGTCGCGAGCGTCGAGGCCCAGGTCGCGAACGACTCGTTGAGCCACAGGTCGTTCCACCAGCGCATCGTGACCGAGTCGCCGAACCACATGTGGCTGAGTTCGTGGAGCACGACGATCGCGCGCTGCTCGCGCCTCGCGTCGGAGACACGCGAGCGGAACAGGTAGTTCTCGTTGAACGTGACCGCGCCCACGTTCTCCATGGCGCCCCAGTTGTACTCGGGCACGAAGATCTGGTCGTACTTGCCGAACGGGTACGGCACGCCGAACGCCTGCTCGTAGAACGCGAGGCCGGCCTGCACGGTGTCGAACATGATGTCGGGCTCGGCGTACTGCGCGAGCGAGGCGCGCGTGAACAGCCCGAGCGGGATCTCGCGTCCGTCGGTGCTCGTGGCGCTGCCCTGCCACCGGGCGTAGGCGCCCGCGACGATGGCGACGATGTAGCTCGAGATGACGGGGCCCGTCTCGAACGCCCACACCGCGGCATCCGTCGTCGGATCGGTCGTCGCGACCGGCGTGGGCGTCGGGGCGTTGCTCAGCACGACCCAGTGCGACGGGGCCGTGATCGTGAAGCGCACGGCGGCCTTCAGATCGGGCTGGTCGAAGACCGCGTAGACGCGGTTCGCCTCGGCGACCGCGAACTCGGTGTACAGGTAGACCGCGTCGTCGACGGGATCGACGAAGCGGTGCAGCCCCTCGCCCGTGTTCGTGTAGGCGCAGGTGCTCGCCACGCGCAGCTCGTTGACCTCGTCGAGACCGTCGAGCACGATGCGCCGCCCGTCGGAGGCCGCCGCGGGGTCGATCGCGCGCCCGTTCAACGTGATGCCGTGCACCTCGCGCGTCGTCGCCTCGATGAACGTCGCGGCCCCCGGCGATGCGGCGAAGCGCACCACGGTCGTCGAGGCGAACGTCTCGCCGTCGCCGGTGAGGTCGAGCTCGACCTCGTACGACACGGCGGAGACGACCGCGGCGCGCTCCTCGGCTTCGATTCGGGTGAGATCGGCAGCGGGCATGGGCAGGGCCTCCGTTGGTCGTGGACAAGCCAGCCTATCGAGCCGCGCCGACACGTTCTCAGGGTGCGCGGGGCGGCGCGGCGGCCCGGGTTCCGCGGGGAGCGGATCCGAACGCGCAGGCGCGGATCGCCCCCGACCCGCAGGCCGCGGATCGGGGGCGAGGGCGGCGGGGCGCCCCGGCGGCGCTACGCGTCGCGGCGCTTCAGCAGCACCGAGCCGCCGATGGCTGCGGCCGCGACCCACCCGAGCACGATGAGCAGGTTCGCCCACGCGCCGAACTCGCCGTCGGTCGGCGTCGCGCTCGTCGACGTGAAGATGCCCATGCCCGCGTTCGAGAGCAGGTACGGGATGACCTCGCCCGCCCATTCGGCCGGGATCATCGCGAACACGGTCGGCACGAGCAGGATCAGGCCGAGCACCGCAGCGATGCCGCCGGCGCTGCTGCGGAGCATGGTGCCGACGCCGAGTGCGAAGACCGAGACCAGCGCGAGGTAGAGCGCGCCGCCGAGCAACGGGAGGAAGGCGGCCGGGTCTGCGAGGCTCGCGGACACGTCGATGCCGGCGAACACGATCGACGAGACGAGGAACGCGCCGAGGTTCGCGATGAGGCCGACGACGAAGGTGGCGACGAAGAGCACGACGGCCTTCGCGGCGAGCGCGGGCAGCCGCTTCGGCACCGCGGTGAGGGTCGAGCGGATCATGCCCGTGGTGTACTCGCCGCTGATGATGAGCACACCGAGCACCCCGGCGACGAGCTGCCCGAAGTAGACGCCGAAGACCGACGACTGCACGAGGAGCGACGCGCCCTGATCGGTGCCGACGGGGCCGCCGCCCTCGCTCATGCTCACCATGCTGAGCGACATGACGAGGGCCATGCCGAGCGAGATGGCGATGACGATGGCGTACGACCAGGCGGTCGATCGGAGGCTGCGGAGCTTGATCCACTCGGAGCGGAGGATGCCGCCGAACGTCAGCCGGGTCGTGGGCGCGGGCCGGGTGGTCGTGGTCTGAGGGGCGAGCGCGGTCATCGGACGGCCTCCGTGCGGTATTCGACGGCGTCTGCGGTGAGCGCCATGTAGGCGTCTTCGAGCGAGGCGCTGAGCGGGGTGAGTTCGTGGATGGCGAAGCCGTGCTGTGCGGCGAGGTCGCCGATGGCCGCGGCTTCGAGGCCGGTGACCTCGAGCGCGCCGCCCTCGGAGCGGATGACCGCGATCTCGGGGGCCGTGAGGAGGTCGGCGAGCTGCGAGGCGTGAGGCGTGCGCACGAGCACGCGCGCGCGGGTGCCACCGGCGATGATGTCGGCGACCGGGGCGTCGGCGATGATCTCGCCGCGGCCCAGCACGATGATGTGGTCGGCCGTGAGCGCCATCTCGCTCATGAGGTGCGACGAGAGGAACACCGTGCGGCCCTCGGATGCCAGGTGCCGCACGAACCGGCGCACCCAGAGCACGCCCTCGGGGTCGAGCCCGTTCACGGGCTCGTCGAGGATGAGGGTCGCGGGGTCGCCGAGCATGGCTGCGGCGATGCCGAGCCGCTGGCCCATGCCGAGCGAGAAGCCGCCGACGCGCTTGCGGGCGACCGACTCGAGCCCGGTGAGCTCGATGACCTCGCGCACGCGGCTCGCGCCGATGCCGTGCGTCGCGGCCATCGCGAGCAGGTGGTTGTACGCCGTGCGGCCGGTGTGCACGGCCTTGGCGTCGAGCAGTGCGCCGACCTCGTGCAGGGGCGCCCGGTGTTCGGCGTAGGGCTTGCCGTTGACCGTGACCGTGCCCGACGTGGGCCGGTCGAGGCCCACGATCATGCGCATGGTCGTGGACTTGCCCGCACCGTTCGGGCCGAGGAACCCGGTGACCTGGCCGGGGCGTACGGTGAAACTGAGGTCGTTGACGGCCGTCTTCGCGCCGTAGCGCTTGACGAGCCCTGCTGCGGTGATCATCCTTCGAGGCTATTGAGCGCGGGTGACCGGGGGCATCCGTCCGGAGGATGATTCGGGGCGGGCGCGCATCGACCGTGAGGACGATGCCCGCCCGCCCCGGTGGCGGTGCCGGAGGTCAGCCCTGCTGGGCGTCGCGCTCCTGCGCCACGAGTGCGCGGTCGACGCCGGCGAGCCGTTCGACGATCAGGCGGCGCAGGGCCGGCACGGCGGGGTGCGCCTCCAGCCACGCGCGGCTCGCGTCGGCGAGCGCCCGGTTCGCGAGCGGTGACGGGTAGAGGCCGTCGACGAGCTTCTCGGCGATGGCGTAGCTGCGCGCCTCCCACACGCCGTCGAGCATTCCGAAGTAGCGCTCGACGAACGCCTCGAGCAGCGCGGGGTCGGTCGCCCGGAGGAAGCCGGCCGCGGTCTCGCGCACCACGGTGTTCGTCGCGGTGTCGACGTCGACGAGCGACGCCCAGGCACGCTCCTTGCCCTCGAGGGTCTGGATCGCGGCACGGGCGTGCGCCGCCGACTGCTGGCCGGTGGCGGTGTTGTCGTCGGCCAGGCGGGCGTCGATCTCGGCGTCGCCCGCGCGACCCGAGGCGACGAGCGCGATGAGCAGCTTCCAGCCGAGGTCGGTGTCGATCTCGAGGCCGTCGAGCTTCAGCGAGCCGTCGAACAGCGCCGCGAGGTCGTCGACGTGCGAGCCGTGCTCGGCGAGACCGGCGAAGCTCGTCGTGAACTGGAACTGCGCGTCGCTGCCGGCCTCGGCCTCCTGCGCGAGGCGCCAGAAGCCGTCGGCGACGGCGCCCAGCGCCTCGGACTGACGGGCGGGCTCGGTGTACGCGCCCGCGGCGAGCGCGGCGTTCGCGAGCACGATGCGCAGGGTCGTCGACTCGGTCTCGCTCGCGATGTTGCCGAGCACGAGGGCGAGGTAGTCGCTCGCACGGGTCTCGCCGTCGCGAGTGGCGTCCCACACGGAGCTCCAGACGAGCGCGCGGGCCAGCGGGTCCTGGATCTCGCTGAGGTTCGCGAGCGCAACGCCGTGCGAGGCGTCGTCGAGGCGGATCTTCGCGTAGGCGAGGTCGTCGTCGTTCAGCAGCACGAGCGCTGGGCGTGCGAGGCCGACCAGCTCCGCGACATCCGTGCGCTCGCCGTCGACGTCGAGCTCGACGCGGTGCTCGCGCACGAGCTTGCCGTCGCGGAGGTTGTAGAACCCGATCGCGAGGCGGTGCGGACGGATCGTCGGGTAGTCGGCGGGAGCTGACTGCAGCACGGCGAATGAGGTGATGGCGCCATCGGCGTTGGTCTCGATCTCGGGGCGCAGCGTGTTGACGCCGGAGGTCTCGAGCCAGAGCTTCGACCACTCGGTCAGGTCGCGGCCGCTCGCGGCCTCGAGCTCGACGAGCAGGTCGGCCAGGGTCGTGTTGCCCCACTGGTGCTTCTGGAAGTAGGCGGAGACGCCCGCGAAGAACGCGTCGATGCCCACCCAGGCGACGAGCTGCTTCAGCACCGAGCCGCCCTTGGCGTACGTGATGCCGTCGAAGTTCACGAGCACGTCTTCGAGGTCGTTGATGGTCGCGACGATGGGGTGCGTCGAGGGCAGCTGGTCCTGGCGGTAGGCCCAGCTCTTCTCCATGGAGTTGAACGTGGTCCACGCCTCGGTCCACTCGGTGGCCTCTGCGGTGGCGATGGTCGAGGCCCACTCGGCGAACGACTCGTTCAGCCACAGGTCGTTCCACCACTTCATGGTCACGAGGTCGCCGAACCACATGTGGGCGAGCTCGTGCAGGATCGTGACGACGCGGCGCTCCTTGATGGCGTCGGTCACCTTGGAGCGGAAGACGTACGCCTCGGTGAAGGTGACGGCGCCCGCGTTCTCCATCGCGCCGGCGTTGTACTCGGGCACGAAGAGCTGGTCGTACTTCGGGAACGGATAGGGCACGCCGAACTTCGCCTCGAAGTACTCGAAGCCCTGCTTGGTCTTCTCGAAGACGTAGTCGGCGTCGAGGTACTGCGACAGGCTCTTGCGGCTGAACACCCCGAGCGGGATGACGCGGCCGTCGGCGCTCGTGAGCTCGTCGCGCACGACCGCGTACGGGCCGGCGATGAGCGCGGTGATGTAGCTCGAGATGCGCTGGGTGGGCTCGAACGCCCACGTCTTCGCGCCCTCGTGCGCGTCGACGGGCTCGGGCGTGTGCGAGTTCGACACGACCTCCCAGTGGGCGGGCGCGGTGACCGTGAAGCGGAAGGCGGCCTTGAGGTCGGGCTGCTCGAACACGGCGAACATGCGGCGCGAGTCGGGCACTTCGAACTGGGTGTAGAGGTAGACCTCGCCGTCGACGGGGTCGACGAAGCGGTGCAGGCCCTCGCCGGTGTTCATGTAGCGCCCGTCTGCGACGACGACGAGCTCGTTCTGCGCGGCGAGGTCCGGCAGCTGGATGCGCACGCCGTCGCTGACCTCGGCGGGGTCGAGCTCGACGCCGTTCAACGTGACCGAGTGCACCGCGGCCGTGATGGCGTCGATGAACGTCGAGGCGCCGGGCGTGGCGGCGTCGAACCGGACCGTCGTCGTGGTCTTGAAGACCTCTGGGCCGGTCGTCACGTCGAGCACGACGTCGTAGTCGTGCACCGTGACGAGCGCCGCGCGCTCCTCGGCTTCGGATCGGGTGAGGTTCTCTCCAGGCACGTGGGCTCCTTCGCGGAAATCTGCGCGGCTCGTGGCCGCGGGCAACGCGAACCAGCCTAGCCCTCGAGCCCGTCGTCGACACGGTGTGTTCGCCCGCAGCCGAGTACCGAGCGCCGAGCGCCGGGCGAGCGGATGCCGCGCCTCGCCCGCGCACGCCGCGGACCGTCGTCACCGCTGCACGATAGAGAACACCCCGCTCACGAACGTCGGCAGCGAGGCGAGCACGCCGAGACCGAGGAGCACGCGCCCGACGAGCACCCCTGCTCGTGACGCCCGCAGGTCGAGGAACCACGGCAGCACCCTCGGCGCCACGAAGGCGGCCAGCGCGCCGACCGCCAGGGCGACCCCGACGGGCAGCAGCACGATCGCCGCGAGGAGCGGCGAGAGCGGCCCGACCCACCGGCGCCGCGAGACGAGCGGCAGGCTCCGGCTCAGCCGACCGGCGACGGCCGCGAGGAATGCGCCGTGCAGCACCGCCAGAGTCGCGAAGGCGAGCACCGAGAGCCATCCGGGTCCGACGATGTCGAAGTCGACGTTGGCGGCCCTGAGCGGGTCGACGAACGGAGCGACGCAGACCAGCAGCACGAGGCCGAATGCGGCGCCGCCGAATCTGCCGCGCGGCAGCCACGGTTCGACGAGCAGGTAGAGGGCGGCCGAGGCGAACGCGAAGGGCAGTGCGCCGAAGACCAGGTAGGCGAGCGTGCCCTCCGGCGTGATCTCGCCGACGATCGCCTCGGCCTCGGTGCTGCGACCGGTCGCGCCGGGCGAGGTCGCGGCGAGCATGCGCATCACGAGGCGTCCGCCGGCGCCGGTCACGAGCAAGCCCGACAGCGTGCCGAGCACCGTGAGGACGGTCGCCCACCAGGCATACACCCGCAGCCCGGCCAGGTGGCGGGCCGACGGGCGCACGGCACCGGACGCCGCATCGGACTCCGCCTCGGATACCGCCTCGGATGCCGCGTCCGCACGTCGTGCGAGGGCCGCGGGTCGCTGCGGGGCGACGAACCGCTCGCCCGACCAGCGCACCGCGAGCACGATGCCTGTTGCGAGCAGTGCCCCGCACGCGAACATGAGCAGCACGGGCACCCACCTTCCTCGTGGATGCTCGGAGCCTAGCGCCGGGGGGCCGCCTGCCGCCCTCCCCAGCGATGGGGGTGCGTCACCAGCCCGAGGCCGCGTAGTCCTTGAGGAACACGCCCGTCACGTCTTCGCCGGCCTCGCCGCGCACGATGGGGTCGTACACCCGTGCCGCACCGTCGACGAGGTCGAGGGGCGCGTGGAACCCCTCTTCGGCGAGGCGCACCTTGGTGGGGTGCGGGCGCTCGTCGGTGATCCAGCCGGTGTCGACGCTCGTCATGAGGATCCCGTCGGCGAGCATCTCCTTCGCGCTCGTGCGGGTGAGCATGTTCACGGCCGCCTTGGCCATGTTCGTGTGCGGATGCCCCGGCCCCTTGTAGCCGCGGCTGAAGACGCCCTCCATGGCCGAGACGTTGACGATGTAGGTGCGTCGCGCCGACGATGCGGCGAGCGAGGCGCGCAGCCGGCTCACGAGGATGAACGGCGCCGTCGTGTTGCAGAGCTGCACCTCGAGCATCTCGAGGGGGTCGACCTCCTGCACGACCGCGCTCCAGCTGTTCTCGTGGTGCAGGTCGGGCACGAGCCCGCCCGCGTCGATGGCGGTGCGGTCGGCGAGCCTCGCGAGGGAGCTCGACCCGGGCGCGAGCGCGAGGGCGGTCAGGTCGTCGGCCGTCATGGTGCCGGCGAACAGCCCCGACGAGAGCACGGGGTGGCTCGAGACGGAGTCGGCGAGCGCGAGCGGGTGCGCGTCGTTGGTGTGGCCGAAGGTCACGAGCTCCGGCATCGGGCCGTCGGGCAGGGGCGAGGACTCGGCCTCGACGAGCGGCGAGTACGAGCCGGGGGAGCGTCGCACGGTCTGCGCCGCGTTGTTGATGAGGATGTCGAGCGGACCCTGCGCCGCGACGTCGTCGGCGAGGGCGATGACCTGGGCCGGGTCGCGCAGGTCGATGCCGACGATGCGCAGGCGGTGCAGCCAGTCGGAGGCGTCGGGCATCGCGGCGAAGCGTCGGGCGGCGTCGCGCGGGAACCGGGTCGTGATGGTGGTGTGCGCGCCGTCGCGCAGCAGCCGAAGGGCGATGTACATGCCGATCTTCGCCCGGCCGCCTGTGAGCAGCGCGCGCTTGCCGGTGAGGTCGGTGCGGGCGTCGCGCTTGGCGTGGCTCATGGCCGCGCACGTGGGGCAGAGCTGGTGGTAGAACGCGTCGACGAGCGTGTACCGCTGCTTGCAGATGTAGCAGGGGCGGGCCACGAGCAGCTCGCCCGCCGTGCGCGCCGCGGTGCCGCTCACGAGGTCGGCACCGCGGGCCTCGTCGTCGATGCGCGTCGGCGCGCCGGTCGCCGTCGCGGCGATGACGGCCTTGTCGGCCTCCTGGATCGCCTGGCGCTTGCGTGCGCGCCGTGCGAACTTGACGGCCTTGAACATCTTCGCCGTGGCGTGGCGCACGGTGTCGACGTCGGGGTCGTCCTCGTCGAGCTCGCTGAGCGCGGCGAGCACGCGCAGCGTCGTCTCGAGGTCGCGCGGGTCGATCGTGGGCGCGCTGGCGGGTTCGGGGGCGTCGGAGGGCATCCGTGGATTCTACGACGGCGCGACCGACGGCCGGCTGGGAGCCGTGCCGACCCCGAGGGGTAGCGTGACGACATGAGCACGAGCACCGACGCCACGGCCTCGACGGCCGACCGGTACCGCTCCTTCGCGGAGGTCGAGGCCAGGGGCATGTCCGCCGTCTACGAAGCGTGGGCCGAGGGCGTGGCGACGGATGCCGCGGCGCAGGCCCTCATCGACGAGCTTCCGCCGCCGAAGCGGCAGCCCAACCTGGTGTTCTCGGCCGCGCGCCTGCTCGGTGCGGAGGCCGGAACGTACCCGGAGTTCGCGGCGTGGCTCGCCGCCAACTGGAGCGCGGTGCGCGAGGTGGCGCTCACGCACGCGACGCAGACGAACGAGGCCGGCCGCTGCGCGCTGCACCTGCCGGTGCTGGGCGGCATCGAGGGGCCGATCGCGCTGCTGGAGGTCGGTGCGTCGGCCGGGCTCTGCCTCTACCCCGACCGCTACGGCTACCGGTACACCGGAACCGCGCACCCGGGCCACATGCTGCTCGAACCCGCCGACGGCGCGAGCCTCGTGCTGCTCGAGTGCGCCGTCAGGGGCCCGGACCCCGCGCCGGTGCCGAGCCGCATGCCCGACATCGTCTGGCGCGCGGGCATCGACCTCAACCCCCTCGACGTCCGATCGGAGTCGGACGTCGCATGGCTCGACGCCCTCGTCTGGCCCGAGCACGACGACCGGCGAGCGCGCCTGCGCGCGGCCGCGCGCATCGCGGCCGCGGACCCGCCCCACCTCGTCGCGGGCGACCTCAACGAACGGCTCGCCGCGCTCGCCGCAGAAGCCCCTCCGCACGCCACGCTCGTCGTCTTCCACACCGCCGTGCTCATGTACCTCGACGACGACGGGCGAAGGCGCTTCGCCCGTCAGGTGCGCGAACTGCCCGGGCACTGGCTCTCGGTCGAGGGGAGGCGGGTCGTCGACGGCATCCGGGTGCGCGACGACGTGCCCAACGAGTCCAGCGACCTCGTGCTCGCGCTCGACGGCGTGCAGCTCGCGTGGGCGCAGCCGCACGGGCGGGCCGTCACATGGGTGCCGGATCCCTAGAATCGACGCATGCGCATCCACATCGCGACCGACCACGCCGGCCTCGAATTCAGCCGTACCCTCGTCGACCACC
Organism: Agromyces sp. NPDC058110; assembly: GCF_042884735.1. Classification (NCBI taxonomy): domain Bacteria; kingdom Bacillati; phylum Actinomycetota; class Actinomycetes; order Micrococcales; family Microbacteriaceae; genus Agromyces; species Agromyces sp. NPDC058110. The sequence goes on along the minus strand of NZ_JBHVTI010000001.1, from coordinate 635,407 downwards.
TGACCAACGCCGGTCACGAGGTGCGCGACCACGGACCCACCGAGTACGACGCCCTCGACGACTACCCGGCCTTCTGCATCAACGCCGCGCTCGCCGTGGCCGCCGACCAGGCCTCGGGCGTGCACGCGCTCGGCGTCGTGTTCGGCGGCTCCGGCAACGGCGAGCAGATCGCCGCGAACAAGGTCGTCGGCATCCGGGCGGCCCTGGTGTGGAGCATGGACACCGCGATCCTCGCGCGCCAGCACAACGACGCGAACGTCATCTCGATCGGCGCGCGCCAGCACACCGTCGAGGAGGCGATCCGCTACATCGACGCGTTCATCGCCGAGCCGTTCTCGGGCGACGAGCGGCACGTGCGCCGCATCGCCCAGTTGGCGGAGTACGAGACCACCGGCGACATCGCAGGCAAGGGCGTCGACAAGCCCGCCGCGACCGAGGCGTAGGCGGCGGCGTGCCCGAGGGGCATTCCGTCCATCGCATCACCCGGCAGTTCGAGCGCAACTTCGTCGGGCACGTCGTGCGCGCCTCGAGCCCGCAGGGCCGGTTCGCGCAGGGCGCGGCCGACCTCGACGGGCGACGCGCGACCGACGCCCGCGCGGTCGGCAAGCAGATGTTCCTCGGGTTCGAGGGCGACCGCTGGCTTCGCGTGCACCTCGGCATGTACGGGGCGTGGGACTTCGCGGGCGACATCCTGATGGACGCCACGATCGCGTCGGCGAACGGCCGCATGGGGCAGACGAACCAGCGCGGCACGTTCCTCGACTCGGCCAACCCCGACGCGGTCGTGCTCGACTCCGCGGGCGAGAACTCGATCACCTCGATCGGGGCTCCCCGCAAGACCCGGCTGCGCATGTCGGAGTCCGAGAAGGAGGGCGCGACCCTCGACACGTTCCCGCCCGAGCCGATCGGCCAGGTGCGGGTGCGGCTGCTGACCGAGACGGTGTGCGCCGACCTGCGCGGGCCGACGGCGTGCGAGGTGCTCGATCCCGCCCAGGTCGAGGCGATCGTCGCCAAGCTCGGGCCCGATCCGCTGCTCGACCCGGGCCCGGCGGCCGAGGAGCGGTTCACGACGGTGGTGCGCAGGAAGCCGACCCCGATCGGGCTGCTCCTCATGGACCAGAACGTCGTTGCCGGCATCGGCAACGTGTATCGCGCCGAACTGCTCTTCCGTGCGCGACTGAACCCGCACACCCCGGGGCGGCTCGTGCCCGAGGAAGTCGTCCGCGACCTCTGGCGCGACTGGGCGAAGCTGCTCGCGATCGGCGTCGAGACCGGTCAGATGATGACCATGGACGACCTCGACCCCGAGGCCTACCGCGCGGCGATGGCCAGCCGCGACGACCGGCACTGGGTCTACAAGCGCGAGGGGCAGCCCTGCCGCGTCTGCGGCACGAACATCGTGCTCGAGGAGATGGGCGCCAGAAAGCTGTACTGGTGTCCGCGGTGCCAGGCATGACGGCCGGTCCAACGGCGGATGCCGCAGGGCCGCTGGTGCTCGTCGGCGCGCGGCTGCCCGGGCGCGAGGGGCTCGTCGACCTGCACGTCGCGCACGGCAGGGTCGCATCGATCCGGCCGACCCGAACCTCCGGCGGCACCGGCGAGGAGTCCGGGCCCGCCGCGCGGTCGGTCGACCTCGACGGGCGGTTCGTGGTGCCCGGCCTGCACGATCGGCACGTGCACGCCTCGCAGTGGGCGATGGTCTCGCGCCGACTCGACCTGGCCGCCGCCGCCTCGGCGGCCGAGGTCGCGGCGCTCGTCGCGGCATCCGTCGACGCCGGGTCGACCGAGGTCGTCGGCTTCGGCTACCGCGACGGGCTGTGGCCCGACGCGCCGTCGCTCGAGCGGCTCGACGCCGTCTCGGGCCAGGTGCCCGTGGTGCTCGTCGCCGCCGACCTGCACGCGTGCTGGGTGAACTCCTCGGCCGCCAGGCGTCACGGCGTGACGGTCGCCGCGGGGGAGTCCGGAGTGCTGCGCGAAGACGCGTGCTTCGCCCTCGTACGCGAGCTCGACGACATCGCCGACGACGTGCTCGACGCGTGGGTCGGCGAGGCGGCCGATCGGGCGGCTTCGCGCGGCGTCGTCGGCATCACCGACTACGAGATGCGGTGGAACCGCGACGACTGGGCCAGGCGGGCCGCCCGGGGCATCCGCTCGCTCCGGGTCTCGTTCGGCGTGTACACGCAGCACCTCGACCGGGCGATCGCCGAGGGGCTCCGCACGGGCGACCCGGTCGACGGCGCGCGCGGGCTCGTGACGGTCGGCGGCTACAAGGTCATCACCGACGGGTCGCTGAACACGCGCACCGCGTGGTGCTTCGACCCGTACCCGGGCCTCGAGGCGCACGCGCACCCCTACGGCCTGTCGACCGTGCCCTACGACGAACTCGTGCCCCTCATGCGCCGCGCGGTCGACGCCGGGCTCAGGCCGGCCGTGCACGCCATCGGAGATCGTGCGAACGCCCGCGTGCTCGACGCGTTCGAGGCGGTCGGGTGCAGCGGCTCGATCGAACACGCGCAACTGCTCCGTCATGACGACGTCGCCCGTTTCGCCGCGCTCGGGGTCGTCGCGAGCGTGCAGCCCGAGCACGCCATGGACGACCGCGACGTCGCCGAGCGGTACTGGGCGGGCCGAACCGACCGCGCGTTCATGCTCGCCGAGCTCGCGGCCGCGGGCGTCGAGCTCGCGCTCGGCTCCGACGCCCCGGTCGCCCCGCTCGACCCGTGGGTCGCGATCGCCGCGGCCGTGGGCCGCACCCGCGACGGCCGCGAGCCGTGGCATCCCGAACAGGCGATCGAGGCGAGGGTCGCGCTCGCGGCGTCGACGAACGGCGCCGGGGCCGAGGTGCGCGAGAGCGGTGCCGCAGACCTCGCGGTGCTCGAACTCGACCCGTACGCCGCCCACGCCGAGGAGCTCCGCGCCATGCCCGTCGCCGCCACGCTGCTCGGCGGCCGGTTCACCCATTCGACGATCGGATAGTCGCGCTCCGGGGGAAAACCCCCGGAGCGTTCGGGGCGCCCGCCGGCTGGGTCGGGCCCGCAGGCATCGCGAGGCTTGGACCATGCCCCAGAGCCTCCTCCGCAGACCGCGCGCCGCGATCGGCAGCGGCATCGCCGCCCTCGCCGCCGGCGCCCTCGTGGCCGTCTCGTTCGCCGGGTGCGGCATCGTCGCCCCCGCACAGGTCGACACGACCGGTGAGGTCGGGTTCGACACGCCGCTCGCGATCCCGCCGGTCGCCGAGTCCCACGTCGATGCCGACGGCACGCGGGTGTTCGCGCTCGACGCCCGGGCGGGCACCACTGAGTTCGCGCCCGGCGTGCCGAGCGAGACCTGGGGCTACGACGGCGCCCACCTCGGCCCGACCCTCGTCGCCGATCGCGGCGAGCGCGTGCGGGTCGACATCACGAACTCGCTCGACGAGGCGACGACCGTGCACTGGCACGGCATGCACCTCCCTGCGGCGATGGACGGCGGCCCGCACCAGGCGATCGAGCCGGGTGGGTCGTTCTCACCCGAGTGGGCGATCGACCAGCCCGCCGCGACCCTCTGGTACCACCCGCACCCGCACGGGGAGACCGAGGCGCAGGTGGCGATGGGGCTCGCGGGAATGTTCCTGCTGCACGACGACGCGGAACGAGCGCTGGGCCTGCCGTCGGAGTACGGGGTCGACGACGTGCCGGTCATCGTGCAGGACACCGGATTCTCGGCCGACGGCGTGCGCGAGGACCCGCAGCGCGGCTACGCCGGCGGCCTCGGCGACGAGCTCCTCGTCAACGGCACCAGGGGCCCGTACCTCGAGGTGTCCGACGAGCTCGTGCGGCTCCGCCTGCTCAACGCGTCGACCGCGCGAACCTACGCCTTCACGTGGAGCGACGCCCGCCCGATCGAGCTCATCGCGACCGACGGCGGGCTGCTCGAGGCATCCGTCGCCCTCGACCACGTGCGGCTCTCGCCCGGCGAGCGCGCCGACGTGCTGCTGCGCGTGACGCCGGGGGACCGCGTCGTGCTGCAGTCGCGCATGACGGCCGGGATCGCGGGCCTCGAGCCGGTCGTCGCCTCGATGAACGGAGGCACTGACGCGTTCGACGTGCTCGAGGTGCGCGCCGACGACGAACTCGCGCCCGCGGCATCCGTTTCCCCGGGATCCGGCGGGATGGCGCTCGCGAGCATCGAGGACTTCGACCCGGCCGAGGTCGCGACCACCCGCACCTTCGGCCTGGGCGACAGCTTCGAGATCAACGGCGAAGCCATGGACATGGGGCGCATCGACGAGACGGTGACGGTCGACACCCTCGAGCGCTGGATCGTCGAGAACTCGAACGCCGTACCGCACAGCTTCCACGTGCACGACGTGCAGTTCCGCATCGCCTCGATCGACGGCGAGGCGCCCCCGCCAGAGCTGGCGGGCTGGAAGGACACGATCTTCGCCGAGCCCGAGACGACCTACGAGCTGCTCATGCGGTTCGACGACTACGCCGACCCGGGCACGCCGTACATGTACCACTGCCACCTGCTGTGGCACGAGGACCAGGGCATGATGGGGCAGTTCGCCGTCGTCGAGCCCGGTCAGCGTGCGACGATGAGCGAAGGAACCCACCATGAGCACTGACACCATGCCAGCCGATCGCGCCGCCGCGGGCGAGGTCGAGACGACGGATGCCGCGCCGCGCCGTCGCGGCTACTGGCGCCTCTGGGCCGGCGTGCCGCGCGAGCTGGGGTTCCTCATCCTCACGATGCCGATCGCGATCCTGGCGCTCGTCGTCGTCTCGACCCTGTTCTTCACGGGCATCGGCACCATCGCGCTCGTCTTCGGCATCTTCCTCGTCGTCGCCGCGCTCGGCACGGCGCGAGGGTTCGGGGTGCTCGAGCTCGTCCGGCTCCGCTGGGCCGGCCGGCCCGAGATCACCCAGCCCGTCTGGGGCCGCAACAATCCCGAGGGCGGCTTCTGGCGGGCGCTCTTCACCCCGTTCGTCGACGGCCACTACTGGCTGTACCTGCTGCACACGCTGGTCATCAACCCGATCGTCAGCGTCGTCACGTGGAGCCTCACGATCGCGTGGCTGTCGACCGCGCTGGCCGGCACGACGAGCTGGATCTGGCGCGGGTTCATCCCCGACTACGAGACCGACCTCTGGGTGCACGACGTCGTGCTCGACTGGCTGTTCCCCGGCAACGCGTTCACGATCGACCCCGTCGTCGGCGAGACGGTCTTCGAGATCATCGTCGGCCTCCTCTTCCTCGCGACGCTGCCGTACGTGTTCCGCGGCCTCACCCTGCTCCACGACGTCATCGCCCGCGGAACCCTCGGCGCCTGGCGCAGCGAGGTGCTCCAGGCGGAGGTCTCGCGGCTGTCCGCCTCCCGCGGTGCCGCCGTGCAGGCCGAGGACGCGTCGCTGCGCCGCCTCGAGCGCGACATCCACGACGGCCCGCAGCAGCGGCTCGTGCGCCTGCAGATGGACCTCGCGAGCATCGAGCGAGCCATGGAGCGCGACCCCGAGCGCGCACGCGGCATGCTCGGCGAAGCACGCGAGCAGGCGCGCGAGACGCTCGACGAACTGCGCGCGCTCTCGCGGGGCTTCGCACCGCCCATCCTGCAGGACCGTGGCCTCGCGGTCGCCCTCGAGTCGCTCGCCGCGCGGAGCGCGATCCCGGTCACGGTCGAGATCGAGCTGCCGACGGATGCCGCGCTGCCCGCCTCGATCGAACGCAACGTGTACTTCGTGGCGGCCGAGCTGCTGACGAACGCGGTGAAGCACGCCGAGGCGAGCGGCATCCGCCTGCGCGTGGGCCTGCGCGACACGGGCGCCACCGGGCGCTGGATCGACCTCTGGGTCACCGACAACGGCCGCGGCGGCGCATCCCCGGTGGCCGGGCACGGACTCGCCGGCCTCGAGGAGCGCGTGCGCGGGCTCGACGGGGTGCTGGTCGTCGACAGCCCGATCGGCGGGCCGACCTCGATCGGCGCGCACATCCCGTACGTGGAGCTCGCGGCATCCGATCGGAGCTGACCTGGTCGGGCGTTCGCGACCACCGACGGATGCGGCCCTCGCTAGTGTGAGGGCATGACCGACCAGGCGGCCAGCCCCCTTCGCATCGTGCTCGCCGAGGACTCCGTGCTGCTGCGCGAGGGACTCGTGCGGCTGTTCGGCGAGGCCGGGTTCGAGACGGTCGCCGCGTACGGCGACGCCGACGCCCTGCTGGCCGAGCTCGACGCGACCTCGCCCGACGTCGCGGTGCTCGACGTGCGCATGCCGCCCACGTTCCGCGACGAGGGCGTGCGCGCCGCGATCGAGATCCGACGGCGGATGCCGCGGGCGGGCGTGCTGCTGCTCAGCCAGTACGTCGAGGGCACCTACGCCAACGAGCTGCTCTCGTCGGGCGACGGCGGCATGGGCTACCTGCTGAAGGACCGCGTCGCCTCGCTCGACGAGCTGCAGGACGCGGTCGAGCGCGTCAGCCAGGGCGGCACGGTGCTCGACCCGCAGGTCGTGCGCGAGCTGCTCGCCCGCCGCGGCGACCCGCTCGCCTCGCTCACGCCGCGCGAGCGCGAGGTGATGGCGCTCATGGCCGAGGGGCGCACGAACTCCGGCATCGCCAAGCAGCTGTTCATCGGCGTGGGCGCGGTCGAGAAGAACGTGACGTCGATCTTCCAGAAGCTCGCGCTCGAGGACTCGGGTACCGACCACCGCCGGGTGCTCGCGGTGCTCGCCTGGCTGCAGCGCTGACCGGTCCTCGCACGCTCGCGGCCGGGCCGGTCAGGCCTCGGGGGAGCGCCTGAGCGGCACGTGCACGCGCATGACCTCGGTGTACCCGCGGTACCCCCAGAGCATCCACAGCACGAACGCGGCCACCGCCACGACGGCGCCGCTCGCGAGCGACCACCCGGGCGAGGAGGTCGCCGCGAACACGAGCGAACCGACGAGGAGCCCGCCGAGCGCGGTGTTCACGACCAGCATCACCATCATCGAGCTGCCGAACACCTGCGTGCGGTCCCGCGGGGCGAAGGGGTAGTACGTGCGGTCGATCCCGGGGCCGTCGTCGGTGGTGCCCATCAGGAAGTACGGCTCGATGCCCGGGTCGAGGTCGAGGTAGGCGCCGCGGAGGCGGTTCATGGCGAGCACGTAGGCGAGGTCCTCGGTCGCGGTGTTGAACACGCGCACCTGCGTGATGACGCCGAGCAGCGTCAGCAGCACGATGACGCCGATCGCCGCGAGGCCGAACCACCCGCGGAACCCCGTCGCGTTGCCCAGCACGCCGAGCGTCACGAGGCCGGCCGAGACGAGCGTCAGGAAGATGGCGATGCGCGTCAGCACCTCGCTCTGGGTCGTGCTGCGGGAGGCGAGCAGGCTCCAGTGCTCGGTCGCGAGCATCTGCGCGCGCAACGACTTCTGCGCGTCGGTCAGGCCAGTCGCCCCGCGGAGGCGGTCGTCGGATGCCGCGGCGGAGCGATCGTCGTCACCCTCTCCGGGCGACGGAACGGGCCCGGGTGCGTCGGCCGCCATAGCGGCATTCTGCACCCGGGCCCGTGAACCCGCCAGCGTCGCGCGTTACGCGACCGCGACGTGGGAGGAGAGGAACCAGCGGTCCTTGTCGAGGCCGCGGCGGATCTCGATCACGACGTCCTGGCTGGCCGGGTCGAGCTCGGCCAGACCCTCGATCGCGTCGTTCACGCGCTGCGTCACGACGTCGATCTGCGCGACGACGTCGGCGATGGTCTCCTCGTAGCCGAGGAAGCCGAGGGCCGGGTTCGCGCCCGTGCTCTTCTCGGCGACGGTCGCGAGGCGTCCGTCGATCGGCAGGCCGAGGGCCACGACGCGCTCGGCGGCCGTGTCCGACCACTCCTGCGCGTGGGCCACCACGTCGTCGAGCAGCTCGTGCACGGCGATGAAGTTCGCTCCGCGCACGTGCCAGTGGGCCTGCTTGCCGTTCACGGCGAGCGCGATGAGCTCGTGCACGACTGGCGTGAGGAACTGCGAGGCTCCGGCGGCGACGTCGGCCGTGGATCCCGTCTGCGGTGCGGTCTGGATGTCGGTCATCTGGTCCACCTTCCCTGAAGCGTCTGATCGTCTGTCTGGTACAACGCTACGCGGGATCCCAGGTATTTCAAGGAAGGGAAGGCTGGGCTGATCTGGCCTTCCTGTTCGCTGAGAGCGGATGTCGCGGTCGCTGGAGCCGATCCGCGAGGGTCAGAGCGCCTTCGCGAGATACACGAGTTCGACGCCCTCGCGCAGGCGCTCGCGCCGGATCTCGGCGAACCCCTCGCGCACGTACAGCCGGAGGTTCGCCTCGCTCAGGTGACCCGTGAACAGCTCGGCGCTCGATGTGCCGGAGCGCGCCATGGCCTCGCGGAGCAGGAGCGTGCCGAGCCCGCGGCCCTGCTGGTCGGGCGCGACGGTCAGCCGGCCGATGTGCACCCGGTCGCCCGCGATGGTCCACCGGACCGCGGCCACGATGCGGTGACCGATCCCGGCCACCAGGCCGTCGCCGCCGGACAGCTCGATCCGCAGCTCGTCGAGGGTCTGCGTGAGCGCGGGCAGGAACGGGTCGCCGTAGATCTGCGCCTCGCTCGCGTACGCCGCCCGCTGGAGCGTCAGCACCTCGCCGGCGTCGTCGAGCCCGATGGGCCGGAGCAGGATGTCGGTCATGCCCGAAGTCTGCCAGCCGGAGACGACGAACGCCCCGCCGGCACAGGGCCGGACGGGGCGTGATGAGAGGGGATGACGGGAATCGAACCCGCGTGATCAGTTTGGAAGACTGAGGCTCTACCATTGAGCTACATCCCCGTGACCCGCTTGCGGGCACTTGGAACATGCTAGTACATCCCGGGCGGCCCGCCGTGCATCGCACGCGCAGGATCGCGGCCCGCGCGTGCAGTAGACTTTCGGGGGTCCACCCGTGCTCGTGCCCGCTTCGGCGTGCCTCGGGGCGTGTGGCCAGACGAGTTGAGTCAGCGACTCGGGGCGTAGCTCAGCTTGGCTAGAGCGCCCGCTTTGGGAGCGGGAGGTCGCAGGTTCGAATCCTGTCGCCCCGACGGGTCGTGAGACTCGACACGAACTTCCACCAAACAGGAGATCTTCACATGCCGACCACTTCGGTTGAGAAGCTGAGCCCCACTCGCGCCAAGCTCACCATCTCGGTGACGCCCGAGGAGCTGAAGCCCAGCATCGCCCACGCGTACGAGCACATCGCCGAGCAGGTCAACGTGCCCGGCTTCCGCAAGGGCAAGGTGCCGCCGCCCATCATCGACCAGCGCGTCGGCAAGGGCGCCGTGCTCGAGCACGCCGTCAACGAGGGCCTCGACGGCTTCTACCGTGCGGCCGTCACCGAGCACGAGCTGCGCCCCCTGGGCCGCCCCGAGGCCGACATCGTCGAGTGGCCGAGCGACAAGGACTTCTCGGGCGACCTCCTCCTCGCCATCGAGGTCGACGTGCGCCCCGAGATCGAGTTGCCCGCCTACGACGGCCTCGAGATCACGGTCGACTCGGTCGAGGTCGGCGACGACGAGGTCACCGAAGAGCTCGAGCGCCTGCGCACCCGGTTCGGCACGCTCGCGACCGTCGACCGCCCGGCCGCGAAGGGCGACTTCGTGACGCTCGACCTGGTCGCCACCATCGAGGGCGTCGAGGTCGACACCGCCAGCGGCATCTCCTACGAGCTCGGCTCGGGCGAGCTGCTCGAGGGCATCGACGAGGCGCTCGACTCGCTCACCGCGGGCGAGACCACCACGTTCGCCTCGAAGCTGCTCGGCGGCGAGCACGAGGGCCAGACCGCCGAGATCACCGTCACGGTCGGCGCCGTCAAGGAGCGCGAGCTCCCCGCGGCCGACGACGACTTCGCGCAGATCGCCAGCGAGTTCGACACGCTCGACGAGCTCACCGCGAGCCTCTCGGAGCAGGTCGCCCGCAACAAGTCGTTCGGCCAGGGCACGCAGGCCCGCGACCTCCTCGTCGACAAGCTCCTCGAGCTCGTCGAGGTCCCGGTCGCCGACGCGGTCATCGAAGACGAGGTGCACCGTCACCTCGAGGGCGAGAACCGCCTCGAAGACGACGAGCACCGCGCCGAGGTCACCGAGGCGAGCACCAAGGCCTTCAAGACCCAGATCGTGCTCGACGCCATCGCCGAGGCCGAGCAGGTCAAGGTCAGCCAGGAGGAGCTCTCGCAGTACCTCGTGCAGGGCGCCGCGCAGTACGGCATGGACCCCAACGAGTTCGTGCAGATCCTGAGCCAGCAGGGCCAGATCCCCGCCATGGTCGGCGAGGTCGCCCGCAACAAGGCGCTCGCGATCGCGCTCGGCAAGGCCAACGTGACGGATGCCGCAGGCAAGGCCGTCGACCTCTCGGAGTTCACGGCCGTGGCCGGCGACGACGAGGCCGCCGACGAGGCGCCCGCCGCAGAGGAGGCTCCCGCCCCCAAGAAGCGCGCGGCCAAGAAGAAGGCCGACGACGCCGAGGCCGAGGTCGCCGACGAGGCGCCTGCCGAGGAGAAGAAGCCGGCTCGTAAGCGCGCGCCGAAGAAGGCCGACGCGGAGTAATCCGCTCGATCGATCAGCACCGCAGGGCCGGGCGTCTCAGACGCCCGGCCCTGCGTCGTCTCCGAGGAGGACGCATGGACGACTGGCAGCAGCGCATCGACGCCGTCTGGAACGACGCATCGGGCACGATGGTCGGCGACGAGGTGATCGCGCGCATCGACGAGATCGCGGCCGAACGCGGCGACGACGATGCGCGGGCCGTCTTCGAACGCGCGGGAGCCCGCGACTCGGCCGGTCGCCCCGACGAGGCGGTGCCGCTCTACGAGCGGGCGCTCGCGCTCGGGCTCGACGACGAGCATCGCCCGCAGGCGGTCATCCAGATGGCGAGCAGCATCCGCAACCTCGGCGACGATGCGCGGGCGCTCGACCTGCTCGAGGCGGAGCTTCGCGACCATGCCGACGCCCCCTACCGCGACGAGGTCGCGGCGTTCCTCGCGCTCGCGCTGGTCAGCTCCGACGACGCCAGGCGCGCGGCATCCGTCGCCCTGCTCGCGCTCGCCCCGCACCTGCGGCGGTACACCCGGTCGGTGTCGAACTACGCCCGCGCGCTCCTCGACTGAGCGCGCCCCGAACGGCTGCCGCTCCGCTGTGGGCGAACCCGGTGCGACGCGGCATCCGCCGAGGGCGAACAGCCGCGATCCTGCGTGTTGCACCGGATAGATTCGACACAACGCGACAACGCAGAAGGAGCGACACATGGCCGAAGCGACACCCGGCACCGGAGTTTTCGATCGACTGCTGAAGGACCGCATCATCTGGCTCGGTTCCGAGGTCCGTGACGAGAACGCCAACGAGATCGCGGCGAAGCTGCTGCTGCTGGCGGCCGAAGACCCCAAGAAGGACATCTACCTCTACGTGAACTCGCCCGGCGGGTCGATCACGGCGGGCATGGCGATCTACGACACCATGCAGTTCGTGCCGAACGACATCGTCACCGTCGGCATCGGCATGGCCGCCTCGATGGGCCAGCTGCTCCTCACGGCCGGCACCAAGGGCAAGCGGTACATCACGCCCAACGCACGCGTGCTCCTGCACCAGCCGCACGGCGGCTTCGGCGGTACCGCGAGCGACATCCAGACGCAGGCCCAGCTCATCGTCTCGATGAAGAACCGCCTCGCCGAGATCACCGCGGCCCAGACGGGCAAGTCCGTCGAGCAGATCAACGCCGACGGCGACCGCGACCGCTGGTTCACCGCGCAGGAGGCCCTCGAGTACGGCTTCGTCGACCACATCCGCGAGTCGGCGCTCGACGTCGCCGGCGGCGGCGGAACCCAGGCGTAGGCATCCGAGAGAAGAGAGAACGAATGAACATCCCCGCTTTCGGTGGCACCGCCTTCAACGGCATCCAGGCCCCCGGCTCGCGCTACATCCTGCCGAGCTTCGAGGAGCGCACGGCATACGGGTACAAGCGCCAGGACCCCTACGCCAAGCTGTTCGAGGACCGCATCATCTTCCTCGGCGTGCAGGTCGACGACGCGTCGGCCGACGACATCATGGCCCAGCTGCTGGTGCTCGAGTCGATGGACCCCGACCGCGACATCATCATGTACATCAACTCGCCCGGCGGCTCGTTCACGGCTATGACGGCCATTTACGACACGATGCAGTACATCCGGCCCGAGATCATGACGGTCGTGCTCGGTCAGGCCGCCTCGGCGGCCGCGGTGCTCGCCGCCGCCGGCACGCCTGGCAAGCGCCTCGCACTGCCGAACGCCCGCGTGCTCATCCACCAGCCCGCCATGGGCGAGGCCGGGCACGGCCAGGCGTCCGACATCGAGATCCAGGCGAACGAGATCCTGCGCATGCGCACGTGGCTCGAGAGCACGCTGTCGCGTCACTCGAACCGCACGCCCGAGCAGGTCAACGCCGACATCGACCGCGACAAGATCCTGTCGGCGGCCGAGGCCCTCGAGTACGGCCTCATCGACCAGGTGCTGACCTCGCGCAAGTCGGTTCCCGCGATCACGCGCTGATCCGGGCGCGCGACAACGCATTGCACGACGGATGCCCCGGCGGTTCGCCGGGGCATCCGTCATGTCCGCGCCGCGACCGTCGGTGAAACCGGCGAGCACGTTCGCCCGGCGCGAAACGCACGCAAGCGGATTCCGGGCGCGTCTGGCCGTGGCGCGCCCATCTCGGGCTAGGCTCGGAGCAGACTCGTCGACAGGGAGGGTTCGATGGCACGCATCGGGGAGAGCGCCGATCTGCTCAAGTGCTCGTTCTGCGGAAAGAGCCAGAAGCAGGTCCAGCAGCTCATCGCCGGACCCGGCGTCTACATCTGCGACGAGTGCGTCGAACTCTGCAACGAGATCATCGAGGAGCGCCTCGCCGAATCGGGCGAGACCGAGGCCGGCGAGTTCGAGCTGCCGAAGCCGAAGGAGATCTTCGCCTTCCTCGAGGAGTACGTCATCGGGCAGGAGTCCGCGAAGAAGGCGCTGGCCGTCGCGGTCTACAACCACTACAAGCGCGTGCGCGCCAAGGCGACGCTCACCACGGCCGACCGGGCGCACGACGACGTCGAGATCGCCAAGTCGAACATCCTGCTCATCGGTCCCACGGGCTGCGGCAAGACCTACCTGGCGCAGACCCTCGCGAAGCAGCTGAACGTGCCGTTCGCCGTGGCCGACGCGACCGCGCTCACCGAGGCCGGCTACGTCGGCGAAGACGTCGAGAACATCCTCCTGAAGCTGATCCAGGCTGCCGACTACGACGTCAAGCGCGCCGAGACCGGCATCATCTACATCGACGAGGTCGACAAGATCGCGCGCAAGGCCGAGAACCCGTCGATCACCCGCGACGTGTCCGGCGAGGGCGTGCAGCAGGCGCTGCTCAAGATCCTCGAGGGCACGGTCGCCTCCGTGCCCCCGCAGGGCGGTCGCAAGCATCCGCACCAGGAGTTCATCCAGATCGACACGACGAACGTGCTGTTCATCGTCGCCGGCGCGTTCTCCGGACTCGAGAGCATCATCTCGTCGCGAGCGGGCAAGCGGGGCATCGGCTTCGGCGCCCCCCTGCACAACAAAGAGAGCGACGCGCAGCTCTTCAGCGAGGTGCTCCCCGAAGACCTGCACAAGTTCGGGCTCATCCCCGAGTTCATCGGCCGGCTCCCGGTCGTCGCCACGGTCACCCCGCTCGATCGCGAGGCGCTCATGGAGATCCTCACCGAGCCGAAGAACGCCCTGGTCAAGCAGTACCAGCGCATGTTCGAGATCGACGGCGTGCAGCTCGACTTCGAAGAGGCCGCGCTCGAGGCGATCGCCGATCTCGCCGTGCTCCGTCAGACCGGTGCCCGCGGCCTCCGCGCGATCATGGAGGAGGTGCTCGGGCCGATCATGTTCGAGGTGCCCTCGTCGACCGGCGTCGCGCGTGTGGTCGTGACGAAGGCCGCCGTGCTCGACAACGCCGCGCCGACCATCGTGCCGCACAAGCCGCGTCGCGCCGAGAAGTCCGCCTAAGCCGGCACGACCATCTTCCACACGGTCGTCGCGGGGATCATCGCCGCCATCACGGGGTTCGCGAGTTCGTTCGCGCTCGTCATCGCGGGCTTCGCCGCGGTCGGCGCGACCGACGCGCAGGCCGCATCCGGCCTCTTCGCCCTGTGCATCGCCACGGGCCTGCTCTGCGTCGCGCTGCCCATCGCCCTCCGGATGCCGGTCTCCTTCGCCTGGTCGACACCCGGAGCGGCCCTGCTCGTGTCGGCCTCGGCCACCACGCAGCAGTTCGGAGCGGCGATCGGCGCGTTCCTCGTGTGCGGCTCGCTCATCGTCGTCGCCGGACTCTGGCCGGCCTTCGGGCGCGCGATCACGTCGATCCCGAAGCCGCTCGCGAGCGCGATGCTCGCCGGCATCCTGTTCCCGATCTGCCTCGCGCCCGTCACGGCGACCGTTGAGCAGCCCGCCATCGCGGTTCCCATGGTGCTGGTCTGGCTGCTCCTCGCACGATTGGCCCCGAGGTGGGCGGTGCCGGCGGCCATGGGCGTCGCGGTCGTGGGCATCGCCGTCATCGCCGGGCCGGCGGTGCTCGCCGCGCCCACCGTGACGCCGTCGCTCGAGTTCGTGCCGCCCGTCCTCGACCCGGCGGTCATCGTGAGCCTCGGGCTGCCGCTGTTCGTGGTGACCATGGCCGGCCAGAACGTGCCAGGGTTCGCCGTGATGTCGACCTTCGGCTACGACGTGCCGCCGCGGCCCGTGCTCGTGGGCTCCGGAGCGGCCGGCATGGGTGCCGCGCTGTTCGGCGGACATGCCATCAACCTCGCGGCCATCACGGCCGCCATCATGGCCGGACCGGAGGCGAACCCCGATCCGGCGAGGCGATGGGTCGCGACGGTCTCGGCCGGCGTCTCCTACCTCGTGCTGGGTGCCGCGGCCGGGTTGGCGGCGGCGATCGTGCAGGCGTCACCGCCCATCATCATCACCGCCGTCGCCGGGCTCGCGCTGCTCGGGGCCCTCGTCGCCGCGGTCACGGCCGCGCTCGAGTCCGTCGACTCCCGCATCGCCGCGATCGGCACGTTCCTCGTGACGGCGTCGGGCATCGCCGTGGCCGGAATCGGCTCCGCCTTCTGGGGCCTGCTCGTCGGGGGACTGCTGCTGGTCTGGCTGCGACCGCGCCGACGCGTCGCCTGAGGCGCCCGCAGCGCCGCTCAGCCGAGGATCAAGACCGATCGACTGAGGAGTCGGTGGAGCGGACGGGCTCAGGCGAGGTCGTCGTCGGTACGTGCGCCGAAGACGATCTCGTCCCAGCTCGGCATCGACGCCCGCCCCTTCTTGGCGCCGCGCGGCGTGCCGGAGGAGCCGTTGTTCGTGGCGCCGGTCGTCGCCTTGGTGCCCCAGATGGAGCGGGAGGGGCTGGCGGGCCGCTCTTCGGGGGTCTCGTCGTCGGCCGACTGCGACGGGGGAGCGGGCGTCGTCTCGACGGGCAGCGGGAGTTCGGGCTGCTCCGCCTCGGTCGTGGCGGCCTCGCGCTCGCCCCGGCGACGGCGGAGCGCCTCGAGCAGGTCGGCCGTCTCCCCGAGCGCCTGCGTGGGCTCGTCGGCGCGCTTGATCGCCGCGCGCGAGGCGGCCGGGCTCGAGACGGCCGGAGTCGTGCGCGAGTACGGGAGCGGTTCGAGATGGGGTGCGGTGTCGAGCGCGGTGTCGACCGGCTCCTCGAACGTGAAGGCGCCGCTGTCGAAGCGGGAGTCCTCGGTGTCGGGGCCGACGGCTCGCAGGCGCGGCATGAGCCCGCCCTTCAGCTCGCCCTGCTGGGAGAGCGTCGTGGCCTCGGAGTTGAGCGGATGCAGCGACTGCTTGCGCGGCTCGAACCCCCACCGTGCGTCGTGGTCGATGCTGTCGGCCGTGAACTCGAGCTTGACGATCCAGCCGCGCTCCTCGTCCTTCCAGCTGGCCCAGCGTTCGCCGAGCGCACCCAGCTTGGCGAGGCGGTCGCGGATCGCGAGTCCGAACGTCACCGGTTCGTCGGAGTCCTGCTCGATGACCGCGTGCACGGGAACGGCCAGCGCGCTCGTGACCATGTGCTCGCGCTCGGCGACCACGGGGCCCTCGAAGCGGCGCACGTAGTCGACGGATGCCCCGGTGACCTGTGCGACGTCCTCGGCGGAGAGGCCGGAGCGGATGAGCGCCTGCACCTCGCGCGGGGAGGGCTTCGGTCCCGTGTGGATCTCGGGCTGCGCCTGGCGGATCCGGGACTGCAGCACGTCGTCGATCTCGATCCGGAAACGCGCTCCATCGTCGGATGCGGCGACCAGGGCGCCGTTCTCGACTCCGATTACTTTCAGTTCCTGCATCTCGACAAGCCCTTCCGTGCTTCAGTCTCCGCACAAGGATGCCATGTCGCAGGTGCCCGTTCTGGGAATACGCCGGGCGCGCCGGAAGTTGAACGGGGCAAATGGTAGACCAGTCCGAAAGGTTTGCCAATGATGACGTTTTGATGCAGACTATGGCCGCCGAATCTTCGGCGCTGACGGAAATGGATGGGAATGGCAACGGATTACGACGCACCACGGAAGACCGAAGACGACTCCGAGTCGATCGAGGCCCTCAAGGAGCGCGTGCCTGACAAGATGTCCGGAGTGGTCGACGTCGAGGACGCCGACAACCCCGGTGGTTTCGACCTGCCCGGTGCCGACCTCTCAGACGTCGAGCTCGACGTCGTCGTGCTGCCGCCGCAGGCTGACGAGTTCACGTGCGTGAACTGCTTCCTGGTGAAGCACCGTTCGCAGATCGACCACGAGTCCAAGCTCGGACCGATCTGCCTGGAGTGCGCCGCCTAGTCTGCGCTCTCCCCGTGCTCTGGCCGTCGCGATCCGTTGATCGCGGCGGCCAATTCGTTCGCCCGGCGGCTCGAGACGAGCCAGTACGGCACCGGGTCCGCCGCGTCTTCGATCGGAACGCGGACGAGCGTCTTCACCCACCCCCGCGTCACGAGGTATGCCCGGGCGTCCAGACCCGTGCCCATCTCGACGCGCGCCCGAACCTCGTCGGCGGCGACGGCCTCGCCGGTCTGGCCGAGCTCGATCTCGGCGCGCCCCGCGCGGAGCATCCCGTCCGCGACCTCGACCACCGGCGACGTGACCGACAGCACCCCGATGCATGCGCCGTACAGCACGATGCCGGTGACGATCCCCGCGGGCATCGATACGGGTGCGAGCACCAGGATGCTCGCGGGCACGAGCAGCAGGGTGGCGATGTAGATCCACGGGGTGGGCCAGAGGCGTTCGCGATACACGGGCATGGCTCTATTCGATCAGACTTCTGCACTACCCTCGAACGGTGACCGATTCCGTCGAGGTGCTCATCACCGCAGACCGTGTGCCCGCCTACGCCCATGCCGGCGACGCGGGGGCCGACCTCCACGCCGCCGAGGCGCTCGTGCTCCAGCCGGGCCAACGTGCGACCGTGGGCACCGGCGTCGCGATCGCCCTGCCCGACGGCCACGTCGGCTTCGTCGTGCCGCGATCCGGGCTGGCCTTCAAGCACGGGATCACCATCGTGAACGCGCCCGGCACGGTCGACGCCGGGTACCGCGGCGAGATCAAGGTCGCACTGTTGAACACCGATGCGAGCGAGCCGCACACGATCGAGGTCGGCGACCGCATCGCCCAGCTCGTCGTCATGCCGGTGAGCCGCGCGAGGTTCATCGAAGTCGAGCAGCTCCCCGGGAGCCAGCGAGGCGAGGGGGGATTCGGCTCCACCGGATTCGGTGAGCACAAGTCAGGAGTGAACGCGTGAGCGATATCGAGAACGTCGACGAGGTCCCCGTCGACCACCCCAAGTCCGCACCCGACGACCGAGCTTCGGCCGGCCCGTTCGACGAGTCCGAGGCGAACCCCGTCCGCCCCTATGTCGATCTCGGCGGCCTGAAGGTCCTTCCCCGCGAGGGCCTGCACGTGCGCCTCGAGGTCGAGGAGGGCACCAAGCGCGTCGTCGCGATCGGCCTCGACTACGCCAACTCGACACTGCAGGTGCAGCCCTTCGCGGCGCCGCGCAACAGCGGGCTCTGGCACGAGATCCGCGAGCAGATCGCCGACCAGATCGCGCGCCAGGGCGGCACCACCACGGTGCGCGAGGGCGCGTTCGGCCCCGAGGTGCTCGCCCAGATCCCCGTCGCCGCAGCCGAGGGCCAGACCGGCCACCAGCGCCTGGCCCGGTTCATCGGCGTCGACGGCCCGCGGTGGTTCCTCCGCGGCGTCATCGCGGGCGAGGCGGCGGTCGACCCGACCGCCGCGGCGAAGGTCGAAGACCTCTTCCGCTCGATCGTGGTCGTGCGCGGCTCCACGCCGATGCCGCCGCGCGACTTGATCCCGCTCCGCATGCCGAGCACCTCGGCCGGCGCGCCCACCGCGTAGCGATGGCCGAACCCGACGCACGCAGGCCCGCCGACGAGGAGCGATCGGATGCCGCTGCCGACGTGTCGACCTCGGCCGAGTTCGCGCGGCAGATGGCCGCGGCTGCCGAGCGCAGCGGCCTCGGGGCGCTCGCGCGCGACGAGAAGCTCAGCGGCGGCGACCTGCTGAAGGCGGTCGGCGGCGTCAGGGGACTCCTCGAGGCGCTGCTGCCCGGACTCGTGTTCCTCGTGACCTACGCGGTGCTCACGAGCCTCTCCGGCTGGGCCACGCAGGATGCGCTGGTGCCGGCCCTCGCGGCATCCGTCGGTCTCGCGGTCGTGTTCACGGTCGTGCGCATCGCGACCAAGGGCCAGCCCACGCAGGCGATCGCCGGCCTGATCGGCGTGCTCGCGTCGGCGGCGCTCTCGCTCTGGACGGGCGACGCCCGCGACAACTACGTGCTGGGCTTCTTCACGAACGCGGCGTACGCGCTCGCCCTGCTCGTCTCGCTGCTCGTGCGCTGGCCGGCCATCGGCATCATCGTCGGGTTCCTCATGGGCGACGGCACTGCCTGGCGCCAGGACCGCCGCAAGATGCGCGCCGCCCAGTTCCTCACGGTCGTCTGGATCGGCCTGTTCGCCGCTCGGCTGCTCGTGCAGGTTCCGTTCTACTTCGTCGAGAACGTCGCGGCGCTCGGCCTCTCGCGACTGCTCATGGGCGTGCCCCTCTACGCGCTCGTGCTCGTGTTCACGTGGCTCGTGGTTCGAGCCGTCTACCCGTCCTCCGCCCGCGCCTCCGAGTGATACAGTTATCTCGACGTCGAGATAAATTCCGCGGTCGCGCGGAGCCTGTCGGGCACGGTGGCGCTTAGGTTACCCTTGCTGGAACAGCCCCATGTTCGACGGTGATGATGGAGTGTTGCGCGTGCTTCGCGCCGCATCCGTGAAGGAGAGGACATCGTGTCTGCAGTGAACAGTTTCGGGGCGAAGGACACGCTCCGCGTCGGCGACGAGACCTACGAGGTCTTCCGCATCGATACGGTGCCCGGCTACGAGAAGCTCCCGTTCAGCCTGAAGGTCCTCCTCGAGAACCTCCTGCGCACCGAGGACGGCGCGAACGTCACCAAGGCGCAGATCGAGGCCCTGGGGTCGTGGAAGCCAGACGCCGAGCCCGACACCGAGATCCAGTTCACCCCCGCGCGCGTGGTGATGCAGGACTTCACGGGCGTGCCGTGCATCGTCGACCTCGCGACCATGCGCGAGGCCGTAACCGCGCTCGGCGGCGACCCCGACAAGATCAACCCGCTCTCGCCGGCCGAGATGGTCATCGACCACTCGGTCATCGCCGACCTCTTCGGCACCGAGAACGCGCTCGAGCGCAACGTCGAGATCGAGTACGAGCGCAACGGCGAGCGCTACCAGTTCCTCCGCTGGGGCCAGACGGCATTCCAGGACTTCAAGGTCGTGCCGCCCGGAACGGGCATCGTCCACCAGGTGAACATCGAGCACCTGGCCAAGGTCATCTACGACCGCAACGTCGACGGCGTGCTGCGCGCCTACCCCGACACCTGCGTCGGCACCGACTCGCACACCACCATGGTGAACGGCCTCGGCGTGCTCGGCTGGGGCGTCGGCGGCATCGAGGCCGAGGCCGCGATGCTCGGCCAGCCCGTGTCGATGCTCATCCCGCGCGTCGTGGGCTTCAAGCTCACGGGCGAGATCCCCGCCGGCGTCACCGCCACCGACGTCGTGCTCACCATCACCGACATGCTGCGCAAGCACGGCGTCGTGGGCAAGTTCGTCGAGTTCTACGGCGCCGGCGTCGGCTCGGTGCCCCTGGCCAACCGCGCCACGATCGGCAACATGAGCCCCGAGTTCGGCTCGACCGCCGCGATGTTCCCCATCGACGACGTCACGATCGACTACCTGCGCCTCACGGGCCGCGACGAGCAGACGCTCGCCCTGGTCGAGGCCTACGCCAAGCAGCAGTCGCTGTGGCACGACGCCGACAACGAGCCGAACTTCAGCGAGTACATGGAGCTCGACCTCTCGACGGTCGTGCCCTCGATCGCCGGCCCGAAGCGCCCGCAGGACCGCATCCTGCTCTCCGACGCCAAGTCGCAGTTCGAGACCGACATCCTGAACTACGCGACGCCGCTGACGTCGGCCGACATCGTCGACCTCGAGTCCAAGCACTCGTTCCCGGCATCTGACCCGGGCGCGGCGCCCGGCGACGAGCACGAGGAGACGCGCGTCGTGCACATCTCGAGCGGCGGGCCGGCGGCGGCGTCCAAGCCTGTCAAGGTCACGACCCCCGACGGCACGTCGTACATCCTCGACAACGGTGCCGTGACCCTCGCGGCCATCACCTCGTGCACGAACACCTCGAACCCGTCCGTCATGCTGGCGGCCGGCCTGCTCGCGCGCAATGCGCTGAACAAGGGCCTGAAGCAGAAGCCGTGGGTCAAGACCACCCTCGGCCCGGGCTCGAAGGTCGTCACCGATTACTACGAGAAGTCCGGACTCGACAAGGCGCTCGAGGGCCTCGGCTTCTACACGGTCGGCTACGGCTGCACGATCTGCATCGGCAACTCCGGACCGCTCATCGAGGAGGTCTCGGCCGCGGTCAACGACCACGACCTCGCCGTCACGGCGGTGCTCTCGGGCAACCGCAACTTCGAGGGTCGGATCAGCCCCGACGTCAAGATGAACTACCTCGCGTCGCCGCCGCTGGTCGTCGCCTACGCACTCGCCGGCTCGATGCACTTCGACTTCGAGACCGATGCCCTCGGCACCGACCACGACGGCAACGACGTGTTCCTGCGCGACATCTGGCCCTCGACCGACGAGGTGCAGGCGACGATCGACTCCTCGATCTCCCGCGAGCAGTTCATCAAGCAGTACGCGACGGTGTTCGAAGGCGATGACCGCTGGAAGAACCTCCCGACGCCCGACGACTCGATCTTCCAGTGGGACGAGCAGTCGACCTACGTGCGCAAGGCGCCGTACTTCGACGGCATGAAGATGGAGCTGACGCCCGTCACCGACATCACGGGCGCCCGCGTCATGGCCACGCTCGGCGACTCGGTCACGACCGACCACATCAGCCCCGCAGGCAACATCAAGGCCGGCACCCCCGCGGCGAAGTACCTGACGGAGCACGGCGTCGCCCAGCGCGACTTCAACTCCTTCGGTTCGCGTCGCGGCAACCACGAGGTCATGATCCGCGGCACGTTCGCGAACATCCGCCTGAAGAACGAGCTCGTCGCGGCCGTCAACGACGGCCAGATCGTCGAGGGCGGCTTCACGCGCGACTTCACGGTCGAGGGCGGCCCGCAGTCGTTCATCTACGACGCCAGCCAGAACTACCAGGCCGCCGGCACCCCGCTCGTCATCTTCGGCGGCAAGGAGTACGGCTCCGGCTCGTCGCGCGACTGGGCGGCCAAGGGCACGAGCCTGCTGGGCGTCAAGGCGGTCATCACCGAGAGCTTCGAGCGCATCCACCGCTCCAACCTCATCGGCATGGGCGTCGTCCCGCTGCAGTTCCCGGCGGGCGAGAGCTGGAAGTCGCTCGGCCTCGACGGCACCGAGATCGTCTCGATCGCCGGTCTCGAGGCGCTGAACGAGGGCACCACGCCCAAGACCGTTCGCGTCACGGCGGCACCGAGCGAGTTCTCCGCCGAGGGCAAGCAGACCGTGGAGTTCGACGCGGTAGTTCGCATCGACACGCCCGGTGAGGCCGACTACTACCGCAACGGCGGCATCCTGCAGTACGTGCTCCGTTCGCTCGTCTGAGCGCAGCGACACCAGACGCCCGCTCCTCCGCCCGGACCAGTGTCCGGCCCAGGGGAGCGGGCGTCCGCCGTCTCCCTGCGGCGCCGGGGCGGCGCCGATCCGGTCCCGTGGCGTCGGGGTTCGGCGGGAGCCGACCGCGTAGAATGGCGTGATGCCCCGGGCCTCCCGGTGCAGAATCGAAAGGTGGTCTCGATGTCCCTTCTGGAGTCGATCAGGGGTCCCCGAGACCTCGACGCTCTCTCGAAGGAGCAGCTCGAACAGCTGGCCGCCGAGATCCGCGAGTACCTGGTCGCGAACGTCGCGAAGACGGGCGGGCACCTCG
Organism: Agromyces sp. NPDC058110; assembly: GCF_042884735.1. Taxonomy (NCBI): domain Bacteria; kingdom Bacillati; phylum Actinomycetota; class Actinomycetes; order Micrococcales; family Microbacteriaceae; genus Agromyces; species Agromyces sp. NPDC058110. The sequence continues at coordinate 612,941 of NZ_JBHVTI010000001.1, read as the reverse complement.
GTCCGAACCTGGGCGTCGTCGAGCTCACCATCGCGATGCACCGCGTGTTCGACTCCCCGCGAGACGCGATCGTCTTCGACACGGGGCATCAGTCCTACGTGCACAAGCTGCTGACCGGGCGCCAGGACTTCTCGACGCTCCGGCAGCAGGGCGGCCTCGCCGGCTACCCGCAGCGATCCGAGTCCGAGCACGACATCGTCGAGAGCTCCCATGCGTCGAGCTCCCTGTCGTGGGCCGACGGCATCTCCAGGGCCTTCTCCATGACCGGTCAGAACGACCGCTACGTGGTCGCCGTCGTCGGTGACGGCGCGCTCACCGGCGGCATGACGTGGGAGGCGCTGAACAACATCAGCGACGACAACAACCGTCGGCTGATCATCGTCGTGAACGACAACGGGCGCTCCTACGCGCCGACGATCGGCGGCATGGCCCGCTTCCTGAACGGCGTGCGCACGCGCCGCAGCTACCGCAACCTCTACCTCACATCCCGTCGCGCCTTCGATCGCATGGGCGGCGCGGGTCGCGCGATCTACCGCGGCGTGCGAGGCGGCACGCACGGGTTCCTCGCCCGCTTCTCGAACAACGAGGCCCTCTACTCGAACCTCGACATCAAGTACATCGGACCGGTCCACGGTCACGACGTCGGAGCGATGATCGAAGCCTTCGAACAGGCGAAGAACTACGACGCGCCGGTCATCGTGCACGCGATCACCGAGAAGGGCCGGGGCTACGAACCCGCCCTGAAAGACGTCGCCGACCAGTTCCACGCCGTCGGCCAGATCGACCCCGAGACCGGTGAATCCCTCGAGACCAGCGGCGCTGCGAGCTGGACGAGCGTCTTCGGCGACAAGCTGGTAGAGCTCGCCGCCGAGAACGACCGCATCGTCGGCATCACCGCCGCCATGCTCCGCCCCACCGGCCTGCACAAGATGGCCGAGCGCTTCCCCGACCGCGTCATCGACGTCGGCATCGCCGAGCAGCACGCGGCGACATCCGCGGCCGGTCTGGCGTACGGGGGCATGCACCCGGTCGTCGCGATCTACGCGACGTTCGTCAACCGCGCGTTCGACCAGGTGCTGATGGATGTCGCGCTGCACAAGGCCGGTGTCACGTTCGTGCTCGACCGGGCCGGCGTGACCGGCCCCGACGGGCCCAGCCACCACGGCGTCTGGGACCTCGCGATCCTCCAGGTCGTGCCCGGCATCCGCCTGGCGGCGCCGCGCGACTCCGCCCGGCTCGAGGAGGAACTTGCGGAGGCGGTCGCGGTCGACGACGGGCCGACCGTGGTGCGGTTCCCGAAGGGCAGTGTCGGCGCGTTCACCGACGCGGTGCGTCGCACCGACGACGGCGTCGACGTGCTGCGGGAGGCGCCGACCAAGGACGTGCTCATCGTGACGGTCGGCCCGATGGCCGGCACCGGGCTCGAAGTCGCCGAGCGGCTCGCCGCCCAGGGCATCGGCGCGACCGTCGTCGACCCCCGCTGGGTGGTGCCGGTTCCCGCCAGCGTGGTCGCGATGTCGGCCGAGCACCGTCTCGTGGTGTGCATCGAAGACGGCATCCGCGTCGGCGGCATCGGCACGCGCATCCGGCAGGACCTGCGCGAGGCGGGCGTCGACACGGCGGTCACCGAGATCGGCCTGCCCGACGAGTTCCTCGATCACGCCTCGCGCGCGCAGATCCTCGAACGCACGCGCCTGACGCCGCAGCACATCGCCCAAGACGTCATGGGCATGGTGCTCGGCTCGAAGCTCCCGCACGCGCGCGGCGTCTCGAGCGACACGGGCTCGACCGCAATCGTCGCCGGCGACCGCTGACGGCAGACCCCGAGCGGCAGGACCCGGACGGCCGACCTGGGCGGCCGCCCGGGCGGCAGGCTGCCGGAAGGCGTCGGTCGGCGCGCGGCTCGCCTGCCGCCCGCTGATCCGCCCGACCGTCGGCCGAATGCGCAAGGGCCGGATCCGCACTGCGGATCCGGCCCTGTACCGCTTCGCGGCCGACTAGGCGTCGACGCCGCGGATCGGCGGGGTGTGGAAGGTACCGCCGAAGACGCGCTCCGACGCACCGACTCGATCGAGGTACGGCGTCACGCCGCCCATCTGGAACGGGAAGCCCGCCCCGAGGATCATGCAGAGGTCGATGTCCTCGGCTGCGGCCACCACGGCGTCGTCGAGCATGAGCTTGACCTCGCGGGCGAGCCCGTCTTCGAGGGCGACGAGGATCTCCTCGGCCGTGCGCGGGTTCTTGCCTCCGGCGACGAGCTTCAGCGCACCCTTGTCGAAGCCCTTGACCCGGCCCTTGTCGTCCTTCTCGAGCAGCGTGCCGTAGTCGGCGAGCTTGTGGAGGTTCTCCGAGCGGTAGAAGCGGTCGGGGAACGCGTCGTGGTGCGTGTCGAGCACGTGCGCGCCGACCTTGAGCCCCACGAGGTCGAGCAGCGCCGACGGAGCCATCGGCAGGCCGAGCGGTGCGATCGCCTGGTCGACGGTCTCGAACGAGGTGCCCTCATCGACGGCCTTCATGGCCTCGCCGAGGAGCACCGCGAGCAGCCGGTTGACCACGAACCCCGGGGTGTCGGCCGTGATGACGGCGTTCTTCTTGAGGTTCTTCGCGGCGACCATGGCCGTCGAGAGCGTGGCCTCGTCGGTGTGCGACGTCTTCACGACCTCGATGAGCGGCATGAGCGCGACGGGCGTGAAGAAGTGGAAGCCGACCAGACGTTCGGGGTGGGCCAGCTTCGCGCCGATCTGCTCGACCGAGAGCGACGAGGTGTTCGTCGCGAGCACTGCTTCGGGCGAGATGAACTGCTCGACCTCGGCGAAGACGTTCTGCTTGATCTCGAGCTCCTCGAACACGGCCTCGATGACCCAGTCGCAGTCGGCGAAGTCGGCCTTGTCGGTGGTGCCCGTGACGAGCGCCTTGAGCCGGTTCGCCTCGTCGGGGGAGATGCGACCCTTGCCGAGCAGCGTGTCGATCTCACCGGCGATGTACGCGACGCCCTTGTCGACGCGCGCCTGGTCGATGTCGGTGATCACGACGGGAACCTGCAGGCGACGCACGAAGAGCAGCGCCAGCTGGCTCGCCATGTAGCCGGCGCCCAGCACGCCCACCTTGGTGACCTTCTTGGCGAGCGCCTTGTCGGGCGCGCCTGCCGGCCGCTTCGCGCGCTTCTGCACGAGGTTGAACGAGTAGATCGACGCCTGCAGCTGGTCGCCCGCGATGAGGTCGGCGAGCACCTCGTCTTCGCGCTGGAAGCCGTCGGCGCGCGTGCCGCTCTTGGCCGCCTTCATGAGGTCGAGGGCGGCGTACGGAGCCTGCGGCACCGTGCCGATGCGCTTGGCGAGCGTGTCGCGCGCGATCTTGATCGCGATGTCCCACTTGGCGAGCTTCTCGAGCTTGCCCGGCTCGTTGGGGCGCTTGACCTTGATCGTGCCGTTGATCACGCCGTCGGCCCACTTGAGGGAGTCCTCGAGATAGTTGACCGACGGGAAGATCGCGTCGGCGATGCCGAGCTCGAAGGCGTCCTTCGCCTTGAGCGTGCGGTTCTGCTTCAGCGGGTTCTCGATGATCACCTTGAGGGCGTTCTCGATGCCGATCAGGTTCGGCAGGATCGTCGCGCCGCCCCAGCCGGGGATGAGGCCGAGGAAGACCTCCGGCAGTGCGAGCGCGGGCGCGGAGGCGTCGACCGTGCGGTAGTCGGCGTGCAGGCCGATCTCGAGCCCGCCGCCGAGCGCGAGGCCGTTGGTGAACGCGAACGACGGCACGCCGACCTCGCCGAGCTTGGCGAGCGCGTAGTGGCCGAGCTGCACGAACTTCTTCGCGGTCTCCTTGTCGGGGATCTCGGCGACCTTCGAGAGGTCGGCGCCCGCTGCGAGGATGAACGGCTTGCCGGTCACGGCGACGGCGTCGATCTCGCCGGCGGCCGCGCGCGCCTTGAGCGCGTCGAGCGTCGCCGCATACTCGAGCAGCGTCGCGGCACCGAGCGTGTTCGGCCGCGTGTGGTCGCGGCCGTTGTCGAGCGTCACGAGCGCGAGGGTCTTGCCCGAGGCGAGTCGGATGTCGCGCACGTACGAGCGCGTGACGACCTCGTCGTCGCCGGCGAGGGCGACGAGCGAGTCGAAGTCGATGGTCGAGTAGTCGGTCATGCGCGCTTCTTCGCCTTCTTGTCGAAGTTCGGGTTCTCCCAGATCATCGTGCCGCCCTGGCCGAGGCCGACGCACATGCTCGTGATGCCGTAGCGGAGTTCGGGGCGCTCGGCGAACTGGCTCGCGAGCTGGTTCATGAGACGGACTCCGGATGACGCGAGCGGGTGCCCGACGGCGATGGCGCCGCCCCACGGGTTGACCCGGGGGTCGGCGTCGTCGATGCCGTAGTGGTCCATGAAGGAGAGCACCTGCACGGCGAACGCCTCGTTCATCTCGAAGAGGTCGATGTCGTCGATCGTGAGGCCGGCCTTGCGCAGCGCCTTCTCGGTCGCGGGGATCGGGCCGATGCCCATGATCTCGGGGTCGACCCCGGCGAAGGCGTAGCTGACGAGCTTCATCTTCGGTGCCAGGCCGAGCTCCTTCGCGGCGTCGCCCGACGCGAGCAGGGCGGCGGTCGCACCGTCGTTCAGGCCCGACGCGTTGCCCGCGGTGACGCGGCCGTGCGGGCGGAACGGCGTCTTCAGGCCGGCGAGACCCTCGAGGGTCGTCTCGGGACGCATCACCTCGTCGTGCGTGGCGAGGCCCCAGCCCTGCTCGGTGCGGATCGCGACCGGCACGAGGTCCTGCTGGATCTTGCCCGCGGCGTAGGCCGCGGCGGTCTTCTGCTGGCTGGCGAGGGCGAAGCGGTCGCTGCGCTCCTTCGTGAGCTGCGGGAAGCGGTCGTGGATGCGCTCCGCGGTGGCGCCCATCACGAGGGCGTCCTCGCCGACGAGGCGTTCGCTGAGGAACCGGGGGTTGGGGTCGACGCCCGACCCCATCGGGTGGTGGCCCATGTGCTCGACGCCGCCGGCGATCGCCAGGTCGTACATGCCGAACCCGATGGAGCCGGAGACCATCGCGGCGGCGGTCATCGCGCCGGCGCACATGCGGTCGATCGAGAATCCGGGCACCGTCTTCGGCAGGCCCGCGAGGATGGCCGCGGTGCGGCCGAGGGTGAGGCCCTGATCGCCCGTCTGCGTCGTCGCGGCGATGGCCACGTCGTCGATGCGATCCTTCGGGACGTTCGGGTTGCGCTCGAGCAGCCCGACGATCGCCTTCACGACGAGGTCATCGGCCCGAGTGTTCCAATACATGCCCTTTTCACCGGCCTTGCCGAACGGAGTCCGGACTCCGTCGACGAAGACGACATCAGCTTGATGTGCCACGCTGCAGCTCACTTTCGATCTGGATTACGTCGATCCTACGAAGCGGCTGCAGGAGGCCTGCATCGCTTGACGGTTCCTACGAAGCGGGCTTCTCGGCGTCGTGAACGCCTTGTGACGCCTCGACAAATGCGAGGGCGATCTTCTGTGCTGTTGCTTCAACCTGCCACGGGCGCGCGCCGAGCTCGGCGAGCGCGTCTCCGATGGCTTCCGCGTCGACCGACGTCGGCGGCTGCCAGGCGACGCGACGCAGGTGGTCGGGGGTGAGGAGGTTCTCGACCGGCATCTGCATCGACTCCGCGACGTCGGCCACGGCGGCCTTCGCCACCCGAAGCCGGGCATCGGCTTCTGGGTTGCGCATCGCCCAGGCGCGCGGAGGTGGGGGAGCGTCGGACGGCACCCGTGTGGCGGGCAGGTCGTCGGTCGCGAGGCCGCGCTCGACCGCGGCCCACCAGCGGTCCAGCTCGGTGCGGCTGGCGCGCCCGTTGAACGAACGGAGGTCTGCGAGCGCCTTGCGCGTGCGCGGCAGGTCCTTGGTCACCGCGAGGATCGAGGCGTCGGGGATCAGGCGGCCGGGTGCGACATCCGTCTCGGCGGCGAACGCGTCGCGCGCGAGCCAGAGCTCGCGCGCCACCGCGAGGTTGCGCGGCGAACGCACGCCGTGGATGCCCGACAGGCGGCGCCAGGGCTCCGCGCTGGCCGGCTTGGGCTCGCGCGTGCGCACGGCCTCGAACTCCTCGGCGGCGAGCTCGGTCTTGCCCGCATCGGCGAGCCGCTGCACGAGTCCGTCGCGGACGTCGACGAGCAGGTCGACGTCGAGGGCCGCGTAGGTGAGCCACGACTGCGGCAGCGGGCGGGTCGACCAGTCGGCCGCCGAGTGCTCCTTCGCGAGGTGCACGCCGAGCAGGTCCTCGACGACGGCGGCGAGGCCGACCCGGGGCATGCCGAGCAGGCGGGCTGCGAGCTCGGTGTCGAAGATCACCGAGGGGTCGAGGCCCACCTCGCGCAGGCACGCCAGGTCTTGGCTGGCCGCGTGCAGCACCCACTCGGCATCGACGATGGCCGCCTGGAGCGACGCGAAGTCGGGGATCCGCGGCGGGTCGAAGAGGAAGGTGCCGGAGCCGCGTCGGTGCATCTGGATGAGGTACGCGCGCTGGGAGTACTTGAACCCGCTCGCCCGTTCGGCGTCGACGGCGACGGGGCCCTCGCCGTCGAGGAGACGACGGACCGCCTCGTCGAACTCGGCGGGTGTCTCGATCACCCGCAATTCATCCACGATTCGTCCTCCGTCTTGGCAGGGGCGTCACCCCCTCGGATCGGGGAGGCAGGCCTGCCAACATGCACAACAGTTCGCTCCAGCCTTCCACATGCGGGCCGATCTGCGCGTCGAGCGGGGTCCACGAGGCGCGCAGTTCGATCTGGGCGCCGTCGCCCTGGCGTGCGAGTTCGCCGAATCCGGTGGAGAGGATCTTCGTGGCGGTGCCGGATGCCGCGATGTACGCCGCCCCGCGGGCGTCGAGTGCGTCGACGAGCCACGACCACGCGACATCCGCGAGGAACGGGTCGAGGCCGATGTCGGTCTCGAGGGGGGCCTGCGCGAAGCAGACGATGCGGAATCGACCGCCCCACGCCTCCGGCTCGGCGGGGTCGTAGAGCAGTACGAGGCGGCCGGTGCCGAGATCGGAATCGTCGCCGTGACCGGTCGCGGCGGGGGAGACGTCGGCCGAGAGGGCGATGGCGAACGGGGCGAGCGAACCCGGGGCAGGGATCTCCTGCACGCGCAGTTCGGCGCGGGGCGAGGCCGCACGCAGGGACGCGATCGCGGCCTCGAACTCTGGGGGGAGATGCGTCGAGGAGTCGGGCACGAGTGCAGACTAGAGTCTCCGATGGGGTGCGCCGCGGCGGCACGCCGCCCCCGGCGACACCTGTACTGCTACGGCGGCTGCGGGAGGGTGACGATGGGTCGAGGATCGAGTGCGACGAGGGTGGTCGGGGCGCTGATCGGGTTCGCGGCGATCACCGGTGCGGTGGTCGCCGCCCTCACGGCGGCGCTCGCGGTCGTGTTCGCGAGACGTGTCGTGACGCCCGAACCGCCCAAGCGCGGCGACGAGCGCATCCTCGGCGTCGACCTGGCGCGGGCGACCATCAGCCTGGCCTCGACCGACGAGACGCGCATGGACGGCACGTACGGGTTCTGGTTCGACACGGATGCCGGGCATGCGCGCCTCGGCGAGGTGCTCGCCGATGACGGCCGCGTCGTGCGGCGGCGCATCCTGTCGGTCGACTTCGGCCGACTCGATCGTGCGACCCACGGTCGCATGAGCGGATGGGTGCACCTCGGACCGTGGGAGCTCGACCGGCCCTACCGCGACGTCGTGGTGCCGACGGCGCTCGGCCCGGCGCCGGCCTGGTTGGTGCCGGCGGTCGACGCCGACGATGCCGAGTCCGCCGACTGGGTGATCCAGGTGCACGGGCGCGGAACGAAGCGCCACGAGGGCCTGCGCGCCGTCCGGCCGATCACGGATGTGGGCTGGACCGCGCTGCTCATCAGCTACCGCAACGACGGCGAGGCGCCCGAGAGCGTCGATCGGCGCTACGGCCTCGGGGGCACCGAGTGGGCGGATGTCGAGGCCGCCGTGCGGTTCGCGACCGACCGGGGCGCCCGGCGGATCGTGCTCATGGGGTGGTCGATGGGCGGCGCGATCGCGCTGCAGGCGGTGCTCCGCTCGACCGAGGTGCGAGCGCGGCTCGTCGGCGTGATCCTCGATTCGCCGGCCATCGACTGGGTGGACATCCTCCGGTTCCAGGGCCGTGCGCTCGGGCTGCCGACGGGGCTGGGCGACGCGGTCGCGCACGTGCTCGGCGAGCCGTGGAGCGGTGGGCTCACCGGACTCGCCGCGCCGGTCGCCGTCGAGGAGCTCGACCCGGTCGCCCGGGCGGGCGAGTTCGAGGTGCCGATGCTCCTCATGCACAGCGTCGACGACGGGTTCGTGCCGATCGACGGCTCACGACGGCTCGCGGCAGCTCGGCCCGACCTGATCCGGTTCGAGGAGTTCACGGGCGCCAGGCACACGAAGCTCTGGAACCATGATCCCGAGCGCTGGACCGCGCTTATCACGGGGTGGCTCGCGGAGGTGTCCGCGTCGAGCGGCGCGGCCGGGGCTCCGGCCGAGCCCGCTGAGGGCGGATCCGAGGGTGCGGAGCCTGTGCACGACGCCCGGGCGGACGACCCGTCGCCTACTCGCTGAGACGTGCCCGGACCTGGCGCTTGATGCGCCCCAGCATGCCGGTCATGCCGCGCACGCGCAGCGGCGACACGGCCTCGCCGAGGCCGAGCGACTGGGGGTAGTCGTCGGGGATCGCGAGCACCTCCTCGGCCGTGAGGCCGTCGATGCCCTGCACGAGGATGGAGGCGAACCCGCGGGTCGTCGGTGATTCCGCCGGAGCCGTGGCGAACAGATGCGCGCGGCCCTCGACGACCTCGGTGAAGATGAACACCGGCGACTGGCACTCGAGCACCCGCTCGAGCAGGTCGGGGTGCTCTGCATACCGCTCCGGCAGCTCTGGCAGCTCGTTCGAGAACTCGAGCAGCAGTTGCAGGCGGTCTTTCACGCCGAGCGCGAGGAAGTCCTCGCGGGTCTCGGCGAGGCGTGGGGGCAGGGCCGTGGCATCCATCCCGGTCATTCTCCCATTCGCAGCCGCACGCGCACCCGACCCCGTCGACGCGGGCCGGGATGCCGCGACGCCGGTCGATCTGCACGCCGGCCGCGACGCGGCATCCGCTCGCTCAGCGCGTGGGCGCCTCGCCGCGCTCGGCGCCGGTGGCGATCGGCACGCGGACGGCGCTGCCCCACTCGGTCCACGAACCGTCGTAGTTGCGCACGTGCTCGAAGCCGAGCAGGTGGGTCAGCACGAACCAGGTGTGGCTCGAGCGCTCGCCGATGCGGCAGTACGCGATGACCTCGGCGCCGTCCTGCAGGCCGACCTCGTCTCGGTAGATCGCGTCGAGCTCGGCACGGTCTTTGAAGGTGCCGTCGCCGGCGGCCGCCCTCGCCCAGGGCACGGATGCCGCGGTCGGGATGTGCCCGGCGCGGAGGGCGCCCTCCTCGGGATAGGCCGGGGCGCTGGTGCGTTCGCCGGTGTACTCCTCGGGGGAGCGCACGTCGATGAGCGCCTTCCGGCCGACCGACGACTGCCCGAGGTGGGCGAGCACGTCGTCCTTGAACGCGCGCACCTCGACGTCGGAACGCTCGACCACGGGATACTCGACCGGCACGACGCTCGAGGGGGCGGTCGTGAGTTCGCGGCCCTCGGCGATCCAGAGGTCGCGACCGCCGTCGAGCAGGCGCACGTCTTCATGGCCGAAGAGCGTGAAGACCCAGAGCGCGTACGCCGCCCACCAGTTGTTCTTGTCGCCGTAGATGACCACGGTGGAGTCGCGCGCGATGCCCTTCGACCCGAGGAGGGCGGCGAACTGCTCGCCGTCGAGGTAGTCGCGCACGACGGGATCGTTGAGCTCGGTGTGCCAGTCGACCTTCACGGCGCCCGGGATGTGGCCGGTCTCGTAGAGCAGCACATCTTCATCGGACTCGACGACGACGAGTCCGGGCTCGCCGAGGTGCTCGGCGAGCCACTGCGTGGAGACGAGGCGTTCGGGGTGGGCGTACTCGGCGAACTTCGGGGATGCATCGAGCTCGGCGGACATGTGTACCTCCTGTGGTCGTCCGGTCGGACGGGGGCGCGGGGCGGGCGGTCTAGGCTGTTGACCTGATCCACGTCGAATCTACGCGGCGTGCATGTCGAAGACAGCGCCCCGGTCATCCGGTGCAACACGGGAGCCATTCACGCATGACCACGGCAGCGAGCCACGACCTCATCCGCCTCGTCGACCGGAATCCGTCGATCTCGGGCGCCGAGATCGCCTCGGAGCTCGTGCCGCCCCCGCAGTTCGCGCACGCGTCGTTCGACTCGTACCGGCCCGACCACGACTTCGCGTCGCAGCAGGCGGCCCTCGATCGGCTCAACCAGTTCGCGGGAGCCTGGCGTGCGGCCCAGCGACCTGGCGGCTTCTTCTCGCGCAAGCGCCCTGCGCGCATCGAGCTCCCGGGCGTCTACCTCGACGGCGGCTTCGGCGTCGGCAAGACGCACCTGCTCGCCTCGCTCTGGCACGTCGCGCACGGACCGAAGTACTTCGGCACCTTCATCGAGTACACGGCGCTCGTCGGGGCGCTCGGCTACGCGCAGGCGGTCGACCTGCTGCGCGGGGCGAAGCTCATCTGCATCGACGAGTTCGAGCTCGACGACCCGGGCGACACCATGCTCATGACCCGCTTCCTCGGCGAGCTCATGGCGAGCGGCACGCGGGTGGCGGCCACCAGCAACACTCCGCCGAACGCGCTCGGCGAGGGCCGGTTCGCGGCCGCCGACTTCCTCCGCGAGATCCAGGCGCTCTCGTCGAACTTCGAGACCCTCCGCATCGACGGGCTCGACTACCGTCGGCGCGACACCGAGGGCCGCTCGACCACGCTCGACTCCGAGGCGGATGTCGCCGCCAAGGCGGCCGCGCTCGCGGCGAGGGGGCACGGCGTCTCGCTCGACACGTTCGACGGGCTGATCTCGCACCTCGCGACCGTGCACCCCTCGAAGTACGTGAAGCTGCTCGACGGCGTGGAGTTCATCGCGCTGAGCGGCGTGCACGAGCTCTCCGACCAGAACGCGGCGCTGCGGCTCGTGGCGTTCATCGACCGCGTCTACGACGCGGAGGTCCCGATCATCGCGAGCGGGCTCGCCCTCGACCAGGTCTTCGACGCCGACATGATGGCCGGCGGGTATCGCAAGAAGTACCTGCGCGCCATGAGCCGCATGATCGCCCTGACCACGGGCGAGCTCCCCCCGCACGACTGATCCCGGGCGCCGCGGTCCCGGCGGTTTCCGTGCGGTCTCACATCGTTCGGCGAGCGCCGCGAAACGCGCTGTTTACGCACGGCCCCAGCACGTAACACCCTCGAAACAGAACGCGGTCCCGCTCGAAACGTCCTCTCGTGAAACTTGGCGACACAGGTTCCCCGGCCTGTTATCCCCGAGAGAGGTTCGAGATGGATCAAGGCAACACCGCGTTCCTGTTGATCATGGCGGCACTGGTGCTGCTCATGACCCCCGGACTCGCGTTCTTCTACGGCGGTCTGGTGAAGGCGAAGAGCGTCATCAGCATGATGATGATGAGCTTCGGCGCGATCGGCCTCATCGGCGTGCTGTGGGTGCTCTACGGCTACGCGATCGCATTCCCCGGCTCGGAGGGCCTCGTCGCCCCCTGGTCCATCGACTGGTCGGCCATCGGCCTCACCAGCCTCCTCGAGACGCCTGAGGACGCGGCCTTCCCGCCGCTCGCCTTCGTCGGCTTCCAGGCGACGTTCGCGATCATCACGGTCGCGCTCGTCTCCGGCGCCATCGCCGACCGCGCCAAGTTCGGCGCGTGGATGATCTTCGCGGCCGTCTGGGCGACCATCGTCTACTTCCCGGTCGCGAGCTGGGTCTTCAACTTCGGCCTCGCCGACGACGGCTCCTTCGCGTACGGCGGCTGGACCACCTTCGGCCTGCAGGAGGCCTTCGGCGTCGGCGTCATCGACTTCGCCGGCGGCACCGCGGTGCACATCAACGCCGGTGCGGCTGCGCTCGCCCTGGCGCTCGTGCTCGGAAAGCGCGTCGGCTTCTCGAAGGGCGCGCACGTCCCTCACAACCCGCCCTTCGTGCTCCTCGGCGCCGGCCTCCTGTGGTTCGGCTGGTTCGGCTTCAACTCGGGTTCCGAGCTCGCCGCCGACGGCACCGCCGCACTCGCCTGGATCAACACGCTCGCAGCCCCCGCTGCGGCGCTGCTCGCCTGGCTCCTCGTCGAGAAGCTCAAGGACGGCAAGCCGACCTCGGTCGGTGCGGCATCCGGTGCCGTCGCGGGCCTCGTCGCCATCACCCCCGCCTGCGCGTCGCTGACGCCCGGCTGGGCGATCGTCCTCGGCCTCGTCGCCGGTGCGGTCTGCGCCCTGGCGATCGACCTGAAGTTCAAGTTCGGCTTCGACGACTCGCTCGACGTCGTGGGCATCCACCTCGTCGGCGGCCTCATCGGAACGCTGTACCTCGGCTTCTTCGCCAACGGCACCGGCCTCATCTACAGCGGTGACGGCACGCAGCTCCTGGTGCAGGCGATCGCAGCCTTCACGGTGCTCGTCTACTCGTTCGTGCTGGCCTTCGGCATCGGCTGGGTGATCGAGAAGACGATCGGCTTCCGCGTGAAGAACGAGGACGAGATCGCGGGCATCGACACCGCGGTCCACGGCGAGGACGCGTACAAGCTCGAGACCGTCTGACTCCTCTGAATCACCGCGAGGGCGGTGGGGTAGTGTGCGGGTGTGACTGACACCGGCCGCTTCCTCACCGCCCTTCGTCGTGCCATCCGCGGCCTCTTCGGAGCGTCGACGGGCAGTTCCACGAGAGCGGATGCCTCAGGGCGAGGGTCGGTCGCATCCGTTCGCACGTCGATCTCGACGGGGCTGCTCTCGCCGGGTCAGGCCGGCCCGTCGGCCACGGTCGAGGTGGACCCGAAGGGGCTCCGCGGCGTCGACCTCTCGTACGCCCCGTCGCCCGACGGACAGCCCGATCCGGGTGAGATCGTGTGGACCTGGGTGCCCTACGAGGAGCGCGATGGGCGTGGCAAGGACCGCCCGGTCGTGGTGGTCGCCGCATCCGGCCGGGACACGTTCCTGGCCGTGCAGCTGACGAGCAAGGCGCACGAGGGTTCACGCGACTTCGTGGCGCTCGGTGCCGGCGCCTGGGACGCCGCAGGGCGCCCGAGCTGGGCCAACATCGACCGGGTCTTCGAGGTGCACTCCGGCGGCATGCGCCGGGAGGCGGCATCGCTGGATTCCGAGCGCTACCTGAAGGTCGCGAAGGCGTTGAACGCCAGGTACGGCTGGCGCTGAGAGCGCCTCGCCGGGGCGCGGCCGTCGGCGGAGCATCTGCGTGTTAACTGAAGAAGGCCCCCAGTGGAGTGGGGGCCTTCGTGGGCGATGCCGGGCTCGAACCGACGACCTCTTCCGTGTGAAGGAAGCGCGCTACCAGCTGCGCCAATCGCCCATGTGGGATTCGCGGCTCACCGTGGTGACCGCGCGGAATCGATACTAGCGACGAACGCGCGCAATTGCACATCGAGCTGATAGTGGCGTGTCGGAGGGCCGCCGGGGTCCCTTCGGAGGCGGCCGACGAGCCGTTCGAAGCGTCCCCCCGAAGCGCTCGAAGGGGCGACACGCCCGGGTTGCGCGGCTGGATTCCGCCTGTCACCGGGTTGAACGCCGGGTGAACCCGGCTCAGTTTGTGAATCGATCGGAGTATCGGTTAGAGTCTCTCTGCACGCAGAAATGCGCAGCAACGCGGATGTGGCGCAGTGGTAGCGCATCACCTTGCCAAGGTGAGGGTCGCGAGTTCGAATCTCGTCATCCGCTCTGATCAGGATCAAGGCACCGCCTCGATCCTGTTCTTTGGTGGAGAACCCAGACGCGGTGGATTGGCCGAGAGGCGAGGCAGCGGCCTGCAAAGCCGTATACACGGGTTCGAATCCCGTATCCACCTCCAAAACCGAGACGCAGTGTCGGTTTCGGGCGATTGGCGCAGCGGTAGCGCGCTTCCCTGACACGGAAGAGGTCACTGGTTCGATCCCAGTATCGCCCACCGAAACGATGCCCCCGGTTCGCGCCGGGGGTTTTCGCTTTCGCGCGATTGGCGCAGCGGTAGCGCGCTTCCCTGACACGGAAGAGGTCACTGGTTCGATCCCAGTATCGCGCACAGACGAATGAACGCCCCGGCTCGCATGAGCCGGGGCGTTCGTCGTTCCTGCGGTCAGTGAGCGACTCGGGGCGGGCTCACCAGGTCGATGGTGCCGGGGGAGCGACGACCGGCGGACGGTCGTTGCAGGTGATCAGGTTCGGCAGGTACGGGGCGAGCCACGGGGTGCCGGGGTGGTACTCGTTCGCATCCACGCCGTCGTTGCCGCCGAGGTCGGCCAGCGCGAACTCCGATCCGTTCGCCCAGTCCCAGTTGAACGCGCCGCAGTTGTTCACGCCCCAGTGCCCGACTCCGCGCACGTCGACGTTCTCGAAGCTCGCGGACCCGGCCGTCCTGGCGCTGACGACGTTCGTGCCGGTGCCGTCGACGCGGATGTCGCGGAACTGGACTCCGTCGATGCGGTACACGTCCTTCACGCCCCACTCCGTGACCAGCATCATCGCGCTGTACGTGCTGTCGAGGAAGTGGTCGCCGCTCACGACGATGTCGGCCTGGTCGATGGAGCGGTCGAGCGCGTAGAACCAGATCGCGCCGAGCCCGATGTTCCAGTTGAGCTCGTAGGTGCCCGAGCGCACGGTCGTGTTGTCGGCGATCGACAGCGTGCCGGTGAACGGCTCGGCGCCGAAACGGGACCCCACGTGGATGCCGCTGCCCTCGCGCACGGGGTCGGCGACGAGGTTGTTCGACACGGTCGTGTCGGTTCCGCCGTAGATCGCGATGCCGTTCGCGAGCGACGGCGACTGCACCGTGTTGCGATCGAAGGCGTTCCCGGAGTTCGCGATGTGCTCCGACCACATCGCCAGACCGTCGTCGCCCGTGTTCCGGATGAAGTTGTTCGAGACCGTCGAGCCGGTGACGCCGGTGTGGAAGTTCAGCGCGTCCGCGATCTGGTTCACGATGATGTTGTCCTCGACGACCAGATCGTGCATCGGTCCGTCGAACCACATGCCGACCTTCGTGTGGCTGAGGTGCAGGCCGCGGATGCTCGACGAGCTCATCGCGCCGCCGATGCCGTTCACCTGGTCGGTGTCGATGCGCTCGCGCACATCGCCCTCGATCGCGAAGCCCGAGAGGTGCACGTTCGTGCTGCCGCCGTCCGCGGCCTCCTTGCCGTAGAAGCCGACGCCCGTGTGCACGGAGCCGTCGGGCGCGGGCGTGTCGAGGGCAACCTCGCGCCCTCGGATGATCGTGTACCAGTTGCCTGCGCCCTCGATCGTCACGTCGTCGACGATGATGTGCCGGCTGATCGAGTAGATGCCGGGCGGCACGTAGACGGGCAGGCGATGCGACTTCGCGAAGGCGATCGCGCGGTCGAACGCGGCAGACGCATCGCGCTTGCCGAACGGGTCGGCGCCGAAGAGGAGCACGTTCGCCGCCTTCAGCCGCACGTGCGGCGCCGCGACCCGCTCGGTATCGACGACGTCGATCGTGGTGACGACGGCGGGCGAGTCCTTCGGGGCGGTGAGGCGCACCACGTCGCCGGCGCGATGGGTCTTGCCGAGGAGCATCCGCTGCTCGTCGTAGAAGTGCATGGGGCGGAACGGCTTGGCGACGGCGTATCCGGCGCCCGGCACGCAGCCGCACTCCGTGATCCACCAGTCGGGGTGCAGCAGGTCGGCGTTCGGGTCGTTCGTGAAGGGGTACTGGTTGTAGAGCCACGAGTACTCCGACGTGAGCGTCATCGTCTGCGCGCGCCCGCCGTTCACCGAGACCGCGAGCGGCGCCTGGATGCCGCCGCCGTCGGCGGAGTCGGGGATGCTGTACCGCACGGTGATCGCGTTCGCGGCGGCCGGGAGCGTGAACTCGACGTACTCGCCGGGATCGAGCTGCACCGCACTGCGCCCCGAGGCCTCGGCGGGCAGCGTGTACGCGTCGCGCGCGGGGCCGATGACCGAGCCGGTGGTCTTCGCGTTCTCGGCCTCCTGCTCGAGGAACGGCACGTCGGCGCCCCTGCCCTGCACGAGCGCCGGGTCGAGCGCGGCCCTGGTCACGACGGGTGCCGGCTTCGGCGGAGCGGCGGAGGCCGCGAGCGGTCCCGACACGGCCCCTCCGACGGCGAGGGCGAGGATCGCGACGGCGGCGGCGGTGCGCCGTCGGCGCGAGGCGGGCGGTCGCGGGTGCATCGGCACGGCTTCGGAACTGGCGCGGGTCGTCATCGACTCGATTCCTCTCGTGGTGTACGTCATCGGACACGGGTGCGATCCCGTCGAGTGAGGCGAATGTACGGCCCGGCGTTCGCTGCTCACAAGGCGTGATCGGTGATTGTCGAGAGAATGTCGAGTTCTTGCGCGATGGCACGCAAGCGATCGCAAGCGGAGCGGGCCGAACCGGCCTCTCGCTGCAAGATTCGGCGCAAGCGGTGCGCGCGGCCCCGCGTCCGATCGCGTGCTCCCGGCGGGCGATTCGCCCGTCCGCGCCCGACTACAGTTGAAGGGTTCATCTCAACTCACAGGGAGTGGTTCACAGTGGCCGACGGTTTCGAGCTCTTCACCGATCGCTCCGTTGTCGCGATGCGCGTCAACGGCGAGCTCAAGGATCTGGCCACGACGGTGACGGACGCCGACGAGGTCGAGCCCGTGAGCATCGACTCGCCCGACGGGCTGAGCATCCTCCGCCACTCCGCCGCCCACGTGCTGGCGCAGGCCGTGCAGTCGATCAACCCCGAGGCGAAGCTCGGCATCGGCCCGCCCGTGGCCGACGGCTTCTACTACGACTTCGACGTCGCAGCGGCGTTCAGCCCCGAAGACCTGAAGGCGCTCGAAAAGGAGATGGGTCGCATCATCCGTGCGGGTCAGCGCTTCGTGCGACGCGTCGTCACCGACGACGAGGCCCGCGCCGAACTCGCGAACGAGCCCTACAAGGTGGAGCTCATCGGGCTGAAGGGCGCCGGTGGGCACGGCAAGGGCTCGGGCGACGACCACGAGTCCGTCGAGGTCGGCGCGGGCGAGCTCACCATCTACGACAACGTCGACCCGAAGACCGGCGAGGTCGCCTGGAAGGACCTCTGCCGCGGTCCGCACCTGCCGAACACCCGCATGATCGGCAACGGCTGGGCGCTGCAGCGCGTCGCGGGCGCGTACTGGCGGGGGAGCGAGAAGAACCCGCAGCTCCAGCGCATCTACGGCACCGCGTGGCCCACGAAGGACGAGCTGCGTGCCTACCAGCACCGCCTCGAGGAGGCCGCCAAGCGCGACCACCGCAAGCTCGGCAAGGACCTCGACCTCTTCTCGTTCCCCGACGAGATCGGCTCGGGCCTCTCGGTCTGGCACCCCAAGGGCGGCATCATCCGCGGTGAGATGGAGCAGCACGCGCGTCGTCGGCACATCGAGGGCGGCTACACCTACGTCTACACGCCGCACATCTCGAAGGAAGACCTCTTCCTCACCTCGAACCACCTCGTCACCTACAAGGACGGCATGTTCCCGCCCATCGTGATGGACGAGGAGCGCGACGCGGAGGGCAACGTCACCAAGCAGGGCCAGGACTACTACCTGAAGCCCATGAACTGCCCGATGCACATCCTCATCTACAAGGAGCGCGGGCGCAGCTACCGCGACCTGCCGATGCGGCTCGCCGAGAACGGCACGGTCTACCGCAACGAGCTCTCGGGGGCACTGCACGGCCTCACGCGCGTGCGCGGCTTCACCCAGGACGACTCGCACCTGTTCGTGACCCCCGAGCAGCTCGAGACCGAGGCGACCCGGGTGCTCGAGTTCGTGATCTCGATGCTCCGCGACTTCGGCCTCGAGGACTTCGAGCTCGAGCTGTCGATGCGCGACGACGAGAAGTCGAAGTGGATCGGCTCCGACGAGTTCTGGGAGTACTCCACCAACGCGCTGCGCAACGTCGCGGTCGCGAGCGGGCTGAAGCTCACCGAGGTGCCGGGCGAGGCCGCGTTCTACGGGCCGAAGATCGACCTCAAGACCCGTGACGCGATCGGCCGCACCTGGCAGCTCTCGACCGTGCAGGTCGACCCGAACCTGCCGGAGCGCTTCGGCCTCGAGTACACGGGCCCCGACGGCGAGCGGCACCGCCCGATCATGATCCACCGCGCGCTCTTCGGCTCGATCGAACGGTTCTTCGCGATCCTGCTCGAGCACTACGCGGGCGCGTTCCCGGTGTGGCTCTCGCCCGTGCAGGTCGTCGGCATCCCGGTGGCCGAGCAGTACGCGGACTACCTCGACGAGATCATCGCGAAGCTCCGCGCGCAGGGCGTGCGCGCCGAGGTCGACCACTCCGACGACCGCATGCAGAAGAAGATCCGCACCCACACGACACAGAAGGTGCCGCTGCAGCTCATCGCGGGCGAACAGGACCGCTCGGGCGGCACGGTGTCGTTCCGGTTCCGCGACGGCACCCAGACGAACGGCGTGCCGGTCGACGACGCGATCGCCCTCGTGCTCGGCGCGATCTCCGGCCGCAAGCTCGTGAACACGGCCGAGGACCTCGCGTGACCGACCGCTCGACGAGCCCCGAACCCGCGGACGACGCGGCGCAGGGGCTCGTCGATGCGGCGACCCTGCCGGGCGTGCCCGACGCGTTCCAGCGCCTCTGGACGCCGCATCGCATGGCGTACATCAACGCCGGCGCCGACGCGATGCGGGCGGCCTGCCCGTTCTGCGCGGCACCCGACCTGTCCGACGCAGACGGGCTCATCGTGCACCGCGGGCGCACCGCCTACGTGCTGCTGAACCTGTTCCCGTACAACTCCGGACACCTGCTCGTGTGCCCGTACCGCCACATCGCGACCTACGACCAGGCGACGCCCGAGGAGGTCGCCGAGATCGGCGAGCTGACCCAGACCGGCATGCGCGTGCTCCGAGAGGTCTCGCGCTGCGACGGGTTCAACATCGGCATGAACCAGGGCGCGGTCGCCGGGGCCGGAGTCGACGAGCACCTGCACCAGCACATCGTGCCCAGGTGGGCGTCGGACGCGAACTTCTTCCCGATCATCGCCCGCACCAAGGCGCTTCCGCAGTTGCTCGGCGAGGTTCGCACGGCGGTGTCCGAGGCCTGGCCGGCGACGACGGCCTGACGCCCGGCCGGTCTGCACGGGGTGCCGACGACGGGAATCGGTCGACGGACGCCGACCCGCGGCATCCGCCCGATCGATGCGACCGAGCGGATGCCGGTGGTCAGCGCACCTTGCGGACGGTGAACTGCATGCGCGGGTTGGCGTAGGCCTCCTGGGACCCGACGAGCTGCAGCTCGCGCTCGCCCGACTCGTAGGTGCGCTCGAGCAGGTCGAACACGCTCGACGTGGTGCGCGCGAGGGCGTCTGCGGCGTCGCGGGTGCGCAGGTAGTGCGCCGTGAAGAGGGCGGCGCTGACGTCGCCCGAGCCGTTGGCCTTCATGGGCAGCAGGGGAGTCTGCACGATCCATGCGCCGTGGTCGTCGACGGCGAGCATCTCGATCGTGCCCGCTTCACGGTCGGGGCGCTCGACGCTCGTGACGAGCACGATCGACGGGCCGGTCGCGCGGATCAGGTCGACCGAGGCGAGCGTCGACTCGAGGGTGTCGGGTTCGGTGTCGGTCAGGAAGCCGAGCTCGAACTGGTTCGGCGTGATGAGGTCGGCGGCGGGGACCACGCGCTCGCGGAGCAGGATCGGGATGGCCGGCGCCACGAAGCATCCGGATTTCGCGTTGCCCATGACGGGGTCGCACGCGTAGATCGCCTCGGGGTTCGCGGCCTTGACCCGCGCGACGGCGTCGAGGATGACGTCGGCGATGCCCTCGCCGCCCTGATAGCCCGAGAGCACGGCGTCGGTGCTCGGGAAGGCGCCGCGCTCCTCGATGCCGGTGATGACCTCGCGGACGTCGTCGGGCGAGATGAGCGGCCCGCGCCAGGCGCCGTAGCCCGTGTGGTTCGAGAAGTTGACCGTGTAGACCGGCATCACCTCGACGCCGATGCGCTGCAGGGGGAAGACGGCGGCTGAGTTGCCGACGTGGCCGTAGGCGACCGCCGACTGGATCGAGAGAATCTTCACCGATCGATCATCGCACCTTCGGCGGGTGCGCTCAGCCCGGGAGACGGTGCTGGTCGCGCACCGCCCGGACCGCGAGCACCGACGCGCCGATGTCGGCCGCGAGCTTCGCCAGGTCGACGTCGGGAAGCTCGTGCACCGTGAGGCGCAGGCGCTCGGAAGGCGATCTGTCGCCCAGCGCGAATTCGTCGCCGGGGCGGACGAGCCATCCGCGACGCATGAGCTGCTCGGAGACGTCGCGCGCGGGCACGCCCAGCGGGACCCAGACGTTGAGACCGTCGCCGGGATCGGCCTGCATTCCCTCGTGCGCGAGCAGGCCGGCGAACCGCGCGTTTCGCTCGGCGTAGTGCTCGCCAGCCCGTTCGATGCGCTCGCGCACGTCGGGGTCGCCGAGGAGTGCGTGCACGAGGCGCTGCAGCAGGTGGCTGACCCAGGTCGTGCCGGGTGTCAGCCGCATCGCGAGCCGGTCGGCCGTCTCGGGGTCGGATGCAGTGACGGCGAGGCACATGTCGGGACCGAGGAACTTCGACACCGAGCGCACCAGGGCCCATCGTCGGTGGCCCGGGCCGATCATCGAGTGATGGGGGCGCCTCGAGAGCAGCGAGTAGTGGTCGTCCTCGATGACGAGCACGTACGGATGCTCCGCGAGCACGGCTCGCAGGTCGGCCGCGCGCTGCGCCGACAGGCTCGCACCCGTCGGGTTCTGCGCGCGGGGCGTGCAGATGACGGCCCGCACACCCTGCTCGAGCGCGGCGCGGAGCCCCTCGACGGTCATGCCCTCGTCGTCGACCGGCACGGGCACAGGGCGGTATCCGGCGACGCGCACGGTGTGGATGCTGGTGAGGAAGCACGGGTCCTCGAGGGCGACCGCGTCGTCGCGGGTCAGGGCCTGGGCGAGCAGGCGCTCGACGGCGTCGGCCGCGCCGCTCGTGACGGTGATGCGCATCGGCGTGCCGTCGGGGAGGTCGGTGCTCATCCACTCCTGCGCCGCCCCCTCGAGGCCGGGGTCGATGACGGGCTCGCCGTAGAGCACCGGTCGGCGGGCGATGCCGGCGAGGGCGGCGGACGGATCGGGGATGCGGGAGGCGTCGGGGTTGCCCGTGGCGAGGTCGCGGAGCGCGGTGTCGGCGGCGAAGCCCTCCTGCGCGACGGGCGACGCGGCAGCGACGCGCGTGCCGCCGCGGCCTAGGGTGACGACCACGCCCGCGTTCGTGAGCTGCCGGTACGCCGAAACCGCGGTGTTGCGGTTGACGCCGAGCTGCTCGGCGAGGGCGCGCACGGGCGGCAGCGCGTCGCCCGGGCGCAGTGCGCCGCGCTCGATGAGCGTGCGGAGGCTTTCGGCGATCTCGGACGCCGAGCGGCCTTCGATGTCGACGATCACGTCACCGTCCTTCTTCTCGTCTGCGGTCGCTTGTCGCCCATGCTACCTTTTGGCCTAGGACAAACATCCTCTTTGTCTGAACTGCTGCGCGTCGTCGGCGCGCACCTCCGAAGGGATCCCCAGTGACCGTACCCGAGACGGGCTCCAGCCGCGTGAAGCGCGGCCTCGCCGAGATGCTGAAGGGCGGCGTGATCATGGACGTCGTCACCCCCGAGCAGGCCCGCATCGCCGAGGACGCCGGTGCCGTCGCCGTCATGGCGCTCGAGCGCGTGCCCGCCGACATCCGCGCCCAGGGCGGTGTCGCCCGCATGAGCGACCCCGACCTCATCGAGGCGATCATCGCCGAGGTCTCGATCCCCGTCATGGCGAAGGCCCGCATCGGCCACTTCGTCGAGGCGCAGGTGCTGCAGGCGCTCGACGTCGACTACATCGACGAGTCCGAGGTGCTCTCGCCGGCCGACTACGTGAACCACATCGACAAGTGGGCGTTCAACACGCCGTTCGTGTGCGGTGCGACCAACCTGGGCGAGGCGCTCCGTCGCATCAACGAGGGTGCGGCCATGATCCGCTCCAAGGGCGAGGCCGGCACCGGCGACGTGTCCGAGGCGACCAAGCACATCCGCAAGATCACGTCCGAGATCAACGTGCTGCGCTCCATGACGAAGGACGAGCTCTACGTCGCGGCGAAGGAACTGCAGGCGCCGTACGAACTCGTGGTCGAGATCGCCGAGACGGGCAAGCTGCCCGTCGTGCTCTTCACCGCGGGCGGCGTCGCGACGCCAGCCGACGCAGCGATGATGATGCAGCTCGGCGCCGACGGCGTCTTCGTCGGCTCCGGCATCTTCAAGTCGGGCAACCCCGAGGCGCGCGCCGCAGCCGTTGTCAAGGCGACCGCGTTCTACGACGACCCCGCCGTCATCGCGGAGGTGTCGCGCGGTCTCGGCGAGGCCATGGTCGGCATCAACGTCGCCGACCTCGCCGCACCGCACCGGCTCGCCGAGCGCGGCTGGTGACGACCCTCCACCGGGCGTCGCTCGACGCGGGGGAGTCGGCCTCGGCCGACGCCCCCCGCGTCGGCGTGCTCGCGCTGCAGGGCGACTTCCGCGAGCACGCGCGCGTGCTCGCCGGTCTCGGCGCGAACGTGTCGCTCGTGCGCCGGCCGACCGACGTCGACGCGATCGACGGGCTCGTGATCCCCGGCGGCGAGTCGAGCGTCATGGACAAGCTCTCGCGCATGTTCGGCCTCGCCCGGCCGCTCCGGACGGCGATCGCCGGCGGCCTGCCCATCTACGGCACCTGCGCCGGCCTGATCATGCTCGCCGACACAGTCCTCGACGCCATCGAGGGTCAGGAGTCCCTCGGTGGCCTCGACGTCGAGGTTCGCCGCAACGCCTTCGGCTCGCAGAACCAGTCGTTCGAGACCGACCTCGAGGTGCCCGCGCTCGGCCACGCGCCGGTGCACGCGGTGTTCATCCGCGGCCCGGTCGTTGAGTCGGTCGGCGCTCGGGCGACCCCGCTCGCGACGCTCGCCGACGGCCGCGTCGTCGCCGTCGAGCAGGGCAACCTGCTCGGCACGAGCTTCCACCCCGAGATCACGGGGGAGCACCGCTTCCACGAGTACTTCCTCGACAAGGTGCGAGCCCGCGCGCTGGCGGCGTAACCGAAGGTCAGGGCTCACCCGGGCGGGGCACGCGGGGCGACCCCGATCAGATCATGGGGTTGTCCCCGGTGCGGCGGTGCCCGTGCCGCGGTTGGGTGGCCGCATGACCACACGCCTTCCCAGCACCGGTGCGCCCGATCCCGCCGCCGCCCCCAGCACGACCTGTCGCAGCGACGAGGTCGTCGTCATCCACCGGCTCTTCCGCCGGCTGTTCGCCGAGGCGCCGTCGCTCGTGCGGGGCGTCGCCCCCGACGACACGGCGCACGCCAGGCGCGTGGCCAAGCACCTGCACGGCATCATCGCGCTCCTGCACGTGCACCACCGCACCGAGGACGCCTACTTCTGGGACGTGATGACCGACCGGGCCCCGGCCTGCGGGCTGCACGTCGAGCTCATGCGGCGTCAGCACGGAGCGGTCTCCGACCGGCTCGACGTCGCGGACGCGCTCGTCGACCGGTGGGCGCACCGGGCCGACGCGCGGACGGCCGCCAGGATCGCATCCGAGCTCGAGGAGGTCGACCGGCTGCTCGTCGAGCACCTCGCCGACGAGGAGCGCGACGCGTTCCCCGTGCTCGACGCGATCCTCTCGGACGCCGAGTGGGACGACATCCACAGGCACGCCCAGCGGCACAAGCCGCCGATGCCCATCTTCGTGCTGCTCGGCCTCATGATCGAGAGCGTGCCCGAGGCCGAGCGCGAGCAGTGGCTGGCGAAGGAGATGCCTGCCCCGGTGCGACTCGCGTACCGCGCGGTCGGCCGCCGCCAGTACGAGCGCGCGGTCGAGCGCCTGCGCTCGCACGGCCGCGAGCCCCGCGGATCCACGGGCGCGGCTCCCGCGTTCGCCTGAGGCCGGGAGGGCGATCGGCTCCCGCGTTCGCCTGAGGCCGGGAGGGCGATCGGCTCCCGCGTTCGCCTGAGGCCGGGAGGGCGATCGGCTCCCACTTGCGGCTGCGGCGTCGTACGCTCGGCCCATGACCTCGTACATCGCCCTCCTCCGAGGGGTGAACGTCGGCGGCATCACCGTCAAGTCCGCCGACCTCAAGGCACTCTTCGAGTCGCTCGGGTTCAGCGGCGTGCGAACGGTGCTCGCCAGCGGGAACGTCGCGTTCGACGACGGCGATCCCGACGACGAGGGGCCGGCCGCGGCATCCGTCGCCCTGAAGGCCCGGATCGAGCGAGCGCTCGGCGAACGCTTCGGGTACGAGGCGTGGATCGTGCTGCTCACCCGCGAGGAGCTGGAGCGCGTCGTCGCGGCGTTCCCCTTCGACCCCGAGCGCGAGGGCTGGCATCCCTACGTGCTGTTCGGGTCGGATGCCGCACATCTCGCCGAGCTGCAGGAGGCGAGCAGCGATCTCGACGCGGCCGACGACGTCGTGCAGGCGGGAGACGGGGTGCTGTACTGGCACAACCGGCGCGAGCGCGGAGTCGACAGCGCCTTCTCCAAGCTCACCGCGAAGGCGCGGTTCAAGCCGACGACCACGAATCGCAATCTGCGGACCCTGGTCAAGCTGCTCGCTTGAACCCCTCCTGAACGCGCGCTGGCTAGACTGGTCTGGCGCGAACCGGAACGCATCGGTCGCGGAGGATTCGATTCAGGAGACGCATGTCCGGGCATTCCAAGTGGGCGACGACCAAGCACAAGAAGGCGATCATCGACTCGCGCCGTGCCAAGTCGTTCGCGAAGCTCATCAAGAACATCGAGGTCGCCGCCAAGATGGGCGGGGCCGACATGAACGGCAACCCCACCCTGTACGACGCCGTGCAGAAGGCCAAGAAGACCTCGGTGCCGAACGACAACATCGACCGTGCCATCAAGCGCGGCGCCGGCATCGGCGGCGAGGCCGTCGAGTACCAGAGCATCACGTACGAGGCGTACGGCCCGGCGGGCGTGGCCCTCATGATCGAGGTGCTCACCGACAACAAGAACCGTGCCGCCGCCGAGGTGCGCACCGGCCTGAACCGCAACAACGGCACGCTCGCCGACCCCGGTTCGGTCGCCTACAACTTCTCGCGCAAGGGCGTCATCGTCGTCTCGGGCGAGGGCACGACCGAAGACGACGTCATGATGGCGGCCCTCGAGGCCGGCGCAGAAGAGATCGAGCCGCACGCGCAGGGCTTCGAGGTCGTCACCGACCCGTCGGCCATGGTCGACGTGCGCAAGGCGCTGCAGGAGGCCGGACTCGACTACGAGTCCGCCGACATCGAGTTCGTGCCGAACCTCAAGGTCGAGATCGACGCCGACGCCGCGCGCAAGGTCTTCCGCCTCATCGACGCCCTCGAAGACAGCGACGACGTGCAGAACGTGTACGCGAACTTCGACCTCACCGCCGAGGTGCAGGCCGAGCTCGAGTCCGACGAGTAGGCCGACCTCCGTGCGGGTGCTCGGCATCGACCCCGGCCTCACCAGATGCGGCGTGGGCGTGGTCGACGTCGAGGCGAACCGCACGGCGCGGCTCGTCGACGTGGTCGTGCTGCGCACACCGGCCGACCTCGACACGCCGAACCGCCTCGTGCGCATCGCCGAGGGGCTCGAGGCGATCCTCGACGAGCACCGGCCGCAGGCCGTCGCGCTCGAGCGGGTGTTCGCTCGCAGCGACGTCTCGACGATCATGGGAACGGCGCAGATCTCGGGCGTCGCGATGCTGCTCGCGGCCCGGCGCAGGCTGCCCGTCGCCCTCCACACGCCGAGCGAGGTGAAAGCGGCGATCACGGGCTACGGTCGCGCCGACAAGGCCCAGGTCGGCGCGATGGTCGCGCGCATCCTCGGGCTCGAGTCGGTGCCCAAGCCCGCGGATGCCGCGGACTCGCTCGCGCTGGCCATCTGCCACGCCTGGCGCACGGGCGGGGTCGCAGGTGCCGCCGTCGCCGACTCGTCGAACCCCGACGCGGCATCCGCGAGCACCCTCACCCCCGCGCAGCGGGCGTGGCTCGCCGCGGAGCGTTCCGCGGCCGTGTCGGGGGCCGCCCGTAGGGTGAAGGAGTGATCTCCTCCCTCCGCGGCCAGGTGCTCGTCGCCGCAGGCACCACGCTCGTCCTCGAGGTCGGCGGTGTCGGCATGCAGGTGCACACCACCCCCGCACTCGTGCTCGCCGCCCGCGAGGGCCATGAGCTGTTCGTGCACACGAGCCTCATCGTCCGCGAAGACGCCCTGACCCTGTTCGGGTTCGGCACGCGCGACGAGCTCGACGTGTTCGAACTCCTCATCGGCGTGACCGGCGTCGGTCCGCGCTCGGCGCTCGGAGTGCTCTCGGCGATGTCGCCGTCGCAGATCGCCACGGCCATCGCCGGCGACGACGACGCCGCCTTCCGCAAGGTCTCGGGCATCGGGCCCAAAACGGCGAAGCTCATCACGGTCTCGCTCGCCGGCAAGCTCGTCGCCCCGGCCGCCGCCGAGGCGTCGGCGGGCGCGACCCACATCCCGCGCGGCGTCGCCGACAGCGTGCTCGCGGCACTCACCGGCCTGGGCTGGTCCGAGCGCGCGGCGGTCGAGGCCGTCGACGAGGTCATGGCCGAGGCGACCGCCGCCGATGCCGCATCGGTGCCGGCGGTGCTGCGACTCTCGCTCGCCCGGCTCGGTCCGTCGCAGGCCTCCGGGAGGGCCCGATGAGCGACGCCGGGGGAGCAGACCTCGATCTGACCGACCCCGTGCTCGCATCCGAGGCGGAGCTGGCGTTCGAGGGCGCCCTCCGTCCGCGCAGCCTCGCGGAGTTCGTGGGCCAGACCCGCGTGCGCGGGCAGCTGCAACTGCTGCTCACCGCGGCGACCCTGCAGCAGCGCACGCCAGACCACATCCTGCTCGCCGGCCCGCCCGGCCTCGGCAAGACGACCCTCGCGATGATCGTCGCGCACGAGAGCGGTCGTCCGCTGCGCATGTCGAGCGGTCCCGCGATCCAGCACGCGGGCGACCTCGCCGCGATCCTGAGCTCGCTCGTTCCGGGCGAGGTGCTCTTCATCGACGAGATCCACCGCATGGCGCGTTCGGCAGAGGAGATGCTCTACCTCGCCATGGAGGACTTCCGCATCGACATCATGGTCGGCAAGGGCGCCGGAGCGACCTCCGTGCCTCTCGACCTCGCGCCGTTCACCCTCGTCGGGGCGACGACGCGCGCCGGACTGCTGCCGAACCCGCTGCGCGACCGGTTCGGCTTCACGGCCCATCTCGAGTTCTACGACGACGCCGAGCTCGAGCAGGTGCTGGCGCGTGCCGCCGCGATGCTCGGTCTCGACATCGATCGCGCGGCCCTCGTCGAGATCTCCGGGCGGTGCCGCGGCACGCCGCGCATCGCGAACCGCCTGCTCCGGCGCGTGCGCGACTACGCGCTCGTGCACACGGGGCGCGCAGACGTCGCCACGGTGCAGGCCGCGCTCGACCTCTACGACGTCGACGCGCTCGGGCTCGATCGACTCGACCGCGCCGTGATGCAGACGATCCTGACGCGGTTCGGCGGCGGACCGGTCGGCCTGAACACCCTCGCGGTATCGGTCGGCGAGGAGTCCGAGACCATCGAGGCCGTCGTCGAGCCGTTCCTCGTGCGCATCGGTTTGATCACGCGAACGCCTCGCGGGCGCGTCGCGACGCCTGCCGCATGGCGGCATTTCGGGCTCGCGAACGGCGACACGGCTCTTCCGATCGATGACCTATAATCCATTGAGGCTCAGTCCTCACCGCCGTCGACTTCGTGCGGTTCACCGCACTCCGGAAGGTTCTCCCCCCAAATGACGCTCGATCCGTTCACCATCATCATGCTCGCCGTCCTGGCGGTCCTGATCTTCTTCATGTTCCGCAACTCGCGCAAGCGTCAGGCCGAGGCCCAGAAGCTGCAGTCGAGCGTGGTTCCCGGTGCCCGGGTCATGACGAACTTCGGCGTGTTCGGCACGATCGTCTCGATCGACGAAGAGGAGAACCAGGTGCAGCTCGAGGCCGCACCCGGCACCGTGCTCACCGTGCACCGCCAGACCATCGCCCGCGTGGTCGAGCCCGCCGCCGTCGAAGACGAGGCCGGCGCCCACGAGGCGATCGAGGGCGAGCCCGAGTTCGGCGAGCGCGATGAGGCGCACCGTGCCGAGAACCCCAACGACACGACGCCCGACACCAAGAAGTCGGAAGACTAAACCCCTACACCCGAGGAACGGCCCACGCCGCTTCGGCGTGGGCTCCTGCAAAGAAAGCAGAACCTGTGGCTGCACCCTCCAAGCGGTCGTCGCGTCCGGCGTCCGTTCGCAAGGCCTGGCGATCCCTCACCTGGCTGGGCGTGATCATCGTCGGCCTCTTCGCCGTCAACGCTGCCGGTGTGATCTGGGGCGGCGGCTCCTGGACGCCGAAACTCGCCCTCGACCTCGAGGGCGGCACGCAGATCATCCTCGAGCCGCAGCTCGAGAGCGGCGAGACCGCGACGCAGGAGCAGCTCGACCAGGCGGTGTCGATCATCCGCCAGCGCGTCGACGCCTCGGGCGTCGCCGAGCCCGAGATCAACACCGAGGGGTCGAACGTCGTCGTCCGCATCCCGGGTGAACTCGACGACCAGACGCGTGCGCGCATCGAGTCGTCGGCGAAGCTCGAGCTGCGTGCGGTGCTCCTGTCGGATGCCGCGACGAACCAGCAGATCAGCCCGTCCGACGACCCCGCCGCCACGGAGCCCGCCGAGGAGCTCTCGTCGACGCCGACGACCGAGCCGACCGACGGCAGCGACCCGGCCTGGGTGACTCCCGCCCTGCAGGAGGAGTTCGACACGTTCGACTGCTCGACGCTCGACGACGCCGAGACCAACGTGGCCCCGGCCGACGAGCCGCTCGTCACGTGCGACCAGTCGCGACAGGTCAAGTACCTGCTCGGCCCGGTCGAGGCGAGCGGCGAGAACATCGTCGACGCCACCAACGGCCAGGTGCAGACCCAGACGGGTGCGAGCACGGGGCAGTGGGCCGTCAACATCCAGTTCGACGACCAGGGCACCAAGGACTTCGCGTCGGTCAGCACGCGCCTTTACGGCCTCTCAGGCCAGACGCCGCGCGACCAGTTCGCGTTCGTGCTCGACGGTGCGGTGCTCACCGCCCCGTCGATGAACGGCGCGATCACCGACGGTCGCCCGCAGATCACCGGCAACTTCACGCAGGAGTCCTCGAAGGCCCTCGCCGACCAGCTCAAGTTCGGCGCGCTGCCGCTGAGCTTCACCGTCGAGTCGTCCGAGACGATCTCGCCCACGCTCGGCACCTCGCAGCTCCAGGCGGGTCTGCTGGCGGGCATCATCGGCCTGATCCTGGTCATGATCTACACGCTGTTCCAATACCGGGCGCTCGGGTCGGTGACGATCGCCTCGCTCGTGATCGCCGGCATCATCACGTACCTGATGATCACGATCCTGTCGTGGCGCGAAGGCTATCGCCTCTCGCTCGCCGGTATCGCCGGTCTGATCGTGGCGATCGGCTTCACGGCCGACTCGTTCATCGTGTACTTCGAGCGCGTGCGCGACGAGCTCCGAGACGGGCGTCCGCTCGTCGGCGCCGTCGAAGCCGGCTGGAAGCGCGCGTTCCGCACCGTGCTCGCGTCGAAGGGCGTGAACCTGCTCGCCGCCGTGGTGCTCTTCATCCTCGCGGTCGGCAGTGTGAAGGGCTTCGCCTACACGCTCGGTCTCACGACGATCATCGACGTCATCGTCGTCATCCTGTTCACGCACCCCATGCTGCAGCTGCTCGCGCAGACGAAGTTCTTCTCGAGCGGCAACCCGTGGTCCGGTCTCGACCCGACCGCGCTCGGTGCGGTCTACCGGGGCCGCGCGGAGTTCCGCAAGCCGGTCGCGGTGCCCGCCGGCAAGGTGGCGTCCAGTTCGAAGGAAGCACAGCGTCGTCAGACCATCGCGGAGCGCAAGGCGAACGCGACCGTCGGCGCAGGTTCGAGTGAAGGCAAGGAGTCCTGATGGCGAGCCGTCTGACCACGTTCGGCAACGACCTCTACACGGGCAAGCGCTCGTTCAACTTCGTCGGCGGCCGCAAGACCTGGTACGTCATCGCCGCAGTGCTGATCGTGCTCACGATCGCGATCCCCGCGATCCGCGGCGTGCACTTCAGCATCGAGTTCCGCGGCGGCTCGCAGTTCCAGATCGCCGACGTCTCGAACCCCGATCCCGCGATCGCGCAAGACGCCGTGGCGTCGGTCGTCCCCGAGGCAACCACGACCGTACAGGTCGTCGGCCAAGACGGCATCCGCGTGCAGACCGACCAGCTCGAGCAGGCCGACTCGCTCGCGGTGAGCAAGGCCCTGGCCGAGGCGTACGAGGTGCCCGCGTCGGAGGTCACCTCCTCGTTCATCGGTCCGAGCTGGGGTGCGGATGTCACCAGGCAGGCCCTCGTCGGCCTCGGCGCGTTCCTGCTGCTCGCCGGCATCATCATGGCGATCTACTTCCGCACCTGGAAGATGTCGCTCGCCGCGATCCTCGCGCTCATCGCCGACCTGATCGTGACCGTGGGGCTCTACGCCGCAGTCGGGTTCGAGATCAGCCCGGCCGCGACCATCGGTATCCTCACGATCCTCAGCTACTCGCTGTACGACACCGTCGTCGTGTTCGACAAGATCCGTGAGAACACGGCCGAAGACGGGCAGGAGTCGCGGCGCACGTTCGCCGAGTCCGTCAACCTCGCGGTCAACCAGACCCTCGTGCGCTCGATCAACACGAGCGTCGTCGCGGCGCTGCCCGTCGCGTCGATCCTCTTCATCGGCGCCGGCGCCCTCGGTGCCGACACGCTGCGCGACATCTCGCTCGCACTGCTCATCGGCATCCTCGTCGGCACCTGGTCGACCGTCTTCCTCGCCGCACCGCTCTACTCGCAGCTCCGCGAGGGTGAGCCGGCGATCAAGCGGCACGACCTGAAGGTGCTGAAGGATCGCGAGCGCGCAGGCGAGACGGCCGGTACCGATGCGGAGCCCGCGCACGCGTGATGTCCGCCCTCGGCGAGATCGGCATGTGCACGCCTCCGGAGCGACGATAATTGAGTTCCGGAGGTGTGCGCATGACTGAGACTGGGGTCAACTCGACCGCATCGCTGCGACGGCTCGTGCCGCGCATCTTCTCGAAGGCCACGCCCTCAGGGGCGGTCGACACCCTGCTCCGCACGGTGCGCATGCACCACCCGAAGGCCGACCTCGCGCTCGTCGAGCGCGCATATACGGTCGCCGAGCGCGCCCATGAGGGCCAGAAGCGCAAGAGCGGCGAGCCCTACATCACGCACCCGGTCGCGGTCGCGCAGATCCTCGCCGATCTCGGCATCGGCTCGAAGACCGTCGCCGCGGCGCTGCTGCACGACACGGTCGAAGACACGGCGTACACCCTCGACCAGGTGCGCGCCGATTTCGGCGACGAGATCGCGATGCTCGTCGACGGCGTCACGAAGCTCGACAAGGTCAAGTACGGCGACTCCACTCAGGCCGAGACCGTTCGCAAGATGATCGTCGCGATGTCGAAGGACATCCGGGTGCTGATCATCAAGCTGGCGGACCGACTGCACAACGCCCGGACCTGGGGCTTCGTGCCCGCCGAGTCCGCGACGCGCAAGGCGACCGAGACGCTCGAGATCTACGCACCGCTCGCTCACCGCCTCGGTATCCAGACGATCAAGTGGGAGCTCGAGGACCTCTCGTTCGCCGTGCTCTACCCGAAGCTCTACGCCGAGATCGAGAGCCTCGTCAAGCAGCGGACCCCGCAGCGCGAGGAGTTCGTGCAGCAGGTCATCGACCTGGTCAACGACGACCTCAAGAGCGCCCGCATCCGGGGCAAGGTCGCCGGGCGCCCGAAGCAGTACTACTCGATCTACCAGAAGATGATCGTGCGCGGGCGCGACTTCGACGAGATCTACGACCTCGTCGGCATCCGGGTGCTCGTCAACTCGGTTCGCGACTGCTATGCGGTTCTCGGTTCGATCCACGCGAGGTGGACGCCGGTGCCGGGCCGGTTCAAGGACTACATCGCGACGCCGAAGTTCAACCTCTACCAGTCGCTGCATACGACCGTCATCGGCCCGAAGGGCCGTGCGGTCGAGATCCAGATCCGAACGCACGACATGCACCAGCGTGCCGAGTACGGTGTCGCCGCGCACTGGAAGTACAAGGAGCGCATGGCCACGGGCCGCGCCGACTCCGCGAACGCGAGTGCCAACGAGACCGACATGGCGTGGCTCGCACACATCTCCGACTGGCAGGCCGAGACGGCCGATCCGGGGGAGTTCCTCGATTCGCTCCGATACGAGATCGGCGCGAAGGAGGTCTACGTGTTTACGCCCAAGGGGCGCGTGATCGGGCTTCCGGCCGGGGCGACTCCCGTCGACTTCGCTTATGCGGTGCACACCGAGGTCGGCCATCGCACGATGGGCGCCAAGGTGAACGGTCGCCTGGTTCCGCTCGAGAGCACGCTCGCGAGCGGCGACGTCGTCGAGGTGTTCACCTCGAAGAACCCCGACTCCGGTCCGAGCCAGGACTGGCTCGGCTTCGTCAAGAGTCCCCGCGCGCGCAACAAGATCCGTCAGTGGTTCACCAAGGAGCGGCGCGACGAGGCCATCGAGCAGGGCCGCGACGCGATCGCGCGGGCGATGCGCAAGCAGAACCTGCCACTGCAGAAGCTCATGAGCCAGGACTCGTTCGCCGAGGTCGCGGCGCAGCTCCGCTACGAAGACGTCTCGGCGTTGTACGCGGCCGTCGGCGAGGGCCATATCTCCACCCAGTCGGTGCTCGAGAAGGTCGTCGCGCTCGTGCGCGACGTGCAGGAGGGCGACGAGGCCGAACTGCCGATCCCGACCCGCTCGCGGACCACGCAGCGGCACTCCGACTCGGGGGTGCTCGTGCGCGGAGCGCCCGACATCCTCGTCAAGCTGGCCCGATGCTGCACCCCGGTGCCGGGCGACGAGATCGTCGGCTTCATCACCCGCGGTTCGGGGGTCTCGGTGCACCAGTCGACCTGCCACAACGTGCAGTCCTTGATGCGCGAGTCGGAGCGCATGATCGACGTCGAGTGGGCGCCGAGCTCGAAGAGCGTGTTCCTGGTGCAGATCCAGATCGAGGCCCTCGATCGCGCCGGCCTGCTGTCGGACGTCACCCGGGTGCTCTCGGAGCACCACGTGAACATCCTCTCGGCGAACGTCTCGACCTCGACCGACCGGCTCGCGCTCAGCAAGTTCGTCTTCGAGATGGGCGACACCACGCACCTCGACCGCGTGCTGAACGCCGTGCGCCGTATCGACGCGGTGTACGACGTGTACCGCGTCAGCGACGGCTGAAGCCCGAAACACCCCTCCGACGGGCATCCGACGCACGGTCGAGCCTCGACGATGCGCGCGCGGTGAAGGGCACGCGGGTGGTCGTGTCGAGTCGCTCCCGGACCTCGGCCTCGAGCGCGGGGTGCTCCGTGAGGAGCATCGCGACCGCGTCGATCGCCTCGAGATCGTCGGTC
The DNA here is from genome assembly GCF_042884735.1 of Agromyces sp. NPDC058110. Taxonomy (NCBI): domain Bacteria; kingdom Bacillati; phylum Actinomycetota; class Actinomycetes; order Micrococcales; family Microbacteriaceae; genus Agromyces; species Agromyces sp. NPDC058110. The sequence continues at coordinate 579,316 of NZ_JBHVTI010000001.1, read as the reverse complement.
GTCGGATCACGCAGCAGGTCGAACGCCGTGCGCACGACGGTGGTGCACCGCACCCCTCCGATCAGCGTCACCTCGTCGTCCGACAGGCGCACCTCGCGCACGACGATGCCCGGATCGGAGATGATCGAGATCCGGGCATCGGCCGGCACGCAGAACTGCGCTCGTCTCGGCAGCGATACGCAGGCGCCATGAACCCAAGCGGCAGACATCCGCTCGACGATGAGGTCGCGGCGAGCACCGTGGGCGACCGCGAGCGCGCGGAGGGCCGGAAGATCGGGTTCGTCGATCGGCGCCCAGGCGTCTGCGAGGGCGAACAGGTCGCCGTCGATGCGGGCGGCGCACAGTTCCGCGATCGAGAGGTCGTCGGTTCCGAGCACCGAGGGAAGTCTGGTCATGCCCTCATCTTGGACGCGGCGCTCGGTCCTGCGCACTGAGAACAGTCGACTGTGGAGAACTCGCGCCGGCTGACGCGAACGCCCCCCGGCTCGATCCGAACCAGGGGGCGCTTCGACGTTCTCTCAGCGGTGATCAGCCGCCGACGGCCTTGAGCCAGGCGCGGCGAGCCTCGAGCGCCTCGCGGGCCTCGGCGATGGCCCGGGCATCGCCCGCCGCCTCCGCTGCGGCGAGCTCGGCCTCGAGCTTCGCGATGGCGTCGTGGAGCTGGCCGAGCATGCCCTCCGAGCGGGCCTTCTTCTCGGGGTCCTCGCGCTCCCAGCGCTCGTCTTCAAGCGAGCGGACGTGGTTCTCGACCTTGCGAAGGCGGTCTTCGACCGTGCGGACCTGATCGCGCGGCACGCGGCCGATCTCGTCCCATTCGCGCTGCACCTTGTTGAGGGCGGCTCGAGCCGGTTTCGGATCCTTCTCGCCGAGGATCTTGTCGGCTTCGTCGAGCAGCGCGAGCTTGGCCGTGAGGTTCGCCCGGTACTCCTCGTCGTCGCGCGCGTCGATCTCGGCCTTGGCGCCGAACAGCACGTCGCCCGCGGCCTTGAACTTCGCCCACAGCGCATCGTCGAGCTTCTTGCCTGCGCGGCCGGCCTGCTTCCACTCGTCGAGCAGCTGCCGGTATTCGCCGATGCCGTCGGCGCCGCGGGGGGCGAGGGCCTCTGCGCGCTCGATGAGTCGCTGCTTGCGCGTGCGGACGTCGCGGTGCGCGGCGTCGAGATCGGCGAAGAAGGCCTTGCGGTGCGTCTCGATGGTCGAGCGGGCCGCGCGGAATCGCTTCCAGAGGTCGTTCGCATCGTTCTTCGGCAGGCGGGGGCCGTCCTGCTGGTGGCGCTGCCAGGCGGCGAAGAGCCCGTCGAGTTCGGCGGTGGTCTGCTTCCACTGGGTCTTCGCCGGGTCTTGCGCGGCGAGCGCCTCGGCCTGCTCGACGATGCGCGTGCGCTCGGCGATGGCATCGGCCAGGGCCGCCTTCGCCTCTGCCTGCTGCTGCTCCGTGAGCTCCTTGGTGGTGCCCGAGAGCGCCTCGAGGCGCGTCGACAGGGCGTCGAGGTCGCCGACGGCGTGTGCCGCGGCCACGGACTCCTTGAGCGTGTTGACCGCCTTCGCGACGTCGGCCGCCGGTGCGCCGCGTCGGACGCGCTGCTCGAGCAGGGTGACCTGCCCGGCGAGATCTGCGTACTTCCGCTCGAAGTAGGCGAGCGCCTCTTCGGGGGTCGCGTCGGGGTACTGCCCGACTTCGCGCTCACCGTCGTTGGTGCGAACGAAGACGGTGCCCGTCTCGTCGACGCGGCCCCACGGCTGCTGTGCTGAATCGGTCACGGCCTCACCCTGTCGTGCTCGGAAGCCGCCCTTCGGCGGCGTTGTCGGTTCAACCCTATTGCACCGCCGGAAGGGTGCGCGGGCGTGGTCGGTTACTGGACGGTCACGGAGGTCATGGTGACGGGCACGACAGGGGCGCCGTCGGTGGCGCCGTCGACGACCCCGGCGTCGATGACGCCGGACTGGAGCTGGTCGAGCCCGCTCGTGACCTTGCCGATCACGGTGTAGCCGCCGACGCCGTCTTCGGCCGGAAGCGTGGTGTCGGCGTAGACGATGAAGAACTGGCTGCCCTGGCTGTACCCGTTGCCGCTCTGGCGGGCCATCGCGATCGTGCCCGCCGGGTACACGCCGTCGTCGGGGTCGTTCTCGACCGGGCCGTAGCTGTAGCCGGGGCCGCCGCTGCCGTCGCCGTTCGGGTCGCCGCACTGGAGCACGAAGATGCCCTCCGTCGTCAGGCGGTGGCATCCGACGCCGTCGTAGAAGCCGGACTGGATCAGGCTGATCTCGCTGGAGACCGCCTGCGGCGCGGCCGCACCGTCGAGCTCGATGCCGAGGGGGATGTCGTTGAGCGTGAGCGTGCCCGTCCAGGTGCGCCCCTCGGCGAGGTCGGACGAGGGCACGTCGCCGGTGTTCTGACCCGTCGCGTCGGTCGGGGGAGCGGTCGTGGCCTCGGGGCTCGCGACCGGCTCCGGGGTGCCGGGGCCTCCGCCGAAGTAGAAGAGCTGCGCGGCGGTCGCGAGCACGAGCACCACGACGAGCGCGACGGCGGCGATCACGTTGTCGCGCGTGCGTCGCCGCTGCTTGCCCTCGTGCACCCGCTGACGGGCCTGGTAGGTGCGAAGTCGCGCTCGTTCCTCGCGCGCCTGACGGTCGTTGGATGCCACGCATGCTCCTTCTGGGGGACTCCTGCGTGCAGACTCTACGCAAGCGCGGGTCCCGGCACCAATCGCCCATGGCTCGTCGATTCGCGCGGCCTGCGCGCGTCATCGGTGTCGGATGCCGCGGCTACGCTGGATCGCATGGTGAACTCCGCGCAGGGCCTGCGCGCCGGCGCGACGCCGTTGGCCGTGCGCATGCGCCCGACGAGCCTCGACGAGGTCGCCGGGCAGCGTCATCTGCTCTCTCCCGGTTCGCCGCTGGTGGCGCTCGCGGGCGACCGCACCGGCGAGTCCGGCTCGGTGTCGGTGATCCTCTGGGGTCCGCCCGGCACGGGCAAGACGACGCTCGCGCAGGCGATCGCCCGCTCATCGGGCCGCAAGTTCGTCGAACTGTCGGCGGTGACCGCGGGCGTTCGCGATGTGCGGCAGGTCATGGACGAGGCGCGCGCGAGCCGCGACCTCTACGGCGTCTCGACCGTGCTCTTCCTCGACGAGATCCACCGGTTCACCAAAGCGCAGCAGGACGCGCTGCTGCCCGGCGTCGAGAACGGCTGGGTGATCCTCGTGGCCGCGACGACCGAGAACCCGTCGTTCTCGGTCATCTCGCCCCTGCTGTCGCGATCGCTGCTGCTCACGCTCGAACTCCTCTCCGACGACGACCTCGGCGTGCTCGTCGATCGTGCCGTCGCCGACCCCAGGGGGTTGGCGGGCGGGGTCGACCTCGAGCCCGACGCCCGCGCGGCGATCGTCCGCCTCGCGTCCGGCGACGCCCGTCGTGCGCTCACGGCGCTCGAGGCCGCCTCCGTCGCCGCGGCGGGCGTCGCCGCCGAGGCGGCCGCATCCGATCGGGCGGAGCAGGTCGGCGACGGCGCGGCCGGTGGCTACGAGGCCGACGACGATGCGACCGACGCTGCGGCCGACGACCGCGCGGCCAACGATCGCGCTCCGAGTTCCGGGGCCGCGCCCGACGCGGAGGCGCCCGCGGAGGCCGCCTCCGCGCCTCGCGCAGTCATCACCGCCGAACTCGTGGCGCGTGCCGTCGACCGGGCGCTGCTCCGGTACGACCGCAACGGCGACGAGCACTACGACGTCATCAGCGCGTTCATCAAGTCGGTGCGGGGCAGCGACGTCGACGCCGCACTGCACTATCTCGCGCGCATGATCGAGGCCGGCGAAGACGCCCGATTCATCGCCCGGCGCATCATCGTGCTCGCCTCCGAAGACATCGGGCTCGCCGACCCGACCGCGCTCGGGGTCGCCGTCGCTGCCGCCGACGCGGTGCAGTTCATCGGCATGCCCGAGGGCCGCATCCCGCTCGCCCAGGCCGTCGTGCACCTCGCGACCGCCCCCAAGTCGAACGCCGCGTACCTCGGCATCGACAAGGCCATCGCCGACGTGCGGGCCGGCAAGGCGGGCCGGGTGCCGAAGCATCTGCGCGATGCGCACTACCCCGGGGCCAAGCGGCTCGGTCACGGCAAGGGCTACCTCTACCCGCACGACGACCCGATCGGCGTCGTCGGCCAGGAGTACCTGCCCGACGAGCTCCGCGGTGCGGTGTACTACGAGCCGACGGAGCACGGAAACGAGCGCGAGGTCTCGGCCCGGCTGGCGAAGCTGCGGCGCATCGTGCGCGGGGGAGCGAAGGGCCGCTGACGGCGCAGCTCGGTCAAGGGCCTCCGTCGTGTTATGATGGTCGCTGGCCTGAAGCCTGATCCTCGAGCGCGGCTGCGAGGGGATCACCGGCGAACGGGTGCGATCTGTAGCCGATCCACCCTTGGCGAATCCCTCTGACACAGATTCCGGCGCACGTTCGCGCCGTGATTCCACTTGAGATTCTTCCGAAAGGACATTCGTGTCGAACCAGTCACGTAGCAAGACCCGCCTCTCCCGCGCCCTCGGTGTCGCCCTGACCCCGAAGGCCGCGCGCTACATGGAGAAGCGCCCCTATGCTCCCGGCGAGCACGGTCGCACCAAGCGCAAGCAGGACAGCGACTACGCCGTGCGTCTGCGCGAGAAGCAGCGTCTGCGCGCCCAGTACGGCATCCGCGAGAAGCAGCTGAAGATCGCCTACGTCGAGGCCAAGCGCACCTCCGGCCAGACCGGTGAAAACCTGGTCGAGCTGCTCGAGATGCGTCTCGACGCGCTCGTGCTGCGCGCCGGCTTCGCCCGCACCATCACGCAGGCCCGCCAGTTCGTGGTGCACCGCCACATCCTCGTCGACGGCCAGCTCGTCGACCGCCCGTCGTTCCGCGTGAAGCCGGGTCAGCTCATCCACGTCAAGTCGCGCTCCGAGGGCACCGAGCCGTTCCAGGTCGCCGCTGCCGGCGGTCACGTCGACGTGCTCCCCAAGACCCCGGGCTACCTCGAGGTCGAGCTCGACAAGCTCCAGGCGAAGCTCGTTCGTCGCCCGAAGCGCTCCGAGGTCCCCGTGACCTGCGAAGTGCAGCTCGTCGTCGAGTACTACGCCGCTCGCTGATCCAGCGTTCGTCGAGGCAGGGGTCGCGGAGTTCTCTCCGCGGCCCCTGCGTCGTCTCCACGGTGCCGCGGCCGCCCCGCGGCATCCGATGCCGCCACTAGACTGATGCGAAGACTCGGCGGCGCACGTCGGCGCCATGCGCACGTGCGGCCGGCCGGAACGACAACACGCTGAGGGAGCACTTCGTGAAGAGCATTCTGTGGTTCACGGCCGGGATCGTCGCCGGCTTCGTGGTCGCGCACCAGGTGAACCAGACCTCGCAGGGCCGTGAGTTCTTCTCGTCGGTCGACGCCAAGGCCAAGGCCTTCGGGCGCGCCGTGGCCGACGGGTACCACGAGCGCGAGGCCGAGCTCAAGGCCGCGGTCGACGACCTGGTCGACTGACCGGCACCCTCTCCACCACCCGCCGGAGCGAGCCTCCGGAAGCAGAACCAGAACGGAATCATGCAGACCGCAGACATCCGCCAGCGCTGGCTGGACTTCTTCGCACGCCGCGGCCACACGGTCGTGCCTTCGGCCTCGCTCGTGTCGGACGATCCGACCCTGCTCTTCACCGTCGCCGGCATGGTGCCGTTCGTGCCCTACCTCACCGGCATCGTCCCTGCGCCGTTCCCGCGCGCGACCAGCGTGCAGAAGTGCATCCGCACGAACGACATCGAAGAGGTCGGTAAGACGCCGCGCCACGGCACGTTCTTCCAGATGAACGGCAACTTCTCGTTCGGCGACTACTTCAAGGAAGGCGCGATCACCAACGCGTGGGAGCTCCTGACCACGTCCGAGGACGACGGCGGATACGGCTTCAAGCCCGAAGACCTCTGGGTGACCGTCTACGAAGACGACGACGAGGCGATCGAGCTCTGGAAGCGCATCGCCGGACTGCCCGAGGAGCGCATCCAGCGCCTCGGCAAGGACACGAACTACTGGCACACCGGCCAGCCCGGCCCCGCCGGCCCGTGCTCGGAGATCTTCTTCGACCGCGGTCCCGCGTACGGCATCGACGGCGGCCCCGCCACCGACGACGACCGCTACGTCGAGATCTGGAACCTCGTGTTCATGCAGTACCTCATCGACGACGTGAAGTCGAAGACCGACTTCCGCATCGTGAAGGAACTGCCCAAGAAGAACATCGACACCGGCATGGGCCTCGAGCGCGTCGCGTTCATCAAGCAGGGCGTCGAGAACATGTACGAGATCGACCAGGTTCGCCCGGTGCTCGACCGCGCCGCCGAGCTGTCGGGCCGCACCTACGGGGCGAACCACGACGACGACGTGCGGATGCGGGTCATCGCCGACCACGTGCGCTCGGCGCTCATGCTCATGAGCGACGGCGTCGCACCGTCGAACGAGGGCCGCGGCTACATCCTGCGCCGACTGCTGCGACGGAGCATCCGGGCGATGCGCCTGCTCGGCGTCGACGGACCGACCTTCCGCGAGCTCTTCGCGGCGTCGCGCGACGCGATGAAGGCCGCCTACCCCGAGGTGGAGCGAGACTACGCGCACATCGAACAGCTCGCGCTCGGCGAGGAGGCGATCTTCCTCCGCACGCTCGAGTCCGGAACGTCGATCCTCGACGCCGCGGTGGGCGAGACGAAGGCGGCCGGCAAGGCCGAACTCGCCGGCAACACCGCGTTCCTCCTGCACGACACCTACGGATTCCCGATCGAGCTGACCCTCGAGATGGCCGACGAGGCGGGCCTCGCGGTCGACCGCGCGGCCTTCGACGAGCTGATGACCGCGCAGCGCACGCGCGCCAAGGCCGATGCGAAGTCGAAGAAGAAGGTGCTCGCCGACCTCTCGGTGTACGCCGACTTCCGCGCCAAGGGCGAGACGGTGTTCACGGGGTACACCGACCTCATGACCGAGTCCAGCGTGCTCGGCATCCTCGTCGACGGGCAGCCCGCCGCTGCGGCGATCGCCGGCCAGACCGCCGAGGTGATCCTCGCCGAGACCTCGCTCTACGCCGAGTCCGGCGGTCAGGCGCCCGACCAGGGGCGCATCGTCGGCGACGGGTTCGAACTCGAGGTGCTCGACGTGCAGAAGCCGGTCAAGGGCCTCATCAGCCACACCGTCAAGGTGCTCTCGGGCGAGGTCGGCGTCGGCGTGCCCGCGACGAGCGTCGTCGACGAGCAGTACCGCCGCGGGGCGACGCAGGCGCACTCGGGAACGCACCTCGTGCACGCTGCGCTTCGCGAGGTGCTCGGCCCGAACGCCCACCAGTCGGGCTCGTTCAACAAGGCCGGGTACCTCCGCCTCGACTACGGGTGGAACCAGGCCCTCTCTGCCGAGACCCGCACCGAGATCGAGGAGATCTCGAACAACGCGGTGCGCGACAACCTCGAGGTGGTCACGCGCGAGCTCCCGCTCGACGAGGCCAAGGCGCTCGGGGCCATGGCGCTCTTCGGCGAGAAGTACGGCGATGTCGTGCGCGTGGTCGACATCGGCGGCCCCTGGTCGCGCGAGCTCTGCGCCGGCACGCACGTGCGGTCGAGCGCCGAGATCGGCATGATCAACATCATCGGCGAGTCGTCGGTGGGCGCCTCGAACCGACGCGTGGAGTCCCTCGTCGGCCTCGACGCCTTCCGCCGGTTCGCCGCGGAGCGTGCGCTCGTCTCCGAGCTGAGCACGAACCTGAAGACCCGCCCCGACCAGCTCGTCGAGCGCATCGGCGACCTCGTCTCCAACCTCAAGGCCGCCGAGAAGCGCATCGCCCAGTTCGAGGCGAAGGCGCTCACCGACCGGGTTCCCGCCCTCGCGGCGAACGCGGTGCGCACGGGCGAGGTGCTCCTCGTGGCCGAGACGGTCGGATCGCTCGGCTCGGGCGACGAACTGCGCTCGCTCGCGACCGCCGTTCGGGGCAAGCTCGGCGACGCGGCATCCGTCGTCGCCCTGACCGCCGAGGTCGGCGGCAGGCCCGTCGCGATCGTCGCGACGTCTCCCGCAGCGCGCGACGCCGGGGCGAACGCCGGCGCACTCGCGAAGACGATGGCCGGCGTGCTCGGCGGCGGAGGCGGCGGCAAGCCCGACCTCGCCCAGGGCGGCGGCAGCGACCTCTCGGCGATCCCGGCGGCGCTCGACGCGGTGCGCCGGGCGTTCGCGGGCTAGCCGATGCGCTCCGGGGCACGGCTCGGCATCGACGTCGGTCGGGCGCGCATCGGCGTCGCACGGAGCGACACCGCCGGCATGCTCGCGGTGCCGATCGAGACGGTGCCCCGGGCGGCCGACGGCGACGCCGACATCCGGCGCGTGCTCGAGCTCGCCGAGGAGTACTCGGCGTTCGAGCTCGTCGTCGGACATCCGCTCTCGATGTCGGGCGCCTCGACGCCGTCGACCGACGACGCGGTCGCCTTCGCACGACGCCTCGTCGAGGCCGGCGCGACCGTGCGCCTTGTCGATGAGCGGCTGTCGACCGTGAGCGCCCAGCAGGCGCTCCGTGCGGCCGGACGATCGACTCGCACGCAACGTCCGGTCGTGGATCAGGTCGCGGCCGTTATCATTTTGCAACATGCACTCGACAGCGAACGCGCCTCGGGCAATCCGCCCGGGCGGCCGCTGACCCCCGACGAAGGGCCGTCCACCCTGTGACTCAGCTCCCCCCAGAGCGCCGAGACCCCGATTCCGAGCGTGCCGCATCCGACTGGCACGCCCTGCTCAACGGCGAGGCACCGAAGCCTCCGACCAGACCGGCCCGACCGGCCGCACCGGCCGGGCCCGGAGGTTCGCCCGCCGACGCCGCGCAGGCCGGTGGCGTGCCGAACGGTGCTGCCCCGACGGGCGGCGTGCCGACCGCGGCAGCGGGTGCCGCGGCGTCGAACGAGCCGGGTCGTCCGCTCACCCGCCGTGAACTGCGAGAGCGGGAGCAGGCCGCAGCCGCCTCCGGATCCGCCGACGCCGTGAGCGCAGCCGACGGGTTCGGGACTCCGGGGGTGCCGCTCACGCCGATCGCCGCCGAGGGTGCTGCCCCGGATGAGCGCCGGGTGGTCGACCCCATCACCGCGAGCCTCGCCGTGCGGGCATCGACCGGGCCGCAGCCGGCACCGCAGAACGGACAGCCTCTGCCCGGCGGCTCGCCGTCGGCGCCCGCCGAGCGGATGACGGGTCCGCAGCCGACGCAGCCAACCGATCCGTTCGTCGCCTCGCGCGTCGACCGACGTGCCGATGCGTTCGACGAGTACCACGAGCCGAAGAAGAAGCGCCGGGGGCCATGGGGATGCCTCATCGGCCTGCTCATCGTCGGCGCCCTCATCGCGGGCGCGGTGTTCTTCCTGCAGGGGCCGATCGCCGCGCTCGTGGCGCAGTTCACACCGGCGGAGGATTACGACGGGGCGGGCACCGGCGAGGTCGTGTTCATGATCCACGACGGCGACACGGGCTCGAGCATCGCCGAGAACCTCGCCGATCAAGACATCGTCGCCTCGTACGACGCGTTCTACGACCTCCTGCTCGAGCAGTCGCCCGAGCCCGAGTTCCACCCCGGCGCCTATCAGATGGCGAACCAGATGAGTGCGCAGGCCGCACTCGACGCGCTCACCGATCCCGCCAACAAGCTCGAGAACACCTTCGTGATCCCGGAGGGCACAGCCACCGTCGACGCACTGCCGACGATCGCCGAGGGCACGGGCGTGCCGCTCGAGGAACTCCAGGCCGCGGCCGCCGAGTCGCCCCAGTCGTACGGCCTTCCCGCCGAGGCGACGAACCTCGAGGGCTTCCTGTTTCCCGCCACTTACACGCTCGATCCCGGACTCGACGCGCACGCCGTGCTGCAGACCCTCGTCGATCGGCAGTTCCAGGCGCTCGACGAGGCCGGGGTCGCGCCCGCCGACCGATGGAAGACGATCGTGCTCGCGGCGCTCGTGCAGCGCGAGGCCGGACTCCGCGACGACTTCTACAAGGTCTCGCGGGTGTTCCAGAACCGCCTCGATCCGAACCAGTGGCCGAGCGGCCTGCTGCAGTCCGACGCCACCGTCGCCTACGGCACCGGCAACACCCACCTGGTCACGACGACCGACGAGGAGCGGGCCGACGCCGGCAACCCCTACAACACGTACGTGCACCCGGGTCTGCCCGTCGGACCGATCTCGAACCCGGGCGACCTGGCGATCGACGCGGCACTGCACCCGGCCGACGGACCGTGGCTGTTCTTCGTGACGTGGAACCTCGACACCGGGGAGACGATCTTCTCCGCGACGGTCGAGGAGCACGAGGCCGCGGTCGCGAAGTGGCTCGCGTGGATGGACGAGCACCCCGAGTACGGGTGAGGCGTCGATGACGACCATCAGACTGGCCGTGCTCGGCAAACCGATCGCGCACTCGAAGAGCCCGGGACTCCACCTCGCGGCGTACCGGCGTCTCGGCCTGCCTTGGGAGTACGAGCGCATCGAGGTCGACGGCGCCGAGGTCGGCGAGTTCGTGACCGGCCGTGACGCCTCGTGGCGCGGGCTCTCGCTCACCATGCCGCTGAAGTACGACGTCGTGCCCGTGCTCGACGAGGTCGACGTGATCGCACGGCTGACGGGAGCTGCGAACACCGTGCTCTTCGACGGCGGCCGCCGCCTGGGCTTCAACACCGACGTCGGCGGCATCGTGCGCTCGCTCGGCGAGGCCGGAGTCGAGCAGGCGCGCACGGCGATCGTCGTCGGCGGGGGAGCGACCGCGGCATCGGCCATCGTCGCGCTGGCCGAGCTCGGCGTCGCCACCGTGCGCCTGCTGCTCCGACGTCCCGAGGCCGGCACCGCGCTCGTCGAGCTGGGGCGTTCGGCCGGGGCCCGGGTCACGCCCGAGCACATCGGCGGCCTCGGCGATCGGCGCGAGGAGCCGGTCGACGTGGTCGTCAGCACGCTGCCGGGCGGCACGGACGCCGGCGTCGAGGCATCCGACTCCCTCGTCGCGAACGCGCTGCTGCTCGATGTCGCCTACGCGCCCTGGCCGACCCCGCTCGCGTCGCAGTGGCTGGCCGCGGGTGGCCGGGTCATCGACGGCCGCGGGATGCTGCTGCACCAGGCGCTCCTGCAGGTGCGCGTCTTCGTCGGCGGCGACCCGACAGTTCCGCTGCCCGACGAGCACGACGTGCTCGCCGTCATGCGCGAAACGCTCTGACGCGGCTGTGGAAGGATAGAACCCATGCTCCGTTGGCTCACTGCCGGAGAATCGCACGGCCCAGAGCTGGTCGCGATCCTCGAGGGTCTTCCCGCCGGTATCCCCGTTTCACTCGATGACCTCCGCGCCGATCTCGCGCGCCGCAAACTCGGCTACGGCCGTGGAGCGCGCATGAAGTTCGAACAGGACGAACTGGCGATCTCCGGCGGCGTGCGCCACGGGCTCAGCCTCGGCAGCCCGATCGCCGTGCGCGTGGGCAACACCGAATGGCCGAAGTGGCAGGAGGTGATGAGCCCCGAGCCCATCGACCCCGCACGTCTCGGCCGCGGCCGCGGTGCAGCGCTCACGCGCCCGCGACCCGGGCACGCCGACCTGGTGGGCATGCAGAAGTACGACTTCGACGAGGCGCGCCCGGTGCTCGAGCGGGCCAGCGCCCGCGAGACGGCCGCGCGGGTCGCGCTCGGCGCGATCGCCCGCAGCTTCCTCTCGGAGCTCGGCATCGAGCTCGTCGCCCACACCATCGCCATCGGGCCGGTGCGAGTGCCAGAGGGCCGCCCGCTGCCGCGCCCGTCCGACGTCGACGCGCTCGACGCCGACCCGCTGCGCTGCTTCGACGACGAGACGTCGGCGCTCATGGTCGCCGAGGTCGACTCGGCCCACAAGGACGGCGACACGCTCGGCGGCGTCGTCGAGGTGCTGGCGTACGGCGTGCCGCCGGGGCTCGGCTCGCACGTGCACTGGGACCGACGCCTCGACTCGCAGCTCGCGGCGGCGCTCATGGGCATCCAGGCCATCAAGGGCGTCGAGGTCGGCGACGGCTTCGAGACGACCCGCCGTCGCGGCTCGGCCGCGCACGACGAGCTGCACCTCAGCGACGGCCGCATCGTGCGCGCGAGCGATCGCGCCGGCGGCACCGAGGGCGGCATGTCGACCGGCACGGTGCTCCGCGTCCGGGCGGGCATGAAGCCCATCGCGACGGTGCCGCACGCGCTGCCCACGGTCGATGTCGCCACCGGCGAGGCCGCTGCCGCCCACCACCAGCGTTCCGACGTCTGCGCGGTGCCCGCCGCCGGCGTCGTCGCCGAGGCCATGGTCGCGCTCACGCTCGCGAACGCCGTGCTCGAGAAGTTCGGCGGCGACTCCGTCGGCGAGACCCGCCGCAACCTCGAGTCGTACCTCGCGGCCATCCCCGACGCGCTCCGCACGGAGATCGCGACGGCGGATGCCGCGTCCGCACGTGTCTGAGTCGGGCCCCACGCCCGGCGCGAGGCCTGCCGATGGGGGGCTTGAGCCCGCGGCATCCGTCGTGCTCCCGATCGTGCTCATCGGTCCGATGGGCGCCGGCAAGTCGCGCGTCGGCGCACGCCTCGCGTCGACGCTCGGCGTGCCGTTCGTCGACACCGACGCGCGCATCGAGGAGCGGTACGGCGAGATCGCCGCGATCTTCGCCCGCGACGGCGAGCCGGGCTTCCGGGCGGTCGAGCGTGAGATCGTCGCCGAGGCCCTGGCCGAGCAGGCCGTCGTCTCGCTCGGCGGGGGAGCGGTGCTCCACCCCGAGACGCGCACGCAACTGGCCGACACCGCGGTGGTGCTGCTGACGGTCACGGCCGAGGCGGTCGAGGCGCGCCTCGTCGGCGGCAACCGTCCGCTGCTCGCCGAGGGCGGACTCGACCGGTGGAAGGCGATCCTCGCCGAGCGCACGCCGGTCTACGCCGCGCTCGCAGACCTCGAGATCGACACGTCGCGGCGTTCCGTCGGACGTATCGTCGAACAGATCACCCACCGATTCGGAGGAGAACGATGACCGCAGGCGACCCGACCACGAGCATCCGGGTGGGCGGCGACGAGGGCTACGACGTCGTCGTCGGCAACGGCGTGCTCGCCAGCCTCGGCGATGCGCTCGGCCCGGCGGTGAAGAAGGTGCTCGTCGTGCACCCCGCGACCCTGGGCGCCCGCGCCGCAGCACTGCGCGAGTCGCTGTCCGACCGGTTCGAGGTGCTGCTCGCCGAGATCCCCGATGCCGAGGCCGGCAAGCGCATCGAGGTCGCGGCGTTCTGCTGGCAGGTGCTCGGCCAGGCCGACTTCACCCGCTCCGACGCCGTCGTGGGGCTGGGCGGCGGCGCCGTGACCGACCTCGCCGGGTTCGTCGCGGCCACCTGGCTACGCGGCGTGCGGGTCGTGCAGATCCCGACGACCGTGCTCGGCATGGTCGATGCGGCCGTCGGCGGCAAGACCGGCATCAACACGAACGAGGGCAAGAACCTGGTCGGGGCGTTCCACCCGCCCGCCGCCGTGCTCTGCGACCTCGACCTGCTCGACACGCTGCCGCGCAACGAGATCCTCGCGGGCTTCGCCGAGATCGTGAAGGCCGGGTTCATCAAGTACCCCGAGATCCTCGACGTCATCGAGGCCGACCCCGACGTCGCGACCGACCCGACGACGCCGCAGTTCCGCCGCGTGGTCGAGCTCGCGATCCAGATGAAGGCCGACGTCGTCTCGGAGGACCTCACCGAGCAGGGACTCCGCGAGATCCTGAACTACGGGCACACCCTCGGACACGCGGTCGAGCACGCCGAGCGCTACCAGTGGCGGCACGGTGCGGCCATCTCGGTCGGCATGGCGTTCGCCGCCGAGCTCGGGCGGCTCTCGGGCCGGCTCTCCGACGAGGTCGCCGACCGGCACCGCAGCATCCTCGAACTGCTCGGGCTCCCGACGAGCTACCCGGCGGGTCGCTGGCCGACGCTGCTCGCGACCATGCAGCGCGACAAGAAGTCGCGCGGCGGGCAGCTCCGCTTCATCGTGCTCGACGACCTCGCGAAGCCGACCGTCATGCAGGCGCCAGACCAGTCGCTGCTGTTCGCGGCCTACCAGGAGATCGGCTCGTGAGCGAGCGCAGGCTGCTGCTCGTCAACGGCCCGAACCTGAACCTGCTCGGCACGCGCGAGCCCGAGATCTACGGAACCGAGACGCTGGCCGACGTCGAGCGCATCGTCACGGATGCCGCGGCCGCACGCGGGTTCGAGGTGCGCGCCGTGCAGTCCAACCACGAGGGCGTGCTGCTCGACGCGATCCACGAGGCCCGGCTGGACTGCGCCGGCATCGTGATCAACCCCGGCGGCCTCACGCACACGTCGGTCGTGCTTCGCGACGCGCTCTCGGGCGTGGCGCTGCCGGTCGCCGAGGTGCACATCTCCGACGTGATGGCGCGCGAGTCGTTCCGCCACCACTCCTACGTGGCGGATGTCGCGGCCGTGCACGTCATCGGCGAGGGCGTCGGGGGCTACGCGACCGCGGTCGCCCGCCTCCTCGACGTGATCACCGGGCAGGCCGAGGGCTGACGTGCGCCGCCCGCCCGCGGCATCCGCTCGCATTGGCTCTCTCCGAGTCGAGCGACTACACTCGATCGACTGAAACTTTCTCAGGCCGACTCCGGCCGAGCCTCTTCGCAACTGAATGGATCGTATTTCGCATGGCAAGCACCGCTGACATCAAGAACGGCGTCGTCCTCTCGATCGACGGGCAGCTCTGGAGCGTCATCGAGTTCCAGCACGTCAAGCCGGGCAAGGGCGGTGCGTTCGTGCGCACCAAGCTGAAGAACGTCGTGTCGGGCAAGGTCGTCGACCGCACGTACAACGCGGGCGCCAAGATCGAGATCGAGAACGTCGACCGCCGCGACTTCACCTACCTGTACGCCGACGGCGACGGCTTCGTGTTCATGGACACCAGCGACTACGACCAGATCACCGTGCCGGGCACGGTCGTCGGCGACGCCAAGAACTTCATGCTCGAGAACCAGGCCGTCACCATCGCCCTGAACAACGGCAACCCGCTCTACGTCGACCTGCCCGCGTCGGTCGTGCTCGAGATCACCTACACCGAGCCCGGCCTGCAGGGCGACCGCTCGACCGGCGGCACCAAGCCCGCCACCGTCGAGACCGGCTACGAGATCCAGGTTCCGCTGTTCCTCGAGACCGGCACCAAGGTCAAGGTCGACACGCGCGACGGTTCCTACCTCGGGCGCGTGAACGACTAGTGAGCGCCCGTACGAAGGCGCGCAAGCGCGCCCTCGACCTGCTCTACTCCGCCGACATGCGGCAGGTGCCGGTCGAGCAGTTGCTCGTGACCGAGGCCGAGCGCGCTGCGGGCGAGCCCGAGCGGCAGGCCTCATGGCTCTACGCCCGCGAGATCGTCGACGGCGTCGTCGATCACCGCGACGAGATCGACGAACTCATCACGACGCACTCGCGCGGATGGACGCTCGAGCGCATGCCCGCAGTCGACCGTGCGCTGCTGCGCATCGGCGCGTGGGAGATCCTCTACAACGACTCGGTGCCCGACCCCGTGGCGATCTCCGAGGCCGTCGAGGCGGCCACGGTGCTCTCGACCGACGACTCGGCCGGCTTCGTCAACGGCCTGCTCGCGGCGATCTCGCACTCGAAGGGCTGACGCCCGACCCGACCAGCCCGACGGCCCGCGCGACGACCTCGCGCGGGCCGTCGTGCTGTGCGAGGGCGGCCGCGAGGCGACCGGCCGCGGCCCGGTAGCCCGGTTCGTCGCGCAGCCGCCTCCACGCCTCGAGCACCGCGGTGGCACGCGGCCGGCCCGTTCGGAGCGAGATGCCGGCTCCCGAGGCGTGCACGCGTGCCGCGACCTCGGGCTTGTCGAGGTCGCCGCCGGCGACGACGAGGGGGATGCCGCGCGCGAGCGCCGATAGCACGCCGCCCCACCCGCCGTTCGTGACGACGGCCGAGGCGCGGTCGAGCACCGGCCCGAAGGGCACGCGGTCCGCGATGCGGGCGTTCGGCGGCGCCGGGAACGGGAAGACGTCGACGCCCGTGCGGCCCGTGACCGCGATGATCTGCACCGTGGCGTCCGAGCGCCGCGAACGCCGGCTCGACGAGGTCGTGCGGGTCGGTGTTCTGCGTGCCCTGCGTGACGAGCACGAGCGGGCGCGGGTCGGCGAGCACCTCGGTCCACCACGCGGGCATGCCGGCGTCGGGGGAGCCCTCCAGGGCCAGCGCGCCGACGTAGTGCACGGTCTTGGGCAGGTCCGATCGCGGCCAGTCGAGTTCAGGGATGCCGGACACGCAGGTCAGCGCGGGCGAATAGGTCGACTGGTCGAACCCGAGCTCGCCGGCGGGCAGTCCGGCGAGCACGCGCTGCCTGCGGTAGGCGGCCGTCAGCGGCGCCACGAGCAGGCCGCTCGCACGCCTCAGGCCCGCATCCCTCGTGCGCCCGAGCGGCGATCGGCCCGGGCGCAGGCCGAGGCCGACGGGCGGCAGGTCGCGGCTCGCCATCGTGAGCGGGGTGACGGCGATCGTGCCCCACGGCGTGCCCGCGCGTTCGGCGGCGAAGCGCGCGCCGAGGCTCAGCTCGTCGCCGAGGATCACGTCCCACGGGCGATCGGACCAGGCGGTCGCGAGGTCGTCGGCCTGCCTGGCGGCGGTGCCGATGAAGAGGTCGCGCACATTCACGAGCATCTGCGCCGTGCCCTTGCGCCCGCGGAGGTTCGGGAAGGTCGCGGCCTGATCGTGCTCGTCGAAGTCGGGCGCCGAACGCCAGGCGACCACCTCGGCCCCGGTGCCCGCGAAGAGCGGCGCCTGGGCCGCCCCCGTGTAGACGCGCACCCGATGCCCCGCCTCCGTGAAGGCCGCGGCGACGGCCGCGATCGGCACGGCGTGGCCGTGGAAGGGCATCGCCTCGAGCACGACGTCGACCATGCGGCATCCTCTCTGCCGGTTCCGCGAACCGCGCGTGCCTCGACCGTATCGGCCCCTGATCAGGTGCGCATCCGTGAGCGCACGGACGCCGTGCTCATATGAGCAGCTCCGTGCTCGCACCGAGAACGCGCTCAGCCGTCGCACTGAGCGGGAATCAGCGCCCCTCCTGACGATGCGGAGCCCGGGCTCCGATGTGATGGTCTCCGTCGCCGACTCCGGCTGCGAACCATCCGAACCAGATCTCGAAGGGATCCTCCATGTCCACCACCGCCATCGGAAGCGGCCGCACCTCCACGGCGGCCGGTCTCGACTCGATCCTCGACCAGGCGAACCGCGCCCAGGCCGTGCTCCAGCGCTTCTTCGCCCGCACCGGCGTGCCGACGCTCCGCGTCGCGCTCGGCCTCGTGTTCCTCGTCTTCGGCGCACTCAAGTTCCTGCCGGGCGTGAGCCCCGTCGAGGACCTCGTCGCCGCCACGTGGAGCGCGCTGACCTTCGGGATCGTCGGGCCGCAGCTCGCCATGATCCTCACCGCCTCGATGGAGGTCGTGGTCGGACTCTCGCTCGTGACCGGCGTGTTCCTGCGCATCGGCCTGCTCGTGCTCGCCGGCACGTTCGTCGGCATCTTCTCGCCGCTCGTGTTCTTCGCCGGCGACCTGTTCACGACCGCCGGACCCACGCTCACCGCCCAGTACGTGCTGAAGGACGTCGTGCTCGTCGGCGCCGCCATGGTCGTGGCCGCCAAGGCCCTCCAGCGCCCCATCGGCCGCAGGTGACCCCGCCCCGGCTCCGCAGCGAACGGCCCCCGCAGTGCGGGGGCCGTTCGTGCGTCGAGCGAGGCCGCGCAGCGGTGAGCGTCGGGGCGCTGGGCGTCAGGGGCGCGGATCGGTCGCGTCGTAGCCGCGGAAGCTCGGCTGGAGCCGCATCACGACCGCGACGAGCGCGACGACGAGCAGGCCGCCGGCGAGCGGCGGGAACCACAGCGCGATCGACGTCGCGAGGATGCCGACCCAGAGATCGCCGAGCCGGGGACCGCCCGCGACCACCACGACGAAGACCCCCTGCATGCGCCCGAGCATCTCGTCGGGAACCGCGGTCATGAGCATCGTGCTGCGGAAGATCGCGCTGACCTCGTCGGACGCCCCCGCCCCGGCCAGCAGGAGCGCGGCGGCCGCGAGCGCGAGCGGGTTCGCCTCGCCGATCGACGCGCCTCCGCCGCCCTGCAGGAGCGACACCGCGACGACCGCCCCGAACCCGGCGATGCACGCGCCGTAGACCATGACCGCGCGGCCGATCGCGACGCCGTAGCGGTGCACGTGCGCGACCGGCCCGCTCAGCAGGCTCGTCGTGAACGTGCCGACCGCGAAGGCCGCCGTGAGGATGCCGACGGTCACCGCGCCGCCGCCGATCGCGAGCGCGCCCACCGCGGGCAGCAGCGCGTAGGGCCGGCCGAACGTCATCGCGATGAGGTCGATCACGAACCCCGCGCGGATGTTGGGCGCGCGCTTCAGGAACGCCAGGCCGTCGACGAGCGTGCTGAGGCTCGCCCGCCTCGGGTCGCCCTCGGGGGCGATGCGCGGGAGCATGAAGATGCCGAGGAACCCGAACGCGAACAGCACCAGGTCGATGCCGAACGTGATCGGGAAGCCGACCGTCGCGACGAGCACGCCGCCGAGCGCCGGCCCGACCGTGAGCTGCACGCCGACGCCGATGCCCGACAGCGCCGCGGCGCGCGACACGAGCTCCGGCGGCAGGATCCTGGGCGTGACGGCCATGTGCGCGGTGCCCGAGACCGTGCCGGCGACCGTGATGATCGTGGTGAGCACGTAGAACGGCCACACCTCGACGCGGCCGCCGGAGGCCCGCACCGCGACATCCGCCGCCGAGAGCGCGAGGAGACCCGCGGTCGCGACCCACGTGACCGTCGCGCTCGTGATGAGCACGCGTCGCCGGTCGAACACGTCGGCGAGCACGCCGCCCCAGAGGCCCGCGATGATCATGGGGATGAGCGCGATGCCGCCCACGAGGCCGACCGCCAGCGTAGAACGCGTGATCTCGTAGACCTGCAGGCCGACCGCGAGCACCGTGAGCTGCGCGCCCACGCCCGAGATGACGCCGCCGACCCAGAGCCGGGCGAACGCGGGCGACGCCTTCAGGGGCGCGAAGTCGACGAACCGGCGGCGCTTGCCCGCGGTCGGGTCGTCGACGAGGTCGACGGGGCTGGGCTGGGCGGAGTCGGGCACCGGACGATGGTACGCGCTGCCGGGGGCGCCGCCTGCGTCAGGCCCGATCGGGCGGCTGATAGGCTGGTCGGGTTGGCAACCTTTAAGGCCGTCCCGTGAGGCGGAGAAGGGAGTCGGTCTGATGGCGCGCACTGTGCTCAATCACGCTGACATATCGCGGGCGTTGACCCGCATCGCCCACGAGATCCTCGAGTCCAATCGCGGCGCAGAGCATCTCGTCATCCTCGGCATCCCGACGCGCGGCACCGTTCTGGCCAGGCGCATCGCCGAGATCATCCAGCGCATCGAGCCCTCGGCTCCGGTGCAGCTCGCCGGGTCGCTCGACGTGACCATGTACCGCGACGACCTCTCGCGCAGCGGCGTCCGCATGCCCTCGCCGACCGAGCTGCCGCCGGGCGGCATCGACGGCCGCACGGTCGTGCTCGTCGACGACGTGCTCTACTCCGGACGCACGATCCGTTCGGCCTTCGACGCGCTGAGCGACCTCGGGCGGGCGAGGGCCGTGCGCCTCGCCGTGCTCGTCGACCGCGGCCACCGCGAGTTCCCGATCCGCGCCGACTTCGTGGGCAAGAACCTGCCGAGCGCGGCCAGCGAGCGCATCAACGTGCGACTGCACGAGATCGACGGCGGCGACGACCACGTCTCGATCGACGGGGGCGACGAATGAGGAACCTCCTGAGCACCCGCGAACTGGGCCGCGACGACGCGATCGCCCTGCTCGACATCGCGGAGGACATGGCGGCCGTGCAGCACCGAGAGGTGAAGAAGCTGCCGACCCTGCGCGGCAAGACGGTCGTGAACCTCTTCTTCGAGGACTCCACCCGCACGCGCATCTCGTTCGAGGCGGCCGCCAAGCGGCTCTCGGCCGACGTCATCAACTTCAGCGCCAAGGGCTCGAGCGTCTCGAAGGGCGAGAGCCTCAAGGACACCGCGCAGACCCTGCAGGCCATGGGCGCCGACGGCGTCGTCATCCGCCATCACGCGTCGGGCGCCCCCTACACCCTCGCCACGAGCGGATGGATCGACGCGGGCGTCGTCAACGCCGGCGACGGCACGCACGAGCACCCGACGCAGGCCCTGCTCGACGCCTTCACCATGCGCAGCCGCCTGCACGGCGGGGCGAGTCGCGGCAGAGGCCTCGACGGCGTGCGCGTCGTGATCGTCGGCGACATCCTGCACTCCCGCGTCGCACGGTCGAACGTGTGGCTGCTCTCGACGCTCGGCGCGGAGGTCGTGCTCGTCGCCCCGCCGACGCTCGTGCCCGTCGACACGGCCGGCTGGCCGGCATCCGTCGTCTTCGACCTCGACGAGGCGCTGGCGACGAAGCCCGACGTGGTCATGATGCTCCGCATCCAGGCGGAGCGCATGCACGGCTCGTTCTTCCCGAACAGCCGCGAGTACGCACGGACCTGGGGTCTCGACGATGCCAGGTTCTCCCAGTTGCCCCCGACTACGATGGTCATGCATCCCGGGCCGATGAACCGAGGGCTGGAGATCTCCGCCCTCGCGGCGGACTCCGCGCAGTCCACGGTCAGGGAGCAGGTCGCGAACGGAGTATCAGTGAGAATGGCCGCCCTCTATCTGCTGCTGTCGGGCGAGCGGGGTGACGCCTGATGACCGAGTCGTTCCTCATCACCGGTGCGACGCTGCCGACGGGCGAGCGCGCCGACATCCGCCTCGAGAGCGGCATCATCGCCGAGGTCGGGCGCATCTCGGATGCCGCGGGCGCGACGGTCGTCGACGCCGACGGCCTCATCGCGCTGCCGGGCCTCGTCGACCTGCACACCCACCTGCGCGAGCCGGGCTACGAGCAGAGCGAGAGCGTGCTCACGGGCACGCAGGCCGCCGCGGCCGGCGGCTTCACCGCCGTGTTCGCGATGGCCAACACGTCGCCCGTGGCCGACACGGCCGGCGTCGTCGAGCAGGAGCTCAGCCTCGGGCGCGCCGCGGGCTACGCGACCGTGCAGCCGATCGGCGCCGTGACCGTGGGCCTCAAGGGCGAGCAGCTCGCCGAGCTGGGGGCCATGGCGCGCTCGCGCGCCGAGGTGCGCGTGTTCAGCGACGACGGCTTCTGCGTCTTCGACCCGCTGCTCATGCGCCGGGCGCTCGAGTACGTCAAGGCCTTCGACGGCGTGATCGCGCAGCACGCGCAGGAGCCGCGGCTCACGCAGGGCGCGCAGATGAACGAGGGAGCCCTGTCGGGCGAACTCGGACTCGCCGGCTGGCCGGCGGTCGCCGAGGAGTCGATCATCGCGCGCGACGTGCTCCTCGCCGAGCACGTCGGCAGCCGCCTGCACGTGTGCCACGTCTCGACGGCCGGATCGGTCGAGGTCATCCGCTGGGCGAAGGCGCGCGGCATCGACGTGACCGCCGAGGTCACCCCCCACCACCTGCTGCTCACCGAAGACCTGGTCTCGAGCTACGACCCGCGGTACAAGGTGAACCCGCCGCTGCGTCGCTCCGAAGACGTCGAGGCGCTGCGCGCGGCGCTCGCCGACGGCACGATCGACATCGTCGCCACCGACCACGCCCCGCACCCGATCGAGGCGAAGCAGAGCGAATGGGATGCCGCGGCGAACGGCATGGTCGGGCTCGAGTCCGCCCTGTCGGTCGTGCACGCCGCGGTCGTCGACAACGGCATGCTCGACTGGTCGGACGTCGCCCGGGTGCTGTCGCACGCGCCCGCCCGCATCGGCCGCCTGCGCGGTCAGGGCGAGGCCGTCGAGGCCGGAGCGGCGCCCGAGCTGACGCTCTACGACCCGAACGCGGCCTCCGAGTTCGCGCTCGATCGCCTCGCCGGCCGCAGCATCAACTCGCCGTACCTCGGTCGCACGCTGCCCGGACGCGTCGTGGCGACCTTCCACGCCGGCTACGCGACGCTGCTCGACGGCGTCGTGCAGCCCGCCGACGAGATCGCGCGCCGCGCCGCCTCCGTCGGAGGTGCGCGTGGATAAGTGGATCGGCGCGCTCGTCGCGCTCGTCGTGGTGGGCGGCCTGCTCTGGCTCGCCTTCCGCGCCTGGCGCAAGCGCGAGAAGCGCGACGCGACCCTCGCGGCGTATCCGCTGCCCGCGCTCTCGGGCGCACCGACGCTCGAGACCGAGGTGCTCTACGTCGCGACCACCCCGATCGGCTCGCCGCTGGACCGCCTCGCCGTGCAGGGGCTCGCGTTCCGCGGCGCCGGTCGCATCGAGGTCTTCCCCGAAGGCGTCGTGCTCCGGATCGCGGGGGAGCAGCCCTCGTTCGTGCCGGCGGCGCGAATCGTCTCGGCGGGCGAGGCCACCTATGCGATCGACCGCGGCGTCGAGCCGGGCGGACTCGTCGCGCTCAGCTGGATCGTCGATCTCCGCGACGCCGAGCCCGACCAGGTCGCGCCCTACGTCGACAGCTACCTCAGAGCCCGGCACCCGGGCGATTCGGCGCGCATCATCGTCGCCGTCAACGACATCGCTGCGGCACGCACCGTGACGCAGCCCCACCATGAGAGCGAGGCCTCGGATGACTGAGACCACCACCCGCCTGCACGAGCCCGCGGTGCTCGTGCTCGAAGACGGCACGCGCTACGAGGGCCGTGCCTACGGCGCCCGCGGGCGCACCCTGGGCGAAGCGGTCTTCGCGACCGGCATGACCGGCTACCAGGAGACCCTCACCGACCCGTCGTACGCGGGCCAGATCGTCATGATGACGGCTCCGCACATCGGCAACACCGGCATGAACGACGAAGACATGGAGTCGGCGCGCATCTGGGTCGCCGGCTTCATCGTGCGCGACCCCTCCCGCGTCGTGTCGAACTTCCGTTCGCAGCGGAGCCTCGACGACGACCTCGCCTCGGCGGGCGTCGTCGGCATCAGCGGCATCGACACCCGCGCGCTGACCCGCCACCTGCGGTCAGCCGGTTCGATGCGCGCCGGCGTCTTCTCGGGCGAGGCGTTCGCGCTCACCCACGGCGAGCAGCTCGAGCTCGTGCAGGGCGCCGCGGAGATGAGCGGCCAGAACCTCTCGGGCTCGGTCTCGACGAGCGAGCCGTACCGGCTGCCCGCCACCGGTGAGCGCGTCGGATCGGTCGCGGTCCTCGACCTCGGCGTCAAGACGTCGACCCTGAACTTCCTCGCCGAGCGCGGCTTCGACGTGCACGTGCTGCCGCAGTCCGTCACCGCCGAGGAGGTGCTCGCCACCTCGCCCGACGCGCTGTTCTTCTCGAACGGCCCGGGCGACCCCGCGGCATCCGACCGCCACGTCGACATCCTCCGCAGCGCCCTGCGGGCGGGCGTGCCGTACTTCGGCATCTGCTTCGGCAACCAGCTGCTCGGGCGTGCGCTTGGCTACGGCACCTACAAGCTGCCCTTCGGCCACCGAGGCATCAACCAGCCGGTCGTCGACCGGTCCACCGGTCGCGTCGAGATCACCGCCCACAACCACGGCTTCGCCGTCGACGCCCCGATCGACCGCGTCAGCGAGTCGAGCCAGGGCTTCGGGCGCGTCGAGGTCAGCCACGTCGACCTCAACGACAACGTCGTCGAGGGCCTGAACTGTCTCGACATCCCCGCCTTCTCGGTGCAGTACCACCCGGAGTCCGCGGCCGGCCCGCACGACGCCAACTACCTCTTCGACCGGTTCCGCGACATGGTCATCGCGAGCAAGGAGAACCAGGCCTGATGCCCAAGCGCGACGACATCAACAGCGTCCTCGTCATCGGATCCGGTCCGATCGTCATCGGACAGGCTGCCGAGTTCGACTACTCCGGCACCCAGGCGTGCCGGGTGCTCCGCTCCGAGGGGGTGCGCGTCATCCTCGTCAACCCCAACCCGGCGACGATCATGACCGACCCCGACTTCGCCGACGCGACCTACGTCGAACCCATCACCCCCGAGATCATCGAGTCGATCATCATCAAGGAGCGGCCCGACGCCGTGCTGCCGACGCTCGGCGGCCAGACGGCGCTCAACGCCGCGATCGCCCTCGAAGAGGCCGGCATCCTCGCCAAGCACGGCGTGGAGCTCATCGGCGCCAAGGTCGACGCGATCCGCAAGGGCGAGGACCGGCAGCTCTTCAAGGACCTCGTGATCGAGGCCGGCGCCGGCGTCGCCCGTTCGCACGTCGCGAAGACGCTCGACGAGGCGAAGACGTTCGCCGAAGACCTCGGTTACCCGCTCGTGGTGCGTCCGTCGTTCACCATGGGCGGTCTCGGATCGGGCTTCGCGTACACCGAGGAAGACCTCGTGCGCATCGTCACGCAGGGCCTGCACGACTCGCCCACGACCGAGGTGCTCCTCGAGGAGTCGATCCTCGGCTGGAAGGAGTACGAGCTCGAGCTCATGCGCGACACGGCCGACAACACGGTCGTCGTCTGCTCGATCGAGAACGTCGACCCGGTCGGCGTGCACACGGGCGACTCGATCACCGTCGCCCCGGCGCTCACGCTGACCGACCGCGAGTACCAGAACCTGCGCGACATCGGCATCGAGATCATCCGCCGCGTCGGCGTCGACACCGGCGGCTGCAACATCCAGTTCGCGATCGACCCGACCGACGGCCGCGTGATCGTCATCGAGATGAACCCGCGCGTCTCGCGCTCGTCGGCGCTCGCCTCGAAGGCCACCGGCTTCCCGATCGCGAAGATCGCGGCGAAGCTCGCCATCGGCTACCGACTCGACGAGATCCCCAACGACATCACCAAGGTGACGCCCGCGAGCTTCGAGCCGACGCTCGACTACGTCGTCGTCAAGGTGCCCCGGTTCGCGTTCGAGAAGTTCCCGGCCGCCGACCCGACCCTCACGACCACCATGAAGTCGGTCGGCGAGGCCATGGCCATCGGGCGCAACTACGCGACCGCGCTCCAGAAGGCGCTCCGCTCGCTCGAGAAGCGCGGGTCGTCGTTCCACTGGGGCGACGAGGAGCGATCGGTCGAGGAGCTCCTCGAGATCGCGAAGGTGCCCACCGACGGCCGCATCGTCGTGGTGCAGCAGGCGCTCCGCAAGGGCGCGACCATCGAGCAGGCGTTCGAGGCCACGAAGATCGACCCGTGGTTCCTCGACCAGATCGCGCTCATCAACGAGGTCGCGGCCGAGGTCGCCGCGGCCGAGAACCTCGACACCGACCTGCTGCTGCTCGCGAAGGACCACGGGTTCTCCGACGCGCAGATCGGCCAGCTCCGCGGCTTCGGCGAGGCCGATGCGCGCGAGGTGCGCCACATCCTCGGCATCCGCCCGGTCTTCAAGACCGTCGACACGTGCGCCGGGGAGTTCCCCGCCCTCACGCCGTACCACTACTCGAGCTACGACTTCGAGACCGAGGTCGAGCCGAGCGACCGCCGCAAGGTGGTCATCCTCGGCTCGGGTCCGAACCGCATCGGCCAGGGCGTCGAGTTCGACTACTCGTGCGTGCACGCGTCGTTCGCGCTGTCGGATGCCGGCTTCGAGACCATCATGATCAACTGCAACCCCGAGACGGTCTCGACCGACTACGACACGAGCGACCGGCTCTACTTCGAGCCGCTGACCCTCGAGGACGTGCTCGAGGTCATCCACGCCGAGTCGCAGTCGGGCGAGCTCGTGGGCGTCGTCGTGCAGCTCGGCGGCCAGACCGCGCTCGGCCTCGCGAAGGGCCTCGAGGCGGCCGGCGTGCCGATCCTCGGCACGACGCCCGATGCGATCGACCTGGCCGAGGAGCGAGGCCTGTTCGCCGGCATCCTCGAGTCGGCGGGCCTGCTCGCGCCGCGCAACGGCACGGCGACCGAGCTCGCAGGCGCCGTGCAGGTCGCCGAGGAGATCGGCTACCCGGTGCTCGTGCGCCCGAGCTACGTGCTCGGCGGCCGCGGCATGGAGATCGTCTACGACACCCCGTCGCTCGCCGACTACTTCGCGCGCATCGAGGGCCAGGGCATCGTCGGGCCGACGCACCCCCTGCTCGTCGACCGCTTCCTCGACGACGCCATCGAGATCGACGTCGACGCGCTCTACGACGGCACCGACCTCTACATCGGCGGCGTCATGGAGCACCTCGAGGAGGCCGGCATCCACTCGGGCGACTCGAGCTGCACGCTCCCGCCCGTCACGCTCGGCCGCGCCGAGATCGACCGTGTTCGCGAGGCCACCCGCTCGATCGCCGAGGGCATCGGCGTGAAGGGCCTGCTCAACGTGCAGTTCGCGATCGGCGCGGGCGTGCTCTACGTGCTCGAGGCGAACCCGCGTGCGAGCCGCACGGTGCCGTTCGTGTCGAAGGCGCTCGGCATCCCGCTCGCCAAGGCCGCCTCGCGCATCATGGTGGGCGCCACCGTCGCCGAGCTCGTCGCCGAGGGCATGCTGCCCCCGGTCGACGGATCGCGCGTGCCGCTGGACGCCCCGGTCGCCGTCAAGGAGGCCGTGCTGCCGTTCCACCGGTTCCGCACCACCGAGGGCCTCATCGTCGACTCGGTGCTCGGCCCCGAGATGCGCTCGACGGGCGAGGTCATGGGCATCGACCGCGACTTCCCGCGGGCGTTCGCGAAGAGCCAGCTGGCCGCGTACGGCGGCATGCCGACCGGCGGAACGGTGTTCGTCTCGGTGTCCGACCGCGACAAGCGCTCGATCATCCTGCCGATCCTGCGTCTGCAGCAGCTCGGCTTCGCGATCGCCGCGACCGAGGGCACGGCCGAGGTGCTGCGCCGCAACGGCATCGCCGCGACCGAGGTGCTGAAGTACAGCGAGAAGGCCGACGCCGACGCCACCTCCGTCGTCGAGCTGATCCACCGCGGCGAGGTCGACGTGGTCGTGAACACCCCGAGCGGACGTTCGGCGCGTGCCGATGGCTACGAGATCCGCGCCGCGGCCGTCTCGGCCGACGTGCCGCTGTTCACGACGATCGCCGAGCTCTCGGCTGCGGTGGCGTCGATCGACGAGGGCGGCCAGGCCTTCGAGGTGACCAGCCTGCAGGAGTACGCTACCCGACGCGGGGCATCGGCATGAGCGAGCAGATCCCGTTCGGTGAGCGGCTCGCGGCCGTCTTCGCCGCCTACGGTCGCCTGTGCGTCGGCCTCGACCCGCACGCGGCGCTCCTCGACCGTTGGGGTCAGCCCGACTCCGCGGAGGGACTGCGCGAGTTCGGACTCCGGGTCATCGAGGCCGCGGCCGATCGCGTCGGCATCCTGAAGCCGCAGATCGCGTTCTTCGAGCGCCACGGGGCGGCGGGCTACGCCGTGCTCGAGCGGCTGCTGGCCGAGGCGCGCGAGGCCGGACTGCTCGTGATCGCCGACGTGAAGCGCGGCGACATCGGCACGACCGTCGACGCGTACGGCGAGGCGTGGCTGCGGCCCGGTTCGAGCCTCGAGGCCGATGCCATGACCATCAGCGCCTACCAGGGGCTCGGCTCGATCGAGCAGGTCATGGTCGCCGCAGAGGCTGCGGGCAAGGGCCTCTTCGTGCTCGCGGCGACGTCGAACCCCGAGGCCGCGGCCATCCAGCGCGCCGTGCTCCAGCAGTCGACGCGTGCGGGCCACACGGTCGCCGGCGCGATCACGCAGGGCGTCGTCGGCTGGAACGCCGGGCGAGCGGATGCCGGTGAGAACGCGTTCGGGTCGATCGGCGTCGTGTTCGGCGCGACCACCGACCTGCCCGCCGCGGGCATCCCGACCGACGTCGAACCGCCGCGTCCCGGCCTGCCCGTGCTCGCGCCCGGGTTCGGACACCAGGGCGCCGAGCCCGGCGACCTCCGCGTGCGATTCGGCGGCTACGCCGGGGGCGTCATCGCCAACGAGTCCCGTTCGCTGCTGTCGGCCGGCCCAGAAGGGCTCGCCGATGCGATCGCGCGCCGTGCCGACGAGTACGGAGCCGCCGGTGCCTGAGACGAACACCAGGTCGACGCCGCCCGAGGTCGATCGCGTCGCGGCGTCCCGTGCGGCGGTCGCGGCGCGGCGTGCGCGCGCGAGCGTGAAGGCCGACATCGCCGCGGGCTCGCGCAGCCCGCTCGACGTGCTCAGGGTCGCGTTCGCCGAGCCCGAGTCCGCCGAGGGACGGCTCCGCGTCACCGAGTACCTGACCTCGATCCCGGCGATCGGGGTGACGAAGTGCGCCAGGATCCTCGAGGAACTCGAGATCTCGACGGCCAAGCGCCTCGGCGGACTCGGCCGCCTGCAGCGGCGCCGACTGCGCGAGTTCGTGGCCGCGTGGATCGCCTCGCACGGCGGGACCGGTGACCGCCTCGTGGTGCTCGCCGGGCCGACGGCCGTCGGCAAGGGCACCGTCGCGTCGTACATCCGACGGCACCACCCCGACGTGAAGCTGTCGGTGTCGGCGACCACGCGTGCGCCGCGCCCCGGCGAGGTCGAGGGCGAGCACTACTTCTTCGTCGACGACGCCGAGTTCGACCGCATGGTCGAGGCGGGCGAGCTGCTCGAGTGGGCGACCGTGCACAACGCGTCCCGCTACGGCACGCCGCGCGGTCCGGTCGAGGCGGCCATCGCCGCCGGTGACAGCGTGCTGCTCGAGATCGACATCCAGGGCGCGCGTTCGGTGCGCCGGGCGATGCCGGAGGCCACGCTCGTGTTCCTCCTGCCGCCCACGTGGGACGAACTCGTGCGCAGGCTCGTCGGCCGCGGCACCGAGTCGCCCGCCGAGCAGCAGCGCCGTCTCGAGACCGCGAAGGTCGAGCTCGCGGCCGTCGACGAGTTCGACCACCAGGTGGTCAACCACGACGTGCCCGAGGCCGCGCAAAAGGTCGTAGACTTGATGAGGCCCCGTTCAGGGCGACGTTGAGTCGCCCGGGTCACGATCTTCCGGCGCACGCGAGGTGCGCATGTTCGTTTCGTAAGGAGTATCTCCATGGCTGAGAAGCTTTCCGGCATCATCGACCCGCCCATCGACGACCTGCTGTCGAAGGTCGACTCGAAGTACCAGCTCGTGATCTTCGCGTCCAAGCGCGCGCGTCAGATCAACGACTACTACGCCGACCTCCACGAGGGCAGCCTGTTCGACAACGTCGGCCCGCTGGTCGACTCCTCGATCGACGACAAGCCCCTGTCGGTGGCGATGCACGAGATCAACGAAGACAAGCTGGTGCTCCGCCCGATCGGCGAGTAAGCACGGCACGGATGTCGCGGCTCAACATCGTCGTCGGCATCACCGGCGGCATCGCGGCGTACAAGGCCGTCGGCGTCGTGCGGGCACTCGTGCTCGCCGGCCATGACGTGCACGTGGTGCCGACCGAGGGGGCGCTCCGCTTCGTGGGGCGCCCGACGCTCGAGGCGATCTCGCGCAACCCCGTGCACACAGACCTCTACGAAGGGGTCGCCGAGGTGCGCCACGTGGCGATCGGTCAGGCAGCCGACCTCATCGTCATCGCCCCGGCCACCGCGAACTCGATCGCGAAGCTGGCGGCGGGCCTGGCCGACGACCTGCTCGGCAACACGGTGCTCGCCAGCGAGGCGCCGATCGTGATCGCCCCCGCGATGCACACCGAGATGTGGCTGAACCCGGCGACGGTCGCCAACGTCGCGACGCTCCGCGAACGCGGCGTCACGGTCGTCGGCCCCGCGGTGGGCCAGCTGACGGGCACCGACAGCGGGCCCGGCCGCATGGAGGAACCCGACGTCATCGTCGAGGCCGCGCTCGCGCGCGCCGCGCACCGGGCACCGGCGGGCGACCTCGCCGGACGGCGTGTCGTCGTGACCGCCGGCGGCACTCGCGAGCCGCTCGACCCCGTGCGCTTCCTCGGCAACCGCTCGAGCGGCAAGCAGGGCGTCGCGATCGCCGAGGCGGCGCGCGCCAGGGGCGCGAACGTGACCCTGATCGCCGCGAACCTCGAGGTCGCCGCCCCCGGCGGATGCGACATCCGGCCCGTGTCGACCGCCCGCGAGCTGCAGGCGGCCGTGACCGAGGCGGCCGCCGGGGCCGACGTGGTCATCATGGCCGCGGCGGTCGCCGACTACCGGCCCGCCGAGGTCAGCGAGTCGAAGATCAAGAAGCAGCCGGGCGACGACGGGCTCACGCTCGAGCTCGTGCGCAATCCCGACATCCTCGCGGGGCTCGGACACGCTCCGCACGAGGGCACGCTGCTCGTCGGCTTCGCCGCCGAGACCGAACCCGACGACGAACGCCTCATCGCGCTCGGGGCTGCGAAGCTCGAGGCGAAGGGCGCCGACCTGCTCGTCGTGAACCGCGTCGGGTGGGCCGAGGGATTCGCGCGAGACGACAACCGCGTCGTCATACTCGGACGCGATGGGGTGCTCGCACGCGCCGACGGGAGCAAGATGTCGGTGGCGCACGAGATCCTCGAGCTCGCGGCGCAGCACCTCGGCGCGCCGGCCGCACCCGTGCACGACGGCCCGCGCGAGCGCACGGCCTCCTCCGGCTGAGCACCCGGCCAGAGCCGACGCCCGAGCCGCATTCGCACCACGACGAAAGTAGAACCGCGACCATGAGCCAGCTTCGACTGTTCACCTCCGAGTCGGTCACCGAGGGGCACCCCGACAAGATCTGCGACCAGGTCTCGGACTCCATCCTCGACGCGCTCCTCACCGTCGACCCGCACAGCAGGGTGGCGGTCGAGACGCTGGTGACGACCGGGCTCGTGCACGTCGCGGGCGAGGTCACGACCTCGGGCTACGTCGAGATCCCGGCCATCGTGCGCGAGCGCGTGACCTCGATCGGGTACAACTCCTCCGACGTGTGGTTCGACGGTCGTTCCTGCGGCGTGTCCGTCTCGATCGGCGGGCAGTCGCCCGACATCGCCCAGGGCGTCGACGACGCCTTCGAGTCCCGCGAGCGTTCGAGCGAAGACCTCCTCGACAAGCAGGGCGCGGGCGACCAGGGCATCATGTTCGGCTACGCCACCCGCGAGACCGCGCAGCTCATGCCCGTGCCGATCTGGATCGCGCATCGACTCGCCGAGCGGCTCACCGAGGTGCGCAAGGCCGGCGAGCTCGACTACCTGCGTCCCGACGGCAAGACGCAGGTGACGGTCGGCTACGACGGGCAGGTCCCGCGCACGATCGAGACCGTCGTGCTCTCGACCCAGCACTCGCCGCGGGTGTCGACCGACCAACTGCGCGCCGAGGTCGAGGAGCTGGTCATCAAGCCCGTGCTCGACACGGTCGAACTCGCGCGCCCCGAGCTCTCGGTGCTGATCAACCCGACCGGCCGCTTCGAGATCGGCGGCCCGCAGGGCGACGCCGGCCTCACCGGGCGCAAGATCATCATCGACACGTACGGCGGCGCGAGCCGGCACGGCGGCGGCGCATTCAGCGGCAAGGACCCCTCGAAGGTCGACCGGTCCGCGGCGTACGCGATGCGCTGGGTCGCGAAGAACGCCGTCGCGGCCGGCCTCGCCGACCGCCTCGAGGTGCAGGTCGCCTATGCGATCGGCAAGGCCGCTCCGGTGGGTCTCTACGTCGAGACGTTCGGCACCGCCCACGTTCCTGAGGAGCGCATCATCGCCGCGATCCGCGAGGTCTTCGACCTGCGCCCCGCCGCGATCATCCGCGACCTCGACCTGCTGCGCCCCATCTACGCGCAGACCGCCGCCTACGGGCACTTCGGCCGCGAGCTGCCCGATTTCACCTGGGAGCGGCTCGACCGCGTCGACGACCTGCGCGCCACTGCCGGGCTCTGAGATGCCGGGCGGCTCCGTCGCCAGGGTGCTGCTCGACTCCCCGCTGCCGCAGCTCGACCAGCTCTTCGACTACCGGGTGCCCGAGCGTCTGCGCGAGCAGGCCAGCCCGGGCGTCCGCGTGCGGGCGCCACTGCGCTCGGGTGGCCGCATCGCCAACGGCTGGCTCGTCGAGCTCGTCGAGACGAGCGAGTTCGACGGGCGGCTGAGCGACCTCGACGACGTCGTGTCCGAGGTGCCGCTGCTGACGCCCGAGGTCTGGTCGCTCGCCCGTGCGGCCGCCGATCGCGCCGCGGGCAATGCGAGCGACGTGCTGCGCCTCGCGGTGCCGTCGCGGTACGTCCGCGTCGAGCGCGCCTGGAAGGCCGCAGAGCCCGATCCGGGTGACCTGCCCGTCGCCCCCGACGCCGTGCACGGCGCGACCTCCGGCCGTGTCGAGGCGGGCATCGCGGCGGGGGAGCGGATGTCGCTGGCCGCCGACCCGCGCCCGGTGCGCCTGTCGACCGGAGTCTGGGTGGGCGGCTGGGCGCTCACGATGGCCCAGGCGGCCGCGCATGCGCTTGCCGCCGACCGCTCGAGCCTGCTCGTCGTGCCCGACTACCGCGACCAGGAGCAGCTCGAGGCGGCCCTGGCCGCGACGGTCGACCCGCGACGGGTGCTGCGCACCGACGCACGGCAGGCGGGCGGTGCCCGGTTCCGCGCCTTCCTCGAAGCGACCGGCGATGCGTCGCGGATCGTGATCGGCAATCGGTCGACGGTCTACGCCCCGGCGAGCCGGTTGGGGCTCATCGCGCTGTGGGACGACGGCGACGCGCTCATGAACGAACCGCTCTCGCCCGGGGTGCATCCGCGCGATGCCGCGCTCATCCGGCAGGAGCAGACCGGGGCGGCCCTGCTCGCGCTCTCGTACTCCCGAAGCCTCGAGATCGCGCGGCTGGTCGAGATCGGCTGGATGCACGAGGTCGGCGTCGCCGGGCAGGCGCGCCCGCGCGTCATCCCGACCGAGCACCAGCAGACGCCCGAGGCCGGGTCGGCCCGCATCCCGACCGCGGCGTGGCGGCAGGCGCAGGAGGCCGTGCGCACAGGACCGGTGCTCGTGCAGGTCGCCCGACCCGGGAACGCCCCGCTCCTCGCGTGCGATCGGTGCCGCGAGCCGGCTCGGTGCGCGTCGTGCGGCGGGTCGCTCGCGATCCCGCGCTCCGGGGGAGCCGCGCGGTGCACGCTCTGCGGCACGGTGGCGTCGGGCTGGTCGTGCCCGACGTGCGAGGGCACGCGCCTCCGGGCCGTCACGATCGGCGCGAGCCGCACCGCCGACGAACTGGGGCGGGCATTCCCGAACACGAGGGTCGTGCTCTCCGACGGTGAGAAGCCGGTGCTCCGCGTCGGCGCCGAGCCGGCCCTCGTGGTCGCGACTCGGGGCGCCGAGCCGATCGCCGACGGAGGGTACCGGGCCGTACTGCTGCTCGACGGGGAGCGCATGCTGCTGCGCGAATCGTTGCGGGTTGCCGAGGACTGCCTCCGCTGGTGGTCGAACGCCGCGGCACTCGTCGCGCCCGGCGCGCCGGTGTTCCTGGTCGGCGTCGGGGGTGCGCTCGCGACGGCGCTCACGACGTGGCGCCAGGCCGACTGGGCGTCGGCGGAGCTCGCCTCCCGGCGGGCCCTCAGGTTCCCGCCGGCCGTGCGGGTCGCGAGCGTGAGCGCCCTGCCGCCGCTCGTCGCGGCCGCGATCGCCGCCGCCGAACGCGCCGACGGCGTCGACGTGCTCGGTCCGGTGCCGGTCGACGACGGCCTCGAACGCGCACTCGTGCGATTCGAGTACGGTTCGGGTGCGCGGGTCGCCAAGGAGCTCCGGTCGGAGATGATCCGGGTCGCGACCGAGCGTCGCCGGCCCGTCGCCGGGCGACCCGTGCGCCGGCCGCCCGTGCTGAGGGTGCGGTTCGACGACCCCGAGGTGCCCTAGGGCGGCCGAACCCGACAGCGCCTGCGACGACCGGCTCCGACCTCGTGGTCGCGCACGGCAGCGCCTGCTTCGGTGCACCCGGATGCGTGTCCGGTCCCGATGAACGCCGCCCCGCCCATGCCTGGGCCGTTCGATCCATGCGCACGACGGTGCGCGCCGAGCCCACGGTCGTGTCCGTGCATCGCTTCGCCCTGGTTCGATGAGCGCATCGCATGCGTCGGCGCTGATCGATTCCACCGCTGCATCAATGCGGTGCCCGGGACGGCGGTTCGGCGACAATGGAGTGTGCAGAAGTTCCGTCTCGTCTTCGCCGGTACCCCGGCGGCCGCCGTCCCGTCGCTCGAACGTCTCGCCGCGAGCGGCCACGAGATCGTCGCAGTGGTCACGCGTCCCGCGGCCCCGCTCGGCCGCAAGCGGGTGCTCACGC
Organism: Agromyces sp. NPDC058110; assembly: GCF_042884735.1. NCBI lineage: Bacteria > Bacillati > Actinomycetota > Actinomycetes > Micrococcales > Microbacteriaceae > Agromyces > Agromyces sp. NPDC058110. The sequence goes on along the minus strand of NZ_JBHVTI010000001.1, from coordinate 545,185 downwards.
CGTCGCCGGTCGCGCAGGCCGCCCAGCGGCTGGGGCTCGAGGTGATCGAGGCGGCGCGACTCGACGCGGAGGTCACGGCGCGCATCGCGGCATCCGCACCGGACCTGGGCGTCATCGTCGCCTACGGCGGGCTCGTGCGGGAGCCGTTGCTGTCGGCCCCGGCGCACGGCTGGATCAACCTGCACTTCTCGCTCCTGCCAGCCTGGCGCGGGGCGGCCCCGGTGCAGCACGCGCTCATCGCGGGCGAGGCGGAGACCGGTGCGGCCGTGTTCAAGCTCGTGCCCGAGCTCGACGCGGGCGACGTGTTCGCCGAGCTCCGGCGGCCGGTCGTCGAGACCGACACCGCCGGCACACTGCTCGACGAGCTCGCCGTGTCGGGTGCCGAGCTGCTCGCCGGCGTCGTCGACGACATCGCACGCGGCGAGGCGCGGGCCGTGCCGCAGTCCGGCGCACCCTCCTTCGCCCCGAAGCTCGGCATCGACGACGCCCGTCTCGAGTGGGCGCGACCCGCGGCCGAGGTCCTCGCGCGTTACCGCGGCGTCACGCCCGAACCCGGCGCGTGGACCACGGTCGACGGGCAGCGCCTGAAGGTGCTCGAGCTCGCCGCGATCGACGCGGCGCTCGGCGAGGGCAACCCGCGCCCCGGCCCCGGCGAGTTCGCCGTGCACGCCAAGCGGCTCCTCGTCGGCACGGCGGACGCGCCGATCGAGGTGCGTCGCGTGCAGCCGGCGGGGCGCACGGGCATGGCGGCCGCCGACTGGTGGCGCGGCCTCGGCCGCGACGGGGCGGTGGCAGAATGAGCGGGCGGCGCGATCGGGGGCCCGGTGCCGGCCGCCGGCCCGATGCGCGTTCTCCGCAGGTGTCGCCGGCGCGCCGGGTCGCCTTCGAGGTCCTCGAGGCCGTTCGCATCGACGAGGCGTACGCGAACCTGCTGCTCCCGGCGCGCATCCGCCGGGCCGGGCTCGCGCAGGCCGACGCCGCTCTCGCGACCGAGCTGACGTACGGCACCCTGCGTCGGCAGGGCTACTACGACCGCGTGATCGAGTTGGCCGCGGACCGGCCGGCCGGGGCGATCGACCCGGCCGTGCTCGACGTGCTGCGGCTCGGGGTGCACCAGCTGCTCGCGACCCGCGTGCCCACGCACGCCGCGGTCAACGAACAGGTCGACCTCGTGCGCACGGTCGTGCCGAAGGCCGCCGGGTTCGTGAACGCGGTGCTCCGAACGGTCTCGCGGACCGACGCCGAGGCGTGGCGCGAGCTCGTGGCCGAGGGTGCGCCGAACGACGACGAGCGGCTCGCGCGGCTCGAGAGCCACCCGGTGTGGGTCGTTCGCGCCCTGCGAGCGGCGCTCGAGCACGAGGGGCGCGGCGACGAGCTCGAGGCCCTCCTGCAGTCCGACAACTCGTCGCCGCGCGTGAACCTCGCGGTGCTCCCCGGTCTCGTCGACGGCTCGACCCCGATCGGCGACCTCGGCGAGCTGTCCGCCATCGACGGCTTCACGGCCGACCGGTACTCGCCGATCGGCGCCACGGCGACCGATCCGATCGCGGTCATCGAGGCGGCGGGCGGACGGATCCGGGTGCAGGACGAGGGCTCCCAGCTCGCGGCTCTCGCGCTCAGCCGGGTCGCTCCCGTGCGGGCGGGGGAGCGCTGGCTCGACCTCTGCTCCGGCCCGGGCGGCAAGACGGCCGTGCTCGCGGCCGAGGCGCTCGCGGGCGGTGCGGTGCTCGCGGCGAACGAGGTCGTGCCCGCCAGGGCCGAGCTGGTCCGTGCGGCCATCGCGGGGGTTCCCCTCGACGTCGACGTGCGCGTCGGCGACGGGCGCGAGCTCGATCCGGGCGCGTTCGGCGCTCCGGGCGGGTTCGACCGCATCCTGCTCGACGCGCCGTGCACCGGACTCGGCGCCCTCCGCCGGCGACCGGAGGCCCGGTGGCGCAAGCGGCCGGAGGACGTCGCGGAGCTCACGCGCCTCCAGGCCGAGCTGCTCGACGCGGCCTTCGCGGCACTCGCGCCCGGGGGAGTGCTCGCCTACGTCACGTGCTCCCCGCACTCGGCCGAAACCCACGGTTCGCTGCGCGCGGCGCTCGCACGCTGGGGCGCCGACGCCGAGCCGCTCGACACGCGCGCGGTCGTGCAGGGCGTGTCGAGGCATCCGCTCGACCTGGCCTCGGATGCCTCGACGGTGCAGCTCTGGCCGCACCGCCACGGCACGGATGCGATGTTCATCGCGCTCGTGCGCCGCACGTCCGCCGAGCAGGCCTGAACTGCAGGTCCGCTCGCTCGGTAGGGTTGAGCGCATGACGACGCGGATCAACCCGAGCATCCTCGCTGCCGACTTCGTGAACCTCGAGTCCGAGCTGGCGCGCATCGCGAGCGCCGACCTCGTGCACGTCGACGTCATGGACAACCACTTCGTGCCGAACCTCACGTTCGGCCCGCAGATGGTCGGTCGGCTGCAGGACGTCAGCCCGATCCCGCTCGACGTGCACCTCATGATCTCCGACGTCGACCGGTGGGCACCGGGCTACGCCGAGCTCGGCGCCTACTCGGTGACGTTCCACGTCGAGGCGTCCGACGGCCCGGTGCACCTGGCGCGCCGCCTTCGCTCGATCGGTGCTCGGGCCGGCATCGCCCTGAAGCCCGGCACCGACGTCGAGCCGTACCTCGACGTGCTGCACGAGTTCGACCAGGTGCTCGTGATGACCGTCGAGCCCGGATTCGGCGGCCAGTCCTTCATGCACGAGACCATGCCGAAGCTCCGGCGCGTCTCCGAGGCCGTGCGTGCCGCCGGCCTCGACGTGTGGCTGCAGGTCGACGGCGGCATCTCGCTCGACACCATCGGCATCGCCGCCGAGGCGGGCGCGGACACGTTCGTCGCGGGGTCGGCCGTCTTCGGCGCCGAGGTGCCCGCCGACCGCATCGCCGCCCTCCGCGACCTCGCGGCGACACATCGGCACGACGCGCGGCCGGGCACCGGTAGTCTGAATCCGTGAAGACATTCGACGAACTCTTCGTCGAGCTCAGCGAGAAGGCCAGCACCCGTCCCGAGGGTTCCGGCACCGTGCGCGAGCTCGATGCAGGCGTGCACGCCATCGGAAAGAAGATCGTCGAGGAAGCGGCCGAGGTCTGGATGGCCGCCGAGTTCCAGAGCGACGACGAGGCTGCCGAGGAGATCTCGCAGCTGCTCTACCACCTGCAGGTGCTGATGCTCGCGAAAGGCCTCACGCCCGCCGACGTGTACCGACATCTCTGATCGCGCTCCGATCCGTCAGACCCGTCGACACGAAAGACCCCGACATGCTCCGTATCGCCGTGCCCAACAAGGGCTCGCTGTCCGAGACCGCCGCGCAGATGCTCTGGGAGGCCGGGTACACCGGTCGCCGCGATCCCCGTGACCTGCACAGCGCCGACCCCCGAAACGGGGTCGAGTTCTTCTACCTCCGTCCGCGCGACATCGCCACCTACGTCGGCTCCGGCGCGCTCGACGTCGGCATCACCGGCCGAGACCTGCTGCTCGACTCCGGCTCCGACGCCGTCGAGATCGCGCCCCTCGGGTTCGGCGACTCGACCTTCCGTTTCGCCGGGCCGGCCGACGCCTTCTCCGACCTGTCCGACCTCGAGGGCGTCCGCGTGGCCACGAGCTATCCGGGCCTCGTCGGCGCGTTCCTCGCGGGCCGCGGCGTGACGCCGGCGAAGCTCGTGAAGCTCGACGGCGCCGTCGAGTCGGCCGTCCGCCTCGGCGTGGCCGACGCGGTCGCCGACGTCGTCTCGACCGGTGCCACGCTGCGGCAGGCCGGGCTCGGCATCTTCGGCCCGGTGATCCTCGAGTCCGAGGCCGTGCTCATCGGCTCGGGTGCCGAGAAGCCCGGTGCCGCGACGCTGCTGCGTCGCCTGCAGGGCGTGCTCGTGGCCCGGCAGTACGTGCTGCTCGACTACGACGTGCCCGCCGCGCTCCTCGACCGGGCGACCGCCGCCGCCCCCGGCTTCGAGTCGCCGACGGTCTCGCCACTGCACGATCCCGAGTGGGTCGCCGTGCGGGTGATGATCCCGCGCAACGACATGAACCACGTCATGGACGAGCTCTACGCCATCGGCGCGCGCGCGATCCTCGTGAGCGCGATCCACGCCGCCAGGTTGTGAGGCGCGGATGTCTCTGGCAACCCGTGTGATCCCGTGCCTCGACGTGGCCGGCGGCCGCGTCGTCAAGGGCGTCAACTTCGAGAACCTCCGCGATGCGGGCGACCCCGTCGAGCTGGCCGCGCGGTACGGCGAGCAGGGCGCCGACGAACTGACGTTCCTCGACGTGACCGCCACCGTCGACGACCGGTCGACCACCTACGACATGGTGCAGCGCGTCGCCGAGCAGGTGTTCATCCCGCTCACGGTGGGCGGCGGCATCCGCTCGAACGACGACGTCGCGCGCCTGCTCGGCCACGGCGCCGACAAGGTGGGCGTGAACAGCGCCGCCATCGCCCGCCCCGCGCTCATCGGCGAGATCGCCGACCGGTTCGGCGCCCAGGTGCTCGTGCTCTCGCTCGACGTGAAGCGCTCGTCCCGGACGGCATCGGGATTCGTCGTCACCACGCACGGCGGGCGCACCGAGACCGACCTCGACGCGCTCGACTGGGCGCGCACCGCCATCGAGCTCGGCGCGGGCGAACTGCTCGTGAACTCGATCGACGCCGACGGCACCAAGGCCGGGTTCGACCTCGAGCTCGTCGCGCTCATGCACGAGCTGTCGCGCGTCCCGGTGATCGCCTCGGGCGGGGCGGGTGCGGTCGAGCACTTCGCCCCCGCAGTGGCGGCCGGCGCCGACGCGGTGCTCGCGGCATCCGTGTTCCACAACGCCGAGCTCACGATCGGCGACGTCAAGGCCGCCCTCGCGGCAGACGGAAGGACGGTCCGATGACCGATGCGAACGACACCGCCGTGACCGCGGCCCTCGATCGGGCCGCCTTCAACGGCGACGGACTGCTGCCCGCCGTCATCCAGCAGGAGGGCACCGGCGAGGTGCTCATGCTCGGCTGGATGGACCGCGAGGCCATGCGCCGCACGCTGACCGAGGGGCGCGTCACGTTCTGGTCGCGTTCGCGGCAGGAGTACTGGCGCAAGGGCGACACCTCGGGGCACGCGCAGTACGTGCGCGCCGCGGCGCTCGACTGCGATGCCGACACCCTGCTCGTGACCGTCGAGCAGGTCGGCGCGGCCTGCCACACCGGCACCCGCACCTGTTTCGTGGGCGACCCGCTCGAGGTCGTCACGGGCTTCCCGCCCGCCGACTGACGAGGAGCCCGAGTGCCAGCCACCACCACGTTCGACGAGTTCCGAGCACTGCTGCCCGGGCGACGGGTCGTGCCAGTCGTGCGCGAGCTCTTCGCCGACGGCGAGACGCCGGTGGGCATCTACCGCAAGCTCGCACGCGACCGCCCGGGCACGTTCCTCCTCGAGTCGGCCGAACAGGGCGGCATCTGGTCGCGGTACTCCTTCGTCGGTGTCTCGTCGTACGGCGTGCTCCTCGAGCACGACGGCGGCGTGCTGTGGCAGGACCACGGGCTCGGCCTCGACGCCGACCGCGCCCTGGGCGATGCTGCACGGCTCGCACCGCTCGCGGCGCTGGAGTCCCTGTACGAGCGCTGGCGCTCCGACGACGTGCCCGGGGCCCCGCCGCTCACGGGCGGGCTCGTCGGGTTCATCGGGTGGGAGGCGATCCGTCAGATCGAGCACCTGCCGAACCGCCCGCCGGCCGACTACGCGTTCCCGGGCCAGGCGTTCTGCTTCGTGGCCGAGCTCGCGGTGATCGATCACCGCACCGGCACCGTGCAGCTCGTCGCCTCCGTGCTGAACGACGGGGCCGAGGAGGCCGACGCGATGTGGGTCGCGGCGCAGGAGCGGCTCGACCGCATGCAGCGCGAGCTCTCGCGGCCGAGCGAGGCGCACCTCGCCACGATCGACCTCGACGTGGCGTCCACCCCGACGCACCGCACCGAGCAGGCCGACTTCCTCGGCGCGGTCGAGCGGTCGCGCGAGTACATCCGCGAGGGCGACGTGTTCCAGGTCGTCATCTCGCAGCGCTTCGAGCAGGAGGCGACGGCCGACCCGCTCGACGTCTACCGCGTGCTGCGCACCCTCAACCCGAGCCCGTACATGTACTTCCTGCACGTCACGGATGCCGCGGGCGAGCCCGTGCACGTCGTCGGCTCGTCTCCCGAGGCGCTCGTGAAGGTGCAGCAGGGCCGCGTCTTCACGCATCCGATCGCCGGATCGAAGCCGCGCGGCGCGACCCCCGAGGCCGACGCCGAGTTCGAGTCGGAGCTCATCGCCGACCCGAAGGAGCAGGCCGAGCACCTCATGCTCGTCGACCTCGCCCGCAACGACCTGGCGAAGGTCTGCCTGGCCGGCTCGGTCGAGGTCACCGAGTTCATGCGCGTCGAGCGGTTCAGCCACATCATGCACCTCGTCTCCTCGGTCGAGGGCGACCTCGCGCCGAACGCGAACGCCGTCGACGTGTTCCGCGCGACGTTCCCGGCCGGCACGCTGTCGGGCGCGCCCAAGCCGCGTGCGCTCGAGATCATCGACGAGCTCGAGCCCGCCCAGCGGGGCCTCTACGGCGGAGTGGTCGGCTACTTCGGATTCGGCGGCGACGCAGACCTCGCGATCGCGATCCGGACCGCGACCATCGGCGGGGGAGTCGCACGCGTGCAGGCGGGCGCGGGGCTCGTCGCCGACTCGGTCGCCCTCTCCGAGTTCGAGGAGTCGCGCAACAAGGCCGCGGCGCCCCTGCGCGCGGTGGCCGTCGCGAACGCGCTGCGGAGCGTGCAGTGAACGGCGGGCGGCTGAAGTCGCTGACGCTGCTCACGGGCCTCGTCGGCGCCGGCCTCGCACTGCTCTCCTGGAGTCAGACCTGGTTCGACCTCCGCATCCTCGACGGCTCGACCCAGGGCGGCGGCGACCCCATCGCGGTCGGCGGCGGCGTGGCGTCGCCCGCACTCGCGGCGCTCGGCCTGGCCGGGCTCGCGCTCGTCGCGGCCCTCGCGATCGCCGGCCCGGTCATCCGCATCGTGCTCGCGCTCATCCAGGTGCTGCTCGGCGGGGCCGTCGTGCTGGCGAGCGCGCTCGCCCTCGGTGATCCCGTCGGGTCCGTCGCCCCGGCGGTGACGGATGCCACGGGCGTCGCCGGTGCCGATCCGACGGCGGCCCTCGTGGCATCCGTCAGCGCGACCGCATGGCCGTGGGTCGCCGTCGCCGGCGGCGTGCTCGTGGTGCTCGCCGGAGCGGCGGCCCTCGTGACGGGCTCGCACTGGCCCGGGTCCTCGCGCCGCTACTCGACCACCAGGCTCGTCGAGGCGGATGCCGCGTCCCGCGCCGCGAGTGGGCGGGAGCCCGAGCAGGCACTGCCCGAGACCGATGCCAGGCGCCGTGCGTCCGATCGCGCCGTCGACGCCTGGGACGAGCTCAGCCGCGGCGACGACCCGACCGACGGGCTCGCGGACGACGACCGCGGCGCCGTCGCCGGCGGCGTCGAGAGTGCCGCCGACGCCTCCGAGCACGGCGATGCAGATGACGCCGCACGCGACGGGCGTGAGAGCCCGACCGAACCCAGCCGCTAGACTTGCGGCGAACCCCCAGCACGAAGGAGCAACATGAGCACTGAGACCGCAGACCCCGGCCACGGACACTCGCCCGCGGCGTGGACCGCCGTCATCATCATGCTGCTCGGCTTCACCATCGGCACGTTCGCCTTCTGGTTCGAGATCGTGTGGCTCGTGTGGGCCTCGGCGGGCATCGTGCTCGTCGGCCTCCTCGTCGGCTGGCTGCTCGCCCGGTCGGGCTACGGTGTCGGCGGCGACAAGGTCGCCGCGAAGGCGCACTGACGCGTGCTCGCCGACCTGACGGCCAACTCGGTCGCCGACGCTCTCGCGCGCCGTGAGGTCCGCCCGCTCGACGTGGTCGAGCGAGCGGCACTCGATCGCGCTCCCGCGCTGGACGCGCTGGACGCGCTCCGTCCGGCCGAGCACGTGAAGGTCATCGCCGAGATCAAGCGGGCGAGCCCGTCGCGCGGCGCCCTCGCGAGCATCGTCGACCCCGCCGAGCTCGCGCGCACCTACGAACTGGGCGGGGCGAGCGCGGTCAGCGTGCTCACCGAGGGCCGCAAGTTCAAGGGCTCCCTCGACGACCTCGAGGCGGTGCGGGCGGCCGTGGCGATCCCGGTGCTGCGCAAGGACTTCATCGCGACGGCCTACCAGGTCTTCGAGGCTCGAGCCGCCGGTGCCGACCTGGTGCTGCTCATCGTCGCGGCCCTCGACGACGCGACCCTGCGCGAGCTGTTCGAGCTGATCGTGTCGCTCGGCATGACCCCGCTCGTCGAGACACACTCGGCCGACGAGCTCGAGCGCGCGAAGGCGGTCGGCGCCCGGCTCATCGGCGTGAACGCCCGCGATCTCTCGACGTTCGACCTCGATCGCGATCTCTTCGGCCGGCTCGCCGACCGATTCCCCTCAGATGCCATCCGCGTGGCCGAGTCCGCCGTGCTGTCCGCGGCGGACGTCGCGCACTACCGATCCGCGGGCGCCGACGTCGTGCTCGTGGGCGAGGCGCTCGTCACGGGCGACCCGATGGCCAACCTCTCAGCATTCCTGGCGGTGTGACATGGCGCTCAGAGCGCAGACCGGTCCGTACTTCGGCGATTTCGGTGGGCGCTTCGTGCCTGAATCCCTGATCGCAGCCCTCGACGAGCTCGGAGAGGCCTACGACCTCGCCAAGCTCGACCCGGCGTTCGTCGACGAGCTCGCCGAGCTCGGGCGCAGCTACACGGGGCGTCCCTCGATCATCACCGAGGTGCCCCGCTTCGCGAAGCACGCGGGCGGCGCCCGCATCATCCTGAAGCGCGAAGACCTGAACCACACGGGCTCGCACAAGATCAACAACGTGCTCGGCCAGGCGCTGCTCACGAAGCGCATCGGCAAGACCCGCGTCATCGCCGAGACCGGAGCAGGCCAGCACGGCGTCGCCACCGCGACCGCGGCCGCGCTCTTCGACCTCGACTGCACGATCTACATGGGCGAGGTCGACACCGAGCGCCAGGCGCTGAACGTGGCGCGCATGCGCCTGCTCGGTGCGGAGGTCATCGCGGTGAAGACCGGATCGCGCACCCTGAAAGACGCGATCAACGACGCCATGCGCGACTGGGTCACGAACGTCGAGACCACCAACTACATCTTCGGCACGGTGGCGGGCCCGCACCCGTTCCCCGAGATGGTGCGCGACTTCCAGAAGATCATCGGCGAGGAGGCCAGGCAGCAGGTGCTCGACCTCACCGGGTCGCTGCCGACCGCGATCGCGGCCTGCGTCGGCGGCGGCTCGAACGCGATCGGGCTCTTCCACGCGTTCCTCGACGACGCCGACGTCAAGATCTACGGCTTCGAGGCCGGCGGCGAGGGCATCGACACGCCCCGTCACGCCGCCACGATCAGCAAGGGTCGTCCTGGCGTGCTGCACGGCGCACGCAGCTACATGCTCCAAGACGAAGACGGCCAGACAATCGAGTCGCACTCCATCTCGGCCGGACTCGACTACCCGGGCGTCGGCCCGGAGCACTCGTGGCTCGCGGCCATCGGCCGTGCCGAGTACCGCGCGGTGACCGACGACGCGGCCATGCAGGCGCTGCGCCTGCTCACGCGCACCGAGGGCATCATCCCGGCCATCGAGTCAGCCCACGCCCTCGCCGGCGCGCTCGAGCTCGGTCGCGAGCTCGGCCCCGACGCGACGATCCTCGTGAACCTCTCGGGGCGCGGCGACAAAGACATGGACACGGCGGCGCAGTACTTCGAGCTCTACGACCAGGAGGACGCCAAGTGAGAACGGTCGCCCCCGTCATCCGGCGCCGCAACGACGAGGCGAACGGCGCGCTCATCGGCTACCTCCCCGTCGGCTTCCCGACCCTCGACGAGAGCGTCGAGGCCGCCGTCGCGCTCGTCGAGAACGGGGTCGACGTGCTCGAGCTCGGGCTGCCGTACTCCGATCCCGTCATGGACGGCCCAGTGATCCAGGCCGCGACGCAGCAAGCACTCGCGAACGGGTTCAAGCTCTCGCACGGCTTCGAGGCCGTGCGACGGGTCACCGAGCGGGTGGATGCCCCGGTGCTCCTCATGACCTACTGGAACCCCGTCGTGCAGTACGGCGTCGACCGGTTCGCCGACGACCTGGCCGCAGCCGGGGGAGCGGGCCTCATCACGCCCGACCTCATCCCCGACGAGGGCGCCGACTGGATCGCCGCCTCCGAGCGCACGGGCCTCGACCGGGTGTTCCTCGCCGCGCCGACCTCGACCGACGCGCGGCTCGCCCGCACCATCGAGGCGAGCCGGGGCTTCGTCTACGCCGTGTCGACCATGGGCATCACCGGTGCGCGCGCCGACGTCGATGCGGCCGCGCGCACGCTGGTCGGGCGTCTCGAAGCGGCGGGTTCCGAGGCCAGCTGCGTCGGCGTCGGCATTTCGACCGCGGCCCAGGTCGCCGAGGTGCTCGAGTACGCGCAGGGCGCGATCGTCGGCTCGGCGCTCGTGCGGGCGCTGGCCGAAGGCGGGGTCGCCGCCGCGGGTGCGCTGGCCGCCGACCTCGCGCGCGGCACTCGTTCCGAGTGAAGTACGCTGACTGAGGCCCGAGTGGCCGAAGCCCCAGACGAAAGGCAGCAGTCCGCGTGATCGCACCGCTGAGCATCCCGAGCCCGAGCCCCGAGTGGCAGTCCTTCCAAGTGGGCCCGTTCACGATCCACATGTACGCCCTCTGCATCCTGCTGGGTATCATCCTCGCGGTCATCATCACCTCGCGCCGGCTCACCAAGCGCGGTGCCGAACCGGGCGTCGTGCTCGACATCTCGCTCTGGGCGGTGCCGCTCGGCATCATCGGTGCGCGGTTCTACCACGTGTTCACGCACCCGGCCGACTACTTCTACGAGGGCGCCAACGTCTGGAACCCCTTCGAACCCGGCGCGATCTGGAACATCTGGGAGGGCGGCAACGCCATCTACGGCGCCCTCATCGGCGGCGCCGTCGGTGTGCTGATCGGCTGCAGGTTCACCGGCATCCGCTTCCTCTCCTTCGCGGATGCGCTCGCGCCCGGCCTGCTGCTCGCGCAGGCCGCCGGCCGTCTCGGCAACTGGTTCAACCACGAGCTGTTCGGCGCCCCGACCGACCTGCCGTGGGGCCTCGAGATCTCCTCCGACAACCCCGCCTTCCCGGCCGGACTCGCCGACGGCACGCTCTTCCACCCGACCTTCCTGTACGAGATCGCGTGGAACATCGCCGGCGTCGTCGTGATCCTGCTCCTCGAGCGCGCGTTCAACATGCGCTGGGGGCGCGCCTTCGCGGTGTACCTCATCTGGTACGGCCTCGGCCGGTCGTTCCTCGAGTCGATCCGCCTCGACCCGAGCGAGATGTTCCTCGGCATCCGCGTGAACGTGTGGGCGTCGTTCGCGGCGATCCTCGTGGGCATCGTGCTGCTCATCGTGCAGTACCGCCGCCACACCGGTTCCGAGGCCACCCCCTACGTGCCCGGCCGTGAGTGGAAGCGTCCTGACCCTGCGCTAGACTCGGACATTGAGTCCGACTCCGACTCTCTCGACGACGTGGTCGAGAGCGAGAACACCGAGGGCGAGACCGCGGCCACAAGCACGCACAGGTCCACCACCCCCTAGGCGCACCGCCCCCGTTCTCCGAAGCGACGCCGCACCTAGCGTCGCCCTTTCTCCGCTGGGCCGATGTCGTCCCCCGCTGCCACCTAGTAGATGAGGACGGTCACACGTGTCGCTCACTCCACCCTTCGCGAGGTTCGGAACGATCCCCGCCGCCCAGGGCATGTACGACCCTGCCGCCGAGAAAGACGCCTGCGGGCTCGCGATGGTCGCGACCCTTCGCGGCACCGCAGGGCACGACATCATCGAGACCGCGCTCGAGGCGCTGCGCCACCTCGAGCACCGCGGCGCCATCGGCTCCGACGCCGGCACCGGCGACGGCGCGGGCATCATCACGCAGATCCCCGACGCGTTCCTCCGCGCCGTGGTCGACGCCGAACTGCCCGCTGAGGGTTCGTACGCGGTCGGCAACGCCTTCCTGCCCGTCGACCCGAGCCACCGCTCCACGATCAAGCAGGCCCTCCGTGCGATCGCGGTCTCCGAAGGACTCGACATCATCGCGTGGCGCGAGGTACCCGTGCGTCCCGAGGAGCTCGGCACCCTCGCCCGTGCCGCCATGCCCGCCGTGCACCAGCTCTTCGTGCGCTCCGCGGCCGTCGACGACCAGGGCCGTCGCCTCTCGGGCATCGCGCTCGACCGCCTCGCCTTCCGGCTCCGCAAGCGGGCCGAGCGCGAGCTCGAGCTCTACTTCATGTCGCTGTCGAGCCGCACCATGGTCTACAAGGGCATGGTCACCACGCTCCAGCTCGAGCCGTTCTACCCCGACCTCTCCGACGAGCGCTTCGCCTCGAAGCTCGCGCTGGTGCACTCGCGCTACTCGACGAACACGTTCCCGTCGTGGCCGCTCGCCCAGCCCTTCCGAATGATCGCGCACAACGGCGAGATCAACACGATCCAGGGCAACCGCAACTGGATGCGGGCCAGGCAGTCGCAGCTCGAGTCCGAGCTCCTCGGCGACCTCGACCCGATCCTGCCCATCGTCACGCCCGGGGCGAGCGACTCGGCCTCGTTCGACGAGGTCGTCGAGCTCCTGACGCTCGCGGGCCGCAGCCTGCCGCACGCGATCATGATGATGGTGCCCGAGGCCTGGGAGAACCAGACCGAGATCTCGCCCGACCGGCGCGCGTTCTACGAGTACCACTCCATGCTCATGGAGCCGTGGGACGGCCCCGCCGCCATCGTCTTCACCGACGGCTCCCTCGTCGGCGCGACGCTCGACCGCAACGGACTCCGCCCGGGCCGCTACGTCGTCACCGACGACGGCCTCGTCGTGCTCGCGAGCGAGATCGGCGTGCTCGAGGTCGCCTCCTCGAAGGTCGTCCGCAAGGGGCGCCTGCAGCCCGGACGCATGTTCCTCGTCGACACCGAGGCCGGCCGGCTCATCGAGGACGACGAGATCAAGGCCGACCTCGCGGCATCCGCCCCATGGGGCGACTGGCTCGACGAGAGCCGCATCCGCCTCGCCGACCTGCCGGAGCGCGAGCACATCGTGCACCCGCCGGCATCCGTCAACCGTCGCCAGCGCACGTTCGGCTACACCGAGGAAGAGGTGAAGATCCTGCTCGCGCCCATGGCGCGAACGGGTGCCGAGCCGCTCGGCGCGATGGGCTCCGACACCCCCGTCGCCGTGCTCTCCCAGCGGCCCCGGTTGCTCTTCGACTACTTCACGCAACAGTTCGCGCAGGTCACGAACCCGCCGCTCGACTCCATCCGCGAGGCGGTCGTCACGTCGCTCGGCACGTCTCTCGGCCCCGAGCACAACCTGCTCGCGCAGGGCGCCGACCACGCGCGGCAGGTGTCGCTCGACTTCCCCGTCATCGACAACGACGAGCTGGCGAAGATCGTGCACATCGACCCGCGTTCCGGCGGTGCCCGCACCACCACGACGCTCAAGGGCCTCTACCGGGTCGACGACGGCCCCGAGGCCATGCGCGCGCGCCTCGACGAGCTCTGCGTCGAGGTCGACGAGGCCATCGCCGAGGGCGCACGCTTCGTCGTGCTGAGCGACCGCGACTCGACGGCCGACCTCGCGCCGATCCCGTCGCTGCTCATGCTCTCGGCCGTGCACCACCACCTCATCCGCTCCGAGACCCGCATGAAGGTCGGGCTCGTGGTCGAGGCGGGCGACGTGCGCGAGGTGCACCACGTCGCACTGCTCGTCGGCTTCGGCGCCTCGGCCGTGAACCCGTACCTCGCCATGGAGACGTGCGAGGACCTCGTGCGCGCCGGCGTCATCACCGGCATCACGCCCGAGAAGGCCGTGCGCAACGTGATCTACGCGCTCGGCAAGGGCGTGCTGAAGATCATGTCGAAGATGGGCATCTCGACGATCTCGTCGTATGCGGGTGCGCAGGCCTTCGAAGCCGTCGGCCTCTCGCAGGAGTTCATCTCCGAGTACTTCACCGGCACGGTCTCGAAGCTCGGCGGCGTCGGCATCGACGTCGTCGCGGCCGAGAACCTCTCGCGCCACCGCGCCGCCTACCCCGAAGATGCGGCCGTGCGTGCGCACGAGCGGCTCGCGACGGGCGGCGAGTACCAGTGGCGCCGCGACGGATCGCCGCACCTCTTCAACCCCGAGACGGTCTTCCGGCTGCAGCACTCGACCCGCAACCGCCGCTACGACATCTTCCGCGAGTACACCTCGCTCGTCGACTCGCAGGCCGAGGAGCTCATGACGCTGCGCGGACTGTTCGCGCTGCGCAACGGCACCCGGCCCTCCGTGCCGATCGATGAGGTCGAGTCGGTCGAGTCGATCGTGAAGCGGTTCTCGACCGGGGCGATGAGCTACGGCTCGATCTCGAAGGAGGCGCACGAGTCGCTCGCGATCGCGATGAACCGACTCGGCGCGAAGTCGAACACGGGCGAGGGCGGCGAAGACGTCGAGCGACTGCTCGACCCCGAGCGCCGCAGCTCGATCAAGCAGGTCGCCTCCGGGCGGTTCGGCGTGACGAGCATGTACCTCACGCACGCCGACGACATCCAGATCAAGCTCGCCCAGGGCGCGAAGCCCGGCGAGGGCGGTCAGCTGCCGCCGACGAAGGTCTACCCGTGGGTCGCCCGCACCCGGCACGCGACCGCGGGCGTCGGCCTCATCTCGCCGCCCCCGCACCACGACATCTACTCGATCGAAGACCTCAAGCAGCTCATCTTCGACCTCAAGCGCGCGAACCCCAAGGCCCGCGTGCACGTCAAGCTCGTGAGCCAGTCGGGCATCGGCGCGGTCGCGGCCGGCACCGCCAAGGCCCTGGCCGACGTCATCCTGGTCTCCGGCCACGACGGCGGCACCGGTGCGAGCCCGCTCAACTCGCTGAAGCACGCGGGCACCCCGTGGGAGCTCGGGCTCGCGGAGACGCAGCAGACCCTCATGCTGAACGCCATGCGCGACCGCGTGGTGGTGCAGGTCGACGGGCAGCTGAAGACCGGACGCGACGTCATCATCGGCGCGCTGCTCGGCGCCGAGGAGTTCGGCTTCGCCACCGCGCCGCTCGTCGTGCAGGGCTGCGTCATGATGCGCGTCTGCCACCTCGACACGTGTCCCGTGGGCGTCGCGACGCAGAACCCCGAGCTCCGCAAGCGGTTCACGGGCAAGCCCGAGTTCGTCGTGAACTTCTTCGAGTTCATCGCCCAGGAGGTGCGCGAGTACCTCGCCGAACTCGGCTACCGTTCGCTCGACGAGATCATCGGCCGTCGCGAGCTGCTCGACATCGACCGCGCGGTCGACCACTGGAAGGCGTCCGGGCTCGACCTGACGCCCGTGCTCGTCGGCCCCGACTTCTCGGACTCCGACCCGCGCCGCAACCTCCGCACGCAGGACCACGAGCTCGACGAGCACTTCGACAACGAGCTCATCCATCGCAGTGCGCTCGTGCTCGAGGCAGGCGGCTCCGTCGAGATCGAGCTGCCGGTGAAGAACACCGAGCGCGCGGTCGGCACCATGCTCGGCCACGAGGTGACCGTCCGCCACGGCGAGCACGGACTGCCCACCGGGTCGATCGACGTCACGCTGCACGGCTCCGCAGGCCAGAGCCTCGGCGCGTTCCTCCCGAGCGGCATCACGCTGCGCCTCGAGGGAGACTCGAACGACTACGTGGGCAAGGGGCTCTCGGGCGGGCAGATCGTCGTGCGTCCCGCTCGCGACAGCGGATTCGCCGCCGAGCGCAACGTCATCGCCGGCAACGTCATCGGCTACGGCGCCACGCGCGGCAGCATGTTCATCCGCGGCATCGTCGGCGAGCGCTTCCTGGTGCGCAACTCCGGGGCGACCGCGGTCGTCGAGGGCGTGGGCGACCACGCGCTCGAGTACATGACCGGCGGCCTCGCACTCATCCTCGGCGACACGGGGCGCAACCTCGGAGCCGGCATGTCGGGCGGAACGGCCTACGTGCTCGGCCTGCGCCCCGAGCGCGTGAACATCGAATCGCTGAAGACCGGCGAGCTCGAGCTGCTGCCGCTCGGCAGCGCCGACCACGAGATCGTGCGCGACCTGCTCGAGCAGCACGTGGCCAACACCGACTCGACGGTGGCGGCCGCTCTGCTCGCCGAGGGCGACGCCGCGTTCGAGCGCTTCACCAAGGTGCTGCCGCGCGACTACGCCGCAGTGCTCCGAACCCGCCAGAGCGCGGTCGACGAGGGGCTCGACCCCGACGGCGACGTGGTCTGGACCCGAATCCTGGAGGTGACGGGTGGCTGAGCAGACGATCGCGACGACCAGACCTGTACCGACGAACTGCATGGAGGTGACGGGTGGCTGACCCGAAGGGCTTTCTGAAGGTCACCGAGCGTGAGCTGCCCAAGCGGCGGCCCGTGCCGGTGCGCATCATGGACTTCAAAGAGGTCTACGAGCAGGGCGACCCCGCCCAGCTGCGCCGGCAGGCCGGCCGCTGCATGGACTGCGGCGTCCCGTTCTGCCACCAGGGCTGCCCGCTCGGCAACCTGATCCCCGAGTGGAACGACCTCATGTACCGGGGCGAGGGCCGTGCGGCCGTCGAGCGCCTGCACGCGACGAACAACTTCCCCGAGTTCACGGGTCGGCTCTGCCCGGCCCCGTGCGAGTCCGCCTGCGTGCTCGGCATCAACCAGCCCGCGGTCACGATCAAGCAGGTCGAGGTGTCGATCATCGACCAGGCGTTCGGCAGCGGCTGGGTGCAGCCCCAGCCCCCGGGGCGCCTGACCGGCAAGACCGTCGCCGTCGTCGGGTCGGGCCCCGCCGGCCTCGCCGCGGCGCAGCAGCTCACCCGAGCCGGCCACACGGTCGCCGTGTACGAGCGCGACGACCGCATCGGCGGCCTGCTGCGCTACGGCATCCCCGACTTCAAGATGGAGAAGAAGCACATCGACCTGCGCATCGCGCAGATGACGGCCGAGGGCACGCGCTTCCGCGCCGGTGTCGACATCGGCGTCGACCTGACGTGGGCGCAGCTCCGCGAACGGTTCGACGCGGTCGTCGTCGCGACGGGTGCGATGGTGCCGCGCGACCTCCCCATCCCCGGACGCGACCTGCCCGGTGTGCACTTCGCGATGGAGTACCTGACGCAGTCCAACCGCGCCGTGGCAGGAGACCAGGTCTTCGACCAGATCTCCGCAGAGGGCAAGCACGTCATCGTGCTCGGCGGCGGCGACACCGGTGCCGACTGCATCGGCACCGCGCACCGCCAGGGCGCGCTGTCGGTCACGAACCTCGCGATCGGCAAGCAGCCGGGCGAGGCGCGACCCGACCACCAGCCGTGGCCGATGCACCCGACCGTCTTCGAGGTGCAGAGCGCCCACGAGGAGGGCGGCGAGCGCCAGTACCTCGCGTCGACGGTCGAATTCCTCTCGAACGAGAGCGGCGAGCTCCGGGCGATCCGCATCGCCGAGACCGAGTTCGTCGACGGGCGGCGCGTGCCGAAGGCGGGCACGGAGCGCGAGCTCCCCGCCGACCTCGTGCTGCTCGCGCTCGGCTTCACCGGGCCCGAGACCGCGCTGACCGACGAGCAGCTCGAGCTGCCGTCCGACGCGCGCGGCAACTTCGCACGCGGCGCCGACTACGCGACGTCCCTGCCCGGCGTGTTCGTCGCCGGAGACGCGGGGCGCGGCCAGTCGCTCATCGTGTGGGCGATCGCCGAGGGCCGTGCTGCGGCATCCGCGGTCGACCGGTACCTTGAAGGAAAGACCGACCTGCCGAGTCCCGTGCCGGCGACCGCTCGCGCGTTCGCAATCTGACCCAGGCGCGCGATCCGCGCGTCACCGCCCACAACCCCCGACTTCCCGCGGGGAAACAGCTTGGAGCACAACCACATGAGACGAGCGAAGATCGTCGCCACCCTCGGGCCGGCGACATCGAGCTACGAGCAGATCCGCGCGATCGTCGATGCGGGCGTCGACGTCGCGCGCATGAACCTCAGCCACGGAAGCTACGACGTGCACGAGGGCGTCTACCAGAACGTTCGGAAGGCCGCGAACGACAGCGGCAAGGCCGTCGCGGTGCTGGTCGACCTGCAGGGCCCGAAGATCCGGCTCGGCAAGTTCGCCGACGGCCCCCACGAGCTCGCCGAGGGCGACATCTTCAAGATCACGACCGAAGAGGTCGTCGGCTCGAAGGAACTCGTCGGCACGACGTTCAAGGGCCTGCCCCAGGACGTGAAGCCCGGAGACTTCCTCCTCATCGACGACGGCAAGGTCCGCGTGGAGGTCGTCGAGACCGACGGCGTGGTCGTCACGACCAAGGTCGTCGTCGCCGGCCCCGTCTCGAACAACAAGGGCATCAACCTGCCCGGCGTCGCCGTCAACGTGCCGGCGCTCTCCGAGAAGGACGAGGCCGACCTGCGCTGGGGCCTCGAGCTCGGCGCCGACCTGATCGCGCTGTCGTTCGTCCGCAACGCGGCCGACATCGAGCGCGTGCACGAGATCATGGACGAGGTCGGACGACGCGTTCCGGTCGTCGCCAAGATCGAGAAGCCCCAGGCCGTCGACGCGCTCGAGGAGATCACCGAGGCGTTCGACGCCATCATGGTGGCGCGCGGCGACCTCGGCGTCGAGCTGCCACTCGAGGCCGTTCCGATCGTGCAGAAGCGCGCGGTCGAGATCGCGCGTCGTCTCGCGAAGCCCGTCATCGTCGCGACGCAGATGCTCGAGTCGATGATCCACAGCCCGGTGCCCACCCGCGCCGAGACCTCCGACGTCGCGAACGCGATCCTCGACGGCGCCGACGCGGTCATGCTGTCCGGCGAGACCAGCGTGGGGGAGTACCCCGTCATCACGGTGCAGACCATGGCCCGCATCGTCGAGTCCACCGAGAAGCACGGCCTCGAGCGCATCGCGCCGCTCGGCACCAAGCCGCGCACGCAGGCGGGCGCCATCACGCTCGCCGCCGTCGAGGTCGCCGACTTCGTCGAGGCGAAGTACCTCTGCGTGTTCACCGAGTCGGGCGAGACGGTGCGTCGCATGTCGCGCCTGCGTTCCGACATCCCGATCCTCGCGTTCACGCCCGACCCCGCGATCCGTCGCCGCATGGCGCTGAACTGGGGCGTCGAGTCGTTCGTGGTCGAGCGCGTCACCCACACCGATCAGATGGTCGGCCAGGTCGACGAGGCGCTCGGCCGCACCGGCCGTGCCGCGAAGGGCGAGAAGGTCGTCATCATCTCGGGTTCCCCTCCCGGAATCCCGGGCACCACGAACGACGTGCGCGTGCACGTCGTCGGCGAGGTGCTCTGAGCCGAACCGTCGACGGCCCGCCCGCTCCCTTCGAGCAGGCGGGCCGTCCGCGTCCCTGCCGTGCGATCGCGGGCCGACCCGGCGCATCCCGTGCTGGCGGCGCGTGGTCAGAAGTCGTGCGCGCATCCCGGCGCGCGTGGGAGACTGACGTCATGCGGGGCCGGATGCCGGTGCGTGCCGGTGGTGTCGAAGGTCGCCCTCGTCGCAGGCCGAGGCGTCCGACGACGACGCTCGCGGAGCGTTGGACCCGCGTCGACGGGGTGGACGTGTTCTACCGGGAGTCCCCGACCGTTCCCGACGGTGCGTCCGTGATGATGCACGTGCACGGATTCGGCCTGTCGGGCCGGTACCTGCTCCCGACGGCGGAACGGCTCGCAGACGACTTCCACACGCTCGTGCCCGATCTGCCGGGCTTCGGCCGGAGCGGCAAGTCCCCATCCTCGCTCGACGTGCCGGACCTCGCACACGCCGCGGCCCGGTTCCTCGACGATCGCGGCATCGACCGCGTGACGCTCGTCGGCAACTCGATGGGGTGCCCGGTGATCTGCGAGTTCGCGCACCACTACCCCGATCGGATCGAGCGCGCGGTGCTGGTGTCGCCGGCGGGCGGGGTGTTCAACCAGCCCCTGCGCCGGGCGATGGGGCAGATCAGCCGTGACGGGCCGCGGGAGCCCGTCGGGTTGATGCGGGTCGTCACGCCTGACTACCTGCGCTTCGGCGTGCCGAGCACCGTGCGCATGTTCAAGGCGCTCACCACGTACCCGTCGCTCGACCGCCTGCTCTCGCTGCACATCCCGACGCTCGCGGTGCTGGGGGACCGCGACCCCCTGATGCCGGGGCACGAGCGCGTCAAGGCGGTCGCCGAGCAGACCGACAACAGGCTGCTGCTGGTGCGGATCGAGGGCGCGGCGCACGCGATCAACTTCAGCCACTCCGGCGAACTCGCCCACCTGATCAGGCTGTTCATGGCCGATCGGCCGATCGTCGACGACCCGGATTCGCCGGGTCAGGCGAGGCTGTACGAGATCCATCGGGGATCGCAGCATCCGCCGGCGCGCGAAGGATGACGCCGGTACGGTCGCGAGGTGGTGCCGGTGGTGGGGGTCGAACCCACACGCCCTTTCGGGCAAAGCATTTTGAGTGCTCCGCGTCTGCCATTCCGCCACACCGGCCAGAGGCCTCGCCCAGAATACCGTAGGCTTTCCTCCGTGACAGACAGCGAACAGACCCAGTCGGCCCCGCGCCGCGTCGTCGTGGCAGAGGACGAGTCGCTGATCCGACTCGACATCGTCGAGATCCTCCGTGACAACGGCTTCGAGGTCGTCGGTGAGGCCGGTGACGGCGAGACTGCGGTCCAGCTCGCCACCGAGCTCCGCCCCGACCTCGTCATCATGGACGTCAAGATGCCCCAGCTCGACGGCATCTCGGCCGCAGAACGCCTCTCGAAGGGGCACATCGCCCCCGTGGTGCTGCTCACGGCGTTCAGCCAGAAGGAGCTCGTCGAGCGGGCGAGCGAGGCGGGAGCCCTCGCCTACGTGGTGAAGCCGTTCACGCCGAACGACCTGCTTCCCGCGATCGAGATCGCCCTGGCCCGCCACGCGCAGATCATCGCGCTCGAGGCCGAGGTCGGCGACCTCGTCGAGCGGTTCGAGACCCGCAAGCTCGTCGATCGCGCGAAGGGCCTGCTCAACGAGAAGATGGGCCTCACCGAGCCCGAGGCGTTCCGCTGGATCCAGAAGGCGTCGATGGACCGTCGCCTCACCATGAAGGACGTCTCGCAGGCCATCATCGAGCAGCTGGCGGCGAAGAAGTAGACCACCCCGAACAGACGACGGATGCCGCGGCGAGACCTCTCGCCGCGGCATCCGTCGTCTGCGCGGTCGGCGGCCGAGCACGCGCGCGCCGCCGGGTCGTTCACAGGCGCTCGGGTGTCGGCGGCCGCTTGTAGGCTTGGCGGGTGCCAGACGCAGACAAGCCCACCCTTCTCGTGATCGACGGCCACTCGTTGGCGTTCCGGGCGTTCTACGCCCTCCCGGTCGACAGCTTCACCACGCGTGACGGGCAGCACACGAACGCCATCCACGGCTTCCTCTCGATGCTGCTCCTGCTGCTCGCCAACGAGAACCCGACGCACCTCGCGGTCGCGTTCGACATGTCGCGCGCCTCGTTCCGAACGCGCGAGTACCCCGAGTACAAGGGCACGCGCGGCGAGACGCCGGTCGAGTTCAAGGGGCAGGTGCCGCTCCTCCAGGAGGCGCTGCGCGCCATGGGCATCACGACCCTCGAGAAGGAGGACTTCGAGGCCGACGACATCCTCGCGACGCTCGCCACCCGTGGCCGCGCCGACGGGTATCGGGTACTGCTGGTCTCGGGCGACCGCGACACCATCCAGCTCGTGAACGACGACGTCACGCTGCTCTATCCGAACACGCAGGGCGTATCGCAGCTGAAGCGCTACGACCCGGCCGCGGTCACCGAGCGCTACGGCATCCGACCCGAGCAGTACCCCGACGTGGCCGCGCTCGTCGGCGAGTCGAGCGACAACCTGATCGGCATCACCAAGGTGGGCGAGAAGACGGCCGTCAAGTGGCTCGGCCTGTACGGCGACCTCGACGGCATCCTCGAGCACGCCGACGAGATCAAGGGCGTCGTCGGGCAGAACCTCCGCGACCAGCGCGAGAACGCGATCCGCAACCGCCGCCTCAACCGGCTCGTGACCGACGTCGAGCTCGACGTGCAGCTCGGCGACCTCGAGGCCAGGCCGATCGTGCTCGACGACGTGCGGCCGCTCTTCGAGCGCCTCGAATTCCGAACGCTGCTCGAGCGGCTGGCGAAGCTCGTCGACGGCGCCTCCTCCGGATCGACCGCGTCGAGCGGCGCCGCGGCTCCCGAGGCTCCGGCCGTCGCGGCGCCGAAGGCGCCCGTCGCGCAGTCGCCGACCGGCGACGACCTCGCGGCCTGGCTGGAGCGTGCCGAAGAGGCGGAGCCCGCCGGCCTGGGGCTCAGCATCGACGTGCTCGAGGGCGAGGTCATCGGCGCCGGCATCTCGACCTCGGCCGAGAGCGTTCGCGTGCCCTGGCGCGCCGGAGAACCGGGCTTCGCACCCTTCGAGCGTTGGCTGGCGAGCACGTCTCCGAAGGTCATGACCGACGCGAAGACCCAGCTCAAGGCGGTCGCCCGCTCCGGGCTCGCCCTCGACGGCCTCGTGCTCGACACGCTCGTCGCGGCCTGGTTGCTGCGGCCGAACCTGACCGAGCGTTCGCTCGCCGATCTCGTCGACGCGCACCTCGGTGAGACCCTCCCGCAGGCCGACCCCGCCCTGCTCGTTCCCGAAGAGGGCTCCGACGCCGGCGCTCCGGAGTTCGCGTGGTACACGCTCCGCCTGGCGCCCGTCATCCTCCGTGCCCTGCCGGAGCGCACGCGCGAGCTCCTCGCCGACGTGGAGATGCCCCTCGTGCCGGTCCTCGCCGCGATGGAACTGCGGGGCGTGACCGTCGACCGCGGAGAACTCGGCGCACTGTCGGCGGAGCTCGGCGACCTTGCGGCGGCACTCGCCGCAGCGGCGTTCGCCGAGATCGGCCGCGAGGTGAACCTCGGGTCGCCCAAGCAGTTGCAGGAGGTGCTCTTCGATCAGCTCGCGATGCCGAAGACGCGCGCGACGAAGACCGGATACACGACCGATGCGAGCGCGCTGGCCGACCTGCAGGAGTCGAATCCCCACCCGTTCCTCGGCTACCTCCTCGAACACCGCGACGCGACGAAGCTGCGCCAGATCGTCGAATCGCTCGACAAGTCCGTCGCCGCCGACGGGCGCATCCACACCACGTACGGGCAGATCGGCGCCGCGACCGGCCGCATGTCGTCGAACGACCCGAACCTGCAGAACATCCCGACCCGCACCGAAGACGGCCGCCGCATCCGCAAGGCGTTCCGTCACGGCGACGGGTTCGTCGAGCTCATGACGGCCGACTACTCGCAGATCGAGATGCGCATCATGGCGCACCTCTCGGGCGACCCCGGGCTCATCGAGGCGTTCAACGCCGGCGAGGACCTCCACCGATTCGTCGGCGCACGTGTGTTCTCGGTCGACCCGTCCGACGTCACGCCCCTCATGCGCACCAAGGTCAAGGCCATGTCGTACGGACTCGCCTACGGGCTCAGCGCGTTCGGACTGTCGAAGCAGCTGCGCATCGACCGTGCTGAGGCGACCCAGCTCATGAAGGAGTACTTCGAGCGCTTCGGCGCCGTGCGCGACTACCTCCGCGGAGTCGTCGAGCAGGCTCGCATCGATGGCTACACCGAGACGATCTTCGGCCGTCGGCGCCCGTTCCCCGATCTCACGAGCCCCAACCGGGTGCACCGCGAGAACGCCGAGCGAGCAGCGCTCAACTCGCCGATCCAGGGTTCGGCCGCCGACATCATGAAGATCGCGATGACGACGGTCGAGGCCGAGCTCGCCGCGCGCGGCATGGCGAGCCGCATGCTGCTGACCGTGCACGACGAGCTCATCTTCGAGGTCGCCGAGGGCGAGTCGAAGGTGCTCGAGGCGGTCGTCCGCGAGCGCATGGCCACCGCGGCCGACCTGCTCGTGCCGCTCGACGTCTCGGTCGGTCGCGGCACCGACTGGGAGGACGCCGCCCACTGAGTAGGCTCGTGAGCATGTCATCGAGCGAGCGCGTCCCCACTGAAATCGATCGCATCGCGGAGGACTGGGTCGACACGATCGTCGACCTGAGCCCGACGCTCGGCACCTACATCGGCCGGAAGGAGTCCGACGCCCGATTCGGGGACCTCTCTCCCGAGGGCCTCGAGCAGGTGCTCTACGCCAAGCGACGCACGATCGCCCGCCTCGACGCTGCTGCGATCGTCGACGACGTCGATGCCGTCACCCTCGCCGACCTCCGTGCGGAACTCGCGCTCGATGTGGAGGCCCACGAGGCCGGTCTTCCGCTCCGGGACCTCAACGTGATCGCGAGCCCCGCGCAGGAGCTCCGCGAGGTCTTCGACCTCATGGCCACCGACGGCACCGACGACTGGGCCACGGTCTCCACGCGACTCGACGCGCTGCCCTCGGCGCTCGACGGGTACGTGCAGACGCTCCGGCTCGGCATCGAGCGGGGCACCGTGCCGGCGAAGCGCCAGGTGCGCGAGGTCGCCGCGCAGGCGCGCAAGCTCGAGCGCGCCGACGGCTTCTTCGCGGAGTTCGTGCAGGGGGCGCCCGACAGCCTGCCGGCGTCGCTCCGCGGGGAACTCGATTTGCGCGCCGGTGGTGCCGGCGCCGCGTACGGTCGCCTCGCCGAGTTCCTGGAGCAGGAGCTGCTGCCCGTCGCGGGTGAGGCCGACGCGGTCGGCCGGGAGATCTACGCGCTGCAGTCCCGCCACTTCCTCGGTTCCGCCATCGACCTCGACGAGACCTACGAATGGGGCGTCGAGGAGCTCGCGCGCATGGTCGCCGAGCAGGAGGCCATCGCGCAGGAGATCGTGCCCGGGGCATCCGTCGCAGAGGCGATCGCATTCCTCGACGGCGACGGCAGCCGCAAGCTGCACGGCACCGACGCGCTGCAGCGCTGGATGCAGGAGGTGAGCGACCGGGCGGTCGCCGAGCTGGGGGCGACCCAGTTCGACATCCCCGAGCAGATCCGCACCCTCGAGTGCATGATCGCGCCGACCCAGTCGGGCGGCATCTACTACACGGGGCCGACCGACGACTTCTCGCGCCCCGGTCGCATGTGGTGGTCGGTGCCCGAAGGCGTCACGGAGTTCGACACCTGGCGCGAACTCACGACGGTGTACCACGAGGGCGTACCGGGCCACCACCTGCAGATCGGCCAGGCGGTCGTGAACCGCGGCAAGCTGAACACCTGGCGGCGCCAGCTCGCCGGCACGTCGGGTCATGCCGAGGGCTGGGCCCTGTACGCCGAGCGGCTCATGGAGGAACTCGGCTACCTCGACGACCCCGCCGACCGGCTCGGCATGCTCGACGGCCAGCGCATGCGGGCCGCCCGCGTCGTGCTCGACATCGGTGTGCACCTCGGCAAGCAGCGCCCCGACGGCCAGGGCATCTGGACGGGCGAGTACGCCTTCGAGTTCCTCGGGCAGAACGTGAACATGGAGCAGGGCTTCATCGACTTCGAGGTCAACCGCTACCTCGGATGGCCCGGCCAGGCGCCGTCGTACAAGGTCGGACAGCGCATCTGGGAGCAGTTGCGCGACGATGCCCGGCGCCGCGAGGGTGCGGCCTTCGACATCAAGGAGTTCCACAGGAGGGCGCTCGATCTCGGGGGAGTGGGACTCGACACGCTCCGCTCGAGCCTGCTCGGCTGAACCGTGGCTGCGGTGACGCACGGCGACACGCCCGGCTTGCCGTGCTCGCTCCGAGTCCGCTAGGATTGAATGTCACTTCTGTGACGATCCTGTCCGCATGCCCATCGCGGAACCAACACAACGCTCTACCGCGCGATGGGCTCGATTCTGTCCTTTACGGAGCATTCACTACATGACAACCGCAACGACCAAGGCACCCAAGCAGGTCGCTATCAACGACATCGGATCTGCTGACGATTTCCTCGCCGCGGTCGAGAAGACTTTGAAGTTCTTCAACGACGGCGACCTCATCGAGGGCACCGTCGTGAAGATCGACCGCGACGAGGTCCTCCTCGACGTCGGCTACAAGACCGAGGGCGTCATCCCCTCGCGTGAGCTTTCCATCAAGCACGACGTCGACCCCAGCGAGGTCGTCGGCGTCGGCGACACCGTCGAGG
The DNA here is from genome assembly GCF_042884735.1 of Agromyces sp. NPDC058110. NCBI lineage: Bacteria > Bacillati > Actinomycetota > Actinomycetes > Micrococcales > Microbacteriaceae > Agromyces > Agromyces sp. NPDC058110. Next base: position 519,046 of record NZ_JBHVTI010000001.1, on the reverse strand, counting down.
CGCTCGTTCTCCAGAAGGAGGACAAGGAAGGCCGCCTCATCCTGTCGAAGAAGCGTGCGCAGTACGAGCGCGCGTGGGGCGACGTGGAGAAGATCAAGGAAGCCGACGGCGTCGTGACCGGTACGGTCATCGAGGTCGTCAAGGGCGGCCTGATCGTCGACATCGGCCTCCGCGGCTTCCTGCCGGCGTCGCTCATCGAGCTCCGCCGCGTGCGCGACCTCACGCCGTACCTCGGCCAGGAGATCGAGGCGAAGATCCTCGAGCTCGACAAGAACCGCAACAACGTCGTGCTCTCGCGCCGCGCGCTCCTCGAGCAGACGCAGTCCGAGTCGCGTTCGACCTTCCTCGCCAACCTGCACCCGGGCCAGATCCGCAAGGGTGTCATCTCGTCGATCGTCAACTTCGGTGCGTTCGTCGACCTCGGTGGCGTCGACGGTCTCGTGCACGTCTCCGAGCTCTCGTGGAAGCACATCGAGCACGCCAGCGAGGTCGTCGAGGTCGGCCAGGAGGTCACCGTCGAGGTGCTCTCCGTCGAGCTCGACCGCGAGCGCGTCTCCCTGTCGCTCAAGGCGACGCAGGAGGACCCGTGGCAGGTCTTCGCCCGTACCCACGCGATCGGCCAGGTCGCCCCGGGCAAGGTCACGAAGCTCGTCCCGTTCGGTGCGTTCGTCCGCGTCGCGGACGGCATCGAGGGCCTCGTCCACATCTCCGAGCTGTCGGGCAAGCACGTCGAGCTCGCAGAGCAGGTCGTGTCCGTGGGCGAAGAGGTCTTCGTCAAGGTCATCGACATCGACCTCGAGCGTCGCCGCATCAGCCTCTCGCTGAAGCAGGCGAACGAGGGTGTCGACCCCGAGGGCACCGAGTTCGACCCGGCGCTCTACGGCATGCTCACCGAGTACGACGAGCAGGGCAACTACAAGTACCCCGAGGGCTTCGACCCCGAGACCAACGAGTGGCGCGAGGGCTTCGAGGCTCAGCGCGAGAAGTGGGAGCAGGACTACGCTGCCGCTCAGGAGCGTTGGGAAGCGCACAAGAAGCAGGTCGCCTCGGCGAACGCTGCCGCTGCTGCCGACGACTCGTTCGGTTCGGGCTCCGCGTCGTACTCGAGCGAATCGGCCGGCGCGGGCACCCTCGCCGACGACGCCTCGCTCGCTGCGCTGCGCGAGAAGCTGTCGAGCAACTAGTACGGATCCGATCCGCACGCGGAAGGCCGGTCCCCTCGGGGGCCGGCCTTCCGGCGTTCCGCCCCTCGGGCCGACGGCGTACGTCGCTAGAGTGGAGTCGTGTATCTGATCGGCCTCACCGGCGGCATCGCCTCAGGGAAGTCCACCGTCGCGCGGCGACTCTACGAGCACGGTGCCGTGCACATCGACGCCGACCAGCTCGCCCGGCGAGTGGTCGAGCCCGGAACGCCGGCGCTCGCGGCGATCGCCGAGACCTTCGGCCCAGGGGTGCTGCACGCCGACGGCTCGCTCGACCGGGCGAAGCTCGGAGAGATCGTGTTCAACGACGACGAGGCTCGCGCGAGGCTCAACGCGATCGTGCATCCCGCGGTCCGCGAGCTCTCGTCGAAGCTCATCGCGAAGGCCGAGGAGGCCGACCCCGATGCCGTCGTGGTGTATGACGTGCCGCTGCTCGTCGAGGCATCCGTCGACCACCCCTTCGACCTGATCGTGGTCACGAGCGCGCCTCGCCGCACGCAGCTGAAGCGCCTCGTCGAGGAGCGCGGGCTCGATCCGCTGCAGGCCCAGGCCAGGGTCGATGCACAGGTCGCCAACACCGAACGGCTCGCGGTCGCCGACGTCGTCATCGACACCGACGGCACGCTCGGGCACACCATGAGCCAGGCGGATGCCCTCTGGCTGCGCGTCGTCCAGGAGCTGCGAAGCCGAGCGTAGGCCGCGAGTCCTGCTGCGCCGGACGTCGTGTCGGTGGCCGAACCTAGACTTGAGAGCATGCAGGCCACCCGTTCCGTCCGCCCCTTCGAGGTCGTCAGCGAGTACGTGCCGAGCGGCGACCAGCCGGCGGCGATCGCCGAGCTCGCCGGTCGCATCAACGCGGGCGAGACCGACGTCGTGCTGCTCGGAGCCACCGGTACCGGCAAGTCGGCGACGACCGCCTGGCTCATCGAGCAGGTGCAGCGCCCGACCCTCGTGCTCGCGCACAACAAGACCCTCGCGGCCCAGCTCGCGACCGAGTTCCGCGAGCTCATGCCGAACAACGCGGTCGAGTACTTCGTCTCGTACTACGACTACTACCAGCCAGAGGCCTACGTGCCGCAGACCGACACCTTCATCGAGAAGGACTCCTCGGTCAACGCCGAGGTCGAGCGACTGCGGCACTCGACCACGAACTCGTTGCTCAGCAGGCGCGATGTCGTGGTCGTGTCGACCGTCTCGTGCATCTACGGACTCGGCACGCCCGAGGAGTACCTGAAGGCCATGATGCCGCTGCAGGTCGGCCAGCAGGTCGACCGCGACTGGCTGATCCGCAAGTTCGTCTCGATGCAGTACCAGCGCAACGACGTCGAGTTCTCGCGGGGCACGTTCCGCGTGCGCGGCGACACGATCGAGATCATCCCCGTGTACGAAGAGCTCGCCATCCGCATCGAGATGTTCGGCGACGAGATCGAGGCGCTCTACACGCTGCATCCGCTCACGGGCCAGGTCGTCGCGAAGCACGATGCGGTGCCCGTGTTCCCGGGCTCGCACTACGTCGCGAGCACCGATGTCATGCAGCGCGCCATCGGCACCATCCGCACCGAGCTCGAGGAGCGTCTCGCCGAGCTCGAGCGCGAGGGGAAGCTGCTCGAGGCGCAGCGACTGCGCATGCGCACGACCTTCGACCTCGAGATGATGGAGCAGATCGGCTTCTGCTCCGGCATCGAGAACTACTCCCGGCACATCGACGGGCGCGCCCCCGGCGAGGCGCCGCACTGCCTGCTCGACTACTTCGCCGACGACTTCCTGGTCGTCATCGACGAGTCGCATGTCACGGTCCCGCAGATCGGCGCGATGTACGAGGGAGACTCCTCGCGCAAGCGCACGCTGGTCGAGCACGGGTTCCGTCTGCCGAGCGCACTCGACAACCGGCCGCTGAAGTGGAACGAGTTCAAGGACCGCATCGGACAGGCGGTCTACCTGTCGGCGACGCCGGGCCGATACGAGATGGGCATCGCCGACGGTGTCGTCGAGCAGATCATCCGCCCGACCGGTCTCGTCGACCCCAAGATCGTCGTGAAGCCGTCGAAGGGCCAGATCGACGATCTCCTCGAGGAGATCAGGGTGCGCGCCGAGCGCGACGAGCGGGTGCTCGTGACGACCCTCACGAAGCGCATGGCCGAAGAGCTCACCGACTACCTCACCGAGGCCGGCGTCCGCGTGCGCTACCTCCATTCGGATGTCGACACGCTCCGCCGTGTCGAGCTGCTGAGCGAGTTGCGGGCCGGCGTGTACGACGTCCTCGTGGGCATCAACCTGCTTCGCGAGGGGCTCGACCTGCCAGAGGTCTCGCTCGTGGCGATCCTCGACGCCGACAAGGAGGGCTTCCTCCGATCGTCGACGTCGCTCATCCAGACCATCGGCCGTGCGGCGCGCAACGTGTCGGGCGAGGTGCACATGTACGCCGACGTGCTCACCGACTCGATGAACGCCGCGATCGACGAGACCGAACGGCGACGCGAGCGGCAGATCGAGTACAACCGGGTGAACGGCATCGATCCGCAGCCGTTGCGCAAGCGCATCTCCGACATCACCGAGGTGCTCGCCCGCGAGGAGGCCGACACCGCCGCCCTGCTCGCGGGGCGCGACGCCCGGAAGAAGTCGCCGGTGCCGAATCTCCGCCGCGAGGGCATCGCGGCCGAGGGGGCCAACGATCTCGAAGAGCTCATCCGCGACCTCAACGACCAGATGCTCGTCGCCGCCGGCGAGCTCAAGTTCGAGCTCGCCGCCCGCCTGCGCGACGAGGTGTCCGAGCTCAAGCGCGAACTCCGGCAGATGGAGAAGGCCGGCCACCTCGGGTGACGTGAGCGGTTCGATCGAACATATGTTCGCTCAGAGCGCGTGCGCTCGAGGCGTCCGTGTCGGTGGGCCTGCCTAGACTCGAAGGGTGCCTGTTTCACGTCTCGATGCCCATTCGCACCTGAGTGTCCGCGGTGCCCGCGTGCACAACCTCCGCGACGTCGATGTCGAGATCCCACGCGACGCGATGGTGGTCTTCACCGGCCTGTCGGGGTCCGGCAAGTCGTCGCTCGCATTCGACACGATCTTCGCCGAGGGCCAGCGCCGGTACGTCGAGTCGCTCTCCGCGTACGCCCGCCAGTTCCTCGGTCAGGTCGACCGTCCCGACGTCGATTTCATCGAAGGGTTGAGCCCGGCGGTCTCGATCGACCAGAAGTCCACGAACCGCAACCCGCGTTCCACGGTCGGCACGATCACCGAGATCTACGACTACATGCGCCTGCTCTGGGCGCGCATCGGCGTGCCGCACTGCCCGGTGTGCGGCGAGCGCATCCAGCGTCAGACGGTTCAGCAGATCGCCGATCGACTCATGCAGCTCGAGGCCGGCACGCGCTTCCAGGTGCTGAGCCCGGTCGTCTCGCAGAAGAAGGGCGAGTTCGTCGACCTGTTCCGCGAGCTGGCGGGCGGCGGGTACTCGCGCGCCGTGGTCGACGGTGAGCTCATCCGCCTCGACGAGCCGCCGAAGCTGAAGAAGCAGGTGAAGCACGACATCTCGGTCGTCATCGACCGTCTCGTCGCGGGCCCCGATGTGCTGGGGCGCCTCACCGACTCGCTCGAGACGGCGCTGCGACTGACCGACGGCCTGGTGCAGATCAACTACGTCGACGAGTCCGGCCCCGACGCATGGGACACCTTCTCCGAGAAGCTCTCCTGCCCGAACCAGCACCCCATCCAGCTGACCGAGATCGAGCCGCGCACCTTCTCGTTCAACGCGCCGTTCGGTGCATGCCCCGAGTGCTCCGGGCTGGGCACGCGCATGGCCGTCGACGAGCAGCTGCTGCTCGGCGATCCGGCGCTGAGCATCGCCGAAGGCGTCATCATCCCCTGGACCTCGCAGGGCAAGAGCCTCTACAACTACTACGAGAAGTTGCTCGTGGGCCTCGCCCGCGATCTCGGGTTCTCGCTCGACACCCCGTGGGAGGAGCTCGACCAGGGTGCGCGCGATGCAGTGCTCCGCGGCGACAACTTCGAGGTGAAGGTCAAGTGGCGCAACCGCTACGGGCGCGAGATGAGCTACACCTCCGGCTTCGAGGGCGTCGTGCCGTACATCGAGCGGCAGTACCTCCAGGCCGAGACCGACGCGCAGCGCGTGCGCTGGTCGGAGTACCTGCGCGAGGTGCCGTGCCCGGTCTGCGACGGCAAGCGGCTGAAGCCCGAGGTGCTGTCGGTGCTCATCCACGACGCGAGCATCGCCGACGTCGGGCTGCTGAGCCTCACCGACGCGCGCGCGTTCATGGATCGCCTGCAGCTCACCGACCGCGAGCAGGCGATCGCCGCGCAGGTGCTGCGCGAGATCAAACTGCGGCTCGACTTCCTCATCCGCGTGGGGCTCAGCTACCTCGACCTGTCGCGCGCCGCCGCGACCCTCTCGGGCGGCGAGGCCCAGCGCATCCGCCTGGCCACCCAGATCGGCTCGGGCCTCACGGGCGTGCTGTACGTGCTCGACGAGCCCAGCATCGGCCTGCACCAGCGCGACAACCGTCGCCTGATCGACACGCTCGTGGCGTTGCGCGACCTCGGCAACACGCTGATCGTGGTCGAGCACGACGAAGACACGATCCGCACCGCCGACTGGATCGTCGACATCGGTCCCGGCGCGGGCGTCAACGGCGGCACGGTCGTGCACTCGGGCAGCTACGCCGACCTGGTGAAGAACACGCGATCCCTGACGGGCGACTACCTGTCGGGCCGCAAGGAGATCTCGATCCCCGCCCGTCGGCGCGCGATCGATCCCGAACGCATGATCTCGGTGTTCGGTGCCGAGGCCAACAACCTCCGCGGCGTCGACGTCGACTTCCCGCTCGGGGTGTTCACGGCCGTCACGGGCGTGAGCGGCTCGGGCAAGTCGTCGCTCGTGAACGACATCCTGTACCGCGTGCTGGCCAACAAACTGAACGGTGCGCGCAAGCTGCCCGGGCGGCACCGGCGGGTCACGGGCCTCGACCACCTCGACAAGGTGGTGCACGTCGACCAGGCGCCCATCGGTCGCACGCCCCGCTCGAACCCCGCGACCTACACGGGCGTGTTCGACCGCATCCGCACGTTGTTCTCCGAGACGACGGAGGCGAAGGCCCGCGGGTACCTGCCCGGGCGATTCAGCTTCAACGTCAAGGGCGGCCGGTGCGAGGCGTGCTCGGGCGATGGCACGATCAAGATCGAGATGAACTTCCTGCCCGACGTCTACGTCGCGTGCGAGGTCTGCGGCGGCCAGCGCTACAACCGCGAGACCCTGCAGGTGCACTACAAGGGCAAGAACATCGCCGAGGTGCTGCAGATGCCGATCAGCGAGGCGGCCGAGTTCTTCGAGCCCATCTCGGCGATCCACCGCTACCTCAAGACGCTCGTCGACGTCGGCCTCGGATACGTGCAGCTCGGGCAGAGCGCGACGACGCTCTCGGGCGGCGAGGCCCAGCGCGTCAAGCTGGCGACCGAACTGCAGCGGCGCTCGAACGGGCGCAGCGTCTACGTGCTCGACGAGCCGACCACCGGCCTGCACTTCGAAGACGTCCGCAAGTTGCTGAAGGTGCTCGGAAAGCTCGTCGACAAGGGCAACTCGGTCATCGTGATCGAGCACAGCCTCGACGTCATCAAGTCGGCCGACTGGATCATCGACCTCGGCCCCGAGGGCGGATCCGGCGGCGGGCAGGTCGTCGCGACCGGCACGCCCGAGCAGGTCGCCGAGGTGGCCGACAGCCACACGGGCTTCTTCCTGCGCGAGATCTTCGACGCCGCACGGGCGGCCGTCGACGTCGAAGTCGCCAGCTGACCATGAGTGATGCCCTGGCCTACCGTCCGAAGGCGGGGGAGATCCCGACCGCGCCGGGCGTCTACCGCTTCCGCGACGCAGACCGGCGGGTGCTCTACGTGGGCAAGGCCAAGAACCTCAGGGCCAGGCTCTCGAACTACTTCGCGCCGCTCAGAACCCTGCACGAGCGCACCCGACGCATGGTCACCACGGCGACGTCCGTCGAGTGGACCGTGGTCGGCAACGACGTCGAGGCGCTGCAGCTCGAGTACACGTGGATCAAGGAGTTCGATCCTCCGTTCAACGTGAAGTACCGCGATGACAAGTCGTATCCGTACCTCGCCGTCACGCTCGCCGACGAAGCGCCGCGCGCGATCGTCACGCGCCGGAGCGGTATCCCGGGGGCCCGGTACTTCGGTCCGTACCCGAAGGTCTGGGCGGTGAACGAGACCCTCGAGCTGCTGCTGAAGCTCTTCCCGATCCGCACCTGCAAGGACTCCGACTACCGTCGTGCGATGGCCACCGGGCGTCCGTGCTTCGCCGGGCAGATCGGGAGGTGCTTCGGTCCGTGCTCCGGCCACGTCGGCATCGAGGAGCACCGTGCGAACGTCGACCGATTCGTCTCGTTCATGACGAACCAGGACCGCCGCATCCTCGACGAGCTCTCCGGGCAGATGCTCGAGGCCTCGGCGGCCTTCGAGTACGAGACCGCGGCCCGTCGTCGCGACCAGCTGCAGGCGGCGACCGAGTTCTTCGAGAAGAGCGCCGTCGTGCTGCGCGACGACGTCGATGTCGACGTGTTCGGCATCGACCACGACGAGCTCGCCGCCGCCGTGCAGATCTTCGTCGTACGCGGCGGCCGGGTTCGAGGCGTGCACTCGTGGACCGTCGACAAAGAGCTCGACGTGCCGATCGGCGATCTCGTCGACTCGGTCGTGCAGAACGCGTACGGCGGTCAGCTGACGCCGCCGCGCGAGGTCGTCGTTCCCGAGCTGCCTGACGACGCGGCCGCGCTCGAGTCCTGGCTCGCCGGGCGTGCGGGGCGCAAGGTGCGGCTTCGCGCCGCGCAGCGCGGCGACAAGGCCGCGCTGCTCGCGACCGCCACGCAGAACGCCAAGCAGTCCCTGATGCTCTACAAGACCCGGCGCAGCGCCGACTTCACGACCCGCTCGCGCGCGCTCGAGGACATCCAGGAGGCGCTCGGCATGGCCGACGCCCCGTTGCGCATCGAGTGCTTCGACGTGTCGCACCTGAGCGGCACGAACATCGTGGCCTCGATGGTCGTCTTCGAAGACGGGCTGCCGCGCAAAGACGAGTACCGCAGGTTCACGATCCCCGAGTCGACCGATGACACCGACTCGATCCACCAGGTGCTCACGCGCCGTCTCGCGTATCTGGCGACACCCGACGGCCAGCGGGCACCCGACACGCACGCCGTGCCCGAATCGGCCGCAGCGGCCGACGCACTCGACACGGTCGCTGAGTCCGACGCCCCGGTCGAGGCCGCCCGCCGCTCGAAGTTCTCGTATCGCCCCAACCTGCTCGTGGTCGACGGCGGCGAGCCCCAGGTCGCCGCCGCTGCCCGGGCCCTCGCCGAGTCGGGCGTCGAGGGCATCTACCTCTGCGGCATCGCCAAGCGCCTCGAGGAGATCTGGACCCCCGGCTCCGACTACCCGGTGATCCTCCCGCGGAACAGCGACGCGCTCTTCCTCTTCCAGCGCGTGCGCGACGAGGCGCACCGTTTCGCCATCACCCACCAGCGCCAACGGCGCAAGCGCGACATCTCATCGGTGCTCGCCGAGATCCCAGGGCTCGGTCCCACTCGCATCAAGGTCCTCCTCCGGCACTTCGGCTCGGTGAAGCGGCTGCGCGCGGCATCCGTCGAGGAGATCTCGACCGTCGACGGCTTCGGGCCGACGCTCGCGGCGGTCGTGCACGGCGAGCTGCAGGCCGGTGCCGGGGCTCAACCCCGATAGGCTGGTTGCTCGACGTGGGGGAAGGGAACACCGGGGCGATGGCAACCGAGTTCGAGCAGGAGATGCTCATCGTCACCGGGATGTCGGGCGCCGGTCGCTCGACCGTCGGCAACGCCCTCGAAGACCTCGGGTGGTACGTCGTCGACAACCTCCCTCCGCAGATGCTGCGCCCCCTGGTCGAGCTGGTCGAGCGCGCCGGCGCATCCTTGCCGCGCATCGCCGCGGTCGTCGACATCCGGGGCCGCGACTTCTTCGCCGAACTGCGCGAGATCATCCAGGCGCTGCGAACCGGCGTGAACGTGCGGGTCGTGTTTCTCGACGCCACCGACGCAGTGCTGGTCCGGCGATTCGAGGCCGTGCGGCGCCCGCACCCGCTGCAGGGCAACGGCACCCTCCTCGACGGCATCGGCGCCGAGCGATCGCGTCTCGCCGAGCTCCGCGAGGCGGCCGACCTGGTCGTCGACACGTCGGAGCTCAACATCCACCAGCTCGCGACGCTCACCACAGAGACCTTCGCCGAGGCAGGCAGGGCCGGCGTGCGGGTCACGCTGCTCAGCTTCGGCTTCAAGTACGGGCTGCCCACCGACGCCGATCTCGTCGCCGATGCGAGGTTCCTCCCGAATCCGTTCTGGATCGGGGAGCTGCGCAACCTCACGGGCGAAGATCCGGCCGTGTCCGACTACGTGCTGCACCAGCAGGGGGCGCAGGAGTTCATCGGCGCGTACGTCACGGCGCTCCAGCCCGTGCTGAGCGGCTACCAGCGCGAGAACAAGGGCCACGCCACGATCGCGATCGGATGCACCGGCGGGAAGCATCGCTCGGTCGCCATCGTGCGAGAGCTCGCCACCCGACTCGAGGCGTTCCCCGACATCGCCGTCAGCGTCCGCCATCGCGACCTCGGACGCGAGTGAGCGTCCGCATCGTTCATGACGCGCGGGGCATCCCCGCGCTCCCACCCACAGGAAGGATCACGAGGTGGCTTTGACCGCGGATGTGAAAGAAGAACTGGCACGCGTCGAGGTTTCGAAGACGAGTGTCCGCGCGGCCGAGTTGGCTTCGGTGCTGCGGTTCGCGGGCGGGTTGCACATCATCTCGGGCCGTATCGCGATCGAGGCCGAACTCGACTCGCCGACCACGGCGAAGCGCGTCACGCGCGATCTCGGCGAGCTCTACGGCGTGCGCCCCGACGTCTCGGTCATCGCACCCTCCGGCATCCGCCGGTCGAACCAGTTCCTGCTCAGGGTGCTCGACGGCGGCGAGACGCTCGCGCGTCAGACCGGACTGCTCGATGCCCGCCGGCGCCCGGTGCGCGGGCTCCCGAACAAGCTCACCACCGGCTCGCGCGACGAGGTCGCTGCGGTCTGGCGAGGGGCGTTCCTCGCGCACGGCAGCCTCACCGACCCGGGGCGCTCGGCCGCCCTCGAGATCACCTGCCCGGGCAACGAGACCGCGATGGCCCTCGTCGGAGCGGCCGGCAGGCTCGGGATCTCGGCGAAGGCCCGCGAGGTGCGCGGCGTGCACCGGGTCGTCATCCGCGACGGCGAGGCGATCAGCGCGATGCTCTCGCTCATGGGCGCCAGCGGCACGGTGCGCAACTGGGAGGAGCTCCGCCAGCGCCGTGAGGTGCGGGCGACGGCGAACCGCCTCGTGAACTTCGACGACGCCAACCTCCGCCGATCGGCGCAGGCGGCGGTCGCCGCGTGCGCGCGCGTCGAGCGCGCGATGGAACTGCTCGGCGACGACATCCCGCAGCACCTGAAGTACGCGGGGGAGCTGCGCCTGGCCCACCGCGACGCGAGCCTCGACGAGCTCGGGCACCACGCCGACCCGCCCATGACGAAGGACGCCGTCGCGGGGCGCATCCGCCGCCTGCTCGCCATGGCCGACACCCGGGCCGCCGCGCTCGGCGTGCCGGGCACCGAGGCGAGCCTGCCGGCCGATCTCGACGACGTGTAAGACCTGCACGGTCGTGCGAGCGGATGCCGCGGCATCCGCTCGTCGTCGACCCCTCGAGCCGCCGCGCACGCCATGTCATCGGACGTCAACCCGGGGTCGCACCCACCGGCCGCGGGCATAGACTCGAAGGCGCAGCCGCGGAACACCGGGCAGAGGCCCGGAACGCCCGGCACCTGACAAGGAGAAGCAATGGCTGACTACACCCTGCCCGATCTCGCCTACGACTACTCGGCGCTCGAGCCGGCGATCAGCGGCACCATCATGGAGCTGCACCACTCGAAGCACCACCAGGCGTACGTGACGGGCGCGAACACGGCGCTCGCGCAGCTCGCGGAGGCGCGCGAGACGGGCAACCTCGCGAACGTGAACAAGCTCGAGAAGGACCTCGCGTTCAACCTCGGCGGTCACATCAACCACTCGATCTTCTGGACGAACCTCTCGCCGAACGGCGGCGACAAGCCCACCGGCGAGCTCGCGGCCGCCATCGACGACCAGTTCGGGTCGTTCGACGCCTTCCAGGCGCACTTCACCGCGACGGCCCTCGGCGTGCAGGGCTCCGGCTGGGCCGTGCTCGCGTGGGATGCGCTCGGCCAGCGCCTGATCATCGTGCAGTTCTTCGACCAGCAGGGCAACCTCCCGGCCGGCATCGTGCCCCTGCTCATGCTCGACGTGTGGGAGCACGCGTACTACCTCGACTACAAGAACGTGCGCGCCGACTACGTCAAGGCGTTCTGGTCGATCGCGGACTGGGACAACGTGCAGCAGCGCTTCGCTGCAGCAAACGAGAAGACCTCAGGGCTGCTGCTACTGTCGTAATCGCGGCGGTGTCCTCGGGCATCGTCCGAGGACACCGTTGTCCGAATCTTCCCAAACAACGCGCGCTCGCGCACCGTCACATCAGGAGAGATCCGTGTCTGTAAAGATCGGCATCAACGGCTTCGGCCGCATCGGCCGCAACTACTTCCGTGCAGCCCTCGCTCAGGGCGCAGACCTCGAGATCGTCGCGGTCAACGACCTCACCGACAACAAGACGCTCGCACACCTGCTGAAGTACGACTCGATCACGGGCCGCCTCGACGCGACGGTCGACTACGACGACGACAACATCATCGTCAACGGCACCGCGATCAAGGCGTTCGCCGAGCGCGACCCCGCCAACCTCCCGTGGGGCGAACTGGGCGTCGACATCGTCATCGAGTCGACCGGCTTCTTCACGAAGGCGGCCGACGCGCGCAAGCACATCGAGGCCGGCGCCAAGAAGGTACTCATCTCGGCTCCCGCGACCGACGAAGACGCGACGTTCGTCATCGGCGTCAACGAGCACGAGTACGACCCCGCGACGCACCACATCATCTCGAACGCCTCCTGCACGACGAACTGCCTCGCGCCGCTCGCCAAGGTGTTCAACGACGCGTTCGGCATCGAGCACGGCCTCATGACGACCGTGCACGCCTACACGGCCGACCAGAACCTGCAGGACGGTCCCCACAAGGATCTCCGCCGCGCGCGCGCCGCAGCCATCAACATCGTCCCGACGTCGACCGGCGCCGCCAAGGCGATCGGCCTCGTGCTGCCCGAGCTCGTCGGCAAGCTCGACGGCTTCGCGCTGCGCGTTCCCGTTCCCACCGGCTCGATCACCGACCTCACCGTCACCACCGCGAACCCGGTCACGGTCGACGAGATCAAGGCCGCCTACAAGGCCGCCGCCGAGGGCCCGATGAAGGGCATCCTCAAGTACACCGAAGACGACATCGTCTCGAGCGACATCGTCACCGACCCGCACTCGTCGATCTTCGACGCCGGCCTCGTGCGCGTCATCGGCAACCAGGTGAAGCTCTCGAGCTGGTACGACAACGAGTGGGGCTACTCCAACCGCCTCGTCGACCTCACCGAGTACGTCGCCGAACGACTCTGAAACGAGCAACCGTGACACTGCGAACGATCGAGAGCCTCGGTTCGCTCGCCGGTACGCGCATCGTCGTCCGTTGTGACCTCAACGTTCCGCTCAAGGACGGGGTCATCACGGACGACGGTCGTGTTCGGGCGTCGCTGCCGACACTCACCGCACTGACCGACCAGGGCGCACGCGTCGTCGTGGTCTCCCACCTCGGCCGGCCCGAGGGTGCTCCTGACGCGAAGTACAGCCTGGCGCCCGTCGCCGCCCGCCTCGGCGAGCTCGTCGGAGCGCCGGTGGCCTTCGCGACCGACACGGTCGGGGCGGATGCCGCGGCCAAGGTCGAGGCGCTGGCCGACGGCGAGATCCTCGTGCTCGAGAACCTCAGGTTCAACCCGGGCGAGACGGCCAAGGACGCCGGGGAGCGCACCGCGTTCGCCGAGCAGCTCGCAGCCTTCGCCGACTCCGTCGTCTCCGACGGCTTCGGCGTCGTGCACCGCAAGCAGGCGAGCGTCTTCGAGCTCGAGGAGCTGCGCCCGAGCGCGGCCGGCCTGCTCATCGCCTCCGAGCTCGACGTGCTCGACCGGCTGACCGAGAACCCCGAGCGCCCCTATGCCGTCGTGCTCGGAGGATCGAAGGTCTCCGACAAGCTCGGCGTCATCGCGCACCTGCTGCCGCGGGTCGACACCCTGCTCATCGGCGGTGGCATGCTGTTCACGTTCCTCGCCGCCCAGGGTCACAAGGTCGGCTCGAGCCTGCTCGAGGCCGACCAGATCGAGACCGTGCGGGGCTACCTCGCCGAGGCGGCCGAGCGCGGGGTCACGATCGTGCTCCCGACGGACGTCGTCGTGGCGGCGTCGTTCTCCGCTGAGGCCGAGCACGTGGTCGCCGCCGCGGACGCCATCGAGGAGACGCCGTTCGGCGCCTCGGGCCTCGGCCTCGACATCGGTCCCGAGACGGCGGCGGCGTTCGCGGAGCACATCCGCGGGTCGAAGACCGTGTTCTGGAACGGCCCGATGGGTGTGTTCGAGCTCGCGCCCTTCTCGGCAGGCACCCGCGCGGTCGCGCAGGCGCTCACCGAGGTCGACGGCCTGAGCGTCGTCGGCGGCGGCGACTCGGCCGCGGCCGTGCGTCAGCTCGGTTTCTCAGACGACCAGTTCGGTCACATCTCGACGGGCGGAGGCGCCAGCCTCGAGTTCCTCGAGGGCAAGAAGCTCCCCGGACTGGAGGTCCTCGGATGGCAGTGAAGCGCACCCCGTTCATCGCAGGCAACTGGAAGATGAACCTCGACCACCTGCAGGCGGTCGCATTCACGCAGAAGCTCGCGTGGTCGCTGAAGGACGCGAAGCACGATCCGGCCGACGCCGAGGTCGCGGTCTTCCCGCCCTTCACCGACATCCGCTCCGTGCAGACGCTCGTCTCGGCCGACAACCTGCCCATCGCCTACGGAGCCCAGGATGTCTCGGCGCACGACTCGGGCGCCTACACCGGCGAGATCTCGGGCGCGTTCCTCGCGAAGCTCGAGTGCGCCTACGTGATCGTCGGACACTCCGAGCGGCGCACGCTGCACGGCGAGACCGACGCCGACATCAACGCCAAGGTGCTCGCGGCGCACCGCCACGGCATCGTCCCCGTGCTCTGCGTGGGCGAGACGGCCGAAGACCTCGAGGAGCACGGCCCCAGCGCCGTGCCCGTCGCGCAGCTGCGTGCGGCGCTCGAGAACGTCGAGGGCGCGAAGGGACTCGTCATCGCGTACGAGCCCGTCTGGGCGATTGGCTCCGGCCAGGCGGCGACCCCGCAGCAGGCGGAGGTCGTCTGCGAGGCGCTTCGCGGCGTGCTGCGCGAGTTGTACGGCGAGGACGTCGCGGCGGCCACCCGCGTGCTCTACGGCGGTTCGGTGAAGGCGGCGAACATCGCCTCGTTCCTCCGCGAGCCGAACGTCGACGGCGCGCTCGTCGGCGGTGCGAGCCTCGACATCGACGAGTTCTCGAGCATCGTCCGGTTCAAGAAGCACGTCGGGGCCTGATCCCGAAACGCGTGCGTGCGGGGTCGGAGACGCGTGTCTCCGACCCCGCACGCACGCTCCCGCTATACTCGTATATCGGCACCGACCCCCTCGTCGTGCCCGGAAAGGTTCACCGTGGAGATTCTCCAGGTCGTGCTGCAGGTTCTGCTCGGTATCACGAGCCTCCTGCTGACGCTGCTCATCCTGCTGCACAAGGGCCGCGGTGGCGGTCTGTCCGACATGTTCGGCGGCGGCGTCACCTCCAGCCTCGGCGCCTCGGGCGTGGCCGAGCGAAACCTCAATCGCATCACCGTGATCCTCGGGCTGGTGTGGGTGACGTGCATCGTCGTCCTCGGCCTGATCACGAAGTTCGACTCGGGGATCTGAGATGGCTTCAGGCAACAGCGCCATCCGTGGCTCGCGCGTCGGCGCCGGGCCCATGGGCGAGCAGGACCGCGGCTTCCACGCCGACCGCGTCGCCGTGAGCTACTGGGACGCCCAGGGCAACGAGACCGTCCGCTACTTCGCGGCGAACCTGCCCGAGGAAGAGATCCCCGACGTCATCGACAGCCCGTCCACGGGTCTGCCGGCCGGCCGCGACAAGGAGAACCCGCCGTCGGTCTCCAAGCTCGAGCCGTACAAGACGCATCTCGCCTACGTGAAGGAGCGTCGCAGCGACGAAGAAGCTGCTGCGCTGCTCGAAGAGGCGCTCACGCAGCTCCGCACGCGTCGCGGACAGGCGCCCGCAGAGTAAGGCATCGGTCGCGAGCGACCGGATACGAAGAAGGGGCGAGCCGAACGGCTCGCCCCTTCTACGTGCGCGGTGCGCGGGTCGACGTCAGTAGTCGCGCGCGATGAGCTCCTCGGGAACCTCAGCCGCGGCATCCGAGTCCACGAAGAACACCGTGCGCCGGCGGCCCTTGATCCCGGCGACCGGCACTTCGTCGCGGCTCGCACCGGCCAGGGCCAGCCCCAGCGCCGAGGCCTTGTCGGCCCCGGCGAGCACGAACCAGACGCGCTGCGACGCGTTGAGCACCGGTCTGGTGAGGCTCAGGCGCTCGGGCGGCGGCTTGGGGGAGTTGCGCACCGCGATGACGGTGCGGTCGGCCACCTGGATGCCGGAGCGGTGCGGGAACAGCGAGGCGATGTGCCCGTCGGGCCCGACGCCGAGGAACGTGATGTCGAACGAGGGCGCGTCGCCGCCGTCGACGCCGTACTCCGAGAGCTCGGCCTCGAACGCCGTGGCGGCGTCGTCGAGCGAGAGTCCCGAGTCCGATGCGGGGAACCGGTGCACGTTCGCTTCGGGCAGGTCGAGGTCGTCGAGCAGCGACCGGTCGGCGATCCAGTCGTTGCGCTCCTCGCTGCCGGCCGGAACCCATCGTTCGTCGCCCCACCAGAAGTGCACGCGCGACCAGTCGATGCTCGTGCGGGCGGGGGAGGAGGCCACGGACTCGAGCACGGCGCCGGCCATCGAGCCCCCGGTGAGCACGACGTGCGCGATCGGCTGGTCATCGAGGATGTCGAGCATCTTCGTGATGAACCTGGCCGCCACCGAACTGGCCAGCGCCCCCTTGTCGGGGTGCACCAGGACTCGGCGTTCGTTCGTCATGCGGGGGCTCCCTCGGCCTCGGGCTCGCTGAGCAGCGCGAGGCCGCTCCTGATCACCTCACCGTACAGCTCATCGGGGTCGAGGCGCCGGAGCTCGTCGGCGAGGCAGTCGCGGAGGTTGCGGCGGGGGAGCGCGACGTCGTGCAGGGGCTGGCCCGGCTGACGCAGGGTGGCCACGCCGGGTTGGTCGCGCGTGAGCTCGATGACCCCGGTCTCGCGCTCGAGCGTCACCCCGTGGATGCCGTGCGAGCCCTCCGCGACGTCGGTCAGCACGTACCCGGTGGGCGCGTCGAGCTGCAGTCGCAGCCAGGCCGCGAGCAGGGTCGTCGACGGCGAGTCGACCGCACCCGTGACGTGCACGCCCGTCACCGCGGCGAACGGCGGCTGGTCGAGCACGGCGGCGAGCTGGGCGCGCCACAGCGTCAGCCGCGTCCACGCGAAGTCCGCGTCGCCGGGCGTGTAGCTGTCGACGAGCGCCCGGAGGGCGGCCTGCGGGTCGGGCTGACTCGAGGCATCCGTGATCCGTCGCTGCGCGATGCGGCCGAGCGGCGAGGTGCCGGGAACGGCGGGAGCCGCGCCGGGCCACCAGGTGACCACGGGGGCGTCGGGCAGCAGCAGCGCCATGACGAGGCTCTCCTCGTCGTGCGCGACCGGGCCGTGGGCGCGGAGCACGATGACCTCGCTCGCACCGGCGTCGCCGCCCACGCGGATCTCCGCGTCGAGGCGGGGCTCGACGCCATCGGCCTCGTCGGGGTCGGACGACACGACGATCACGCGCATGGGGTGCTCGCGCGAGGCGTCGTTGGCGGCCTCGATGGCCTCCTCCTCGACGCCGGGCGTGGTGGCGATCACGAGCGTCAGCACGCGACCGAGCGCGACCACGCCGTTCTCCTCGCGGATCTTGACGAGCGCCTTGGAGACCTTGCTGGTGGTGGTGTCGGGCAGGTCGACGATCACGGGCGCCTCCAGGTTCGGCCGTCGCGCGCGAGCAGGGCGTCGGCGGATGCCGGGCCCCACGTGCCGGGACGGTACTGTTCGGGCTGGCCCTGCGTGGACCAGAACTCCTCGATCGGGTCGAGGATCTTCCAGGAGAGCTCGACCTCCTCCTGACGGGGGAACAGCGGCGGGTCGCCGAGCAGCACGTCGAGGATGAGCCGTTCGTAGGCCTCGGGGCTCGCCTCGGTGAAGGCGTGGCCGTAGCCGAAGTCCATGGTGACGTCGCGCACCTGCATGCCGGCGCCGGGCACCTTCGAACCGAAGCGGATGGTGACGCCCTCGTCGGGCTGCACCCGGATCACGAGCGCGTTCTCGCCCAGCTGGGACGTCTGGCTGTCGGCGAAGAGCTGCTGCGGCGCGCGCTTGAAGACCACGGCGATCTCGGTCACGCGGCGCCCGAGGCGCTTGCCGGCACGGAGGTAGAACGGCACGCCGGCCCACCGGCGGGTGCCGATGGTCAGCTTCATGGCCGCGTACGTCTCGGTGAGGGACTCGGGGTTCATGCCGTCTTCGTCGAGGAAGCCGATGACCTCCTCGCCGCCCTGCCACCCGCCGGCGTACTGCCCGCGAGCGGTGCCCGTGGCGAGGTCGTCGGGCAGACGGACCGCTGCGAGGATCTTCTCCTTCTCGGCGCGCAGGTCCGCGGCGTCGAACGAGATCGGCTCCTCCATCGCCGTGAGGGCGAGCAGCTGCAGGAGATGGTTCTGGATGACGTCGCGCGCCGCGCCGATGCCGTCGTAGTACCCGGCACGACCGCCCACGCCGATGTCCTCGGCCATGGTGATCTGCACGTGGTCGACGTAGTTCGCGTTCCAGATGGGCTCGTAGAGCTGGTTCGCGAAGCGCAGCGCGAGGATGTTCTGGACGGTCTCCTTGCCCAGATAGTGGTCGATGCGGAACACCGAGTCGGGCGGGAAGACCGACGCGACGACGTCGTTCAGCTCGCGGGCCGTCTTCAGGTCGGACCCGAACGGCTTCTCGATGACGACGCGTCGCCACTGGCCGTCCTTCTGCTCGGTCAGGCCCGAGCGCTTGAGCTGCTCCGTCACGAGCGGGAACGACTTCGGCGGGATCGACAGGTAGAACGCGTGGTTGCCCATGGTGCCGCGTTCGGCGTCGAGGTCGGCCACGACCCCGCGGAGGCGGTCGAACGCGGCGTCGTCGTCGAAGTCGCCCTGCACGAAGCGGATGCCGCGCGCGAGCTGCTTCCAGACGTCCTCGCGGAACTCGGTGCGGGCGTACTGCCGCACCGAGTCGTGCACGACCTTCTCGAAGTCCTGGTCGGCCCAGTCGCGGCGGGCGAAGCCCACGAGTGCGAATCCGGGCGGCAGCAGGCCGCGATTGGCGAGATCGTACACTGCGGGCATCAGCTTCTTGCGCGACAGGTCGCCCGTCACGCCGAAGATGATGAGGCTCGAGGGACCGGCGATGCGATTGAGCCGGTAGTCCTTCGGGGATCGAAGCGGGTTGTGACCCGCGGAGATGGTTGCCGGAGGCATGTGGACCCTTCCTGGCTCAGCCGATGGCGTCGAAGAGCGTCGAGACGTTCGCCGACGGGTCGGTGAGCGTGAGCGTCAGCACCGGGCGCCCGTGGTCGGCGAGCACGCTCGAGTCGCCCGACGCCTGGGCGGCGATGAGCTGCCCGAAGGTGAACGGGCGTTCGGGGATCGACAGGTCTTCGGCCACGGCCTGGGTGATCTGCAGGAACACGCCGACGGCGGGGCCGCCCTTGTGGAACTGCCCGGTCGAGTGCAGGAACCGGGGGCCCCAGCCGAACGTCACGGGGCGGCCCGCGCGCGCCGCGAGACGCGCCCGGAGCTGCTCGAGCTCGGGGTGTGCGACGCGGTCGACGTAGGCCTGCACCGAGAGGTAGCCGTCTGCCGGCAGCTCTTCGAGGAGGACCTCGATCGCCGACTCGAGGTCGCTCGACGCACCGATGACCTCGGGCGTGCCGCGCACCTCGATGCCGTCGGCGACGAACGCCGCGGGCGTGGGCTCGGGCCGCGCGTCGAGCAGGCCGCGTGCGGCGACCTTGGCGGACTCCACATCGGGCTGGTCGAACGGGTTGATGCCGAGCAGCCGCCCGGCGATCGCGGTCGCGTACTCCCAGACGAGCAGCTGCGCGCCGAGCGTGCCCGAGACGCGGATCTCGTCGGTGCCGTCGTCGACGAGCTGCTGGTCGCCCGCGTCGCTCACAAGGCGCACGACCTGGACGTCGGCGAGGTCGCCGGCGAGCTCGGGCGCGTCGGACTCGAGCACGACGGGGAGGATGCCGGTGCCCTCCTTGCCCGTGGACTCGGCGATGAGCTGCTCGGCCCAGTCGGCGAAGCCGACGATGTGCGTTCCGTCGGCGACGATGGCGAGCTTGTCGCGGCGCGGGGACGTCGCGGCGATGGCGGCTCCGAGCACGAGTCCGGGGTTCTCGGGCGAGTCGATGGCGAGCGAGAGCTCGATCGTCTCGGCCTCGTCGAGGATCTCGGAGATGTCCACGCCCGCGAGGCCCGAGGGCACCAGGCCGAACGCGGTGAGCGCGGAGTAGCGCCCCCCGACGTTCGGATCGGCGTTGAACACCCGGTAGCCGGCGGCGCGCGCGGACTCGTCGAGCGGCGAGCCCGGGTCGGTCACGATCACGATGCGCGACACGGGGTCGATGCCGGCCTCGGTGAAGGCCTGCTCGTAGGCGCGTCGCTGGCTGTCGGTCTCGACGGTCGAGCCCGACTTCGACGAGACCACGAGTGCGGACACCGCGAGCCGGTCGGCGAGGGCGGCCCGCACCTGGCCGGGTTCGGTCGAGTCGAGCACGGTCAGGTCGACGCGCGCGGTGCGCGTGATCACCTCGGGCGCGAGCGACGAGCCGCCCATGCCCGCGAGCACGATGTGCTCCACGCCATCGGCGTGCAGCTGGGCGCGGAGCGCCTCGATCTCGGCGACGAGCGGTCGGGAGATCGCGACGGCCTCGGTCCAGCCGAGTCGCTTCGCGGACTCCTCCTCGGCCGCGGGGCCCCACAGCGCGGGGTCCTGGGCCGTGATGCCGCTCGCCACCAGGTCGGCGACGAGCCCGGGGACGGCCGAGCGCACGGCGTCGGCCGCCGCGCCGCTGACGGCGATGCGGAAGCTCATCGTGCGTTCTCCAGAGCGGTGGTGACGGTGTCGAGGAGCTCGTGCCACGAGACGATGAACTTCTCGACGCCCTCGCGCTCGAGGAGCGCCGTGACGTCGTCGTAGTCGACGCCCACCGAGGCGAGTGCGTCGAGCACGGCGCCCGCCGCGGCGTAGGCGCCCGTGACGGTGTCGCCCTCGATCACGCCGTGGTCGAAGGTGGCCTCGAGGGTCTTCTCGGGCATCGTGTTCACGACGCCCTGCGCGACCAGGCCGGTCACGTAGAGCGTGTCGGGCAGCGACGGGTCCTTGACGCCGGTCGAGGCCCACAGCGGACGCTGCTTGTTCGCTCCGGCGGCGAGGAGCGCCGCGGCGCGCTCTGCGCCGAACTCCTGCTCGAAGAGCTCGTACGCGAGCTGGGCGTTCGCGACGCCGGCCTTGCTCTTGAGCGCGAGCGCTTCGTCGGTGCCGATCGCCTCGAGTCGCTTGTCGATCTCGGTGTCGACGCGCGACACGAAGAACGAGGCGACCGAGTGGATGGTCGACAGGTCGATGCCGGCCTCCTTCGCGATCTCGAGGCCCGCGAGGTAGGCCGCGATGACGGCGCGGTATCGGTCGAGGCTGAAGATCAGCGTGACGTTGACGCTGATGCCGGCGCCGATCGCGGCGGTGATCGCGTCGAGGCCCTCGACGGTCGCGGGGATCTTGATCATCGCGTTCGGGCGGTCGACCTTGGCCCAGAGCGCCTTGGCCGACTCGATCGTGCCCGCGGTGTCGTGCGCGAGGTCGGGTGCGACCTCGATCGAGACGCGGCCGTCGTAGCCGTTGCTCGCGTCGTACACGGGGCGGAAGATGTCGGATGCCGCACGCACGTCGTCGGTGGTGATCTCGAACACGGCGGTGTCGACGTCGGCCCCTTCGGCCGCGAGTGCGGCGACCTGCTCCGCGTACGCGGCACCGTTGGTGAGGGCGCCCGCGAAGATGGTCGGGTTGGTGGTCACGCCGACGACGTTGCGCTCGGCGATGAGCTGCTGGAGGCCGCCCGAGGCGATGCGCTCGCGCGAGAGGTCGTCGAGCCAGATGCTCACGCCGGCGGCGGAGAGGTCTGCGGTGGGGGTGGTGGTCATGATTCTCGAATCTCCTTCGTGCTCTCGTCAGGCCGACGCGAGCGATTCCTTGGCGGCGGCGACGACGGCTTCGGTCGTGATGCCGAACTCGCGGAACAGGGTCTTGTAGTCGGCGGAGGCGCCGAAGTGCTCGATCGAGACCGAGCGACCGCGGTCGCCGACGATCTTCGCCCAGCTGAGCGCGACGCCGGCCTCGACCGACACGCGCGCGGTGACGGCCGCGGGCAGCACGGACTCGCGGTACGCGGCATCCTGCTCCTCGAACCAGTCGAGGCTGGGCGCCGAGACGACGCGGGCCTGGATGCCCTCTGCAGCGAGCTGCTCGCGGGCCGCGACGGCCAGTTGCACCTCGGAGCCCGTAGCGATGAGGATCACGTCGGGCGTGCCGGAGGCCGCGTCGACGAGCACGTACGCGCCCTTCGCGACGCCGGCGGTCGAGGCGAACGCGTCGCCGGACGCCTCGCCCTCGCCGCGCGGGAACACGGGGATGTTCTGGCGGGTGAGCGCGATGCCGACCGGGGCGTCGCGCCGGTTCAGGATCTCGAGCCAGGCGGCCGCGGTCTCGTTGGCGTCGGCCGGGCGCACCACCGAGAAGCCGGGGATCGCACGGAGCGTCGCGAGCTGCTCGATCGGCTGGTGGGTCGGGCCGTCTTCGCCGAGGGCGACGGAGTCGTGCGTCCAGACGAAGATCGAGGGCACCTTCATGAGCGCGGCCAGACGCACCGCGGGGCGCATGTAGTCGCTGAAGATCAGGAACGTGCCGCCGAACGGGCGCGTCTTGCCGTGCAGGACGATGCCGTTCAGGATCGCGCCCATGGCGTGCTCGCGGATGCCGAAGTGCAGCACGCGGCCGTACGGGTTGCCCGAGAACTCGTGGGTCGACCACTCGGCCGGGATGAACGACGCCGCACCGTTGATGGTCGTCAGGTTCGACTCCGCGAGGTCCGCCGAGCCGCCCCAGAACTCGGGGAGCTGCGGGGCGAGCGCGTTGATGACCTTGCCGCTCGCGGCGCGGGTCGACACCTCGGTGCCGGCCTCGAAGGCGGGCAGGACGCCTTCGAGGCCCTCGGGCAGCTCGCCGGCCTCGAGGCGGTCGAGGAGCTGCTTGCGCTCGGGGTTCGCGGCGGCCCAGGCGTCGAAGCCGACCTGCCACTCGGCCTTGAGGGCCGCACCGCGCTCGAGGGCGCCGCGCGTGTGCTCGATGACGTCTTCGGCGACGACGAAGGTCTGCTCTGGGTCGAAGCCGAGCACCTCCTTCGTGGCGGCGAGCTCGGAGGCGCCGAGGGCGGAACCGTGGATCTTGCCCGAGTTCTGCTTGCCGGGCGACGGCCAGCCGATGATGGTCTTCAGGATGATGATCGACGGCTTGGAGGTCTCGCCCTTCGCGGCCTCGATCGCCGCGTTCAGCTCGGCGACGTCTTCGACGTACTGGCCGGTCTTCTTCCAGTCGACGGTCTGCACGTGCCATCCGTAGGCCGCGTAGCGCTCGGCGACGTTCTCGGTGAAGGCGATGTTGGTGTCGTCTTCGATCGAGATCTGGTTGGAGTCGTAGATCACGACCAGGTTGCCGAGCTGCTGGTGGCCGGCGAGCGAGGACGCCTCGCTGGTCACGCCCTCCTGCAGGTCGCCGTCGCCGGCGATCACGTACACGTGGTGGTCGAACGGGCTCGTGCCAGCCGCAGCGTCGGGGTCGAAGAGGCCGCGCTCGAAGCGCGACGCGTACGCGAAGCCGACCGCGGAGGCGAGGCCCTGGCCGAGCGGGCCCGTGGTGATCTCGACGCCGTCGGTGTGGCCGTACTCGGGGTGGCCTGGGGTCTTCGAGCCCCACGTGCGCAGCGACTTCAGGTCGTCGAGCTCGAGGCCGTCGCCCGCGAGGTAGAGCTGCACGTACTGGGTGAGCGAGCTGTGGCCCGCCGAGAGGATGAAGCGGTCGCGTCCGAGCCACTGGTGGTCGGCCGGGTCGCGGCGCATGACCTTCTGGAACAGCAGGTACGCGGCGGGTGCGAGGCTCATCGCGGTGCCGGGGTGGCCGTTGCCGACCTTCTCGACGGCGTCCGCCGCGAGGATCCGGGCGGTGTCGACAGCGCGGTCGTCGATGGTCTCCCAGTTCAGGTGAGTCACGAGTGGAGTGTTCCTTCCGATGGTGAGCGGCCCCGAGAATCTCGGTCGGCCAGGGAAATCACTGCGGCGACGTTGCCAACTTGCGCGCACGAGCACATTCCGGGGGAGTGTGTGGGTCGTGAACAACGCGGGGTGGCCCGCATGCTCAAAGTATATGGAAAGGCTCAGTTTCGCGGACGTGACGACGGGTTCACGGCGCCGACACGTCGCTGTGAGGTCGGTCGCCGCGCCGGATACCGCGCCGCCGGGTCGCGAATGCCGATGACGCCGCATGACATAGAATGCCGTGTGGGGCGCGTCGTGTTCGGCGCGCTCGCGCGCGGAAGAGGAGCGATGCAGGCAGCAGTTGAGACGCGGCAAGCGACGGCCCGGCCGACCCTGAAGCGCAAGCTCGCGGCGTATCTCGCGCTGACGAAGCCGCGCGTCATCGAACTGCTGCTCGTGGTCACCGCGCCGACGATGATCCTGGCGCAGAACGGCCTCCCGAGCCTCTGGCTCATGATCGCGACCCTGATCGGCGGCGCGATGAGCGCCGGTTCGGCCGGCGCGTTCAACTGCTACATCGACCGCGACATCGATCGCGTCATGAAGCGCACCCAGGGCCGCCCGCTCGTGACCGGCGAGCTGACCGACCGCGAGGCGCTCGTGTTCGCCTACGGCCTCGGCCTCGCGTCGATCGTGTGGCTCGGCGTCTTCACCAACTGGGTCGCGGCTGCGCTCTCGCTCGCGGCGATCCTGCTCTACGTCGTCTTCTACAGCCTGATCCTCAAGCGCCGCACGGCCCAGAACATCGTGTGGGGCGGCATCGCCGGCTGCATGCCGGTGCTCATCGGCTGGGCCGCGGTGACCGGCGACCTCAGCTGGCCCCCGTTCATCCTGTTCCTCATCATCTTCCTCTGGACGCCGCCGCACTACTGGCCGCTCTCGATGAAGTACAAGGACGACTACGCAGCCGCCGGCGTGCCGATGCTCGCCGTCGTGCGCGGCCGGGCGCAGGTGGGCCTCCAGGTCATCCTCTACGCATGGGCGACCGTCGCGTGCTCGCTGCTGCTCGTGCCCATCGCCGGCATGGGGCTGCTCTACACGAGCGTCGCGCTCGTCTCGGGCGTGTGGTTCATCTACGAGACCCACCGCCTGTACGGCCTCGCGATCCGGCACGAGCAGGTCTCGCCGATGCGCGTGTTTCACGGCTCGATCGCCTACCTGACGCTGGTCTTCCTCGCGGTCGGCGTCGACCCGCTCCTGCCCTTCTGAGCCCGGCCGGCGCCGCCGTCGCGCGCACGCCCCGAAGGAGGCGGATGCCGCGTCAACGTGCCTCGTCGACGATCTCGTCGTCGTCGTGGGCGGCGTAGAAGGCCGACTGCCGCCGCATGATCTCGGCTGCCCCGTCGCTGCGAGCGACGCCGTAGACGGTGCCGGGGAAGTCGAGCGCCTGCTGCACGGCCCAGATCTCGTCGTGCCGGTCGGGGCTGAACAGCTGCGCCGGCGTGCCCACCGCCACCCAGGCGATCGGCACCACGGCGCCCGGCTCGAGCGTGGTGTTCACGTGCACGACCGCGTTGATGCGGACCTCGGCGCCCGCGCCGACGACCGCGCCCGGGAACACGGAGGCGCCCGTCGCGATGAACGCGCCGTCGGCGACGGACGCGCCGTTGACGTGGGCGTGGGGGCCGACCATGACGTGCGACCCGATGATCGCGGGGTGGCCCGCCCGACCGCGGATGAGGGCGTTCTCGAGCACGACGCTCTCGGCGCCGATCCTGACTTCGCCGTCTTCGGCCGTCAGGACCGCGCCGTGCATGATCCGCGCACCGGCCTCGACGACGACGTCGCCGGAGAGGATCGCACCGGGCGCCACCGTGGCCGAGGGGGAGACGAAGGGCTCCCGACCCCGGTGGCGCACGAGCATCAGCGCGCGGCCGCTTCGACGGGTGCGGCGGGTGCCGCGGCATCCGTCGTCACCGGGCGCTTCAGGTGCAGGATGACGACGGTCATCGTGGCCGCGGTCAGGGCCGCGAGCACCATGTGCACGCCGACGGCGAGCGGCGGCAGGCCGTTGCGGGCCTGGTAGAGCCCGACGCCGATCTGCACAAGCTCGACGGCGAGGAGCACGAGGGTCCAGCGCAGGGTCGGCAGCCGCTTCGACCACGCGCCGATCACGAGGGCGAGCGTGAGCGCGAACACCGCGTAGCCGGGCCAGGCGTGCACGTGCTCGAGCAGTTCGGCGTTGAAGCCGTTGCGGCCGGCTACGGCGTCGCCGGAGTGCGGGCCTGCGCCGGTGGTCAGGACGCCGAACACGATCGAGACGGCCAGGACGGCGCTCGTCGCGTGCGCGAGACCGAGGTACCAGGCGGGCACGGCGCGTTCGCGGGGGCCGGGCGCGGCATCCATGCGCGCCAGGAACGCGGCCATCACGCAGACGAGCGCGAGCGACGACAGGTAGTGGAAGCCCACGATGAATGGGTTGAGGCCCGTCCACACCGTGATGCCGCCGACGACGGCCTGCGCGACGATTCCCGCACCCACGATGAACGACAGCGTGAACAGGTCGCGGCGCTCGCGACGGATGCGCCAGACGAGGATGAACAGGATCAGCGCGACGATGCCGACCACACCCGTCATGAGCCGGTTGCCGAACTCGATGAGCGAGTGGTAGCTGAGCTCCTCGGTCGGCACGAGCGACCCGGGCGTGCAGGTCGGCCAGGTGGGGCATCCGAGCCCGGAACCGGTCAGACGCACCGCTCCGCCGGTGGCGATGATCGTCGTCTGCGCGACGAACGAGAGCCAGGCGAAGATGCGGATGCGGCGGTCGACGTGCTCGGGGAGCCACGCGGTGAAGCGGTTCACGCTGGACGGTCCTGCTCCGGGTCTGCTGTGCCGCCGCTGGGAGTACGGACCGAGCGGCGGCGCGACCCTATAGACTTGATGGGTTGGAGATTCCGCGAGGCGCGCGAGAACGCGCGATGCGGGTACCCAGCCATCTTAGGTTCGCATTGAAGCCACCCGCACATCATCACCAACTCGAAGAGCGCCTCGACTCACGGGAGGCGATGGGCCGGACTGATAGCCGGTTGCACGGGAGGAGAAGAGGGAGAGCATGACGGACGTACTGATCGACCGGCCGGAACTCGAAGGGCTCGGCACGTACGAGTTCGGGTGGGCCGACTCCGACGCAGCGGGGGCCTCGGCCCGACGCGGCATCTCGCCGGAGGTCGTCGCAGACATCTCCCGGCTGAAGGCCGAGCCCGAATGGATGCTGCAGCGCCGCCAGCGCGCCCTCCAGCTCTTCGAGCGCAAGCCGATGCCGACGTGGGGTGCGGATCTCAGCGAGATCGACTTCGACAACATCAAGTACTTCGTGCGCTCCACCGAGAAGCAGGCCCAGACCTGGGAGGACCTGCCCGACGACATCAAGAACACCTACGAGAAGCTCGGCATCCCCGAGGCCGAGCGCCAGCGCCTCGTCGCCGGCGTCGCCGCGCAGTACGAGTCCGAGGTGGTCTACCACCAGATCAACGAAGAGCTCGAGCGCCAGGGCGTGATCTTCATGGACACCGACACCGCGCTGAAGGAGCACCCCGAGTTCTTCGAGGAGTACTTCGGCACCGTGATCCCGGCCGGCGACAACAAGTTCGCCGCCCTGAACACGGCCGTGTGGTCGGGCGGGTCCTTCGTCTACGTGCCGCCCGGCGTGCACGTCGAGATCCCGCTCCAGGCCTACTTCCGCATCAACACCGAGAACATGGGCCAGTTCGAGCGCACGCTGATCATCGCCGACGAGGGCAGCTACGTGCACTACATCGAGGGCTGCACGGCACCGATCTACAAGTCCGACTCGCTGCACTCGGCCGTCGTCGAGATCATCGTGAAGAAGAACGCCCGCGTTCGCTACACGACGATCCAGAACTGGTCGAACAACGTCTACAACCTCGTGACCAAGCGCGCGACGGCCGCCGAGGGTGCGACCATGGAGTGGATCGACGGCAACATCGGTTCGAAGGTCACCATGAAGTACCCGTCGATCTTCCTGATGGGCGAGCACGCCAAGGGCGAGACCCTCTCGGTCGCCTTCGCGGGCCCCGGCCAGCACCAGGACGCCGGCGCCAAGATGATCCACATGGCGCCGCACACGCAGAGCTCGATCGTGTCGAAGTCGATCGCGCGCGGCGGCGGCCGAGCCGGCTACCGCGGCGAGGTCCGCGTCGACGCGAACGCCCACCACTCGGCGAACACCGTGCGCTGCGACGCCCTGCTCGTCGACACGATCTCGCGCTCCGACACGTACCCCGCGATCGACATCCGCGTCGACGACGTGGTGCTCGGACACGAGGCGACGGTCTCGAAGGTCAGCGAGGAGCAGCTCTTCTACCTGATGAGCCGTGGCATGCCCGAAGACGAGGCCATGGCGATGATCGTGCGCGGCTTCATCGAGCCGATCGCGCGCGAGCTGCCCATGGAATACGCGATGGAACTCAACAAGCTCATCGAGATGGGCATGGAAGGATCGGTGGGCTGAGCGTGACCGCCCAGATGACCAGCACCGCTATGCCCACCGCCGAGCAGCACGGCCTCGTCGCGCACTCCGACGGCGCGTTCGTGCCCGTGCAGACCCGTTCCGAGCGGTTCCGGTCGGTGAACGTCGAGGACTTCGAGCCCGTCAACGGACGTGAGCACGAGTGGAAGCTCTCACCCGTCGCCGCGTTCGCCGACCTCACCGCCGGCGAGCTCGACGGCGGCCGCCTCGAGCTGCGGACCGACGCGGTCGACGGCGTCGAACTCTCGTGGATCGCCCGCGACGACGAGCGCATCGGTCGCACGAACACGCCAGAGGAGCGCGCCTCCGCCAATGCGTGGTCGTCGTTCGACGAGGCGCTCCTGATCCGGGTCACCGGCGACGACGACAAGGTCGCGGTGATCACCCGCACCGGCCTCGGCTCCGCACCCCGCGCAGCGCACACCGTCATCGAGATCGCGCCGAACAGCCGAGGGCTCATCGTGTTCGGCGGCGAGGGCGACGCGCGCCTCACCGAGAACGTCGAGATCGTCGTCGGCGACGGCGCATCGCTCACCGTCGTCTCGCTCCAGGAGTGGAGCGACGACGCGGTGCACCTCGCCAGCCACTTCTCGCGCATCGGGCGCGACGCGTTCCTGAAGCACATCGTCGTCTCGCTCGGCGGCAAGGTGGTGCGCGTGAACCCCTCGACGCACCTCGCGGAGCAGGGCGCCGACATCGAGGCCCTCGGCCTCTACTTCGCCGACGCCGGCCAGCACCTCGAACAGCAGGTGTACGTGCACCACGATGCGCCGCACACCCGCAGCCGCGTCACCTACAAGGGCGCACTGCAGGGCGAGGGAGCGCGGAGCGTCTGGATCGGCGACGTGCTCATCGGCCAGAAGGCCACCGGCACCGACAGCTACGAGCAGAACCGCAACCTCGTGCTCACCGACGGCACGCGTGCCGACTCGGTGCCGAACCTCGAGATCGAGACGGGCGACATCGCGGGCGCGGGCCACGCCAGCGCGACGGGTCGCTTCGACGACGAGCAGCTGTTCTACCTCATGGCACGCGGCATCTCCGAGGAGGAGGCGCGTCGACTCGTCGTGCGCGGCTTCCTCACCGAGATCGTGCAGAAGATCGGCTCCACCGAACTCGAGGAGCGCCTCACGGCCGCACTCGAGGCCGAGCTCGAAGGGCGTTGACGTGACCTCCGTCCGAGTCTGCTCCGTCGCCGACCTCGCCGAGAACGAGGCGTCGCGCTTCGTGCTCGAGGGCGTGCCGATCGCCGTCGTCAAGGACTCCGCGGGTGAGGTGTTCGCCATCGGCGACACGTGCACCCACGGCGACATCTCGCTCGCCGAGGGCTTCGTCGAGGACGACACCCTGGAGTGCTGGGCGCACGGGTCGAAGTTCTCGCTGAAGACCGGCAAGCCCCTCACGCTCCCCGCCTACGAACCCGTGCCCGTCTACCAGGTGCAGATCACCGACGGCGACGTGCACATCGACCCCGCGGTCACGCTGACCGTCTGAATCAGTTTCCGGCCCACGCGGCCGATCTAACGAAAGAGAACCCCCATCACCATGTCCGTGCTCGAGATCAAGAACCTGCACGTCAACGTCGAGACCGACCAGGGAACCCGCGAGATCCTCCGCGGCGTCGACCTGGTCATCAACGAGGGCGAGATCCACGCCATCATGGGCCCCAACGGCTCCGGCAAGTCGACCCTGGCGTACACCATCGCCGGTCACCCCAAGTACACGGTCGTCGAGGGCGAGATCCTCCTCGACGGCGAGAACGTGCTCGAGATGAGCGTCGACGAGCGTGCGCGCGCCGGCATGTTCCTCGCGATGCAGTACCCCGTCGAGATCCCCGGCGTCACCGTCACCAACTTCCTCCGCACCGCGAAGACCGCGATCGACGGCGAGGCGCCCTCGGTCCGCACGTGGGTCAAGGACGTCCGCGAGTCGATGAAGAACCTCAAGATGGACAGCGCGTTCGCCGAGCGCAACGTCAACGAGGGCTTCTCGGGCGGCGAGAAGAAGCGCAACGAGATCCTCCAGCTCGAGCTGCTCAAGCCCAAGTTCGCGGTGCTCGACGAGACCGACTCCGGTCTCGACGTCGACGCGCTCAAGATCGTCTCCGAGGGCGTCAACCGCGCGAAGGCCAACACCGGCCTCGGCATCCTGCTCATCACGCACTACACGCGCATCCTCCGCTACATCAAGCCCGACTTCGTGCACGTGTTCGTGGCCGGCCGGATCGCGGAGCAGGGCGGCCCCGAGCTCGCCGACCGTCTCGAGGAAGAGGGCTACGACCGCTACCAGGTCGCCGAGTCGGCGGCCGAGTAGGCGCGAGTAGACTCCCGCTCATGGCCACCTCACTCGCCCCTGAGAAGTACGACGAGGTCACCGAGGCGCTGAAAGACGTCGTCGACCCCGAGCTCGGCGTCAACGTCGTCGACCTCGGACTCATCTACGACCTCGGCTGGGATGACGAGAACAACGCGCTCATCATCCACATGACGCTCACGAGCGCCGGGTGCCCGCTCACCGACGTGCTCGAGGAGCAGACCGCCGAGGCGCTCGACGGGGTCGTCGAGGCCTTCCGCATCAACTGGGTGTGGATGCCGCCGTGGGGCCCCGAGCGCATCACCGACGACGGGCGCGACATGATGCGCGCGCTCGGGTTCGCCATCTGAGGCGCACAGCCGAACCGAATCGCGGATGCCGCGTGCAGCACGACTGCACGCGGCATCCGTCGTTTCCGGGGGAGGGCGCCGTCAGGCGAGGCCGCGACGTGCGAGGAGCGGTCCGATCGACGCGTCCCGGCCGAGCAGCGCCCGGATCGACGCCCTCGGGTCGCGCGAGCCGCCCGGCGCGAGGATCTCGCGGCGGAACCGGTCGCCGTTCTCGCGCGTCGCACCGCCGTGCTCCTCGAACCACGCCATGATGTCGGCGCCGGGCACCTCGCTCCAGATGTAGGAGTAGTAGCCGGCGTCGTAGCCGCCCGCGAACACGTGCGCGAAGTACGTGCTCGCGTACCGGGGCGGCACGAGCGGGTGGGCGAGGCCGGCGGCTTCGAGCGACCCGCGCTCGAAGCCGGCCACGGCCGTGAGGTCGTCGGGGTCGGGCGACGATCCGACCGCGACGCGGTGCCACGCCTGGTCGAGCACGGCAGCGGCGAGGTACTCGGCGGTCGAGAACCCCGACTCGATGCCGGCCGTGGCCCGCAGCCGATCGAGCATCTGCTGCGGCATCCGCTCACCGGTCTCGTGGTGCACCGCGAAGTTCGCGAGGATCTCGGGCCGGATGAGCCACAGCTCGTTGACCTGGCTCGGCAGTTCGACGAAGTCGCGGAAGACCCGGGTGCCCGCCTGCGACGGATAGCGCACCCTCGCGAGGAGCCCGTGCAGCGCATGGCCGAACTCGTGGAAGAGCGTGCCGGCCTCGTCGAAGGTGAGGAGCGTCGGCTCGCCGGCGGCCGGCTTCGGGATGTTGAGGTTGTTGACCACGACGGGGAGCGCGCCGGTCAGGTCGGACTGCTCGACGAGCGAGCTCATCCACGCGCCGCCGCGCTTCGTGTCGCGCGTGTAGGCGTCGAGCAGGTAGAGCCCGACGGGCTCACCGTCGTGCTCGAACACCTCGTAGACGCGCGTGTCGGGGTGGTAGCCGATGAGGTCGGGGCGGGCGGTGAACGTGAGCCCGTACAGCAGGTGCGCCGCGTGGAAGACCCCGTCGACCAGCACGCGTTCGAACTCGAGGTGGCGCCGCACCTCGGCCGGATCGAGGGCGTCCTCCGCCGCCTCGACCAGCTCGGCGAGGTACGCCCAGTCGGATGCCTCGGGCCGGCGGGAGGCGATGGCCTCCGCCTGGTCGGCGAGCCTGCGCCGTTCGCGCTCCACGTTGCGCATCGCCGGCACGGTGAGCTCCGCGAGCAGGGCTGCGACCGCGTCGGGCGTTCCCGCAGTCTGTCCCGCGGTCACGGCGGCCGCGTGGGAGTCGAAGCCGAGCAGCACCGCGCGCTCGGCACGCAGGGCGACGATCTCGAGCAGCGCGGCGCGGGTGTCGTGCGCGCCGCCACGGGTGCCGCGGGCGCGCGATGCCTCGAGCAGCGCATCGCGCGTCGACGGGTTCGCGAGCGTGGCGAGCGCAGGTTGCCCGGTCGGCAGCACGAGCGTGAGGAGCCATCCGTCGAGGCCGCGTGCGGCGGCCGCCCCCCGTGCGGCCGATCGGGCGCCCGCGTCGAGCCCGACGAGGTCCGCCTTGTCGATCACGTGCAGCGCGAGGTCGTTCGTGTCGGCGAGCAGGTGCTGCTGGAACGCCGTGGTGAGCACCGAGAGCCGCTCGTTGAGGGATCGGAGCCGGTCGCGGCTGTCGTCGTCGAGCGCGGCACCGGCGAGCACGGCCTCATGATGCGTGCGCTCGACGAGGTACCGCTCGTCGGGATCGAGGTCGGACGCGAGCTCGTCGAGTCGCTCGAACAGCGACCGGATCCGCGCGAAGAGCCGTTGGTCGAGGCGGATCGCGTCGCGGTGGGCGGCCAGCAGGGGCGCGAAGCGCGCGTCCAGCGCTTCGATCTCCTCGTTCGTGTCGGCCGAGCTCGCGTTCTCGAACACGGCGAGCACCCGATCGAGTGCGAGAGCCGATCGTTCGAGCGGCAGCATCGTGTTCGCGAAGGTCGCCGGCTCGGGGTCCGCGGCGATCGCGGCGACCGCGTCGCGCTGCGCCGCCATGGCCGACTCGATCGCCTCGGCGAAGTGCTCGGGGCGGATGAGGGCGAACAGCGGCAGTCCGTACGGCAGCGGGCTGGGATCGAGCAGCGGGTTCGTCACATCGGCCATCCGCCGACCCTATCGGCATAGAGTCGGAACATGACGGCCCCCACCCCGACGAACGACACCGGCCCCCGCGACGCGTACACGCACGGCCACCACGAGAGCGTGCTGCGGTCGCACACGTGGCGGACCGTCGAGAACTCGGCCGCCTACCTGCTGCCGCACCTGCGGGAGGGCCTCGTGGTGCTCGACGTGGGCAGCGGGCCGGGCACGATCACGATCGACCTGGCCCGCCGGGTGCGCCCGGGTCGCGTCATCGGCGTCGACGCCTCGGCCGGGATCGTCGCCGATGCCACGGGCCTCGCAGCGAGCTCCGGCGTCGAGAACGTCGAGTTCCGCGTCGGTGACGCGTACGCGCTCGAGTTCGACGACGACTCCTTCGATGTCGTGCACGCGCACCAGGTGCTGCAGCACCTCGGGCATCCCATCGATGCGTTGAAGGAATTCCGACGGGTGCTGCGACCCGGTGGCGTGCTCGCCGTGCGCGACGTCGACTACGGCGGGGTGCTGACGTCGCCCGCGAGCGATGCGCTCACGCGATGGCTGGAGCTCTACCGTGCGGTGCACGCATGGAACGGCGGCGAACCCGATGCGGGCCGGCACCTGAAGGCCTGGGTGCGGGCGGCCGGCTTCGCCGACGTGACCGCGACCGGGTCGGTGTGGGTGTTCGCCTCCGACGCCGAGCGCGAGTGGTGGGGCGAGTCGTGGGCGCTGCGGGCGACCGAGTCCGCGTTCGCCGCGCACGCCATCGAGTCGGGGCATTCGGATGTCGCGGAGCTGCAGCGCGTCTCGAAGGGGTGGCTCGACTGGGCGGCCGACCCCGACGGCTGGATGCTCATGCCGCACGGCGAGATCATCGCGCGAGCCTGAGCGCGTACCGGTCTTCTCCGTGACGGCCGGCTGCGCGACGGCCTCGCGCTCAGGCGCAACCGCCCGTCGTCACGTCGGTCGAGCCGCGCTCACCACTCGTCGTCGGCGTCGGAGTCGTCCGCCGCGCGCGGCTCCTCGACTCCGGCGAGGGTGACCCGGGTGCCGTCGTCGAGCTCGGCGATCGGCCGCCCCTCGAGCCAGGTCAGGGTCCAGTGGCCCGCGGCATCCGCCCGCCGAGCCTCGACCGACGCGACCAGTTCGCGAAGCTCGCGGGGCACCGATGCGGGCGGCTCGGCGCCGACCGCCCACCGCGTGCCGAGCTGCATCAGGCCTGCATCTCGTAGGTCACCCAGCTCGTGCGCGTCGCGACCTCGTCGTAGATGCGCTGAGCCGGCTCGTTGTCGGAGGCCGTGATCCACGAGACGCCGCCCGTGCCGACCTCTGCCGCGCGTGCGTGCACGAACTCGATCAGGCTGCGGCCGAGACCCGAGCCCCGGGACTGCTCGTCGACGTACAGGTCGTCGAGGTACATGCCCTTCGTCGCCGACAGGCTGTCGGGCACGACCCGGAAGTGGGCGAGGCCGACCGGCCGGCCCTCGTCGTCGACCGCGAGCGCGGCGTTCAGGGGATCGTGCTCGTCGCGGATCCAGTTCCAGACGATGAGCGCCTTGGCGTCGTCGAGCTCGGTCTCGTAGAACCTGCAGTACGCCTCGAACAACGGCAGCCAGCCGAAGAAGTCCTCGTCGGCTGCGAGTCGGATCTCGTGTGTCATGTGGCCCCCTATGCCTCCGGCGTTTCGAGTTCGATGTCCCGGACCTCGAACTCGTCGGCTTCGACGAACTCGAGTGCTGCGATGCGCCCCACCGCACGCAGGTCCGAGGCCACGGCCGTGAGCAGTGCCACGGTCGCAGCGGGTGCGGCGATCACCGCACGGGTCACGGGCGTCTTCTGCGACGCCTTCGCCGCGGTCTTCGCACGACGGATGCCGGTGAGCGCGAGGCTCGAGATGGCGAGCAGCTCCGTGCCGGCCTCGCCGCGCGCGGCGAGCTCGTCGGCGGTGGGCCACGTGGCGAGGTGCACCGAGCCCTCGTTCGACCAGCTCCAGACCTCTTCGGTCGCGAACGGGATCACGGGCGCGAAGAGGCGGAGCAGCACCGCGAGCGCGGTCTTCAGCGCTGCGACGGCCGAGGCCTGCTCAGGGCTGGCCTCGCCGTAGGCGCGCTCCTTGACGAGCTCGAGGTAGTCGTCGCAGAAGGTCCAGAAAAAGGTCTCGGAGAGTTCCAGCGCACGCGCGTGGTCGTAGGCCTCGAGCGACTTCGTCGCCTTCGCCACGACCTCGGCGAGCTCGGCCAGCATGCTGCGGTCGACGGGCTCGGTGACCGCGGCATCGGCCGACCCCTCGAAGCCGAGGATGAACTTGGCGGCGTTCAGCACCTTGATGGCGAGACGGCGGCCGATCTTGACCTGCGTCGGATTCTGCGGGTCGAACGACGCGTCGGTGCCGAGGCGCGAGGAGGCCGCCCAGTAGCGCACCGCGTCGGAGCCGTGCTGCTCGAGCAGTCCGGCCGGGGTCACCACGTTGCCCTTCGACTTGGACATCTTCTTGCGGTCGGGGTCGACGATGAAGCCGGAGATCGCGGCGTTCGTCCACGGGGCGCTGCCGTGCTCGAGCTCGGCGCGCAGGGTGGAGCTGAACAACCAGGTTCGGATGATGTCCTGGCCCTGCGGGCGCAGCGAGTACGGGTAGACGAGGTCGAAGAGCTCGGGGTCGCGCTCCCAGCCGCCGGCGAGCTGCGGGGTGAGCGACGACGTCGCCCACGTGTCCATGACGTCGTGCTCGCCGATGAACCCGCCGGGTGCGCCGCGCTGGGCCTCGTCGAACCCGGGTGCGGGCGCCGACGACGGGTCGACGGGCAGGAGATCGCGGGTCGCGACGATGGGCTCGTCGAACACCGGGTTGCCCTCGGCGTCGAGCGGGTACCAGACGGGGATCGGCACACCGAAGAAGCGCTGGCGCGACACGAGCCAGTCGCCGGAGAGACCGCCGACCCAGTTCTCGTAGCGCACGCGCATGAAGTCGGGGTGCCAGTCGATGCCGCGGCCGTGCGCGAGCAGGCGCTCCTTGAGGCCGGCGTCGCGCGCGCCGTTGCTGATGTACCACTGGCGGGTCGAGACGATCTCGAGGGGGCGGTCGCCCTTCTCGAAGAACTTCACGGGGTGCGTGATCGCCTTCGGGTCGGCGAGCAGGTCGCCCGAGGCGCGAAGCAGTTCGACGACGGCCTGCTTGGCCGAGAACGTCGTCTTGCCGGCGATCTCGGCGTAGGCGGCGAGGCCGGCCTCGCTCGTGATCGCCTCGGGCGCCTCGGCGATGACCCGACCGTCGAAGCCGATGATCGCCCGGTTCGGCAGGCCGAGCTCGCGCCACCACACGACGTCGGTGACGTCGCCGAAGGTGCAGATCATGGCGATGCCGGTGCCCTTGTCCTTCTGGGCGAGGTGGTGGGCGACCACTGGCACCTCGACGCCGAACACGGGCGAGGTGACGGTGGTGCCGAACAGCGGCTGGTACCGCTCGTCGTCGGGGTGCGCCACGAGCGCCACGCACGCGGCGATCAGTTCGGGCCGGCTGGTCTCGATCTCGACGATGCCGCCGTCGGGGCGGTGGAACGCGACGCGGTGGTAGTGGCCGGGCTGCTCGCGGTCCTCGAGCTCGGCCTGGGCGACCGCCGTGCGGAACGTGACGTCCCACAGGGTGGGCGCGAGCGCCTGGTAGGCCTCGCCGCGCTCCACGTTGCGCACGAAGGCGAGCTGCGAGGTGAAGATCGCCTCGTCGGCGATCGTGCGGTAGCTCTGCTTCCAGTCGACCGAGAGGCCGAGCATGCGCCAGAGCGCCTCGAACTGCTTCTCGTCTTCGACGGTCAGGCGCTCGCACAGCTCGATGAAGTTGCGCCGGCTGATGGGCTTCTGGTCTGCGGCCTTGGTCGACTTGCCGTCGCCGCCCTCGAACGGCGGCACGAAGTCGGCCTCGTAGGGGAGCGTCGGGTCGCAGCGCACGCCGTAGTAGTTCTGCACGCGGCGCTCGGTCGGCAGGCCGTTGTCGTCCCAGCCCATGGGGTAGAAGACCTTCTTGCCGCGCATGCGCTGGAATCGCGCCATGACGTCGGTGTGCGTGTAGGAGAACACGTGGCCGATGTGCAGCGATCCGGAGGCGGTGGGCGGAGGCGTGTCGATCGAGTAGATCTGCTCGCGGGTGGCCTCGGCACGGGGGAAGGTGTACACCCCGTCGCGCTCCCATGCGTCGGCCCAGACCGTCTCGAGCCCTTCGAGGGCGGGCTTGTCGGGAATGCGCGACGTGTCGGTCATGATGCTCCGGTTCGATATCTGCGGCACCGTGTCCGTGGTGAGGTGCCTGAATGTGCGACGCTCAAGCCTAGCGGAACGACGCGGGGCCGTCGCCGCGCACGAGCCTCGGCGAGTCCCGGATGAGCGCGGCCGTCACCTCGTGGCGCGGCTCGGTGAAGACCCGTTCGGTCTCGCCATGCTCGACCACGCGACCGCTCCGCATGACCGCGACCGTGTCGCTTACGTGCCGGATCACGCCGAGGTCGTGCGAGACGAACAGCAGCGCGAGGCCCCGCTCGCGCTGGAGTTCGTCGAGGAGGTCGAGCACCCGCGCCTGCACGGTCGCGTCGAGCGCCGACACGGGTTCGTCGCACACGAGCACGTCGGGCGTTCCGGCCAGGGCCCGGGCGATCGCGACGCGCTGGCGCTGGCCTCCCGACAGGGCGAGCGGATGCCGCGATGCCACGTCGGCCGGAACGTGCACCTGGTCGAGCAGCTCGGCGACCACGGCATCCGTCGCCTCGTGCCGGGCGGCGACCAGGGCGTCGCGCAGGATGCGCCGCACGCTCCATCGGGGATCGA
This sequence comes from Agromyces sp. NPDC058110, assembly GCF_042884735.1. Classification (NCBI taxonomy): domain Bacteria; kingdom Bacillati; phylum Actinomycetota; class Actinomycetes; order Micrococcales; family Microbacteriaceae; genus Agromyces; species Agromyces sp. NPDC058110. The sequence goes on along the minus strand of NZ_JBHVTI010000001.1, from coordinate 481,153 downwards.
AGGAGCCGAACGGGTCCTGGTAGACGGCGCCGATGCGCGACCGGCGGGACCGTCGCTCGCGTTCGGCGAGGGGCGCCCAGGGCTCGCCGGCGAGCCGGACCTCGCCCGCATCGGGCATCGTGAGGCCGAGCACGAGACGCGCGAGCGTGGTCTTGCCCGAGCCCGATTCGCCGACGAGTCCGAGCGTGCGCCCGGCGTCGAGGCGGAACGAGACATCCTGCACGGCGTGCGTGGCGCCCGCGCCCGAGCGGAACGACTTCGACAGGCCGATGCCCTCGAGCGCAGGCTGCGGCACCGCGCCTGCGGGGGCGTCCGGCGCGAGCGCCGAGGGGGCCTCGTCGGGGCCGACAGCGCGATCCCGTGCGACGAGACGCACCCCCCGGGGCACCTCGGTCGGCACGGCGGCGATGAGCGCGCGCGTGACCGGATGCCGCGGCGCACCCAGGATCTCGGCGGTCGGGCCCTGCTCGACCACGACGCCGTGATCGAGCACGATCACGTGGTCGGCGATGCCCGAGACGACGGCGAGGTCGTGGCTGATAAGCAGCACGCCGGCGCCGCGCGAGCGGGCCTCGTCGAGCAGCCCGAGCACCCGGGCCTGCACGCCGACGTCGAGCGCGGTCGTGGGTTCGTCGGCGATGAGCAGGGGCGGGTCGAGCGCGAGGGCCGAGGCGATGAGCGCGCGCTGGCGCATGCCGCCCGAGAGCTCGCCCGAACGGCGGTCGACGGTCAGCGACGGATGCGGCATGCCCACGAGCTCGAGCAACTCGATCGCCCTGGCGCGGGCGGCCGCGTGCGACATCCGCCGGTGGATGCGCAGCGGATCGCCGATCTCGCGGCCGATCGTGCGCAGCGGATCGAGCGAGACGAGGGCGTCCTGCAGCACGAGCCCGGCGCCGACGCCGCGCGTGCGCCGCCACTCGCGGTCGCCCGCGCCGCGTCGATCGGCACCCGCGACGACGAGCCGGTCGGCGCGCACGAGGGCGTCGGCACCGGCGAGTCCGAGGAGTGCGCGTGCGGTGACGCTCTTGCCCGAGCCCGACTCGCCGACGATCGCGACGCAGCGGCCGGCCTCGACGGTGAGGTCGACGTCGCGCACGACCGCGCGACGCTCGCGTCGGCGTTCGCCCGGGAACGAGACCGTGAGCCCGCTGACCTCGAGCACGGTCGTTCGGTCCGCTCCGGCGACGGAGGCCGACTCGCGGGCCCTCATCGTCGTGCTCCGTCGCGTGCGGCGAGGGCTCGTCCGAGCACCGTCGTGGTGATGGTCGTGAGCACGATCATGAGGCCGGGGAACACCGTCAACCACCACGCGGTGGTGATGTACGTGCGGCCTGCCGAGAGCATGGCGCCCCACTCGGGTGCGGGCGGCTGGGCACCGAGCCCGAGGTAGCTGAGCGCGGAGGCCCAGACCACGGCCTGCCCGATGCCGAGCGTCGCGAGCACGACGATGGGTGCGAGCGCATTCGGGAGGATGTGGCGCACGAGGATGCGCGTGCGGCCGTGGCCGAGCACGCGCGCCGCCTCGACGTAGCCGGAAGAGCGCACGGTGACGAGCTCCCCGCGGATGATGCGCGCATACCCCGGCGCTGTCGAGAGCCCGACGGCGATCGTCGCGGTCACGGGCCCCGGACCCCAGAGCACGATGATGAGCAGCGCGAGCAGGATGCCGGGGAAGGCGAAGAGCACCTCGTTGGCCCGGCCGACCACGAAGTCGAGCACCCGCCCGCCGAGCCCTGCGAGAGCGCCGAGCACCAGACCGAGTGCCAGCCCGATCGCGGTGGCGCTGACCCCGATGAGGAGCGAGGTGGCGGTGCCCTCGACGACGCGGCTGTAGACGTCGCGTCCGGACTCGTCGGTGCCGAACCAGTGCGCGGCGGACGGCGGCTCGAACGCCTCGCGGGGCGCGATGGCGAGCGGGTCGGCGGTCTGCAGCAGGCTCGGTGCGACGGTGGCTACCGCGAGGTAGGCGACGAAGGCGAGCGCCACGACGGTGCCGGCGCGCGGCGGCCTCGGCAGCGCGCGCCCGGAGACGGCGCGGTTGGAGAGCTCGAGATCGCTCATGCGCGCTCCTCCAGGGCGATGCGCGGATCGACGACGCGCGAGACGAGGTCTGTCGCGACCGTCATGACGACGTAGACGAGCGCGACCACGAGCACCACGCCGATGACCACGGGCACGTCGCGCAGCTCGGTCGCGCGCAGGAGGGTGCGGCCGAGGCCGGGGCGCGCGAAGATCGTCTCGACGACGACCGCCCCCGAGATCAGGTAGCCGATCGCCCAACCCGAGAGGTTCACCGCGGGCAGCGCCGCATGCCGGAGGGCGTGGCGCAGTCGGATGCCGGCCGCGGACTCGCCCCTGGCCAGTGCCGAGGTCGTGAACGGCTGCTCGAGCGCGGCGAGCATCTGCTCGCGCATGAGCTGGGCGAGGAACCCGGCGAGCGGTACGGCGAGCGTCAGCACGGGCAGCACGAGCCCCGACGGTCGGTCGTTCGCGACCGGCGGGAGCCAGCCGAGCGAGGTCGAGAACACGGCGATGAGCACCGTCGCGAGCCAGAAGTGGGGCAGCGCGGCCGCGGTGAGCTCGAGGCTCGCGGCGATCGCACGGCCGATGCGGCCCGCAGAGGTCGACCAGAGCGCGAGCCCGATCGCGAGTACCCAGGCGACGACCAGGGCCAGGAGCGCGAGCGTCAGGGTGCCGAGCAGCTGCCCGGCGATGAGGCCTGCCACCGGAGTCTTCAGCGCGTAGGAGTCGCCGAGATCGCCCGTGGCGAGCCTGCCGAGCATGGCGAGGTACTGCACGACGAGCGGCTGGTCGAGTCCGTAGTCGGCGCGCACCTGGTCGATCGCCTCCTGCGAGGCCTGCGATCCGGGTCCGCCGAGGATCGCCTGCGCGGGGTCGCCGGGCACGAGGTGCACGGCGAAGAAGGTCAGGGTCGCGACGGCCCAGAGCACGAACAGCGCTCCGGCGAGTCGCAGTGCGACCCGCCGGAGCGTTCTGCTTCGTGGCATCCGCTCAGTCTGCCAGCCAGGCGTCGGCGAACGTGGGCGTCGACACGGTCGGCATCGCCCGGACACCCTCGAGCTCCGGCGAGTGGAGGAAGTGGTTCTGCTGGTCGTAGAGCGGCAGCGCGTAGAACCCGCCGAGGATGATCTGCTGCGCCTGCTCGTAGAGCGAGGCCCGCGCGTCGGGGTCGGACTCGGACGCCGCCTCGGTCAGCAGCGCGTCGAGCTCGGGGTCGTCGAGTTGCGCGAGGTTCGCGAAGTAGCCGCTCGGTGCGGGCGTGATGCTGTCGGAGTGGTAGAGGATGCGCAGCACGTCGGGGCCGACCTTCGTGTAGGGCGCGCTCACGGCCTCGTACTCGTGGGCGAACAGCGCGCCGTACCAGCCCGACAGGTCGAGCGGCTCGAGCTGCACGTCGAAGCCGGCCTCCTTGGCGGTGGCCTGGATCTGCTCGAACAGCGACTGCTCGGCCGGGATCGACTGGTTCGTCGAGACCGGGAAGCGCACCGTCAGGGTCGCGCCGTCCTTGGTGCGGATGCCGTCGGCGTCGCGCTCGGTCCAGCCGGCCTCGTCGAGCAGGGCGTTCGCCTCGTCGAGGTCGGTCGAGAAGAGGGAGTCGTCGGAGTAGGCGAGCGGCTCCACGCTCGAGAGCACCGAGTACGAGCGCTCGGCCGTGCCGAAGAACAGGGCGTCGATGCCGTCGTTCACGTCGGCCGCCCGGATGAAGGCCTCCCGCACGCGCACGTCGTCGAAGGGCGCCTGCCCGGAGTTCAGCTCGATGCGGTTCGAGGCGCCGGGTCGAGGCGCGTCGATCTCGACGAGCGTGCCCGACTTCGCAGCCTGGTCGAGCGTGTCGGGCTGGGCGTTGTCGATGATGTCGACCTCGCCGGCCTGCAGCGCTGCGTAGCGCGAGGCCGAGTCGGGGATGAACCGCCACTCGATGCCGTCGAGGTACGGGGCACCGTCGTGCGCACGATCGGCCGGGCCCGTCGCGTAGTCGTCGTTGCGCACGAGCGACACGTGGTCCTGCGGCACCCACTCGTCGACCACGAACGGACCGGTGCCGATGGGCGCGAGGCAGTTCTCCTCCATGCCGCGCGCGATGCCCGCGGGCGACTCGATCGCGGTCCACGGCTGCGTGAGTGACTCGAGCAGGGCACTGTCGGGCGTGCTGAGGTGGAAGCGGGCGACCGTGTCGCTCACGACCTCGACCGACGCGACCTTGCCGAGCGCGAGGTACCCGGTCGACGATTGGGTCGCCGGGTCCTGGAGGTGCTCGACGTTGACCTTGACGGCCTCGGCGTCGAGCGGGGTGCCATCGGTGAAGGTCACGCCCTCGCGGAGCGTGAAGTCCCAGGTGAGCCCGTCGTCGCTCGCCTGCCACTCGGTCGCGAGCCACGGGATCACCTCGCCGGACTCGTCGAGCGACACGAGCGACTCGAGGAACTGCCCGGCGATGAGCGCCTGCGGGTAGTTGCCGCCCACGTGCGGGTCGAGGCAGCTCGGCTCGGCGTCGCCCGAGGCGTAGACGAGCGTGCCGCCCGTGACCGGGTCGCCGGATGCCTCGGGCCCGTCGGCCGACGGCGTGCAGGCGGCGAGCACGAGCGCGCTCGCCGCGGCCAGGGCGGCGAGGGTCAGTGGGCGGATGCTTCGGCGCGAGGTCATGCGGGCGCGACTCCTCTGGGGTGGGCGACGTCGGGGAGCGGACGAGGGGTTTCGGTACTCAGTCCATAATGAGTCTATGACGGAATCGGAGTCGGTCGGCGCACGGGCGCGAACCGGTGCGGCCACGGCCCGCTCCACCGCGGCGGGCGCCCGCGGGGGTCGACCCCGCGCCTCGTCTCGTCGCACGCTCGAGGACGCGGCGACCGAGCTGTTCCTCGAGCAGGGCTATGCGCGCACCACCATCGATCAGATCGCCCAGCGCGCGGGCCTCGGTCGCAACACGTTCTTCAACTACTTCGGGGCGAAGTCGGACCTGCTCTGGCTCGACGCCGACGAGACGATCGCGGCGCTGCCCGCCATCCTCGACGAGACGCCCGCCGCGCTCGCGCCCTCCGACGCGCTCCGGCACGCGCTGACGGCGCTCGCGGCTCGGCACCCGCACGGCGCCGTGCCGATCGCCCTCAGCCAGCGCGAGCCCATGGCCACCTACGACGAGTTCCTCTCGGCCGGACTGGGCCGGTACCTCGCGGTGGCGCGCGCGCTCGCCGACTTCCTGCTCGCGCGGGTCGATGGGGCGGCCGAAGCGAAGGACGGCGCACGGGCCGTGGCGCACGTCGACGCGACGATCGTCCGCGCGGCGGCGAACGCGGCCACGTCGGCGGCCGCGACGGCCGCCGGGGCGTGGGCGTTCAAGGGGGTCGAGCGAGGCGAACTCGCGGCCGACGTCGAGCGTGCGGCCGCTCCGGTGTGCCGCGGGTTCGCGCCGCTGCTCGACGTCGTCGCCGCCTGATCCCTGGGCGGCCCTCGGATCAGTCCGGTGACACCGCGTTCGCGGCGATCACGTCGGAGAAGTACCCCGCGCTCGCTTTCGGCATGCGCTCCTGCGTGGCGAAGTCGACCGCGACGATGCCCCAGCGCTGCGAGTACCCCTCGGCCCACTCGAAGTTGTCGAGCAATGACCAGACGAAGTGCCCGATGAGCGGCACGCCCTCGTCGATCGCACGTGCGGCCTGCTGGAAGTGGGTGCGGAGGAAGTCGACGCGGTACGGGTCGTCGACGGTGACCGCCGGCAGCGGGTCGGGCATGCCGTTCTCGGTGATGAGGATCGGGATCGGCGGGTAGTCGTCGCGGAGGCGCGTGAGCAGGTCGTAGAGGCCCTCGGCGCGGATCTGCTGCCAGCTCGCCGCCGAGGTCGGCTCGATCGTCACGGTGTTGCCGCCGTCGTCGACGCCCGTGACGCCGTAGTACTGGATCGCGAGCAGGTCGCACGGCTCCGAGATGACGTCGAGGTCGCCCGGCTGCTGCAACGCCTCGAACGCCGTCGCGTCCGCCGGGAGCGAGCCCGGGTAGGGCCCGATCGCGTCGATCGGGTAGCTGCCGAGCAGCACTGGGTCGAGGAAGAGGCGGTTCTCGCTCGCATCGACGCGTTCGGCGCCGCCGGTGGCATCCGGATCGATCGGGTACACGGGCAGCAGGTTCAGCGCGATGCCGATGCGGCCCTTCGCGCCCGAGGCCCGGAACTCGCGCACGGCGAGCCCGTGCGCGAGCATCTGGTGGTGCACGGCGGCCGCCGCGGCGTCGGGATCGGTCAGGCCAGGCGCGTGCACCCCGTACCAGTGGCCGACGAACGCGTGCGTCTTGGGCTCGTTGATCGTGAGCCAGTCGATCTCGACGTCGCCGAAGGCGTCGAACAGCGTGCGCGCGTACTCGGCGAACCTCGCCGTCGTCTCACGGTCGCCCCACCCGCCCGCGTCCTGCAGCGCCTGGGGGAGGTCCCAGTGGAAGAGCGTGATCGCCGGCCTGATGCCGCGCGCCACGAGCGCGTCGACGACGGCCCGGTAGTGGTCGAGGCCGGCTTGGTTCACGGCCCCCGAGCCGGTCGGGAGGATGCGCGACCACGAGATCGAGAAGCGGTAGGCGCCGACGCCCAGGTCGCTCATGAGGTCGGCGTCGGCCTCGTAGCGGTGGTACTGGTCGGCGGCGGGGTCGCCGGTCGCGCCGCCCTTCACGTTGGACCTCGTCGCGGCGAAGGTGTCCCAGATCGACGGTCCGCGCCCGTCGAGCGCGGTCTCACCCTCGACCTGGTAGGCGCTCGTCGCCGTGCCCCAGAGGTAGTCGGCCGGGAAGGGCATCGGCTCAGCGGGCGGCGCCCACGGCGTCGGGGTGGGCGTCGCGGGCCCCGTCGGGGAGGACGATGCGGTGCACGCGGCGAGCGCGGCCGCCGCCGCGGCGGAGCCGCCGAGCGCGAGGAACCCGCGCCGTGCGATGGTCGCGGACGGGCGGGCGGGGGAGTCGGTCATGAGGGCTCCGGAGATCGTCGTCGATGTCGAGCAGCAGCGGGCGGTGGGATGGTCACTCGATGAGAGCGCTCTCACGGCCAACCGGGAGCCTATCGCGCCCTCGCGACGCGTACAATCGTCAGATCGACATCGATCCGGCCATCACCGGGGAGTCTTCGGAAGAACGCGAACGGATGCCTCGGCGGCCGCTCGCCAGTAGAGCCGAACGGGTCGGCCCGTCACAGCCGTCAGAGAGGTCGCACGGCGCAGGTCGGGCGACAAGCGAGGTGGTACCGCGGCGGCAGCTCGACGAGCAACCGGCGTCCTCGTGAAGCATCCGTCACCCAAGGAGCCCGCGTGTACCCGCGTACCCCCGACGAGCACGGCGTCGCCGCGTCGCCCGACTTCCCCGCAGGAGAGCGCGACGTGCTCGCGTACTGGAACGCCGACGGCACGTTCCAGGCTTCGATCGACCAGCGCGAGGGCTCGCCCGAGTGGGTCTTCTACGACGGCCCGCCGTTCGCCAACGGCCTGCCGCACTACGGGCACCTGCTCACCGGGTACGCGAAAGACGTCTTCCCGCGGTTCCAGACCATGCGCGGCAAGCAGGTGCACCGCCGCTTCGGCTGGGACACGCACGGCCTGCCCGCCGAACTCGAGGCCGAGCGCCAGCTCGGCATCACCGACAAGGTGCAGATCGAGGAGATGGGCATCGCCGCCTTCAACGAGGCCGCGCGCTCGTCGGTGCTCCGCTACACGAAGGAGTGGCAGGAGTACGTCACCCGTTCGGCACGCTGGGTCGACTTCGACAACGACTACAAGACGCTCGACACGACCTACATGGAATCCGTGATCTGGGCGTTCAAGCAGCTGCACGAGAAGGGCCTCGCCTACGAGGGCCACCGCGTGCTCCCGTACTGCTGGCGCGACCAGACCCCGCTGTCGAACCACGAGCTGCGCATGGACGACGACGTGTACAAGATGCGTCAGGACCAGACGGTCACCGTCACGTTCCCGCTCACCGGCGCGAAGGCCGAGGCGCTCGGCCTCACCGCCGTGCGCGCGCTCGCCTGGACGACGACCCCGTGGACCCTGCCCACCAACTTCGCGCTCGCGGTCGGCCCCGACATCGAGTACGCGGTGGTGCCGGCCGGCCCCAACGGCACGCCAGACGCGACCGTGAACCGCGAACACGCGGGCGCCACCGACACCGAGGTGCTCGGTGCCGAGTACCTCATCGCCGTCGACCTCGTCGGCAACTACGCGAAAGACCTGGGATACGAGTCGGTCGACGACGCGCGCGCCGCGGTCTCGCGCACCGTGCGCGGCGCCGAGCTCGAGGGCGTCACCTACGACCGGCTCTTCGACTACTACGCCGACGTCGAGGCCTACGGCCTGCAGAACGCCTGGCAGATCCTCGTCGCCGACTACGTCACCACCGAAGACGGCACCGGCATCGTGCACCAGGCCCCCGCCTACGGCGAGGAGGACCAGAAGGTCGGCGAAGCCGCAGGCATCCCGGTGATCCTCTCGCTCGACGAGGGCGGCCGCTTCAAGCCCGAGGTGACGGATGTCGCGGGCGAGCTGTGGAGCGACGCCAACAAGCCGCTCACCCAGCTGTTGAAGGCCGAGGGGCGGCTCCTCCGCCAGGCGAGCTACGAGCACTCGTACCCGCACTGCTGGCGCTGCCGCAACCCGCTCATCTACAAGGCGGTCTCGAGCTGGTTCATCCGCGTTCCCGAGTTCCGCGACCGCATGGGCGAGCTGAACCAGGAGATCAGCTGGGTGCCCGAGAACGTGAAGGACGGGCAGTTCGGCAAGTGGGTGGCCGGTGCGCGCGACTGGTCGATCAGCCGCAACCGCTACTTCGGCTCGCCGATCCCCGTGTGGAAGAGCGACGACCCCGAGCACCCCCGGGTCGACGTGTACGGCTCGCTCGTGGAACTCGAGCGCGACTTCGGTCGCCTGCCGCTGAACGCGGCCGGCGAACCCGACCTGCACCGGCCGTACATCGACGACCTCACCCGGCCGAACCCCGACGACCCCACCGGACGTTCGACCATGCGCCGCATCCCCGACGTGCTCGACGTGTGGTTCGACTCCGGCTCGATGCCGTTCGCGCAGGTGCACTACCCGTTCGAGAACCGGGAGTGGTTCGACACCCACCACCCGGCCGACTTCATCGTCGAGTACATCGGCCAGACGCGCGGCTGGTTCTACGTCATGCACGTGCTCTCGACGGCGCTGTTCGACCGCCCTGCGTACAAGAACGTCATCAGCCACGGCATCGTGCTCGGCAGCGACGGGCAGAAGATGTCGAAGTCGCTGCGCAACTACCCCGACGTCTCCGAGGTGTTCGACCGCGACGGCTCAGACGCCATGCGCTGGTTCCTGATGTCGAGCCCGGTGCTCCGCGGCGGCAACCTCATCGTCACCGAGGAGGGCATCCGCGAGGGCGTCAGGCAGGTCATGCTGCCGCTCTGGAGCACGTGGTACTTCTTCTCGCTCTACGCCAACACGGCACGCGAGGGCGGCTACGAGGCGTCGGCCCGCACCGACTCGACCGACGTGCTCGACCGGTACCTGTTCGCGAAGCTGCGCGACCTCGTCGAGGCCGTGACGACCGACCTCGAGAACCTCGACTCGACCCTCGCCTCGGCGAAGCTCCGCGACTTCGCCGACGTGCTGACGAACTGGTACGTGCGCCGGTCGCGCGACCGGTTCTGGGCCGGCGTCGACGACGGCGCGGCCTCGAGCGAGGCCTTCGACACGCTGCACACCGTGCTCGAGACGTTCACACGCCTCGCCGCCCCGCTGCTGCCGCTCACGACCGAGCAGGTCTGGCGCGGCCTCACCGGCGGTCGCAGCGTGCACCTGACCGACTGGCCCGACGCCGCCGACTACCCGGCCGACGACGCGCTCGTCGCCGCGATGGACGCCGTGCGCGAGATCAGCGGCTCGGTGCTCGCCCTGCGCAAGCAGGCGGGCCGCCGCGTGCGCCTGCCGCTCGCCTCGCTCACGGTCGTGACGGCGGATGCCGCGGCGCTGGCGCCCTTCGAGGCGATCCTACGCGACGAGCTCAACGTCAAGGCGGTCGAGCTCGTCGAACTCGACGCGTCGAGCGCCGAGGCGTACGGCGTCACCAAGCGGCTCAGCGTGAACGCGCGCGCCGCAGGGCCGCGCCTCGGCAAGACCGTGCAGCAGGCGATCCAGGCCGCGCGCTCCGGAGACTGGAGCCTCGAGGGCGACACCGTCGTCGCGGGAGGCATCGCGCTCGAGCCCGGCGAGTACGACCTCGTGCTCGAGGCCGGGGGAGCGGGCGAGGGCTCGCGGACGCTCGCGCTGCTCGCCGACGGCGGCTTCGCGATCCTCGACACCGCCACGACGCCCGAGCTCGAGGCCGAGGGCATCGCCCGCGATCTCGTGCGCGCCGTGCAGGACGCCCGCAAGGGCGCCGGCCTCGAGGTGGGCGACCGCATCGCCCTGTCCCTGACGCTCGACCCGGTCTCCCTCGCGGCGGCGAGCACGCACCGCGACCTCGTCACCGGCGAGACCCTCGCCGTGTCGCTCGACCTCCTCGCGATCGACGAGGCGGAGGCCTCCGACATCCAGCCGCTCGCGGGCGGCACCAAGGCGATCATCCGAGTGGAGCAGGCATGACCGACGCACCCGACCAGACGCCCGAGCCCGACGACGACCCGTTCGACGCGCGCGAGGCGCTCGACGCGCTCGGCATCACCGAGGGCGACGAGCCGGCTCGTGCGGCCGCCGGCGGCACCCAGGGCGACGATGCCGAGGAAGGCGACGACTTCGATCCCGAGGCGCGCGACGCGGCCGACGCGGTCTACGCGCACCTGCTCGCACGAGTCGGCGAGGGAGCCCCGCGCCCGCGGCTGGAGCCCACGCGTCGCGCCGTCGAGCTGCTCGGCGACCCGCATCGATCGGCCCCGGTCATCCACCTCACGGGCACGAACGGCAAGACGTCGACGAGCCGCATGATCGAGAGCCTGCTCCGGGCATCCGGCCTGCGCACGGGTCTCCTCACGAGCCCGCACCTCGAGCGGTTCACCGAGCGCATCCGCATCGACGGGGAGTCGATCCGCGACGAGGCGATCGCCCGGAACTGGGAGGAGATCGAGCCGTTCATCGCCATCGTCGACGCCGAACTCGAGGCGGCGGGCGATTCGCCGCTGACGTTCTTCGAGGCCTTCACGGTGCTCGCGTTCGCGTGCTTCGCCGACGCGCCCGTCGACGTCATGGTGCTCGAGGTCGGCATGGGCGGCGAGTGGGACTCCACGAACGTCGCCGACGGCCAGGTGGCCGTGATCACGCCCATCGACCTCGACCACCAGAGCCGGCTCGGCAAGGACGTCGTCGAGATCGCGCGCACCAAGTCGGGCATCATCAAGCCGTCGGCCTCGGTCGTCTCGGCGCAGCAGCGCGACGAGGTGCTCCAGGTGCTCGAGAACGCGGCCGACCTCACCGAGTCGACGCTCGCGGTCGAGGGCGACGCGTTCGCGGTCATCTCGACCACGGTCGCGGTGGGCGGGCAGCTCGTCTCGATCCGCGGGCTCGCAGGCTCCTACCACGACCTCGCGCTGCCGCTCTTCGGTGCGCACCAGGCCCAGAACGCGGCCGTCGCGGTCGCCGCCGTCGAGGCCTTCATCGGCGGCGGCAGCGTGCGGCTCGCCGACGAGGTGGTCGAGGTCGGCCTCGGCAGCGTCACCTCGCCCGGGCGGCTGCAGATCGTCGGATCCGGTCCGACCGTGATCGTCGACGCCGCCCACAATCCCCACGGAGCCAGGTCGCTCGTGGCGTCGCTTCGCGAGTCGTTCGACTTCGACGAGATCGCGATCGTGCTCGGCGTGCTCGGCGACAAGGACGCCGAGGGCATCGTCGACGTGCTCGTCGGCCTCGACGCGCAGTTCATCGTCACCGCGCCAGGGTCCGACCGAGCGACCGACGTCGACCGGCTCGCCGGCATCGTGGCCGCGAAGGCCGGGCCCGATCGCGTGAGCGTGATCGAACGGCTCGACGACGCCCTCGACGAGGCCCGCGACTGGGCGACCGAGGGCGAGAAGCGCGCGGTGGTCGTCACCGGCTCCGTCGTGCTCGTCGGCGATGCGATCGCGATCGCGAACGACCGAGGGTGGGGCGCGCGATGAGCGGCATCGCCGGCGAGCCGACCGACCTTCCGACGCCCGACGGCGAGTCCCGAGCCGAGGCGCAGGCCGCCGCATCGGCCCCCCGCTCGGTGCGCGCGAGCCTCGCGTCCATCGTGCTCGGGTTCGAGCTGCTCGTGGTGTTCCTCGCCTCGCTCGTCATCTGGGGCCTCACGCCCGACGACGGCGGCGCCTTCGGGCTGCCGCGCTGGTCGGCGCTCGTCGCCGGCGGCGTCGTGATCGTGCTCATGATCGCCACGATCGGCCTGCTCAAGCACCGCTGGGCGTACGCACTCGGATGGGCCGTGCAGGCGCTCATCCTCCTCGCCGGATTCCTCAACGCCGGGATGTTCTTCATCGGAGCGCTCTTCGGCGGCATCTGGGCGTACTGCATGATCGTCGGCGAACGCATCGACCGAGAGAAGGCGGCGGCCGTCGCCGCCTACCGAAAGGAACACGAATGACCACCGCAATCGAAGAGACCCTCGTGCTCGTCAAGCCCGACGGCGTCGCCCGCAACCTCACGGGCGAGATCCTGCGCCGCATCGAGGCCAAGGGCTACTCGCTCGTCGACATCCGCCTCGTGCAGGCCGACCGTTCGCTCCTCGCGCAGCACTACGCCGAGCACGAGGGCAAGCCGTTCTACGAGCCGCTCGTCGAGTTCATGGAGTCGGGTCCGGTCGTCGCGATCCGGGTCGCCGGCAACCGCGTGATCGAGGGCTTCCGCTCGCTCGCGGGCACCACCGACCCGACGACGGCCGCGCCGGGCACCATCCGCGGCGACTTCGGCCGCGACTGGGGCCTCAAGGTGCAGCAGAATCTCGTGCACGGCTCCGACTCGGTCGAGTCCGCCGAGCGCGAGCTCGCGCTCTGGTTCGCCTGATCCCGATCGCTCCGGCCGACCACGGCTGAACGACGGATGCCGGTCGAGCCACCGATCGAGCACTGGTCGCCGCGGCCGGGTCGCTCAGCCCCGGATCGTCGGGCGGTCAGCGCCAGGCGTTCTGGAGGTCGATCAGCACGCGCGGGATCGCGTTCATCTGCGCCTGGGCGAGCAGGATGACGACGGCGTAGCAGACCACCGTGATCACCGGGATCCAGCCGTACCACGCGGCGGCGAGGCGTCGCACGCGGGCCGACGCGGGCAGGTTGCCCGATCGCAGGTTGTGCAGCGTCACGAGCCAGAACGTCGGAATGGTCACGGCCCACGTGAGCATGCACCAAGGGCACAGCACGTCGAGCACGTAGATGCTCTGGTAGATGAGCCAGCCGACGAACACCAGGGCACCCGCGACGCCGACGTTGAACGCCGCCCAGAACCACCGCGAGAACGTCGCACCGGCGAGCAGCGCCATGCCGATCGTGATCACCACGGGCCAGGCCATCATGCCCACGAACGGGTTCGGGAACCCGAATACCGACCCCTGCCACGAAGCGAGGTTCGTGCTGCAGCCCACGAGCACGCCCACATTGCAGTTCGGGATGTGGTCGGGGTCCATCAGCACGAGCACCTTCTCGACCGAGAGCTCCCACGCCGCGAGCAGACCGAACGCCCCGAGGACGACGAGGCTGATGGCGAGGGCGACGGGCTTCGGGCGGGCGGGGGCATCCGACATGACTCGATTCTGACACGGCGAATCGGCGGGTTCGGTGCGGGTCGTGCGATAATCGAGGAAGCCGACCGGGCCGGGCCCGGAAACGGCGACAGACGAAACTTCCCGGATGCCGCGCATCCGACTGAGCGGTGAAACGCACCGCACGATGTGGCGACAGGGCAACCCTGCCGGTCGCGAGCTGAGAATTGGCGGTCCCGCGTACGACGCGGAACCGCACCTGAGAGTACGGAAGGAACGGCGCGGCCGTTCCGACCGGTGTAGGAGTGCACCAGAGATGGTGGAAGGCAACGAGCACCAGAACCGACCCGATCCGAAGGCGGCGCCCAAGCGGCGCGGTGGGCTCTTCGGCGGCCGACGCGGCCGCGGCCGTGCAGCGCAGGAGGCCCTCGAGGCCCAGGCGCCCGCACCCGAGGTCGAGGTCGCCGCACCGGTCGCCGAGGGCGCCCAGACCGAGGCGGGCGCGGCCGAGACGGTCGTCGAGACGCCGGCCCCCGTGTCGGCGTCGGCGCACCACGCCGGACGTCACGTCGCGGCCCCGGTCGACGGAGTCCCGTCGAGCGACGCCGAGTCCGACGAGGCACCGGTCGAGCCCGAGCAGCCCGACGCGGCCGAGGCACCCGTCTCGCCGATCCCGGCCAACCTCACGACCACCTCGCTGATCTTCCACGCACCGCCCGTGCTCGTGCAGCCCGACCGCCCCGAGCGCGGCGAGCGCCCCGAGCGCGGCGAGCGCCCCGAGCGCGGCGACTTCCCGGCCGAGCGCGACGAAGAGGGCTCGAGCGTCCGCCGCCGCACGCGCCGCCGGAGCGGCGAGGAGCCGCGCGCGACGGGCGACCAGCCCGCGAACACGGTCGTCAAGGTGCGCACGCCGCGCGAGCCCGAGCTCATCACCGAACCGCAGCGCGTCAAGGGCTCGACCCGCCTCGAGGCGAAGAAGCAGCGGCGCCGCGACGGTCGCGACGCCGGTCGCCGCCGCACGATCATCACCGAGTCCGAGTTCCTCGCACGCCGTGAGTCGGTCGACCGCTCGATGGTCGTCCGCGAGAAGAGCGGGCGCGTGCAGATCGGCGTGCTCGAAGACGGCGTGCTGGTCGAGCACTACGTGGCCCGCAACCAAGACGCCTCGCTCATCGGCAACGTCTACCTCGGTCGCGTGCAGAACGTGCTGCCGAGCATGGAGGCCGCGTTCGTCGACATCGGCCGCGGCCGCAACGCCGTGCTGTACTCGGGCGAGGTCGACTGGGACGCCGCGGCCGAGAACGGCGAGAAGAACCAGCCCCGCCGCATCGAGCTCGCGCTGAAGCCCGGCGATCGCGTGCTCGTGCAGGTCACCAAGGACCCGGTCGGCCACAAGGGCGCGCGCCTCACGAGCCAGATCTCGCTGCCGGGCCGCTACCTCGTGTACGTGCCGAACGGGTCGATGAACGGCATCAGCCGCAAGCTCCCCGACACCGAGCGCGCCCGCCTCAAGAAGATCCTCAAGGAGGTGCTTCCCGAGAACCAGGGCGTGATCGTGCGCACCGCCGCCGAGGGCGCCACCGAGGAGCAGCTGACGCTCGACGTGAACCGGCTGCTCGCGCAGTGGGCCGACATCTCGACGCAGCTCGAGAAGGCCCAGGCGCCCGCGCTGCTGCACTCCGAGCCCGACCTGCTCATCAAGATCGTCCGCGACGTCTTCAACGAGGACTTCCAGAAGATGATCATCGAGGGCGACGAGGCGCGCGCCACCATCGAGCGCTACCTGCGCGCCGTCGCACCCGACCTGCTCGAGCGCGTCGAGGCCTACGAGGGCGACCGCGACTCCTTCGACTCGTTCCGCATCAGCGAGCAGATCGAGAAGGCGCTCGACCGCAAGGTGTGGCTGCCCTCCGGCGGTTCGCTCGTCATCGACCGCACCGAGGCGATGACCGTGGTCGACGTCAACACCGGCAAGTTCGTCGGCTCCGGCGGCAACCTCGAAGAGACGGTCACGAAGAACAACCTCGAGGCCGCCGAAGAGATCGTGCGCCAGCTGAGGCTGCGCGACATCGGCGGCATCATCGTGGTCGACTTCATCGACATGGTGCTCGAGTCCAACCGCGACCTCGTGCTCCGCCGACTGATCGAGTGCCTGTCGCGCGACCGCACCAAGCACCAGGTGGCCGAGGTCACCTCGCTCGGCCTCGTGCAGATGACCCGCAAGAAGCTGGGCCTCGGCCTGCTCGAGACCTTCAGCGAGCCGTGCGAGGTCTGCGCGGGCCGCGGCATCGTCGTGCACCACGAGCCGGTGTTCAAGCACCGCAGCGCGCCCCAGCAGCCGCAGTCCGAACGACGTCGCGGCGCCCGCGGAAGCCAGGGCTCCGGCAACGGCGGAGGAAACTCCGGCGGCGGATCGCAGCACACGGCCCCCTCCGAGCCGAAGGCGCACACCGGCACGCACGCCATCACCGAAGACGTCAAGCACGCCCTCGCGCAGATCGCGGCATCGACGATCCCGCACTCCGAGCACCGCGAGGGCGATGCGGCGCCCGCCGAATCCGCTCCGGCAGCGGCACCGGCGCCCGAGGCGAAGTCCGACGACGAGGCAGCAGCGCCCCGTCAGGGCCGTCGTCGCGGTCGGGGCCGCCGTGCGTCGCGCGAGCAGGCCGGCGCCGCGGCATCCGACTCCAACGCCGAGCCGCGGGAGTCGTCGTCCGACGCGCAGCCCGAAGCGGCGCCCGACGCTGCTCCGAGTGCGCCGGCGAGCGAGCCCCGCACGCCGATCGCGGCAGAGGTGGCACCCGAGGCTCCGTCACCCGAGCCCGCGGTCGCGCCCCTCCTCGACCTGCCGGTCGTGGCCGCCCCGCGCACGCGTCCGGAGCCGTCCGCCGGCACCGCCGAGCTCCTCGACTCGGTGCTCGACGCCCTGCCCGCCCCGAAGAAGGCCGGCGAGGGCCGGTCGCGGAGCCGGCGCGTGTCGACCGCCGCGCTCTCGCCCGCGGGCGGTGCGCCCGTGATCACGCGCGCCGACGGCACCCCCGCCGAGTCCGGCGAGCCGTCGGGGTCCGACTCCGAATAGCTCGGCCAGCACGAGCGGGTCGAGTCGACTTCAGTCGGTGCCGGCCCGCTCGGCCCTCCGGCGGTGCGGACGGTCACGGGGGAGCACGCGCAATCCGCTCGCCGCGAGCCGCCGCACGAGTTCGCGCGGCGGCACCGGCACGGCCCCGGCCGCGACGAGTTCGTCGTACCGCTCGACGGGCACGTCGTAGTGGTCGAGGTCGAAGGCGCGGGCCGGCAGGCCCGCCGCATCTGCGAACGCCCTGAGCTCGGCGATCGACTCGTCGCTCACGAGGTGGGCCCAGACCGTGCCGTGCTTGGGCCAGAGCGGCGTGTCGATGAGCACGGTCATGCCCCGATCCTAGGCTCCGACGCGCGCGACGCGCCGGTGGCCGCTCGTTTGACCGAGTCGCCCTCATCCGGTAAACTCGACCGTTGGTGCCGCCGCTTATCACGGTGCGCCCACACAGTTTTCTGGCAGTCACCACCCTTCTTCCCGCTGGGGCGACCGCGCAGTGACATCCCATCAGACAGTCGGAACCCCCGGGTTCCCCAAAGATAGGTACGAGTAGTGGTTTACGCAGTAGTGCGCGCCGGCGGTCGGCAGGAGAAGGTCGAAGTCGGCACCATCGTGACGATGGACCGCATCAAGGCTGACAAGGACGGCAACGTCCAGCTCGCCGCGGTGCTCCTCGTCGACGGCGAGAACATCACCTCCGACGCCAAGTCGCTTGCAAAGGTCACGGTCACGGCCGAGGTCCTCAACGACCTCCGCGGCCCCAAGATCGTGATCCAGAAGTTCAAGAACAAGACCGGCTACAAGAAGCGCCAGGGCCACCGTCAGGAGCTCACGCGCGTCAAGGTCACCGGCATCAAGTAACAGCTGCGGCTCGCAAGGAGAATCAGACATGGCACACAAAAAGGGAGCGAGCTCCACTCGCAACGGTCGTGACTCGAACGCACAGCGCCTCGGCGTGAAGCGCTTCGGCGGCCAGGTCGTCAGCGCGGGCGAGATCCTCGTCCGCCAGCGCGGCACCCACTTCCACCCGGGTGCGGGTGTTGGTCGCGGTGGCGACGACACGCTGTTCGCGCTCGAGGCCGGCTCGGTGCAGTTCGGCACCAAGGGCGGCCGCAAGGTGGTCAACATCGTGGCGGCCGGCGAATAGTCGACCGACAGGTTTCATCGTGAGGGCGGGCTTCGGCTCGCCCTCACGTGTTTCGAGAGCAGAAAGGCACGTCGATGGTCAGCTTCGTCGATGAGGTGACGCTGTACCTGCGCGCCGGTCACGGTGGCAACGGGTGCGTCTCGGTGCGCCGAGAGAAGTTCAAGCCCCTCGCGGGTCCCGACGGCGGCAACGGCGGCAACGGCGGCGACATCGTGCTCGTCGCCGACCCGCAGGTCACGACCCTGCTCGCGTACCACGGGCGCCCGCACCGCTCGAGCGGCAACGGCCAGCCGGGCATGGGCGACAACCGCTCCGGCGCGCTCGGCGAGCCGCTGGAACTGCCGGTCCCGGTCGGCACGGTCGTGAAGGACCCCGACGGCACAGAGCTGGTCGACCTCTCCGAGCCCGGCATGCGGTTCGTCGCAGCCGCAGGCGGCCAGGGCGGCCTGGGCAACGCCTCGCTCGCGACGACCAAGCGCAAGGCGCCCGGGTTCGCACTCCTCGGCACCCTCGGCTACGAGGGCGAGATCAGGCTCGAGCTCAAGACCATCGCGGATGTCGCGCTCGTCGGCTATCCGTCGGCCGGCAAGTCCAGCCTGATCGCCGCCATGTCGGCCGCGCGCCCGAAGATCGCCGACTACCCGTTCACCACGCTGCACCCGAACCTCGGCGTCGTGCAGGCGGGCGACCACCGCTTCACCGTCGCCGACGTGCCCGGGCTCATCGAGGGCGCGAGCGAGGGCAAGGGGCTCGGGCTCGAGTTCCTCCGCCATGTCGAGCGCTGCTCCGCGCTGCTCCACGTCATCGATTGCGCCACGCTCGAACCGGGCCGCGATCCGATCAGCGACCTCGACGTCATCCTCGGCGAACTCGCCGCCTACCCGGTGCCCGAGGGGCAGACGCCGCTCCTCGAGCGTCCGCAGCTCGTCGCGCTCAACAAGGTCGACGTGCCCGAGGCCCGCGACCTCGCCGAGCTCGTCAAGCCCGAGTTCGAGGCCCGTGGGTTCACGGTGTTCGAGATCTCCACCGTCAGCCACGAAGGTCTCCGCCAGCTCGGATTCGCGCTCGGCGCCCTCGTCGACGAGGAGCGCAAAGCCGCGGCATCCGCCCCCGAGGGCCCTCGCATCGTCATGCGTCCGAAGGCCGTCGACGAGGTCGACTACGTCGTCAAGCCCGAGGGCGGCAGCTACGGCACGATCTACCGCGTGCTCGGCGGCAAGCCCGAGCGCTGGGTGCAGCAGACCGACTTCGCCAACGACGAGGCCGTCGGCTTCCTCGCCGACCGCCTGGCGCGTCTCGGTGTCGAGGACGCCCTCGTGCGCGCGGGAGCGGTCGCCGGATCGACGGTCGTGATCGGCCCCGGCCACGGCGTCGTCTTCGACTGGGAGCCCACGCTCACGTCGACCGCCGAGCTCATCACCGCCCCGCGCGGCACCGATGTGCGCCTCGATGAGAACCGACGCGCGACGCGCGCCGAGCGGCGCAGCGACTACCACGATCGCATGGACGCGAAGGCCGAGGCCCGGGCGGAGCTCGATCGCGAGCGCGAGGCCGGCCTCTGGGCCGACGACGACGAGCCTGCCGACGCCGCGACACCGACCGCCCCGGCGGAGGCCGAGGACGACCGATGACGCTGCGCACCCGCGCCGACATCCCGTCGGCGCAGCGCATCGTCGTGAAGGTCGGCTCCTCGTCGGTCAGCGGCGAGAACGCCGAGCAGATCGGCCCGCTGGTCGACGCGCTCGCGGCGGCGCACGCCCGCGGCACCGAGGTGGTGCTCGTCTCATCCGGGGCGATCGCGACCGCCATCCCGTTCCTCAGCCTCGACGGACGCCCGACCGACCTCGCGACGCAGCAGGCGGCGGCAGCCGTCGGCCAGAACGTGCTCATGTGGCGCTACCAGACGAGCCTCGATCGGTACGGCGTGCTCGCCGGGCAGGTGCTGCTGACCGCGGGCGACCTCGAGAACGCGACCCCCCGATCGAACGCCCAGCGCGCGATGGACCGGCTGCTCGCGCTTCGCATCCTGCCGATCGTGAACGAGAACGACACCGTGGCGACCCACGAGATCCGGTTCGGCGACAACGACCGGCTCGCGGCCCTCGTGGCCGAGCTCATCGGCGCCGACCTGCTCGTGCTGCTCTCCGACGTCGACGCGCTCTACACGAAGCCTCCGCATCTCGAGGGCGCAGAGCGCATCGAGCACGTGGCCTACGGCGACGAACTGGCCGGGGTCGAGATCGGGTCGATCGGCAGAGCCGGCGTCGGCACCGGGGGAGCCGAGACCAAGGTCTCCGCAGCTCGCATCGCCGCGAGTTCCGGCGCGGCCGTGCTCATCACGGCGACGCCCCTCGTCGCCGACGCGCTCTCGGGCTCGCACATCGGCACGTGGTTCGACGCCGCCCCCGAACGTCACACGGCCGACGAGGCGGTCCCGCTCGCCTAGGCTGATGCCATGGAGCAGCCCGACCTCGACACGACCGTGATCGACGCGCGGCTCGCCGCGGCGAAGGAGGCGTCCTACCGCCTCGCCCGCGCGACGACCGCCGAGAAGGACGCCGCGCTCGAGCGCATCGCGTCCGACCTTCGCGATCGCGCCGCCGACGTGATCGCGGCGAACGCGCTCGACCTCGAGGCGGGGCGCACGGCCGGGCTCGCGAGCGGCCTGCTCGACCGGCTCGCCCTCGATGCGACCCGCATCGACGCCCTCGCCGACGCGGTGCTCGACGTCATCGGGCTGACCGATCCGGTCGGCGAGACCCTGACCGGTCGCACCCTTCCGAGCGGCGTCCGCATCGACCAGGTGCGCGTGCCGCTCGGCGTGGTGGGCGCGATCTACGAGGCTCGACCGAACGTCACGGTCGACATCGCCGTGCTCGCGCTGAAGAGCGGGAACGCCGTGGTGCTGCGGGGCGGCACCGCGGCCGAGCACACCAACCGGGTGCTCGTCGACGTGCTCCGCGGCGCGCTCGACGCCGTCGGACTGCCCGCCGAGGCCGTGCAGACGGTCGACGACTTCGGGCGCGCCGGCGCTCGGCACCTCATGCAGGCGCGCGACTACGTCGACGTGCTGATCCCGCGGGGGAGTGCCGGGCTCATCCGCGCCGTCGTCGAGGAGGCGCGCGTGCCCGTCATCGAGACGGGCGCGGGCGTGGTGCACATGTTCCTCGACGCCTCGGCGCCCGAGCAGTGGGCCGTCGACCTCGTGCACAACGCGAAGGTGCAGCGACCGAGTGTCTGCAACGCGCTCGAGACCGTGCTCGTGCACCGAGACGCCGCAGAGCGCCTGCTGCCCGCAGTGCTCGACCGCCTCGCGGATGCGGGCGTCACGATCCACGCCGACGAGCGCGCTCGGGCGATCCGTCCGGGCCTCCTCCCGGTCACCGACGAGGACTTCGCCACCGAGCACATGAGCCTCGACATCTCGGTCGCCGTCGTCGATTCGCTCGACGACGCGCTCGAGCACATCCGACGCTTCTCGACGAAGCACACCGAGTCGATCGTGACGAACGACCTGGCCAACGCCGAGCGCTTCCTCAACGAGGTGGACTCCGCCGCCGTCATGGTCAACGCCTCGACCCGTTTCACCGACGGCGCCGAGTTCGGCTTCGGTGCCGAGGTGGGCATCTCGACACAGAAGCTGCACGCACGCGGCCCGATGGGCCTCCCGGAGCTCACGAGCACCAAGTGGATCGTGCGGGGCGCCGGGCACGTGCGGGCCTGATCTCGCTAGACTGTCACGAGCAACACAGCAGGCTTCGAAAGGAACACGAATGAGCTTCACGAGCACGGCACTGACCGGCATCCTCACGTCGGAGTCGGTGCACGCGGTCGAACTGCCGATGGCGACGTGGGCGTACGGGCTCGTCGCACTCATCATCTTCGCCGTGCTCGCATTCGTGACCGCGTCCTACCGCGACGTCGCCAACCGCCACCGTGCGAAGGCCGAGGCCTACGCCGCGCGCCACGGAGCCGACGAGCACGGCGGGCACTGAGCGAGGCCGTCGAACCGTGACCGAGGCTGAGCGGCGTCGACCGCGCGTCGGTGTGATGGGCGGCACGTTCGACCCCATCCACCACGGTCACCTCGTGGCGGCGAGCGAGGTCGCGCAGTCGCTCGATCTCGACGAGGTCGTGTTCGTGCCGACCGGTCAGCCCAGCTACAAGTCGAACGTCACGCAGGCCGAGCACCGCTACCTCATGACGGTGATCGCCACCGCATCGAACCCGAGGTTCACCGTGAGTCGCGTCGACATCGATCGCGCGAAGCCGACGTTCACGATCGACACCCTTCGAGACCTGCGGCGCGAGCGCTCCGAAGCGGATCTCTTCTTCATCACGGGTGCCGATGCCATCGCGCAGATCCTCTCGTGGAAAGACGTCGCGGAGCTGTGGGACCTCGCCCACTTCGTGGCTGTGAGTCGGCCGGGACATGTGCTGTCCGTTCGCGGATTGCCCGAGCAAGACGTAAGCTTGCTCGAAGTCCCGGCTCTGGCGATCTCGTCGACCGACTGCCGGGACAGGGTGCGCCGGGGTTTCCCGGTGTGGTACTTGGTGCCCGATGGGGTCGTCCAGTACATCTCCAAGCACCATCTCTATCGGAGTGTCGCATGACGTCGTCGCAGGAACCACAGCTGACGCGCCGCGAGATGCGCGAGCGCGAACGCCTGCAGGAGCAGGCCGCTTCGCCGACCCCAGCGCCCGAGCCGCAGCGACCGGCAGCGCCGCCTCAGCCGGCACCGGTCGCGGCCCCGGCACCAGTCCCGGCCACTGCGTCAACACCTGCGCCGACCACTCCGTCGCACGGGGGCCCGTACGGCAGTGCGCCTGCGCCGACCCCGGCGTTCCCGGTCTCGGCGCCGTACCCCGCGAACACCCCGTCGGCGTTCGCACCGGCACCGGTGAATCCGGTTCAGGCTCCGGCGGTTCCGCAGGCTCCGGCGGTCCCTCAGACTCCGTTCGGAGCCGTGCCCGCGCAGCCGTCGCAGAACACGGCCCCTGCAGCACCCGCGGCACAGCAGCCGACTCCGCAGCAGCAGGCTCCGACTCCGCGTCAGGCGCAGACGCCGGAGCGCACGCTGACGCGCCGCGAACTCCGCGCGATGCTCGACGTCGATGCTCCGTCCGACGGCGACGACCTCGACGAGGTCGACCACGAGATCGCCGGCGCCACGGCCATGGGTGCCCCGCGGCCGCCCGCGACGATGCACCCCGCTGCCCCGGCGGCGGGCGCAGCGGCGCAGAACGAGCCACCGCATCGGCAGGCCGCCCCGCACCAGGCCGAGTCCGCCGCATTCGCCGAGCAGCCCATCGCCGCACCGAAGCCGGTCGGACACTGGACCGCGCAGCTCGACGCGCCGGTTGAGCAGGCGCAGCCCTACGACCAGATGCTCTCGCGAGGCGGTGTCGGACGCGGTGTTCCGACGACGACGAACGCCCTCATCCTGCCGTCGCTGCCCGACCAGTCCGGTATTCCGGCGCCCCTCGCGAACAGCGGCAACGGCGAGGTCATCGTCACGGGTTCCATCGACCTGCCGCGTAGCTACGGCGCGACCGGGGTGCACCCCAGCCAGATCGACTCCTCCGACGTCGACCGCCTCTTCGACCAGGTCGAAGACGGGGCCGGGGTCGGCGCTCCGATCTCCGCCACTCGAGCGATCAGTACGCAGAGCGCCACGAAGGCCCTCGTCGCCCCGCCCTCCAAGGAGGGCATGAACGTGCCACTCGTGCTCGCCGTCACCGCGGGCGTCCTCGCGCTCGGTGTCGTCGCGACGCTCGTCGTCGGCGCACTGACCGGCCTCTTTTGATCTCTCCCTCCCACCGACGACCGGAAACGAGCGAATGACCGCATCCGACCAGGCTCTCGACGCCCTCGCCCGCGCGGCTCGCGCAGCGGACTCCAAGGGCGGTGACGACCTCGTCGCGCTCGATGTCTCGGGGCCACTGCCGTTCGCCGACGTGTTCCTGCTCGTGAGCGGCAATTCCGAGCGCAACGTCATCGCGATCGCCGACGCGATCGAGGACTCCCTCCGCGAGGCCGGCGTCCCGACGCTCCGTCGCGAGGGCCACGGCACCGGTCGTTGGATCCTGCTCGACTTCGGCGACCTGGTGGTGCACGTCTTCCACCCCGAGGACCGCCTGTACTACGGTCTCGAGCGGCTGTGGCTCGACTGCCCCGCTGTGCCCGTGGCTCCGCTCCTGGCGGGCTGACCGAGCGCCGCATCGGCCGAGCTTCCCTCAATTTCATTTGTGGCGGGAGGCTGGTGTAAGCTCAAACCATCGCCTGAAACACGGCGAGAACGAATCGGTGAGAACCGAAACGGGTCTGTGGCGCAGCTGGTAGCGCACCTGCATGGCATGCAGGGGGTCAGGGGTTCGAGTCCCCTCAGATCCACCAAGAACCCCCTGATGAATCGCAAGATTCATCAGGGGGTTTCTTCGTTCCCCGCCTGCGCGCGGTGCCGCGGCGGTGTCGCACCCGGTGCCCGAACATGCCCGTTTCGCTGGGTTCTGCATCGATCCCGAGATGCCTGCGAGCACGCGGCCGCTTCCCATGGCGCTCATCGAAGCACCCCGACCAACTGCCGCCGCTCGTCGGCATCGGAGGCCGGTCCGTGCGCGGAGGAAGTCAGGCGATTCCGTCCCGCGATTCCGGCCCGCGATTCCGTCCCGCGGTGCGCGCACCCGCAGCGGTAGGCTCCGGTCATGAAGAACGGGTTCGTCATCGTCATCCTGGCTGTGTCGCAGTTCGTCATGGTGCTCGACAGCACCGTCATGAACGTCTCCATCTCGCAGGTCGCGAGTGACCTCGGCACGACGATCACCGGCATGCAGGCGGCGATCACCTTCTACACGCTCACGATGGCGGCGTTCATGCTCACGGGCGGCAAGTTCGGCGACAAGTGGGGCCGGAGCCGGGCGTTCAAGATCGGCTCGGTGATCTACGGCCTCGGTTCGCTGCTGACCGCCCTGAGCCCGAACCTCACCGTGCTGCTCTTCGGCTGGTCGCTCATCGAGGGCCTGGGCGCGGTACTCGTGATCCCGGCCATCGCAGCCCTCGCCGCCATCAATTACCAGGGCAAGGCGCGCGTCGCGGCGTTCTCGATCCTCGGAGCGGTCACCGGCCTCGCAGCCGCAGCCGGGCCGCTGATCGGCGGGCTCGTGACGACGTACGGCTCGTGGCGCTACGTCTTCGTCGCCGAGACCGTCGTCATGATCGGCGTGCTCATCCTGTCGGGCAGGATCAAGGATGTCGCGGCCGACCAGAAGGTCAAGATCGACATCCTGAGCGTCGTGCTCTCCGCCGGGGGCATGGCGCTCGTCGTGTTCGGTGTGCTCCAGTCGAAGTCGTGGGGCTGGTTCGTACCGCTCAACTCGCCAGAGGTCAACGGGGTCGAGATCGCGCCTCTCGGTGTCTCGCTCGTGACCTACCTGATCCTCGTCGGCATCGTCGTGCTGTGGTGGTTCGTGCAGCGTCAGCGGTCGCTGCAGGCGCAGGGTCGGATGCCGCTCCTCAAGGTCGAGCTGTTCCGCATCGCGGCTCTGCGCAGCGGCCTCTCGGGCTTCCTCGTGCAGTACTTCGCGATCGCCGCGCTGTTCTTCGTCATCCCGGTCTACCTGCAGACGATGCAGGAGTACGACGCGCTCGAGACCGGACTCAAGATCCTGCCGCTGTCGACCGGCCTCATCCTCTTCTCCATCGTCGGCTCCTGGCTCACGTCGCGACGCTCGGCCCGGCGCATCGCGCAGCTCGGGCAGATCACGATGGCGGTCGGGCTCCTGTTCGTGCTGGTCGCCATCCAGCCCGCACTGCAGGGCGCCCCCTTCGCCATCGGCATGTTCATCGTCGGCGCGGGGTTCGGCCTGCTGGCTTCGCAGCTCGGCAATGTGAACATGTCGGCCGTCGAGAAGTCCGACACCTCCGAGGTCGGCGGCCTGCAGGGAACCTTCCAGAACCTCGGCTCGTCGTTCGGGACGGCGGTCGTCGGCTCCGTGTTCATCCTGCTGCTCGGAGGCGGCTTCGCGACCGCGGTCGGCGAGAACGCGACGATCACCCCCGAGGAGCGCACGCAGGTCGTCGCCTACCTCGACGCGGGCGTTCCGATCGTCTCGCAGTCCGAGGCCGAGCGGATCGTGCTCGATGCCGGCGGCTCCCAGGAGGCGGCGACGTCGATCGCGGAGGACTACGCGGCGTCGCAGATCGACGCCCTGAGGCAGGCGATCTTCATCGTGTTCGCGCTCATGTCGCTCTCGCTCCTGCTCTCGCGCCACCTCCCCGCCGAGATCGTCGCGCGCCCCGAAGAGGAGCCCGCGGCGGACGCATCCGCCCCGCGCGGCTGAGCCCGGTTCGGCGACGACCACGACGGACCTCGAACAAGGGAGCACGTGTGCAGCACGCCCGTACTGAGCGCGGCCTCGACCGCCTGGTCAACTTCTCCGACGCGACCGTGGCGATCGCGATCACCCTGCTGATCCTGCCGCTCGTCGACCTGGCCGGAGACCTCGAGGGCGCCCGCTTCGACGAGTTCGCGGCCGAGAACTTCGGCGCGTTCGTCGCGTTCGTCGTCACGTTCGCGGTCATCGGGCGGTTCTGGGTCATCCATCACCGTGTGTTCGAGTCGGTGCGCGACTACTCGTCGCGTCTGCTCTGGTTCAACATGCTGTGGCTTGCGAGCATCGTGTTCCTGCCGTTCGCGGCGAACTCGGTGTCGTCGATGGACACCGACAACGGCAGCTTCGACGCGGTCTACATCGGCACGATGTTCGTGACCACGAGCGCGATGCTGCTGATGGAGATCGAGTTGCTGCGGCATCCGGACCTCCTCGACGACGACGCGTCGTTCGACCTGGGTCGCACCGTCGCGGTGCTCGTCGTGCTCGTGATCGCCGGCGCGCTCGCGTACCTCGTGCCCTCGGTCGGCATGCTGTGGGTGCTGCTGCTGTTCGTCGCACCGCTCGTGACGAAGGTGCTGCACCGGGTGGCGCCCGCGCTGCGGCCGCGTCCGTCCGACGGGTCGGCGGGCGGGTGAACCGGTCGTCCCGGCCGCACGAGGGGCGGATGCCGCTGCACGGCGCGGTTCCTTGACCCCCCTCCGGGTGGGGCCCACAATTGGGTGTCGAACAACGCAGGGGAAGCAGGGGAGAGCATGAGCGACGCGAACACTCGTCCGATCTACGACCAGGAGGACCAGCTCGCCGATCCGGTTCCCGACGCGGTCGAGCAGGAGGAGACCGAAGCCGTCGCGACGGCGGCCCCCCTGCCCGAAGACCCCGAGCGCCGTTCCTGGAGCCGCGACCTGCGGTTCATGCTCGTCGTGCTGGCCGCCATCGCCGCCCTGTTCCTCGCGTTCGCCCTGCTCATCGCGTTCAGCCCCACAGGGGCGGCGATCAGCGCGCTCGCGGTCATCGCCGCGCCGATCGCGACCATGGTCGCCGCGTACTACGGCATCTCGCTCGCGCTGCGACAGGTGTCCGACGCGCGCAACGCCGCGGTGACGGCCGAGGCTCGCGCCCGTGCCGCCGAGGCGAGCGCCCACGAATCCGACGCCTGGGCCGCGCAGATGGAGTCGGGGCTCCGCGTCGCGGTCTCGAAGCTGAAGGGCGCCGGCATCGGCACGAGCGACGTCGAGCGCGCAGCCGGCACCCCCGACGAGTTCTTCTGAGCAGGCGGGGCGCTGATGCCGGCCGCGGTCGTCGTCAGCGCCTCACGCCCGCCAGATGTCGAGCGACTGCGCCGGGGGCCTGCCGTCGAACTCGGCGAGGATCTGGTGCGACCGGGTCGACACGACACCGGGCATCACGTGGATGTCGCGCAGGATCGCCTGGCTCAGCTGCTCGTGGTCGGGTGCGCTGACCGTCAGCATGAGGTCGATGTCGCCCGAGACCGCCTGCACCTTCTCGACGAACGGCAGCTGGGCGAGTCGCGCGGCGACCGCCTCCCAATCGGCACCCGGCGCCGTGCGCACGACGACGAGCGCCGAGATGCGCAGTCCGATCGAGGTGCGATCGATCCTCGCGCCGAACCCCGTGATGACGCCTCGGTCGACCAGGTGCTGCACGCGATTGTGGGCGGCGGTGCGCGAGATGTGCACGCGTTCGGCGAGCGTGCGCACCGAGAGCCGGCCGTCTCGGCTGAGCTCCGCGACGATCCGGCGATCGATGCTGTCGATCGCCTCGCCGTGGTGTTCCGCATGCTCGGTCATCATCGTCCTCGGTGCTCATCCTCAGCGTACCGGCGACGGGCCCGGTGCAGCGAGATCCGCATCGGGGCGTGGCGCACGGCCCGGGGGAGCCACGGCCAGATCGCGGCGACCCCCGCGAGCCAGGCGCGGGCCACGCGCGCGGCGCTCGGGGTCCACCTGAAGCCGTAGGCGGCGCGCAGCGCCGGCGGGAGCAGTTCGGCCGTGACGAGCCGCACGGGCGGCAGCAGCACGGCGAGACCCGGCAGGGCATCGGATGCCGAGAGCAGCGTCCGCGCGACCCGGCGCGCCTCGGCGCCCACCGTCAACGTCGCGAGCCGGGCGTTCCACCATGCGTCGAACTCCGCTCGCGACCCGGGCCAGCCCTCCCGCGTCGCCTGGAGCCGGAAGCCGAACGGCGCGTATCCCCGCACGATGGCGTCGGCCTCCTCGGTCGGGAGCCGGCCGTACACGCGTTCATGGATGTCGAGTGCGACGGCCAGCAGCGTCGAGGCGACCCAGCGCTGCGCGTCGGCGTCGAACGCACTGTATGCGGCATCCGATGCGTGCGCCGCATCCGATCCGTCGTCGCCCTCGGTGTGCTGCACGGCCCGATCGGCGGGAGTCCCGCCGCTCGCGCGCCCGCCGCGAACGGGCACGTGGCGGGCGTTGACCCTCCGCACGGCGGCGGCGGCGAGCTCGTCGTCGCCGAAGCCGACCGCGTAGACGTAGTCGAGGGTGCCGATCAGCCGGTCGAGCGGACGGCTCGCGAAGTCGCTGTGCCGCGCGACGCCGCGAGCGACCCGCGGATCGGCCAATTGCAGCAGGATCGCCGCCGCACCGCCGAGGAGCAGCACGGCCTCGGCCCCGTGGGCACGGAAGACGGCGCGGTCGTCGGGGGCGGGGTTCATGTCCTATCAGTACCAGTTCGGCAACGGGTTCAGTACCAGTTGACCGCCTCGGAATGCGCCCACGCGGCGCAGGGACTGCCGTAGCGCGAGGCGATGTACGACAGGCCCCACTCGATCTGGGTCGCCGCGTTCGTGCGCCAGTCCGCCCCAGCGGCCGCCATCTTGCTGCCCGGCAGCGACTGCGGGATCCCATACGCCCCGCTCGAGACGTTGTACGCGTCAGCCCGCCAGCTCGACTCGCGCATCCAGAGCGAGTACAGGCACTGGTACTGCCCGCCGTCCCAGCCGTAGCGGGCGACGGCCGCTGCCGCGTACGCCTGGGCGCCCGCGGTGTCGACGACGACGCCGGGCGGGGGAGCTGGCGTGAGGCCCGAGCCGCCTCCCGCTGCCGCCTCGGCCTCCGCCGCCGCAGCAGCGGCGGCCTCGCGGGCGGCGCGTTCGCGGGCCTCCTGCTCACCGATGCGGTACTGCCGCTCGACCTCGACCGACCGGTTGCGCAGGCTCGCCAGCTGGGCGTAGAGCGTGTCGAGGGCGGAGCGCTGCTCGGCCACTCGCGCCTGTGCGGCCTCGTGCGCGGCCTCGGCTGCGGCGGCCGCCTCGACGGCCTCCGCGGCCAGTCGAGTGCGCTCGGCCTCCGCGCGATCGGCTTGGTCGCGCACCGACGCGGCGGTCGCCTCGGCCGCTTCGGCCCTGGCGGCGACGCCGCCGATCACGGAGGTCAGCTGCGCAGCCCGGGACAACCCCATGAGCAGTCGCCCCGTCTCGTCGCCCTCGAGCAGCAGTCGCAGGCCGACGTCGGCCCCGCCCGACCGGGCGAGCACGGCACCCGTGCGGCCGAGCGCGGTGGTCGCCGCCTTCGCGTCGGCCTCGGTCCGCTCCGCCTGCGCGGCGAGCGTCGACGCTCTGGCCACGGCATCGGCCCTGGCCTGCTCCGCAGCGACGGACTCGGCTGCCGCGGCGACCGCGGCATCGCCCAGCCGGCCGGCCTCGGCCTCGAGCTCGTCGACGAACGCCGTGATGCGCTCGGCCTCGGCTTCGCTTGCGCCGACCTCGGCCTTCGCCGCCTCGACCTCGTCCCACGTGGGGTAGTCCTCGGCGTTCGCAGCGCCGACCGGCGCGAAGAGGGTCGCGACGACGATCGACACGACCGCCAAGAGCCTGATCACACGCACGAACACCCCCTTCGAGCCCGGCGAGTCTACCCAGCGGGCACGCGGTCGGCGGGGGGACACGCAGCGTAGACTCGTTCGAATGCGTACTCGGCTCGTCCTCGGCATCGCCGCGGTGCTCGCGATCACGCTGCTCTCCGGGTGCTCAGGGGCGGCCCCCGCCGCCGAGCGCACGCCGACCGCGAGCGACCCGGCTACGCCGTCGCCGACGCCAACCCCGACGCCGACCGATCCGGTCGCGGACTTCGTCGAGACCCGGATGTCGGAGCTGAGCCTCGAGCAGAAGGCCGCGGCGCTGCTCATGCTGCACGCGCCCGGGCTCGACCCGGCGCCCCTCCGGTCGCTCGTGGAGCAGGGCGCCTCCGGGCTCATCCTCATGGGCGACAACGTGCCCGGAACCCCCGAGGAGCTCGCCGCGCTCACCGCGGCGACGCAGGTCGACCCCGAACTGCCGCCCCTCGTCGCGATCGACGAGGAGGGCGGCGATGTGCAGCGCCTGCCGTGGGACACGGCGCCGGGCGCGGAGGCCCTGCGCGCCGAGCCGCCATCGGCCACGACCGACGCGTTCGCCGCCCGGGCGGCCACGCTCGCGGCATCCGGCGTGAACCTGAACTTCGGGATCGTCGCCGACGTCACCGACGATCCAGACTCGTTCATCTGGTCGCGCGTGCTCGGCACCGACCCGGCCTCGGCCGGCGAACGCGTCGCGGCCGCGGTCACCGGCGAGCACGGCACGGTCTTCAGCACGCTCAAGCACTTCCCGGGGCACGGCGCCGCGCCCGGCGACTCGCACTCGAGCGTGCCGAGCGCTCCGCTCGCGCTCGACGAGTGGAACGCGGGGCCCGCCCTCCCGTTCGCAGCGGGCATCGACGCCGGCAGCGAGTTCGTCATGACGGGGCATCTCGCCTACCCGGCGGTCGATCCGATTCCGGCTTCGCTGTCGCCGGAGTGGCACCGGATCCTCCGCGAGGAGCTCGGGTTCGACGGTGTCGTCGTCACCGACGACATGCTCATGCTGGGCGCCAACGGACTGCCCGAGTACGCCGACCCGAACGAGAACGCGATCCGCGCGGTGGCCTCGGGCGCAGATCTCCTGCTCTACGTGCTTCCCGCCGATCCGGCCGACGTCGGCATCTCCGTCGACGGCCTCGTCGGGGCGATCGCGGGCGCCGTGACCTCGGGCCGCATCCCGCAGGCCCGTCTCGACGATGCGGTCGAGCGCGTGCTGACCCTTCGACGCACGCTCGTCGAAGAAAGTTCGTGACTTCAGGAATATCTGCGAAATTCCATGCGTTCGCATTGATGTGGCATGCGCGCCACAACGACATCGAACACGGAGAACGCACACTATGACGAACACCGCCACCGGCATCGAGATCCCCGGCTACCGCACCGGCACCTGGATCATCGACCCCACCCACAGCGAGGTCGCCTTCAGCATCCGTCACATCATGATCAGCAAGGTCAAGGGCAAGTTCGAGCGCTTCGAGGCGACCTTCGTGACCGCCGAGAACCCCCTCGACTCGACCGTCACCGCCTCGGCCGAGGTCGCCTCGGTCAACACGAACGAGCCCAACCGCGACGGACACCTCCGCACCGGCGACTTCTTCGAGGCCGAGACCTACCCGACCATCGACTTCGTCTCGACCGGCGTGCGCGTCGAGGACGGCGACTTCAAGGTCGACGGCGACCTCACGATCCGCGGCATCACCAAGCCCGTCACCTTCGACTTCGAGTTCGGCGGCTTCGGCGGCGACCCCTACGGCAACTACAAGGGCGGCGCCACGGCCAAGGCCGTCGTCAACCGCGAGGACTTCGGCCTCACGTACAACGCGGCCCTCGAGACCGGCGGCGTGCTGCTCGGCGACAAGGTGACCATCACCCTCGAGCTGCAGGCGGCGCTGCAGCAGTAAGCGCTCCGCGCGATCGACGAAGGGCCGGATGCCTCGGGCGTCCGGCCCTTCGGCATGCGCTGCGCCGTACGCAGCGCCGCGCTCAGGGCCCGGCGACGGCGAGGTCTCCGAGCCCCGTCGACCAGAACCCGGCCCAGGCCTCGAACGACGGCCGGAACTCCTCGGGATCGAGACCGATCGCGAAGGGCGACACCTCGATCGCGGTCGTGCCGCGCCGTTCGGGGGAGCGCCGCCACGTGCCGACGACCTCGCCGTCGGAGACCAGGATCGGCAGGAAGAGTCCGTTCTTGCCCGGCACGACCCGGAGCGAGTCGTCGGGCGAGCAGTACGCCGAACGGTCGCCGTACCCGAGGTAGTACTCGTCGAACGGCGCCAGCACATGCCGTCGTCTCGACGCCCCCGACGCCCCCGACGCGCCGGCGTCGGTGCCGGACGCGGCCGCCGCGACGAACCGGTCGTCGTCGATGCCGACGACCGAGTCACCGGCAGCCCCGACCGCGGTTCTCGCCTGCGTGAGCGTGAGCCCGGTCCACCATGCGAAGTCGCGCACCGTCGCAGGACCGTGCCCGCGGAGGTAGCCGACGAACAATCGCGCCAGGGTCTCATCGGCGTCGTCGGGCTCGTCGGAGGCAGCGGGCGACCACTCGTCGAGCAGCACGAACCGCTGGCGGGCCCTGGTCTCGACCGGCCCGCAGCACAGCAGGCCCTCCACGGCGAGGCGCCAGATCAGGTGGTAGCCGCGCTGGCCCTCGGTCGAGATGCCGGCCGCCGTCCATGCGGCCTGCAGCTCATCGCGCGATGCAGACCCGCCGCCCTCCAGCTCGCGGATCGCCACAGCTCTGGCCGTGGCGTGCACCTCGACGTCGATGCCCTCATCCCGGTGGCGCTTCGCAGCGGCCTGCATGAGACGGGCGGAGGTCAGGCGCAGGATCGGGCGCAGCATGCCCGGCGCGACGAAGTGGAGCGTGCCGCGCATCGGCCAGGACCGCACGAACGAACGCGCCTCGATCGCCTCGTCGACCGCGGCCTCGACCGAGCCCGGGACCCGCGCGCCCAGCACCCACTTGGCCGCGGCGAGGTCTTGCGCCTGCACGCACAC
The DNA here is from genome assembly GCF_042884735.1 of Agromyces sp. NPDC058110. NCBI lineage: Bacteria > Bacillati > Actinomycetota > Actinomycetes > Micrococcales > Microbacteriaceae > Agromyces > Agromyces sp. NPDC058110. The sequence goes on along the minus strand of NZ_JBHVTI010000001.1, from coordinate 447,977 downwards.
GAGGCGCTGCACGGCGTCTGCGGGCGCAGCGAATCCCTCGCCGAGGCCTTGCGCGGCGAGGCGGGCCGCACGAAGCGCCCGGAGCGAACGTTCGGCTGCCGCATCCGTCGTCATGCCGTGAGTCTGCCGCGCACCGCCGACATCGCGCGGCGCGCGCGGCAGCCATCCTCTGGATCGCGATAGACTGGGCGGCTGTGCCACGTCGGCACGATCCCACCACCACTTCCGCCGGAGGCTCCCTGTGCTCGCCGTTCACGATCTCGAGATCCGCGTCGGCGCACGCGTCCTGATGGAGCACGTGAACTTCCGCGTCTCCGACGGCGACAAGATCGGCCTCGTCGGCCGCAACGGCGCCGGCAAGACGACGCTCACCAAGACCCTCGCGGGCGAGACGCTGCCCACCGACGGCAGGATCGACCGTTCCGGCGAGATCGGGTACCTCCCGCAGGACCCCCGCTCGGGCGACCCCGAGATGCTCGCGCGCACCCGCATCCTCGACGCGCGCGGCCTCGGCACGCTCGCGCTCGGCATGCACGAGGCGTCGATGAACATGGGCAGCGACGACCCCGTGGTCGCCGAGAAGGCCATGAAGAAGTACGGCAACCTCACCGACCGGTTCAACGCGCTCGGCGGATACGCCGCCGAGGCCGAGGCCGCGTCGATCGCGTCGAACCTGAACCTCCCCGACCGGATCCTCGACCAGCCGCTGAAGACGCTCTCGGGCGGTCAGCGCCGCCGCATCGAGCTCGCGCGCATCCTCTTCTCCGACGCCGGCACGATGATCCTCGACGAGCCGACCAACCACCTCGACGCCGACTCGGTCGTCTGGCTCCGCGAGTTCCTGAAGAACTACAAGGGCGGCGTCATCGTGATCTCGCACGACGTCGTGCTCGTCGACGAGGTCGTGAACCGCGTCTTCTACCTCGATGCCAACCGCTCGGTCATCGACATCTACAACATGGGCTGGAAGCACTACCAGCGACAGCGCGCAGCCGACGAGGAGCGCCGCAAGAAGGAGCGCGCGAACGCCGAGAAGAAGGCCGACGTGCTGAAGCTCCAGGCCGCGAAGTTCGGCGCGAAGGCGTCGAAGGCCGCGGCAGCCCATCAGATGGTCGCGCGCGCCGAGAAGCTGCTCGCCGGCCTCGACGAGGTGCGCGCCGTCGACCGGGTGGCGAAGCTCCGGTTCCCGACGCCCGCGCCGTGCGGCCGCACGCCCATCACGGCGAGCGACCTGTCGAAGAGCTACGGCTCGCTCGAGATCTTCACGGCCGTCGACCTCGCGATCGACCGCGGCTCGAAGGTCGTCATCATCGGGTTCAACGGTGCGGGCAAGACCACCCTGCTCCGCATCCTCGCGGGCGTCGACCAGCCCGACACGGGCACGGTCGAGGCCGGGCACGGCCTGCGCGTCGGCTACTACGCGCAGGAGCACGAGACCATCGACGTCAAGCGCAGCGTGCTCGAGAACATGGTGAGCTCGTCGCCGAACCTCACCGAGACCGAGGCGCGCAAGGTGCTCGGGTCGTTCCTGTTCACCGGCGACGACGTGCACAAGCCCGCGGGCGTGCTCTCGGGCGGCGAGAAGACGCGTCTCGCCCTCGCGATGATCGTCGTGTCTGGTGCGAACGTGCTCCTGCTCGACGAGCCGACCAACAACCTCGACCCCGCGAGCCGCGCCGAGATCCTCGACGCGCTCGCGCACTACGAGGGCTCGGTCGTGCTCGTCTCGCACGACCCGGGCGCCGTCGAGGCGCTGAACCCCGAGCGCGTGCTCATCATGCCCGACGGCACCGAAGACCACTGGAGCGCCGAGTACCAGGAGCTCATCGAGCTGGCCTAGCGGCGATCGAGCAGGCCGTCCTCGAGGTCGGCGTCGGAGTCCCGGCGCTGCGTGCGGTTCACCTGGCGCTGCACCGGACGGCTGCGTTCGGGGCGGATGCCGGATGCCTCGGCGATCGACTTGCGCTCCCGGTTCGCCGCCCAGGCCAGGCCGACGAACCCCATGACGGCGAAGACGAACCACTGCAGGGCGTACGACAGGTGCGGGCCCTCGTCGCGCAGGGGCCTGGAGGCGGCGATCGGCGGTTCTGCGACCTCCGCCCCGGACTGCACGAGCAGGCCGTACGCCCCCGTGTAGGTGGGCGCGTCGAGGCGACCCGCGAGCTCGTCGAGGTCGATGGTCGCGAACTCGTCGCCCGCAGAGGTGCGCCCGTTGATCTGCCCCTCGCCCGCCTTCAGGCGCGCCTCGACCTCGACCTGGCCCGCCGGGGGAGCGGCGTACTCGCTCGGGCGTCCGTCGGAGCCCTGCGCGACCCATCCGCGATCGATGACGAACACGTCGCCGTCGTCGAGCAGCATGGGCGTGAGCACCTCGTAGCCGCTGCCGCCCTGACCGGGTCGGTTGCGCACGACGACCTCTTCGTCGGCGAGGTACTCGCCCGACAGGGCCACGACCTGCCAGCGCTGGTCGACCTCGAACCCGTCGAGGTCGGGCAGCGCATCCGAGACGGGGACGGCCTGCGCGTCGTAGTTCGCGTCGATGCGGGCGATCTCGGCGCGCGCCTCGGCGCGGCGCGCGAACTGCCACATGCCGAGCGCGCAGCAGACGATCGCGAACACCACGACGAGGGCGAGGTAGCCGGCCCACCGTCGTGAACGCAGGAACGACCAGTCGGTCACGAGTCGACCTCGGCGGCCTCGTCGAGCGCGCCGGTGAACTCCACCACGCGAACGGGGAACGAGCGCGCCTCGAGGAACCCGCGCAGGTAGTCGACGTGCTCGTCGCACGCGAGCCAGGTTTTCCACCGCTCACCCGTGTGGATGCGCGGGTTCTGCCAGTCGATGCGCCAGGCGGCGGCCTCGTGGCACGCCGCGCGCGAGCAGACCGCGCCGTCGGGCTGCATGCCGCCGATCACGCCGCGTGCCGATCGTCGTCGCCCCGCGGCATCCGCTCGGAGCCGCCCGAGCCGGGGCCGGGGTCGGGGGAGCCGCCATCGGGTTCGGGGGAGCCGCGGTCGGGGCCTGAGGAGCCGCCGTCGGGATCGCTCGGCTGCTGGGCGGACCCGGCCGAGGCCGAACCCGGGCCTGACACCGGCACGATGCCGCCGGGGCGTTCGACCGCGCCGCCGAGGCCCGACCCGCCGACGTTGGCGATCACGACCGCGATGTACGGCAGCACGATCGCCCCCACCGCGCACACCGCGAGCCACCAACCCTGCACGAACAGCATGGCGAAGATGCACAGCAGGCGCACCGACATGGCGATCGAGTACTTGATCATGCGCGAACGCCGCTCCGCCTCGGGCGAGGGCGGCAGACTCGTGATCGATTGCTGCTTCATGAACGTCGTCGCAGGTCGGTGCGGCGCTCCTCCGCCTCAAGCCTACGTCGCCGGGCGCCGTGCGACTGCACGGCGAAGACGCACGGCACACGGCCCGTTCGGCCATCGGATGCGGCACGGCGGGCGTGATCGCGGACCGGCTGGGGCATGCGCGCCTCACTATGCTGAGACAGGCTCGTCTCGAGACCGCAATCCCACGTGAATGGAGTCCCCGCATGACCACGCCCCGCACCGTCCTCGTCACCGGCGGAAACCGCGGCATCGGCTACGCCATCGCCCGCGAGTTCGTCGCACAGGGGCACCGCGTCGCCGTGACCGCACGGTCGGGCGAGGGCCCCGAGGGCACCCTCACCGTCCGCGCCGACGTCACCGACGCCGCATCCGTCGACCGCGCGTTCGACGAGATCGAGGCCGCGCTCGGCCCGGTCGAGGTCGTCGTCGCGAACGCGGGCATCACGCGCGACACGCTGCTGCTCCGCATGACCGAGGAGGACTTCACGAGCGTCGTCGACACCAACCTGACGGGTTCGTTCCGGGTGGTCAAGCGCGCGTCGAAGGGCATGCTGAAGGCACGGTTCGGCCGGGTCGTGTTCATCTCGAGCGTCGTCGGCCTCTACGGTTCGCCCGGGCAGGTCAACTACTCGGCCTCCAAGGCCGCGCTCGTCGGCATGGCTCGGTCGCTCACGCGCGAGCTCGGCGCCCGCAACATCACCGCGAACGTGGTGGCGCCGGGCTTCATCGAGACCGACATGACCGACGAGCTGCCCGAGGCCCAGCAGGCCGAGTACAAGAAGAACATCCCGCTCGGTCGGTTCGCCTCGCCCGACGAGGTCGCACGCGTCGTCGCCTGGCTCGCCGGAGACGACGCCGGCTACATCTCGGGCGCCGTGATCCCGGTCGACGGCGGTCTCGGCATGGGGCACTGATCCCGGCGCATCGCTGCTGAACGACGAAGGCCGCGCTCCCGCACGGGGCGCGGCCTTCGTCGTCAGCGGTCGTCGTCGGTCGTCGATGCGCCGGTCGTCGGTGCGTGCAGACCTGTCAGCCGCGCAGGCCGAGCAGCGGCAGCACCTGCGACAGGTCGGGCGTCGTGATCGCGACGTCGGCCTGGGCGCGCACCACGGGCTTCGCGCAGAACGCGACGCCGAGTCCGGCCGACGCGAGCATGCGCAGGTCGTTCGCGCCGTCGCCGACCGCGACCGTGAACCGCAGGGGAACGGATGCCTCGGCCGCCCACTCCTCGAGTGCGACGGCCTTGGCCTCGGCGTCGACGATCGGCCCGTCGACCGCGCCCGTGAGGCGGCCCGCCTCGTCGCGCTCGAGCCGGTTGGCCCGGCAGAAGTCGAGCCCGAGACGTTCCGCGAGCGGGTCGAGCAGCTCGTGGAAGCCCCCCGAGACGACGCCGACGACGCCGCCCGCAGCGTGCACGCCGTCGATGAGCTCCTGCACGCCGGGCGTCGGCGTCATGCGCGTGCGTGCGAGTGCGAGGTCGTCCTCGCCGAGCCCCGCGAGGGTCGCGACCCGCTCGCGAAGGCTCGCCGCGAAGTCGAGTTCGCCGCGCATGGCGCGCTCGGTCACCGCGGCCACGAGCGGCAGGCTGCCGGCGGCCTCGGCGAGGAGTTCGATGGCCTCCTCGCGGATGAGCGTGGAGTCGGCGTCGAGCACGACGAGCGGGCCGCCGGATCGGCGGCCGGGGGCAGCGGCGCTCACGCGCCGGCCGCCCGGACCCTGGAGCCCTTGCCGACGACCGTGATGCCGCTGTCGGTCACGATGAATCCGCGGGCGAGGTCTTCGGCGCGGTCGACGCCGATGCGGGCGCCCGCCTCGACCACGACCTCCTTGTCGAGGATCGCGCGCTGCACCGTGGCGCCGGCGTCGATGCGGGCGCGGTCGAAGAGGATCGAATCGGACACGTGCGCCCCCGACCCCACCATCGCCCACGGACCGAGCACGCTGCGCTCCACGTGCGCACCCGAGATCACCGAGCCGAGCGACACGATCGAGTCGATGACGGTACCGAGCGTGCCCCGCGCGTCGCGCGTGAACTTGGCGGGCGGGGAGTTCAGCTGCTGGCTGAAGATCGGCCACTCGCGGTTGTACAGGTTGAAGACCGGCATCACCGAGATGAGGTCCTGGTGGGCCTCGAAGAACGAGTCGATGGTTCCCACGTCGCGCCAGTAGTACCGGTCGCGGTCGGTGGAGCCCGGCACGTCGTTGCGATTGAGGTCGTACACCCCGGCCGCGCCCTGCGCCACGAAGGCGGGGATGATGTCGCCGCCCATGTCGTGGCTGGAATCGGTGAGCTCGCCGTCGCGGAGCACGGCGTCGATGAGCGCGTCGGCGTCGAACACGTAGTTGCCCATCGAGGCGAGCACCTCGCCGGGGGAGTCGGGCAGGCCGACCGGGTCGGACGGCTTCTCGAGGAAGCGGTGGATGCGCTCGGGGTTCTTCTGGTCGACCTCGATGACGCCGAACTGGTCGGCGAGCGAGATGGGCTGGCGGATGGCCGCGACCGTCGCGGCCGCGCCCGACGCGATGTGCGCGTCGATCATCTGGCTGAAGTCCATGCGGTAGACGTGGTCGGCACCGACCACGACGATGATGTCGGGCTGCTCGTCGTAGATCAGGTTGAGGCTCTGCAGGATCGCGTCGGCCGAGCCCGAGAACCACCGCTTGCCGAGCCGCTGCTGGGCGGGCACCGAGGCCACGTACGAGTTCAGGAGCCCGCTCATGCGCCACGTCTGCGAGACGTGCCGGTCGAGGCTGTGCGACTTGTACTGCGTCAGCACCACGATCTGGCGAAGGCCCGAGTTGAGCAGGTTGGACAGCGCGAAGTCGATGAGGCGGTACTGGCCGCCGAACGGCACGGCGGGCTTGGCCCGGTCCTCAGTGAGGGGCATGAGCCGCTTGCCCTCGCCGCCAGCGAGAACGATGCCGAAAACCTTGCGCGTGACCATGCCCCAAGCGTAGTCAGCCGCGGGGGTCTCGCGGGCGCGGAAGTCGACGCATGTCGGAGGCCGCTGCGCTAGCGTGTGCTGCATGCGCGTCGACCTGCTCACCCGTGAATACCCGCCCGAGATCTACGGAGGAGCGGGCGTGCACGTCGCCGAGCTGGTGCGCGCGCTGCGGCACGACATCGAGGTCGTCGTGCGCGCGTTCGGGGCGCCCCGAGACGAGACCGGAACGCACGGCTACGCCACGCCCGAGGCGTTCGACGGACGCAATGCGGCCGTCGGCACGATGGGCGTCGACCTGCTCATGGCGGCGGATGCCGAGGGCGCCGACCTCGTGCACTCGCACACCTGGTACGCGAACTTCGCCGGCTTCACGGCCAAGCGCCTGCACGGCATCCCCCACGTCGTCACGGCCCACAGCCTCGAGCCGCTCCGTCCGTGGAAGGCCGAGCAGCTGGGCGGCGGCTACCGGCTGTCGTCGTGGGTCGAGCGCACGGCCTTCGAGGACGCCGACGCGGTGATCGCCGTGAGCGAGGGCATGCGCCGCGACATCCTGCGCGCCTACCCGGCGATCGACCCGGCGAAGGTCGAGGTCGTGTACAACGGCATCGACCTCGACGACTGGAAGCCGAACCCCGACGCCGGCCTGGCGCGGAGCCTCGGCGTCGACCCCGACCGCCCCTCGATCATCTTCGTGGGGCGCATCACCAGGCAGAAGGGCCTGCCCTACCTGCTGCGGGCCGCGCGGCTCCTGCCGCCCGAGGTGCAGCTCGTGCTCTGCGCCGGCGCACCCGACACCGAGGAGATCATGGCCGAGGTCACCGGCCTCGTCGACGAACTGCGGGCGGAGCGCGACGGCGTGGTCTGGATCGACCGCCACCTGCCCCGGCCCGAGCTCACCGCCCTGCTGACGGCCGCGACCGCGTTCGTCTGCCCGTCGATCTACGAGCCGCTCGGCATCGTGAACCTCGAGGCCATGGCCTGCGGGGCGCCCGTGGTCGGCACGGCGACCGGCGGCATCCCCGAGGTGGTCGACGACGGCGTCACGGGCGTGCTCGTGCCCATCGACCAGGCCGACGACGGCACCGGCACCCCGACGGACCCCGAGCGGTACGTCGCCGACCTCGCCGCGGCACTCATCGGCGTCGTGTCCGATCCGACGCGCGCCGCCGAGATGGGGGCGGCCGGCCGGCTCCGTGCACAGGAGCACTTCGCGTGGGACGCGATCGCCGCGCGCACGCGCGAGGTCTACCACCGCGTGCTCGCGAGGTGATCGCGGAGGATCGCGCCGTCGACGCGCCACGACGCCGCCCGCGGGGCCTCCGCGAACGGCGGGTGCGCTTCGAGGGTCCGAGCGCCCGATAGCATGGTCGACATGGCGAGTACGGTGCTGCAGTTCCGGGATGTTTCGGTGGTTCGCGACGGGAATCCGATCCTCGATTCGGTGGACTGGAGCGTCGGATCCGACGAGCGCTGGGTCGTGCTCGGACCGAACGGCGCCGGCAAGACCACGCTGCTGCAGATCGCGGCCGCGGCGATGCACCCCACGAGCGGCGAGGCCGCCGTGCTCGAGGAGCAGCTCGGCAAGGCCGACGTCTTCGAACTGCGCCCGATGATCGGCTTCGCGTCGACCGCGATGGCCCGCAAGATCCCGCGCAACGAGACCGTCATCGACTCGGTGCTCACGGCGGCGTACTCGGTCACGGGGCGCTGGAACGAGGAGTACGAGGAGATCGACATCCGACGCGCGCAGCGCGTGCTCTCGGAGTGGGGCCTCGAGGGCTTCGCCGACCGTCGGTTCGGCAGCCTCTCCGACGGCGAGCAGAAGCGCGTGCAGATCGCGCGCTCCGTGATGACCGACCCCGAACTGCTGCTGCTCGACGAGCCCGCCGCGAGCCTCGACCTCGGTGCGCGCGAAGAGCTCGTGGGCCTGCTCGGCGGCTACGCGTCGTCGTCGGCCTCTCCCGCGATCGTGATGGTCACCCACCACGTCGAGGAGATCCCGAACGGCTTCACGCACGCACTCCTGCTCGCCAAGGGCAAGGTCGTCGCGGCGGGTCCGCTCGCCGAGGCGCTGACGGGTGAGACGCTCTCCGAGGCGTTCGGCATCCCGATCGAGCTCAGCGAGTCCGGCGGGCGCTACGCCGCGCGCGCGACCGCCTGACCGGCATCCGCTCTCGTTTCTGCTAGAATCGATAGCTGGCCCCCGGGCCATTCATGCTTTCCCGCCGTGCTGCACACGTCGCCGGCGGGATTCTGTAGAAATCCATCCGATCAGCAAGGAAGTCTCCATGAAGACCGACATCCACCCCGAGTACGCCGCCGTCGTCTTCCGCGACCTCGCCTCGGGCGCCACGTTCCTCACCCGTTCGACGGTCACGAGCGACAAGACCATCGAGCTCGACGGCGAGACCTACCCGGTTATCGACGTCGAGATCTCGTCGGAGTCGCACCCGTTCTACACGGGCAAGCAGCGCATCATGGACTCGGCCGGCCGCGTCGAGAAGTTCAACCAGCGCTTCAAGAACTTCGGCAAGTAAGTTCCGTCAGGAACCCGCCGAACGAAGGGCGGTCGACTCCGGTCGACCGCCCTTTCGTCGTCTCCCATCCGCAGCACTCCGGTGGGGCGTCGGGCCGACCGACCGTCGCGGATCAGCGGACGGGCCAGACGCCCGACGTCGTGAACTCGGGCTCGCCGTTCTGACGGCGCCAGGCCTGGTAGCTCTCGGCCTGCTCGGCGCTCCACCCGATCTGCTGCGCGTGGAGCTCGCCGACCGCCGTGGCCGCGAGCTCGGGGAAGGCCCGGGCGATCGCCTGCGCGACCCGGCCCGCCGCGACGGCGTCGGCGCCGGCGTCGTGCGCGTCGTCGAGACGGACTCCGTAGTGCTCGCAGGTCGCCGTCAGCGTGCGCTTGCCGCGGCGGTACCGGTCGACGGCCTTGTCGATGACGAGGGGGTCGATCACGGCATCGGGCCCTGGCAGCCCGTCGAGGCCGTAGCGCTCGGCCTCGCGCGCGAGCACCGTGAGGTCGTACGCCGCGTTGTACGCGACGATCGGCAGTCCGCGGGTCGCGGCATCCGCCAGTGCGGAGATGATCTCGGCGACCGCCGTCGGCGCCGCCGCGCCTTCGAGCCGCGCGCGCTCGGTCGTCACCCCGTGGATGAGCGACGCCGCGGTCGGGATCTCGACGCCGGGATCGACGATCCACTGGCTGCGCTCGAGCTCCCGGCCGTCTGAGCCGATGACGCCGACGTGGGCGGTCACGATGCGGCACGTATCGACGTCGATGCCCGTCGTCTCGAGGTCGAAGACGGCGAGGGTGTCGGCCCAGCTGGCGGCGTTCGCGGATTCCATGCTCGAAGGCTACGGTCGCGCACCGACATCGACGGGGGAGCGCGGCGCGTGTCCGCCGATCGACACGACGATCACGAGCGCCGATCGCCGAGCCCCGCGGGCCGGGCCGCCCCTGTGGAGACCGACGGACGCCCGGCCGCGGCGCCGTAGACTGTCGAGGTCATGATCCCCTCCCCGTACGCCGAACAACTCGCGCGCATCCCAGTCCGCGAGCACCGGCTCGACGTCGATGGCACCGCAACCTCATGGTGGGAGTACGGCCCCGCCGACGCTCCCGTGCTCGTGCTCGTGCACGGGTTCCGGGGCGACCACCACGGCCTCGAGCCCGTCGTCGCGCAACTGCCGGGGTTCCGCATCATCTCGCCCGACCTGCCCGGATTCGGCGCGTCCGACACGTTCGCCGCCGGCCCGCACGACCTCGACGCCTACACCGCGTGGCTCGGCGCGTTCATCCGCGCGGTCGGCATCGACGGGCCCTACACGCTGCTCGGCCACTCGTTCGGCTCGATCGTGACCTCGGCCGCGGTCGCCCGCGGTCTCGCCCCCGAACGGCTGATCCTCGTCAACCCCATCGGCGCGCCGGCGCTCGAAGGACCCCGCGGCATCATGACCAAGCTCGCGGTGCTCTACTACCGCGCGGCCGCAGCACTGCCCGAGCGCCCCGGCTTCGCACTGCTCCGCAACGGCGCGATCGTGCGGGTCATGAGCATCACCATGGCGAAGACGAAGTCGAAGCCCCTCCGCCGGTGGATCCACGACCAGCACGACACCTACTTCTCGGCGTTCGGCACGCGCGACTCGGTGCTCGAGGGGTTCACGACCTCCGTGAGCCACGACGTCAGCGAGGTCGCCCGCGACATCCGCGTGCCGACCCTGCTCGTCGCGGCCGAGCGCGACGACGTCACCCCGCTCGCCGCACAGCGGCGCCTCGTCACGCTCTTCCCCGATGCCCGGCTCGAGGTGATCCCCGACGTCGGCCATCTCATCCACTACGAGACCCCGCAGGCGGCCGCGGCGATGATCCTCGACTTCCTCGGCTCCGACCACCTCGATTCCGAGGCTCGCGCGTGAAGATCGTCGTCGACTGCCGCTACACCCGCATCGGGCGTCACGACGGCATCAGCCGCTTCACCGCGGGCATCGTCACCGAGCTCGCCAAGCTGCATCCGCTCACCATGCTCGTGAACGACCACCGGCAGCTCGAGATGCTGCCCGACCTGCCGTGGCAGCTCGTGAGCTCGCCCACGAGCGTGCGCGAGCCGCTCGTGGCGCTGCAAGTGCGTCGCCTGCGCCCCGACATCGTGTTCTCGCCCATGCAGACCATGGGCTCGTGGGGTCGCGACTACAAGCTGCTGCTCACCCTGCACGATCTCATCTACTACGAGAACCCGACGCCACCTCGCGACCTGCCGTGGGCGGTCCGCGTGCTGTGGCGGCTCTACCACCTCGCGTGGTGGCCGCAGCGCATGCTGCTGAACCGGGCAGACGCCGTCGTCACCGTCTCCGAGACGACCGCGGCGCTCATCCAGGAGCACTCGCTCACCGATCGCCCCGTGACCGTCGTGCCGAACGCCGCCGACGACCTGGCCGTTCCCGAGCTGCCTCGCACCCGGCCCACGGGCCATCGACTCGTGTACATGGGCTCGTACATGCCCTACAAGAACGTCGACACCCTCGTGCGCGCGGTCGGTGCGTTGCCCGAGCACGAACTGCACCTGCTCAGCAAGATCGGCCGCGACGAGCGCACCCGGCTCACGAGGCTCGCGCCTCAGGCCCGGCTCGTCTTCCACGACGGCGTGACGGATGCCGAGTACGCCGAACTGCTGGGCGGTGCGACCGCCCTCGTGCACGCGTCGCGCGCCGAGGGGTTCGGCATCCCGCTCGTCGAGGCGATGCGCCTCGGCACCCCGGTGGTCGTGAGCGACATCCCGATCTTCCGCGAGATCGGCGGCGACGCGGCCCTGTACTTCGACGCCGACTCCCCGCAGTCGCTCGTCGCGGCGCTCTGGGCGCTCGAACGCGGCGACGAATGGGAGCGGCGGTCTGCGGCATCCGTCGAGGTGGCGGCGAAGTACACCTGGGCGGCGTCGGCCGATCGACTGCTCGAACTCATGCGCCGTGCCGCGGCACCCGGCTCACGTCGTCGCCGGTCGCGTCGTCGTCGCTGACGGTCGATCCGGCTGCCAGGGCTTCGGAGCCCGGTGTCAGCCGTGGGTGTCAGCCGTGCGTGCCGACCGCGGCTTCGGGCATGACGAGCGACAGCCGACCGTCTGCCGCGATCACGTCGTGCACCGAGCCGTTGCCGATCACGTACTCGGGCGTCGGGAAGGTCCGCCCGCTGAGGTCGAGCATGAGCGCGTGGATCACGCCGCCGTGCGTCACGACCACGACATCGCCGCCGGGGTGCGCGTCGGCGATCTCGAGCAGCGCGGCGCGCGCCCTGGCGATCACCGCCGACCTCGGCTCGAGTCCGTCGACGGTCTCGGCCCGCGCCTCGACCGCCGCACGACCGCCGTGATCGAGTCCCTCGAGCACGCCGTAGCTGCGCTCCGCCAGCGCCGCGACCTGCACCGGGTCCGGCAGGCCCCGTTCGGCCGAGATGATCTCGGCGGTCTCGGCGGCGCGTGAGAGCGTGCTCGCGTAGACCGCGGTCCACGAGACGCCGTCGAGTCGGGATGCGACGGCGACCGCCTGTTCCCGGCCGGCGTCGTTCAGGGGGATGTCGGTCGCCCCCTGGATGCGGCGCTGCACGTTCCAGTCGGTCTCGCCGTGGCGCACGAGCGCGAGACGGGTCGTCGCGGCGGTGAGCGGTACGGCATCGGTCATCCCCACACTCTGGCAGATGCCGGGCAGCACCGACGACGGCTCAGCCGATGAGGGCGGAGGCGAACGCGGTCAGCGTCTCGCTCGTGCCGGCATCGACCTTGACCGCGGCCCGGCTGTCGCCCTTCGTGATGCCCCGGTTGACGACGACGATCGGCATGCGTCGACGCCGCGCGAGCTCGATGAGCCGCATGCCCGAGTTCACCACGAGCGACGAACCGGCCACGAGCAGCACGTCGGAGCCGCGCACGATCGAGGCGGCGGCGTCGAACACCTCGACGGGCACGAACTCCCCGAAGAAGACCACGTCTGGCTTCAGGATGCCGCCGCACACCGTGCACTCGGGGATCACGAGCGACGCGGCGTCTTCGACCTCGACGTCGCCGTCGGGGTTCGCGCGGATCGCGCCCTCGAGGTCGATGCCCGGGTTCAGCGCCGCGAGCCGGTCGGCGATCGCCTCGCGGGCGAACTGCTGCCCGCAGGTCAGGCAGAGCACCCGGTCCATGCCGCCGTGGAGCTCGACGACGCGTCGGCTGCCGGCCTTGCGGTGCAGGCCGTCGACGTTCTGGGTGACGAGGCCGTTCACGATGCCGGCGGCTTCGAGTTCGGCGAGCGCCCGGTGCCCGTCGTTGGGACGCGCCGCCCCGAATGCCCGCCACCCGAGGTGGCTGCCGGCCCAATAGCGCTTGCGGGCGCCCTCGGAGGCGAGGAACGCCTGGAAGGTCATCGGGGTGCGCACCGGAGCACCCTCGCCGCGATAGTCGGGAATGCCCGAGTCGGTGCTGAGCCCTGCTCCTGTGAGCACCGCCACGCGCGCCCCACGGAGCACGTCGACGGCTCGATCGATGGTCGCGTCGCCGCGAACGGGAATCTCGAGGTCGGATGTCACCGGTTCTCCCTTCGAATCGTCTGATTCTATTCGCGTCGGTTTTCGGGTTTGTTTCGGCGACTGGCAGTCTGGGAGGACCATGCAAATCGAACGAGTCCGCGACGCGGCATCCGACGCCGTCGCCGATTACGCGAGCCTGACGGATGTCGCGCTGCGCAGCGCCCACGAGCCGGCCAACGGCCTCTACATCGCCGAGTCCGCGAAGGTCATCACGCGAGCGATCCGCGCTGGCCACCGCCCGCGGTCGGTGCTCATGGAGGAGAAGTGGCTCGCCGGCCTCCGGGCCGAACTCGAGCCCTTCGATGTGCCCGTGCATCTCGCCGATGCCGACCAGCTCGAGGCGATCACGGGCTACCGCGTGCACCGGGGCGCACTCGCCGCCTTCGAGCGGCCCGCGCTGCCCGACCCGGCCGACCTGCTCTCCGGCGCCCGCCGGGTGGTCGTGCTCGAGGACATCGTCGACCACACGAACGTCGGCGCGATCTTCCGTTCGGTCGCGGCGCTCGGCGCCGACGCCGTGCTCGTGAGCCCGCGCTGCGCCGACCCCCTCTACCGCCGGAGCGTGCGCGTGAGCATGGGCACGGTCTTCCAGGTGCCGTGGACGCGCCTTCCCGAATGGGGCGAGGCGGTCGACCTGCTGCACGGCGCCGGGTTCACCATCGCGGCGCTGGCCCTCGCCGACCGGTCGATCACGCTGCGGCGGCTCGCGGCCGCACCACCCGAGCGGCTCGCGCTCGTGTTCGGCGCCGAGGGCGACGGGCTCAGCCGCACCGCGCTCGAGGCCGCCGACGAGGTCGTGCGCATCCCCATGGCGCACGGGGTCGACTCGCTGAACGTCGCCGCCGCCGCCGCGGTGGTGCTCTACGCGCTGCCCGCGGAACCGGGCGCCCATCATGACTGAGCCCGCGACGAAGCCGCGGCCGAGCGCGAAGGTCTACCGCCGGCGACGGATCGTGGTCTTCACGACCCTCGCCGTGCTGCTCGGGCTGCTCACCACGGCCGGCGTCTACACCTCGAACGCCCTCGGAGCACCGATCCCGGCGGCCTCGCCGCAGGTCGAGGACCCCGAGCCGGTCGCCGCGGCCGCGCAGCAGCTCGTGCTGCCCGGCTTCGGGGCGTACGCGGTCGGCGCCGTCGGCTTCGACGGCCTGCTCGCCGCCGGCAACGACCAGACGCCCATGGCGCTCGCGAGCATCACCAAGGTGATCACGGCGCTCACGATCCTCGCCGAGCACCCGATCCCGGCCGGCGAGAACGGGCCCGACATCGAGTACACCGACGCCGACGTCGACATCTACTGGGACATGATCGCCCAGAACGGCTCGGTCGCCCCCGTCGAGGCGGGTGCGACGCTGACGCTCAAGGAGAGCCTCGAGGCGCTGCTCATCCCGTCGGGCAACAACTACGGCATCTCGCTGTCGAACTGGGCGTTCGGCTCGGAGGCCGCGCTGGCCGAGCGGGCGAACGCCTGGCTCGCCGAGCACGGCCTGGCGAACACGCACGTCGTCGACTCGAGCGGCATCTCCGACGACAACGTCGGCACCGCCGCCGACATGGTGCGCCTCGGCGAGATCGCGCTCGAAGACCCCACCATCGCCGCGATCGTGGCCTCGAAGAGCGTCGACATCCCCGAGCTCGGCACGCTGACGAACTCGAACAAGCTGCTCGGCACCCACGGCGTCGACGGCATGAAGACCGGCACGACGGATGACGCGGCCAACCTGCTCTTCACCGCGGACTACGCCGTCGGCGCGTCGAACGTGACGGTGGTCGGCGTGCTGCTCGGCGGTGAGAGCCACGCCGTCATCGACGAGGCGATCGCGGCCATGCTCGACTCGGTCGCGCCGGGATTCCACGAGGTCTCGCCGCTCGAGGCGAACCAGGTGCTCGCCGAGTACGACACGCCATGGGGCGAGACCGCCAGGGCGCGCACCTCGAACGGCGCCACGCTCGTCGTCTGGAACGACACGCCCGTCGACGTCGAGGTGCAGGCCGACGCCGTCACCCTCGCCGACCGCGGCGACGAGGTGGGCACGGCGATCGTGCGCGCCGGATCCCAGGAGATCACGGTGCCGCTCGTGCTCGACGCGACGCTCGCGGACCCCGGAACGTGGTGGCGGCTCACGAACCCCGGCGCGCTCGACGAGCGGTCGGCTCAGTCCGACACCGAGTAGGGGCCCGCATCCGGTCGCTTGGCCGTGATGAAATCACCCGACGACTGGTGCCGCACTCGGCGGAGCACCCACGGCACGAGGTACTCGCGCGCCCAGGACAGGTCTTCGACCCGCGCCTGGCGCCAGGTCGACTCGGGAACGGGTTCGGGGCTCGACGGTTCGAGCGAGTTCTCGACGTTGAGCGCCTGGAGCACCATGCGCGCGACCGTGTGGTGGCCGAGCGAGTTGAGGTGCAACCGGTCGGGCGCCCACATGCGCTGGTCCTGGATCTCGGTGAGGGCCCACTGGTCGGCGACGATGCAGTCGTACTTCTTGGCGACGATGCGCAGGTTCTCGTTGTAGATCGCGACCTTGCCGCGGAGGCCCCGGAACACGGGGGAGAAGCCGACATCCACGCCCGTGAAGATCACGATCGTCGCGTGATCGCGAGACAGTCGGTCGATCGCGTACTCGAACCTCGCGGCGATCTCGTCGGGGTCGGTGCCGGGGCGGATGACGTCGTTGCCGCCGGCCGAGATCGTGATGAGGTCGGGTCGGAGGGCGAGCCCCGGCTCGAGCTGCTCGTCGATGATCTGGCGGATGAGCTTGCCGCGCACGGCGAGGTTCGCATAGGCGAAGTCCTCGGTTCCCTGGCTCAACACCTCGGCCACGCGGTCGGCCCACCCGCGGTTGCCGCCGGGAACGCCGGGCTCGGGGTCGCCGATGCCTTCGGTGAACGAGTCGCCGATCGCGACGTACCTGGACCAGGGGTGCTGCTGCGTGACCATGCCTCCATTGTGCCAACTCCGTCGCGCAGGGCGTGCGGCACGTTCGCGGGTCGACGCGGACGAATGGCACTCTTTCTGTGCAAGTGAACGCTTGTTGTTCAAGACTCCCGGCATGCGAACCTATTCCGACGCGTGCGGCGTCGCCCGGGCGATGGACCTGGTCGGCGAGCGTTGGGCCCTGCTCGTCGTGCGCGAACTGCTCCTCGGCCCGAAGCGGTACGCCGATCTGGCGAGCGCGCTGCCCGGCATCAGCACCAACGTCCTGGGAGCCCGACTGACCGAGCTCGCCGAGAGCGGGGTGCTCCGCAAGCGGCGCCTGGCGCCTCCGACACCGGTCGACGTGTACGAGCTGACGCCGTGGGGCGCCGACCTCCGGGAGGTCGTGCTCGCACTGGGCAGGTGGGGGGCCCGCACGCCGCTCGATCCGTCACGGTCGCTCAGTCCGTCTTCGTTCGCGCTCTCGCTCCTGACGAACTTCGATCCGGCCGCGGCGGAGGGCGTCGAGGCTCGATTCGCAGTGACCATCGGCGGCGAGCGATTCGTCGGCGTCCTCGCGGACCGTGGGCTGAGCGTCGAGCGCGACGACGACTCCGGCGTCGACCTCGAGCTCGACGTCGGCACCGGCGTGGGCGCCGGCACCGCGGTCGCACCCGTGTTCTACCTGGGCCGCGCCGTCGAAGAGGCCGAACGGCAGGGCCTGCTGGTCGTGCGCGGACGCCGCGACCTGCTGCCGGGGATCATCGGGTGCTTCCCGCTGCCCGAGCCCGCCCGCCCCGACGACGATCGCCGCCTCGCCCCGACGTCACTCGCGACGGAGGCGGGCTGATGTCCGGGCCCCGAGATGCCATCGGGGTGCGGCGCCCGATCGCGCTCGCCCTCCTGTGCGCCGCGTTCTTCCTCGGGGTGCTCGACTCGACGAGCCTGTTCGCCGCGCTTCCGCGTATCGGCGACGACCTCGGCCTCGATCCGGCCGCGCTCGCATGGGTCGTGACGGTGTCCGGCGTCGTCGTCGCCGGGTTCATGCTCCCGTTCGGCCGCATGGCCGACATGTTCGGTCGACGACGGATGTTCATCGCCGCCGTCGCCGTCTTCGGGCTCGCCTCGCTCGTATGCGGACTCGCGACATCCGGGGGAGTCCTCATCGCCGCCCGGGCGGTCATGGGACTCGGAGCCGCCGCCCTGACCCCGGCCGCCCTCGCCCTGCTGCTGGTGATGTATTCGGAGGGTCCGGAGCGCAACCGTGCGCTGGGCATCTGGGGCGGTCTCGGGGGACTCGGCGCGACCGTCGGACTGCTGCTCGGGGGACTCGTCACGGCCACCGCGGGCTGGCCGTGGGTCTTCCTCGTGAACGTGCCCGTCTGCGTCGCGGTCGTCGTGCTGGCGCCCCGCCTGCTGGCCGAGTCGCGCCGCGGCGGGCGCCGCCCGTTCGACCTCCCGGGCGGGCTTCTCGTGTCGGCGGCCCTCGTGCTCCTCACGGCCGGACTGCTCGAACTCTCGCGCGCGGGCTGGGCGGCGCAGACCTGGGCGCTGCTCGTCGGGGCGTCCGCCATCGCCGTCGCGTTGGGCGTCGTCGAGCGGCGGAGCGCCGACCCGATCCTGCCCGGGCGGCTGCTGCGATCGCGCAGGGTGGTGATCGGCAACGTCGTCGTGCTGACGGGCGGCATCGCCGTCGACGGACTGCTCGCGCTCACGACCGTGTACCTGCAACGCACCCTCGGCCTCTCCGCGATGGTCTTCGGCCTCGCCCTCGCGGCGATGACGGTGAGCTCGATCGTGGCGGTCGCGGTCGGTCAGTCGATGGTGTCCCGGGTGGGCCCGCGGCCGGTCGCGGCCGTCGGCCTCGGCCTGCTGGCCGCCTCGTGCGCGTCGTTCACGCTGCTTCCGGCCGATGCATCCGCCCTTTCCATGCTGCTCGTCGGCCTGCTCGTGTTCGGAGCGGGCATGGGAGCGGCGTTCGTGGCCGGCCAGATCGCAGCCGTCACGGGCGTCCACGCCGATGACGCGGGCGCCGCCTCGGGGCTCGAGGAGACGGCGTTCACGATCGGCGGCACGCTCGGAGTCGCGATCGCCACCTCGGTCGCGGTCGGCTTCCCGGTCGGTGCCGGTACCGCCGGAGGCGACGGCGGGCTCCAAGGCCTGCATGCGGCGTTCGCCGTGCTCGCGGTCATCACCTTCGTCGGCGCCGGCTCAGCCTTGGCGTATCCCGGCCGGACCGGCCCGCGCGGGCGCATCCGCGAGCAGCACGCGGGCACCGCGGACTGACCCCGGTTCGAGGATGTCGGAGGACTCGGCTACCCTCGAATCCAGTGAGCACAGCGACCCCTTCCGGTGCCCAGCCGGGTACCTCGGCCGCCGAGCATCTCTCCCCGTCCTTCCCCGAACGCGCGGCGTGGGGCACGGCGAGCAAGCTCCGGGCCTGGCAGGCCGAGGCCCTCGAGCAGTACCTGGCCGACCTGCCCCGCGACTTCCTCGCGGCCGCGACGCCCGGCGCAGGCAAGACGACGTTCGCGCTCCGCCTCGCCGCAGAGCTGCGTGCGCGCCGCATCATCGACCGCATCACCGTCGTCGCCCCGACCGACCACCTCAAGCGCCAGTGGGCGGATGCCGCGGCCCGCGCCGGCATCCGGCTCGACCCCGGGTTCCGCAACGCGCACGGCAGCATCGCGCGTCACTTCCACGGCGTCGCCGTGACCTACGCGCAGGTCGCGATGCGACCCGCACTGCACCGCGAACTCACGCTCTCGGGGCGCACCCTCGTGATCCTCGACGAGGTGCACCACGGCGGCGACACGCTGTCGTGGGGCGACGCGATCCGGGAGGCCTTCGAGCCGGCCACGAAGCGGCTCTCGCTCACCGGAACCCCGTTCAGGTCCGACACCGCGCCGATCCCGTTCGTGAACTACGAGCAGGACGCCCACGGGGTTCGGCTGTCGCAGACCGACTACGCCTACGGCTACGGACGGGCCCTCGCCGACGGCGTCGTGCGGCCGGTGCTCTTCATGGTCTACGCGGGCCACATGCGCTGGCGCACGAAGGCCGGCGACGAGATGGAGGCCCGGCTCGGCGAGGACAACACCAAGGACATCACCTCCTCGGCCTGGCGCACGGCGCTCGAGCCCACGGGCGAGTGGATCCCGGCCGTGCTCGCCGCGGCCGACCGACGACTGACCGAGGTGCGGCACGGCATCCCCGATGCGGGCGGTCTCGTCATCGCCACCGACCAGACCGTCGCGCGCACGTATGCGAAGACCCTCGAGGAGATCTGCGGCGAGCCCGTCACGGTCGTGCTCTCCGACGAGAAGGAGGCGAGCGCGCGAATCGAGGAGTTCTCCGGCAACACGCGCAGGTGGATGGTCGCCGTGCGCATGGTGTCGGAGGGAGTCGACGTTCCGAGGCTCGCGGTGGGCGTGTACGCCACGAGCAGCTCCACGCCCCTCTTCTTCGCGCAGGCGATCGGGCGGTTCGTGCGTGCCCGCAGGCGTGGCGAGACCGCATCCGTCTTCCTGCCGAACGTGCCGATCCTCATGGCGCTCGCCTCGCAGATGGAGCTCGAGCGCGATCACGCCCTCGATCGGCGCGGCGGCGACGACGCCGACGACGACGGGCTCGACGACAGCCTGCTCGAGTCGGCGAACCGCGAGGAACGCGCATCCGAAGAGCTCGAGTCGGGCACCTGGCAGGCCATCGGGTCGGATGCCTCGTTCGACCGCGTGCTCTACGACGGCACCGAGTTCGGCACGCTCGCCGAGCCCGGCAGCGACGAGGAGTACGACTTCATCGGCATCCCCGGCCTGCTCGAGCCCGAGCAGGTGTCGGAGCTGCTGCGGCATCGCCAGGCGCGGCAGTCGCGGCGCGCGGGCGAGCGGCGCAAGCACGTGGCCGAAGAGACGAACCCCGAGCCGGTCGCGCTGTACCGCACGTTGAAGGAGCAGCGGGCCCTGCTGAACAGCCTCGTCGGGCTCTGGGCGAGGCACACCGGCGAGGCGCACTCGCTCGTGCACGCCGAGCTCCGGCGCGTGTGCGGCGGCCCGGCCGTCGCGCAGGCCACGGTCACGCAGCTGCAGTCGCGCATCGAACTGCTGCGCCGGCGCCTCGGCCGCAACTGAGCGGCCGAAGCCCGCATCCGGCGCCGCGGCGATCCGCAACCGGCATCGACGCGCCGAGTCTGCGACGATGACGACATGGACCGCACCGCACGCGTGCTCACCGTCGCGATCATCGTCTCGTTCATCGCGTTCCTCGACGGCGCCGTCATCAACGTCGCGCTGCCCTCGATCGCCGAAGACCTCGACGGCGGGCTGGCCCTGCAGCAGTGGGCCGTCGACGCGTACCTCCTGACGCTCGGCTCGCTTATCCTGCTCGCGGGCTCGCTCTCGGACTCGTTCGGACGCCTGCGCATCATCCGCGTCGGACTGTGGGGCTTCGCCGCGACGTCGGTGCTCTGCGCGATCGCGCCGACGGGCCTGTTCCTCATCGTCTCGCGCGCGCTCCAAGGCGCGGCGGGCGCGCTGCTCGTGCCGAGTTCGCTCGCGCTCATCATCGCGACGTTCGCGCCCTCCGAGCAGGGCCGCGCGATCGGGCGGTGGACGGCGTGGACGACCGCCGCGTTCCTCGTCGGGCCGCTGCTGGGCGGGGTCCTGGTCGACCTCGCGTCGTGGCGCCTGGTGTTCTGGATCAACGTGCTGCCGATCGCGGCCGCGCTCGTGCTCGTGCGCCCGCTCGGCCGCGACGAGCCGCGCACCGAGCGGGTGCGCATCGACTGGCTGGGCGCGGCGCTCGGCGTGATCGGGCTCGCCGGCACGGTGTTCGCGCTCATCGAGCAGTCGCGCTACGGATGGGCATCGCCAGTGGTGTCCGTGCCGCTGGTCGTCGGGCTGGTGTCGCTCGTGCTGTTCGTGCTGCAGGAACGCCGTTCGCGGCATCCGATGCTCCCGCTTGGGTTGTTCGCCCGGCGCAACTTCGCCGCCGGCAACCTCGCCACCGTGTTCATCTACGCGTCGTTCACGCTCGGCCCGTTCGCGATGACGATCTTCCTGCAGGAATCCGGCGACTTCAGCGCGACCGCGGCCGGCCTCGCGACCCTCCCGCCGACGATCATGCTCGTGCTGCTCGGTTCGAAGTTCGGCGACCTCGCCGGACGGTTCGGTCCGCGCCTGTTCATGACGGCCGGGCCGATCATCGTCGGCGGGGGATACCTGCTGACCCTCGCGGTGCAGGACGAGTTCGTCTACTGGTGGCAGTTCCTGCCGGGAATCCTCGTGATCGGGCTCGGCATGGCCATGACCGTGGCCCCGCTGACCGCCGCCATCCTCGGCGCGGTCGACCCCGTGCACGCGGGCATCGGCTCGGCCGTGAACAACGCCGTCGCGCGCATCTCCGGGCTCGTCGCGATCGCGAGCATCGGCGTCGTGGCCGGATCGCAACTCGACGTCGCGGGGTACCGGCGCACGGCCGTCGCCGTCGCGGCCATGCTCGTCATCGGCGGGCTCGTCTCGTGGTTCGGCATCCGGAACCCCCGGACCGAGCCGGTGACGGATGCCGCACCGCCGACCCGCGCGTAAGCACCACGAGCTCGGGGCGGGCCCGGTGTCGCGGCGTCATCTGGCGGGGCGCGCGCGTGCGGCCTCGTATGATTCGGGGACGGGCCGCTCCGCGAGGGGCCCGGCAACCCGACCCTTGGAGGCACCGCCCATGGCCGAGAAGCCCGAACTCGATCGCGTCGACCGCGCCCTGCTGCAGGCGCTCTCGACGAACGCCCGCGCCTCGGGCGCCGCGCTCGCGGCCGAGGTCGGCGTCGCCGAGTCGACGGTCTCGCTCCGCCTGCGGCGTCTGCAGAGCCTCGGCACCGTGCGCGGGTACCGGGTCGAGGTGGATCTCGCCTCCCTCGGCGTCTCGCTGCAGGCGCTCATCGCCATCCGCCTCGTCAAGCACGACCGTGCCGAGATCGACGCGTTCCGCCAGCAGGTGCCTCACCTGCCCGGCGTGCTGTCGGTGTACCACATGGCCGGCGCCGAGGACTACCTGCTGCATGTCGCCGCGCGCGACGCCGAGGAGCTGCGCGAGTTCGTGCTCGCGCACCTGACCGGACACCCCGCGGTCGCCCACACCGAGACGAACCTCATCTTCGAGCACGTCGACGGCGACGGATGGAACAAGCTCGTCGGCTGATCGACCGCTCCGCAGGCGTCGGAGAACCCGTGCACTCCACGGGTCGCACCGGTCGCCCGGATGCTCGGGGCATCCGCCCTTCGGCGCTCCGAAAACCTGTCAATCCCGCGGAATCACGCCGATCGCGCCCGGCCGACCGATAGCGTGAACGTCGGCCGTGACCGCGGCCGCGCGATGGCGCGGGACCCGGCGGCCTCCATCCCGCCCGCGCGCGCCCGTGACGACGGAGGAGAGCAGCGCCCATGACCGAACAGCCGATCGAGGGCACGCCCGCGGATCGCGCGAGGTGGCGCCGCTACCTCGCCGCCGAGCGCGCGGAGGCCGCCGTCTACCGCGAGCTGGCCGCCCGCCGCGAGGGTGAGGAGCGCGAGATCCTGCTCGCCCTCGCCGCGGCCGAGGGGCGGCACGAGGCGCACTGGCTCGACCTGCTCGGCGGCGACGATGCCGGCGTGCCCCGCGCCGACCTGCGCACCCGCATGCTCGCCTCGCTCGCACGCCGGTTCGGCTCGATCTTCGTGCTCGCCCTCGCGCAGCGCGCGGAGGCCCGCTCGCCCTACGCGACCGATCCCGATGCGACCGCGGCGATGGCCGCGGACGAGCGCATCCACGGCGAGGTCGTGCGCGGGCTCGCGGCCCGTGGTCGACGCCGCCTCGCCGGCACGTTCCGCGCTGCGGTGTTCGGAGCCAACGACGGTCTCGTCTCGAACCTCGCGCTCGTGCTCGGCATCGGCGCGACCGGCGTCGCACCGGGCGTGGTGCTCTTCACGGGCATCGCGGGCCTGCTGGCCGGCGCGCTCTCGATGGGCGCGGGCGAGTACGTCTCGGTGCGTTCCCAGCGCGAGCTGCTCGAGGCATCCGCCCCCGATCCCACCGCCCGCGAGGCGCTGCCGCACCTCGATGTCGACGCGAACGAGCTCGCGCTCGTCTACCGGGCCCGCGGCATGGAACCCCAGGAGGCCGTCGACCACGCCGCGCTCGTCGTCGCCCGCGTGCAGGCGGCCGAAGAGGCGCATGCGCCGACCGACGCGCTCGCGGTCGTCGAGCACGATGACGAAGCGGTCGGCACCGGGCTCGCGGCCGCGCTCTCGAGCTTCTGCTTCTTCGCCTCCGGCGCATTGATCCCGGTGCTCCCATACTTGTTCGGCATGACCGGGGCGGCGGCGATCATCACGGCGACCGTCCTCGTGAGCATCGCGCTGCTCGCGACGGGCGCGATCGTCGGCCTGCTCTCGGGCGCGTCTCCGCTCAAGCGCGCGCTGCGCCAGCTCGCGATCGGCCTCGGAGCCGCCGCCGTCACCTACGTGCTGGGCCTCGCGTTCGGCACGAGCATCGCCTAGGAGCCGCATGTCAGACGAATCCACCCGACCCGTCGCCCTCATCACCGGAGCCGGCCGCCGCAACACGATCGCCTGGGCCATCGCGACGACGCTCGCGGCCGACGGATGGGACGTCGCGTTCAGCCACCTCGGCGACTACGACCGCAGCATGCCGCTCGGCGGCGACCCCGACCGCGACCCGGCCGCCCTCGAACTGGAGCTCCGCGCGCTCGGCGCCCGCGCCATCGCCCTCGACGCCGACCTCGCCGACCCCGAGGTGCCCGCCCGGCTCGTCGCCGCGGCATCCGAGGCCCTCGGCCCCGTGAGCGCGCTGGTGCTCTCGCACGCGCAGAGCGTCGACTCCGGCGTGCTCGACACCTCGCTCGAGAGCTTCGATCGCCATTTCGCCGTGAACACCCGCGGATCGTGGTTGCTGGTGAAGGCCTTCGCCGAACAGGTGCCGGCGGAGGGCGGCCGCATCGTCGCCCTCACGAGCGACCACGTCGTCGGCAACGTGCCGTACGGCGCGTCGAAGGGCGCGCTCGACCGCATCATCACCGCGTCGGCCCGCGAGCTCGCGCACCTCGGCATCACGGCGAACCTCGTGAATCCCGGTCCGGTCGACACCGGGTGGATGGACGATGCGACTCGGAGCGCGATCGTCGCCCAGCAGCCGACCGGCCGGCTCGGCACGCCCGACGACACGGCGAGGCTCGTGCGGTTCCTCGTCTCCGACGACGGACGCTGGGTGTCGGGCCAGCTCGTGCACAGCGACGGCGCGTACTCGGTCTAGCGGAGAGCGTCAGCTCGCTCGCGCGGACGCCTCCCGCGGGCGCTGCAGGTGCTGCGGGATCGCGAATGGATGCCGCGGGCGTGCGCCGCGGGTCCGGGTACGGGCGCCACAGGTCCGCGAACGGATGCCTCAGTCCGGCGCGGTGACGAAGTCGATGAGCTCCTCGACCCGGGCGAGCAGCGCGGGCTCGAGGTCGCCGTAGCCGCGCACCTGGCCGAGGATGCGCTGCCAGGCCCTGGCGATGTCGGCCTGCTCGGCATGGGGCCAGCCGAACGCCTCGCAGATGCCGTGCTTCCACTCCGTTCCGCGCGGGATGACC
Source organism: Agromyces sp. NPDC058110 (assembly GCF_042884735.1). Taxonomy (NCBI): domain Bacteria; kingdom Bacillati; phylum Actinomycetota; class Actinomycetes; order Micrococcales; family Microbacteriaceae; genus Agromyces; species Agromyces sp. NPDC058110. Next base: position 423,080 of record NZ_JBHVTI010000001.1, on the reverse strand, counting down.
GGCCAGGCTTCTCGTCCGACCCGAGCCGGCTTCACGGCCTGCCAGACGTCGATGTACGGATGGCCGACGACGAGCACGTTCGCGCCGTGGGGTCCGCGCATGACGGCGTCGGCGATGCGCTGCTCCTTCGAGCCGGGCACGAGGTGGTCGACGAGGATGCCCGCACGACGCCCCGGACCCGGTCGGAACTCGTCGAGCTGAGCGGCGAGCACGTCGACGCCCTCGAGGTACTCGACGACGACGCCCTCGACGCGCAGGTCGGCGCCCCAGACCTTCTCGACCAGCTCGGCGTCGTGCTGGCCCTCGACGAAGATGCGGCTCGGCAGGGCGACCTTCGCCTTGGCCTGCGACGGGTCGACGGCGAACGACCCGGAGGCGGTGCGCAGTCGGCCGGCCGGCGCCTTGGGCTTGGGCCGCACGAGCTGCACGGCTTCGCCGTCGACGAGGAAGCCGTGGCCGAGGGGGAACATGCGGGTCTTGCCGAAGCGGTCCTCGAGCGTCACGTGCTGCGCGTTCACCGCGACGACCGCGCCGCAGAACCCGTCGGAGGCGAGCTCGACGACGAGGTCGCGCTCGGCCTCGACCGTCGGGATGACCTTGCGACCTCGGGCGCGCCAGTCACCCGCCAGCACGTCGGCGCCGTAGCGGTCGGGTCCGTCTGAGGTGTGGGTCGGGTTCGGCACCGGACGAGGCTAACGGAAGTCGCGCGACCGCAACGGCGCCGACACGGTGAGCCGCTCGAACCGGTCGGCGACGAGGTTCACCACGCCCTGCTCCGACCGCTCGAGGATGCCGCGGATGATCATGGCGGGTGCTTCCCTCGCGACCCGGCGATACCGCTGCCAGACGCCCACGCTCGCGATCACGTTGACCGTGCCCGCTTCGTCTTCGAGGTTCATGAACGTGATGCCGCTCGCCGTCGCCGGACGCTGGCGGTGGGTGACGACGCCGGCGATCTCGATGCGTCGACCGTTCTCGGTGGTGCGGAGCAGGTCGCTGCGCACCACGCCGCGTGCATCGAGCCCCTCGCGGACGTGCCGCATCGGATGGTCGTCGGGGGAGATGCCGGTGGCCCACAGGTCGTACACGACCTGCTCGGCGGGCGAGAGGATCGGCAGCAGGGGCGGCTGCACCACGACGACCGAGCCCGCGAGGAACTCCTCCCGGTCCTGCGCGGCCTCCCCGGCCATCCAGAGCGCCTGGCGGCGGCCGAGCCGGAAGCCCGCGAACGCCCCAGCTGCGGCGAGCGCCTCGAGCTGCTCCGCGGAGAGACCCGCCCGCCTCGAGACATCCGCCATGTCGCGGTACGGCCCGCGCGCCTCGCGCTCGGCGACGATGCGCTCGGCCACCGCGAGCCCGATCGAGGAGACGTCGGCGAGCCCGAGACGCACCGCGAAGGCGCCGTCGCGGCGGTGCTCGGCCGAGACGTCGGGCGCCTCGCGCACGAACTTCCCGACGGGCGGGTGCACGGCGTCGGCGCACGAGGGCATGCCGGTGGGCTCGCGGCATCCGTCGTCTGAACTGCCATGCAGCGGCTCGAGCCCCGCGTGCACGCCCGACCGCAGGATGTCGGGCCGACGCACCTCGACGCCGTGCCTGCGCGCGTCGGCGGTGAGGGTCTGCGGCGAGTAGAAGCCCATGGGCTGCGCCCGCAGCAGCGCCGCGAGGAAGGCGGCCGGGTGGTGCAGCTTCAGCCACGAGCTCGCGTAGACGAGCAGGCCGAAGCTCAGCGCGTGGCTCTCGGCGAAGCCGAAGTTCGCGAACGCCTCGATCTTGGCGTAGATGGAGTCGGCGACCTCGGGCTCGATGCCGTTCTCGGCCATGCCCGCGTAGAGCTTGGTGCGCAGCCGGTCGATCTTCTCGACCCCGCGCTTGGAGCCCATGGCGCGGCGCAGCAGGTCGGCGTCGGCCGCGGTGCAGTTGCCGACGGCGACGGCCATCTGCATGAGCTGCTCCTGGAAGAGCGGAACGCCGAGCGTGCGCTCGAGCACGGGTTCGAGCTTCGGATGCAGGTAGGTCACCGCCTCCTCGCCCGTGCGGCGCCGGATGTAGGGGTGCACCGCGCCGCCCTGCACCGGGCCGGGCCGGATGAGCGCGATCTCGACGACGAGGTCGTAGAAGCACCGCGGCTGCAGCCGGGGGAGCGTGCCCATCTGCGCTCGCGACTCGACCTGGAACACGCCGATCGAGTCGGCGCGGCAGAGCATGTCGTAGACCGCCGCCTCCTCTTTGGGGATGGTCGCGAGCTCCCACGTCTCACCCGTGTGCTCGCGCACGAGGTCGAACGTGTACTGCAGTGCGGCGAGCATGCCGAGGCCGAGCAGGTCGAACTTCACGAGGCCCATCCACGCGCAGTCGTCTTTGTCCCATTGCAGCACCGTGCGCCGCTCCTTGCGGGCGTGCTCGATGGGGCACACCTCGCCGACCGGGCGATCGGTGAGCACCATGCCGCCCGAGTGGATGCCGAGGTGCCTCGGGAAGGTCAGGAGCTGCGAGGCGAGCTCGACGACCGGCGCGGGGATGTCGTGGTCGTCGCTGTCGACCACGGCGCCCCAGCGCTCGACCTGACGGCTCCACGCGTCTTGTTGACCGGTCGAGAACCCGAGCGCCTTCGCCATGTCGCGCACCGCGGCCTTCGGCCGGTAGCTGATGACGTTCGCGACCTGCGCGGCGTTCATGCGCCCGTACTTCTCGTAGACGTACTGGATGATCTCCTCGCGCCGGTCGGAGTCGAAGTCGACGTCGATGTCGGGCTCCTCGTCGCGGAGCGCCGACAGGAACCGCTCGAACGGCAGGTCGTAGAAGATCGAGTCGACCGCGGTGATGCGCAGCACGTAGCAGACCGCCGAGTTGGCGGCCGAGCCGCGCCCCTGGCAGAGGATGCCCCGGCGACGGGCCTCGTGCACCAGGTCGTGCACGATGAGGAAGTAGCCGGGGAAGTCCTTCTGCTCGATGACGTCGAGCTCGCGGGCGAGGCGCTCGCGCACGTGGTCGGGCACCCCGGGGTAGAGCTCGGCCGCACCCCGCCACGTGAGCTCGCGCAGCCAGCTCATGGGCGTGTGCCCGTCGGGCACCTCCTGCCTGGGCAGCCTCGGCCTGGCGCTCCGCAGGGTGAACCCGAGCTCTGCGGCGAGCGTCGCCGACCGCGCGACGGCGCCCGGGTAGCGCGCGAACCGCTCGGCCATCTCGGCCCCGGAGCGCAGGTGCAGCCCGTCGGATGCCGGCAGCCACCCGTCGAGCTCGTCGAGGCTGCGCCTGGCGCGCACCGCGGCGAGCGCCGACGCGAGCCGGTGCTCGCCCGGGGTGGCGTAGTGCACGGCGTTCGTCGCGAGCAACGGCAGGCGCGCGCGTTCGGCGAGCCCGGCGAGCCGGTCGTTGGCCTGCTGGTCGAGCGGATGCCCGTGGTCGAAGAGCTCGACGACGACGTGGTCGCGCCCGAAGAGGGCGATCAGCCGGTCGAGCTCGCGCCACGCGGCATCCTCGCCCCCTGCGGCGAGCGCACGGCGCACCATGCCCTTGCGGCATCCGGTGGGGATGATCCATTCACCTCCGGAATGCTCGGCGAGCGCCTCGAGCGAGTACACGGGCCGCCCCTTCTCACCGCCCGCGAGCTGCCCCTCGGTGATCGCGCTCGCGAGGCGGTGGTAGCCCTCCTGCTGCCGCGCGAGCACGAGCAGGTGCTCGCCCTCGGGGTCGGCCGCGCCCATCTGCGGCTGGGTGAGGCCGAGCGAGAGCTCGGCGCCGAACACGGTCTCGAGCTCGGGGAAGCTCTCGGCGGCCTCGGCGAAGCGCACGACGCCGTAGAAGCCGTCGTGATCGGTGACGGCGAGTCCGGTGAGCCCGAGCCGGTGCGCCTCCTCGACCAACTGCTCGGGTGCGGATGCGCCGTCGAGGAAGCTGTACGTCGAGTGCGCGTGCAGTTCGGCGTAGGGCACGACCGGCCCGGTCGGCGCCTCGAGGTCGGCTGACGGGCGGTACGGATGCCGCTTGCGGCTGAACGCCGGACCGTCGCCGCCGTCGGCGATGAGCGAGGGTGCGCCCGGTCGCCGCCGGTCGGAGAGCTTGCGCTCGAGCTCGGACCACGGGATGCCCGGATTGTTCCAGCCCATCAGTCGTACCTCGCCTCGGCCCACCAGCCGTCGCCGTCGCGCACGAGCAACCACGCGCACCCGTCGTCGTCGACGATCTGGAAGCGGTGCACGCGCTTGGCCGCTGCCGGGTCCCACCAGCGTTCGACGACGGGCCACGGCCCGGCCCAGGCCCGCACGGGCACGGCGCCGAAGCCGTCGGTGCGGCGGGCGGCGCCTGCGGTGCCCGGCACCGACCCGGGGGCGCCGCCGACCGCGAACCGCTCGGGCGCCGAGGAGATCGACCCGCGGGCGTCGATCGAGACCTCCGCACCCCTGGCGTCGAGCAGCGCCACCGGGCGGCGTTCGCGGAACACGCTCGCGGGCGCGAGCGCCGGCAGGCTGCCGGGCCACGGCGCGTCGGCGGCGTTGCGGGCTCCGCGCTCAGGCGCGCGGTCGCCCCACGGCACCAGCACCTGGCGGTCGGCGAGCATGCGTCCGCCGCCGACCGAGGCGGTCACGACGGCATCGTGGCCGAGCATGCTCTGCACGCGCGTGAGGCCGTGGTGCACGCGTTCGTCGGGCCCGCCGCCCCAGAGGCCGTCTTCGTGGTTGCCCGTGGAGTCGATGCGCTCGGGGATCACGCGGAGCCGCACGATCGGCGACGCGAGGCCGGCGTCGGCCGTGCCGGAGCCCTGCAGCTGCCACCTGACCCGGTCGACCACGTCGGCCGGCGTGAACCAGCGGGGGTGCAGCCAGCTGCGGCTCGAGTGCCCGCCGCGTTCGTCGTCGAGTTCGACGCGCAGGCCGGTGCACACCAGGCGCACGTCTCGCATGCGCTGGATGAACGTCTCGGCGTTCACGCGGAACGCGAACGCGAGCTGGTCGATGCGGTCGAGCGGCGGCTCGAAGTGCTGCTCGACCTCGAACTCGGGCGGGGGCGTGCGCGCGAGCACGCGCGCCTGCTCGCGGCCCGACGCCCGGTCGTGGGCGAAGGCGCCTGCCGCACCGAACCGGCGCCGCACATCGGCCTCCGGCAGCGCGGCGAACTCGCCGAGCGTGCGCACCCCGAGCCGGTTCAGCAGGGTCGTCGTGCGCGGGTCGGCCACCAGCGCGACGGGCAACGGGGCGATGAAGGCGGCGGATGCCCCGGGGCCGACGACGTGCACCCCGTCGCCGTCGCCGTCGATGCCCGCGCGCGCGGCCTGCTCGGCGGTGAACGGCCCGTCGGCGATGCCCACCCGTGCGCCGGCGAGCCCGAGCCCGTCGAGCGTCGCGAGCAGGGCCGACGCCGCCGCCCGCTCGCTCCCGTAGTAGCGCGCAGGCCCGCGAGCCCGCATGGCGAGCGTTCCGGGCCTGAGCACCTGCACCCCGGGCACCGTCTGCTCGACCTGGCGCACGACGGGTTCGAAGACCCGCACGTCGAGTTCGGCGTCGTAGTCGAGCACGAGCAGGCCGGGGGAGCGCAGCTGCGCCTCCCTGAGCTTCAGCCCGCGTGCGACCCCGTGCCTTCGCGCCTCGGCCGAGCACGCGAACACGAGCCCCTGCGCGACGAGCGCGATCGGTTCGCCCTCGTCGAGGCCCGTCTCGCGGCAGACGGCGCGGATCGGCCAGTCGGGGCACCACAGCACGATCGTGCGTCCGGGTTCGGGGGTCATCCGACCCTCCGGCGTGCTTCTCCGACGAGGCCGAGCGGCGGATTCGGGCGCCCGAGGCGCGTGCGCGGGCCGCCGTTCGCCTGATTCGCGCGCACGGGAACGGTCGGCACGACGGCCTCGGGCACCCGGGCGAACTCGAGGTGCCGACCCGGCAGCCGGAGGCGCGACCCCGCACGGCGCACGAACTCGCCGCGGCCCGCGACCCCGACGACGACCTCGCGGTCGACGAGGTGGCCGTGCCCCCGTTCGAGCCCGTGCCACTCGCTCGACTCGACCCCGAGCCTGGCGTCGCTGCCCGGCCAGGCGCCGGCGACGAGCAGCGTGGTGCCGCGCTGGCGGAGCCTCGCCTGCAGGCGGCTCGCCTCGGCGGGGGAGACCTGCCCCGTCGGCCGCACGGCGACCACCGGGATGACGTCGGCGAGCGCCGCGGCCACCGCCAGCCACCGGTCTCCGGGATCGGGCACCAGCGCGAGCCGGTCGAGGGCGATGCCGAACCCCGCTGCGGCCTCGACGCCGAACTCGGGCATGCCGACGATCGCCGCCCAGCGCCCGTCTGCGCTGGGGCCGGCGAGCAGGGCCATGAGCAGGGTCATCGACCCCTCGACCTGCACGATCGTGCCCTCGCGGAGGGTGCCGCCGGGGAGCACGTCGGCGAAGGCCGGATGCGTGGGCACGGCCCTGGTCTCGAGACGCGTGCTCTGCATGCCGCGGATGCGGGCCTGGAGCTCCTCGACCCTCGTCGCCCGAGGCGCGGCCTCGGAGGCGATGCCGCGAACCGCTTCTGGCCGCGAGGCGTCGCCCCAGGGCGCGTCGACGCCGGGTGCGGTGTCGTCGAGGGGAGCGGTCATGGTCACCGCTCCAGTTTCGAACATATGTTCGAACACGGCAAGTCGGAAGCGCCGATCGTCCGCTCGGGAAAGAAGCGCCATCGTCCGCTCGGATAACGGGCCGCGAAATGCAAGAAGGCCCGGATCGAAACCGATCCGGGCCTTCTCGACACAAGCGTGCGCGAGGGGGGACTTGAACCCCCACGCCCGTTAGGGCACTAGCACCTCAAGCTAGCGCGTCTGCCATTTCCGCCACCCGCGCTTGTGTCTGCCTTGCGATCTCTCGCTCGGCAACGAGATAGAACACTATCACGGTTCCGAACGTGCTTTTGACCACGGGAGCCGATCCGACGCCCCGTGCAGCGCGCTCGAGCACTCGAAGCGCCGATCAGCGGCATGTTCCGAATTCCGCATGTCTTCGTATCGCGGCGCACTTCGCCCAGGATCGCACGCGGCGGCTACGGTGAAGGGCATGGCCGAGACATCCGCACCGCAGTCCGAGTCCGACCCCGCACGCGAGCCCGCCGACCCGACGGCCGACCTCGACCTCGGCCTCGACCTCGAGGAGACCGCGCGCATCGCGCGCGACCTGATCAGGTTCGACACGTCGAACTACGGCGGGGGCCGGGCGAACGGCGAGCGCGAGGCGGCCGAGTACGTCGAGGCGCGCCTGGCGGCGCTCGGACTGTCGCCGCAGATGTTCGAACCCGAGCCGCGGCGCACGAGCGTCGTGGCCCGCGTGCCCGGCCGCAACCCCGACAAGCCCGCGCTCGTGCTGCACGGCCACCTCGACGTGGTGCCGGCCGACCCGCGCAACTGGAGCGTCGACCCGTTCGCCGGCGAGATCAAGGACGGCATGCTCTGGGGCCGAGGCGCCGTCGACATGAAGGACATGGACGCCATGATGCTCACGGCGCTCGGCGACATCCTCGGCTCGGGCCGGCTGCCCGAGCGCGAGATCGTCGTGGCGTACTTCGCCGACGAGGAGGCCGGGGGAGGCGTGGGCGCGAGCCGCCTCGTCGACGACCACCCCGAGCTCTTCGCGGGCGCGACCGAGGCGATCAGCGAGGTCGGCGGGTACTCGATCACGGTCGGCGGCACGCGCGCCTACCTGCTGCAGACGGGCGAGAAGTCGCTGCTCTGGGTTCGCCTGGTCGCGAAGGGCACGGCCGCGCACGGCTCGCGCCTCATCCGCGACAACGCGATCACGAAGCTCGCGGGCGCGATCGCCCGCATCGGGTCGACCGAGTGGCCCGTGCACCTCACGGGCACGACGCGCGAACTGCTCGACCGCGTGGCCGACACCCTCGGGGTCGACCCGCAGCAGGTCTCGCCCGACGAGCTCGCACTCGCGACCGGGTCTGCGTCGGGGTTCATCACGGCGACCCTGCGAACGACGTCGAACCCGACGGGGCTCGACGCCGGCTACAAGCACAACGTGATCCCCGACCGGGCGGAGGCGCTCCTCGACATCCGCACCCTGCCCGGCGAGGAGGACGACGTGCTCGCCGAGGTCGCGCGCATCGCGGGCGACGACATCGAGATCGAGATCGTGCACCGCGACGTGGGACTCGAGGCGCCCACGTCGGGAGCGCTGGTCGACGCCGTGCACCGGGCCATCCACGCGCACGATCCGGGAGCGCCCGTCTTCCCCTACCTGCTCTCCGGCGGCACCGACAACAAGTCGCTCAGCCGCCTCGGCATCACGGGCTACGGCTTCGCGCCCCTGCGGCTGCCAGAGGGGCTCGACTTCCCGGCGATGTTCCACGGCGTCGACGAGCGGGTGCCGCTGGACGCACTATTCTTCGGAAGACAGGTCCTCCGCGACCTCCTCCTCGACTACTGACGGTCTGAACTCCGGGTAGCCGGAGCGGAAAGGCGGCCCAGCCACGTGATCGAAGCGCTGATCCTCGGATTCGTCCAAGGGCTCACCGAGTTCCTCCCCATCTCCTCGAGCGCCCACCTGCGCATCCTCGGCGAGTTCCTGCCGGGTGCCCAAGACCCCGGTGCGGCCTTCACCGCGATCACGCAGCTCGGAACCGAGACCGCCGTCATCGTGTTCTTCTGGCGCGACATCGTGCGCATCATCTCGCACTGGTTCGGCTCGTTCACCGGTCGCGTGCCCCGGAACGACCCCGACGCGCGCATGGGCTGGCTGATCATCGTCGGCTCGCTGCCGATCATCGTGCTGGGGCTGCTCTTCCAGGACGCGATCGAGACCACATTCCGCTCGCTCTGGATCACGGCCACGATGCTCGTGGTCTTCGGCCTGATCCTCGGGCTCGCCGACTGGGCGGGTGCGAAGCGACGCAAGCTCGACGACATCACCGTCGGGCACGGCATCGTCTTCGGCTTCGCCCAGGCGCTCGCGCTGATCCCCGGCGTCTCGCGCTCGGGCGGCACGATCACCGCGGGCCTGTTCCTCGGCTACGAGCGCGCCGCCGCCGCGCGGTACGCGTTCTTGCTCGCGATCCCCGCGGTCTTCGGCAGCGGGCTCTACCAGCTCGCGAAGAGCCTGGGCGAACCTTCGGTGTACAACCTCGTCGAGACGGGCGCTGCGACGGTCGTGGCGTTCTTCGTCGGCCTCGCCGTGATCGCGTTCTTCATGAGCTACATCTCCAAGCGCAGCTTCCTGCCGTTCGTGATCTACCGGGTGCTGCTCGGCGGCACGCTGTTCGTGCTGCTCGGCATGGGCGTCATCCAGCCCTGACCGCTCAGCTTTCGCGCGGCCGCCAGGGCTCGTCGCGAGGGCCCTCGGCCCGGCCGTCGCGACCGTCGGGGCCGTCGCCCCGGCGACGGAGATAGCGCTCGAACTCCTGCGCGATGGCCTCGCCGCTCGCCTCGGGCGCGTCGACGGCGTCGCGCGCCCGTTCCAGCTGCTCGATGTAGCCGGCCATGTCCTCGTCTTCGGCCGCGAGCGCGTCGACGCCTGCCTCCCAGGTCTTCGCCTCGTCTTCAAGGGTGCCTCGGGGAATGCTGAGCCCCGTGAGCTCCTCGAGCTTGCCGAGGAGGGCGAGCACCGCCTTGGGGGAGGGCGCGTTGTGCACGTAGTGCGGCACCGACGCCCAGAGCGAGATCGTGGGGATGCCGGCGCGCTCGGCCTGGTCGGCGATGACGCTGAGGATGCCGACCGGGCCCTCGTACGTCGACCGCTCGACGCCGTAGCGGTCGCGGACCTCCCGGTTCTCGCTCGACGCGAAGACCGACAGCGGCCGCGTGTGCGGTGCATCGGCCAGCATGGCGCCGAGCAGGATCATGCCCTCGACGTCGGCGGCCAGCGCCTGGTCGACGAGTTCGGCGGCGAAGCTCTTCCAGCTGCGCGCGGGTTCGGCACCGAGCAGCACGTGCAGGGTGTCGGCCCCGGGGCCGGTGACCCGCTCGTCGTCGCCCGACTCGGGAACGGATGCCGCGGCATCCGCCTCGGTCGACGTCGCCGGACCGCGGAGCGAGGCGCCCGGCCATTCGATGCGGCGCACGCCGTCGTCGCCCTGCACGACCATCGGGCGGGTGAACTGGTAGTCGAAGTAGAGCTCGGGGTCGACGGCCGCGATCTCGACGAGGGAGAGCCGGTCGACGAGCAGCTTCGCCGCCCCGGTCGCCGCTTCGCCCGCGTCGTTCCACCCCTCGAAGGCGACGAGCAGCAGCCTGCCGCCGTCGAATCCGGCCGCTTGATTCACGCTCGGTGCCCCGCTCTCCGCCCCGGATCTCCCCGGGTCAACTCCCACAATAGGCCGTGCCCGTAGACTTGACGGTTGTGACCACTCGCCTTCCCGCCGCAGTCCTCTGGGACATGGACGGCACGATCGTCGACACCGAGCCCTACTGGATGTCCGCCGAGGAGGAGCTCGTCGGCTCGTTCGGCGGCACGTGGACCCACGACGACGCGATGCGCCTGGTCGGCAGCGGGCTCTGGGAGTCGGCGCGCATCTTCCAGGAGCACGGCGTCGACCTCGACGCCGACGCGATCGTCGCCCGGCTCACGCAGCGGGTGCGCGAGCAGTTGAACGAGTTCGGGCTGCCGTGGCGGCCCGGCGCCCGCGAGCTGCTCGAGGCACTGCGCGAGGCATCCGTTCCCTGCGCGCTCGTGACCATGTCGGTGCGGTCGATGGCCGACGACGTGATCGGTGCGATGCCGTTCCACCCGTTCGACGCGATCGTCACGGGCGACTCGGTGACGAACGCGAAGCCGCACCCCGAGCCCTACCTCGCGGCGGCAGCCGAACTCGGCGTCGACATCGCCGACTGCGTCGCCTTCGAGGACTCGCCGACCGGTGTCGCCTCGGCGGCTGCGTCGGGCGCCATCACGGTCGGCGTGCCCAACATCCTCCCGCTCGACCAGACCCCGGCGACGGTGCTCTGGCCGAGCCTCCACGGGCGGACGGTGGCCGACGTGGCCGCCCTCGCCCTCTCACGAAAGGCGAGCGCATGAGCGAGTCCCGCGGCGAGCGCAGCGGCCCGTTCCAGGTCGGCGACCGCGTGCAGCTGACCGGCCCCAAGGGCCGCATGCACACGATCACCCTCGAGCCGGGCCAGGTGTTCCACTCGCACAAGGGCATCATCGCCCACGACGAGATCATCGGCCTGCCCGACGGCTCGGTCGTCGCGAACCAGGTCGGCATCGAGTACCTCGCCCTGCGCCCCCTGCTCAGCGACTTCGTCATGTCGATGCCTCGCGGCGCCGCGATCGTCTATCCGAAGGACGCCGCGCAGATCCTGGCGCAGGCCGACATCTTCCCCGGTGCGACGGTCGTCGAGGCCGGCGTCGGGTCGGGCGCGCTGTCGCTGTGGCTGCTCCGCGCCATCGGCCCCCAGGGCCGCCTGCACTCGTTCGAGCGCCGCGACGACTTCGCGGGCGTCGCGCGCGGCAACGTGGCGACGTTCCACGGCGCCGACCCCGAGAACTGGACCATCACGCTCGGCGACCTCGCCGAGGCGCTGCCCGAGGTCGCGCCCGAGGCATCCGTCGACCGCGTCGTGCTCGACATGCTCGCACCGTGGGAGTGCCTCGGCGCCGTGTCGACCGCGCTGAAGCCCGGCGGAGTGCTGCTCTGCTACATCGCCACGGTCACGCAGCTCTCGCGCGTCGCCGAGGCGATCCGCGCGACGGGCGAGTACACCGAGCCGCAGTCCTCCGAGACCATGGTGCGCGGCTGGCACGTGCAGGGGCTCGCAGTGCGCCCCGACCACCGCATGATCGCGCACACCGGATTCCTCCTCACCGCCCGACGCCTCGCGCCCGACACCGTGCTGCCCGAGCTCAAGCGCCGCCCGTCGAAGACCGAGTTCTCCGATGAAGACGTCGAGCTCTGGACGCCCGGAGCGCTCGGCGAACGCCAGGTGAGCGACAAGGTGCTGCGCAAGCGCGCCAGGGCTGCGGATGCCGCGGCCGCGCGTTCGCGCGAGGGCTCCGGCCTCGACGACGCACCGACCGAACCCCCGGCCGAAGCCGAGTAGGCTTTCCCCGCCCCCACGCGACCCCACGAAGAATCGAGGATCAGTGCGCTCGTCACTCGCGCTCATCGCCACCGCCGGCCTCGTCGCCGTCGCCCTCACCGGATGCGCCGCCTCGGCGCCGGTGCCCGAGGCGACCCCCGGAGACTCCTCCTCGGCGATCGCGGTGACCGGCAAGTTCGGCGCGGAGCCGAAGGTCTCCTTCCCGACGCCGCTGGCTCCCGAGGAGACCCAGTGCACCGAGATCATCGAGGGCACGGGTCCGGTGCTCGAAGAGGGGCAGCTCGCGCTCGTCGGCCTCGCGGTCTACAACGGCGCGACGGGCGACGAACTGCAGGTCTCCGGCTTCGGCGACGAAGACGCCATCCCGCTGAACGTGAACGCATCGGCGACCATGCCCGGCATCGCCAAGGGCCTCACCTGCGCGCGCGAGGGTTCGCGCGTCGCCGTCGTCGTGCCCGAGAAGGACGGCTTCGGACCGAACGGCAACGCCTCGCTCGGCATCGAGCCCGGCGACAGCCTCGTCTTCGTGGTCGACGTGCAGCGCGCGTTCCCCTCGCGTGCCGACGGCTCGCCGCGCCTGACGCGCGACGGGTTCCCGGCCGTGGTGCTCGCGCCCGACGGACGCCCCGGCATCACCGTGCCCAAGAAGGCGGCGCCGACGACGCTCGAGCAGGAGACCCTGCTCGAGGGCGACGGCGAGGTCGTCGAAGACGGCGACACCGTCGTGGTCAACTACACGGGCGTGCTCTGGGACGAGGGCACCGTGTTCGACTCCTCGTGGGAGAACGGCACGCCGGCGACCTTCGCGGTCGGCGAGGGCGGCCAGGTGATCCCCGGCTTCTCCACGGCGATCATCGGGCAGAAGGTCGGCTCGCAGATCGGCGTCATCATCCCGCCGTCCGAGGGCTACGGAGACCAGGCGCAGGGCTCGATCCCGGCCGGCTCGACCCTGTTCTTCGTCATCGACATCCTGGGCGTGGTCTGACGTCCGGACTCGCTTCGTTCCGCCGCCCGGCGCCACCGGCGTGGGTAAGATCGCTCCTGTGACCGGCGGCGAACGAAGAGACGTGAAGATCCCGGTCGAAGACCGCCTGTTCAGCCTCGTCCTCGCGCTCCTGGCGACCGAGACCGGGCTGCTCAAGGCCGAGATCCTGTCGACCGTGCGCGGCTACGCCGAGCGCTACGACCCGCACGGCGGCAACGCGAACCTCGAGCGCCAGTTCGAGCGCGACAAAGACGAGGTGCGCGAGCTCGGCATCCCGCTCGAGACCGTCGAGTCGCCCGACCGCCCCGGCGACAACCAGGCGCTGCGCTACCGCATCCCGAAGGGCCAGTACGACCTGCCCGACGCCGTGCGGTTCACGCCCGACGAACTCGCCCTCCTCGCCCTCGCCGGCGAGGTCTGGCGCGGCGCCTCGCTCTCCGAGGACTCGCGTCGGGCGCTCACGAAGATCCGCGGGCTCGGCATCGAGCCGCGCGAGCCGGTCATCGGGTACGCCCCCCGGCTCCGCGTGCGCGACGCCGCGTTCGAACCGCTGCGCGCCGCGCTCGACCGTCGTCAGCGCGTGCGGTTCGCGTACCTCAAGCCCGGCGAGACCGCGCCGCGGCCCCGTCGCGTCGACCCGTACGCGGTCGTGCTCCACGAGGGCCGTTGGCACCTGCACGGTCGCGACGTCGACGCCGATGGCCTCCGCACCTTCCTGCTGTCGCGGATCGTCGGCAAGGTCGAGGTCGTCGCGGGCGCCACGTTCGAACCGCCCGCCGAGGGCGTGCAGGACCGCATCCTCGCCGAGCTCGACGAGCTGCGCCTCAGCAACGTCGCCGACCTCGCCGTCACCGCGGGCAGCGACGCCGAGGTGCGCCTCGGCAAGCGCGCCGTGCTCGGCGACGAAGACGCCGGCGTCATCCGCCTGCACTACACCGACGTCGCGGCCTTCGCCGACGAGCTCGCGGCCTACGGTCCCGAGGTCCGCGTGCTCGGCCCGGCCGACCTCCGCGACGCCGTCCGCGACCGGCTGCGCGTCGTCGCCGAGGCGCACGCGGCCGGCCCCCATGCGGGCGCGACCACCGCGCCCGCCGCTCCTGCGACCGAAGGGGCCTCATGACCCAGCGACGAGCCGCGCTGCGTGCTCCCGACAAGCTCGTGTTCCTGCTCTCGCTCGTGCCGTACCTGATCGAGCAGCAGGTGGTCACGGTCTCCGAGGCGGCGGCGCACTTCACCTCCACCGAGGAGCAGATCCGCGACGCCGTGCGGCTGATCGCGATGTCGGGGCTGCCGGGCGACACCGGCACCTACCAGTCCAACGACCTCTTCGACATCGACTGGGACGCCTTCGAGGAGCACGACGAGATCGTCATCGTGCACCACGTGGCGATCGACGAGGCGCCGCGCCTCGCCGCGCGCGAGGCGGCAGCCCTCATCGCCGGCCTGCAGTACCTGGCGGCCCTGCCCGAGAACGCCGACAGCACCGCGCTCGCGTCGCTCATGGGCAAGCTCAGGGCGGGCGCCTCGTCGGCGCCGTCCGGCCTCGCCATCGCCGAGACCGCGGCGGATTCCTCGCTCGCGCTCATCCGTCGTGCGATCACGGGCGGCGTGCAGCTCGAGTTCGACTACCTGAACGCCAGGGGAGAGGCAGGGCGTCGGCGCACCGACCCCCTTCGCGTCATCTCGCAGGAGGCGGACTGGTACCTGCAGGCGTACTGCCACACGCGCGAAGACGTGCGCAACTTCCGCGTCGACCGCATGAGCGACCTCGAGGTGCTCGACCTGCCCGTCGGCGACCATCGCGACCTGCAGGTGCCCGAGACGTTGTTCCAGGGATCGTCCTCCGACCTCGACGTGGTCGTCGACGTCGCGGCCGAGGCGCTCCCGCTGCTCGCCGACTACCTGGCGGACTCGTCGACGCAGGAGGTGGGCGGGCGGCTCCGGGTGACCCTCCGCCTCGCGCACGTGCACGGTCTGAAGCGCCTCGTCGCCGGGCTGCCTGGTCTCGTGACCGTCGTGGCTCCGGCCGACGCCAGGCAGGTCGTCGCGGAGTGGGCCGCGGCCGGCCTGCAGGGGTACGACGAGGCATCCGTCCGCTGAGCACGCGCGCGCTCCACGCGACCGGTTAGACTGACCACCACATCCCCGTCAGAATTGGACGCCGCATGTTCGCAAACCTCACCGGATGGCACTTCCTGATCATCCTGGTCATCATCCTGCTGCTCTTCGGCGCGCCCAAGCTCCCGGCGCTCGCGCGGAGCCTCGGGCAGTCCATGAAGATCCTCAAGACCGAGGTGCGCGACACCGACGGCAAGGCCGACGCGGCCGCGGGCGACACGGCAGGCAACGATGCCGCCGGCGGCGCCGGCGCGACCGACGGCACGGCCAAGAAGCCCGATACGACCTCAGGCGCCTGACGCATGACCGCGACGACGGCGCGCGGTGAGAAGAACCACGAGCGGCGGATGTCGCTCGGTGCGCACCTGATCGAGCTCCGCAAGCGGCTGTTCATCGCGGCCATCGCCATCGTGGTCGGCGGCATCGCGGGCTGGCTGCTCACCGAGTGGTTCGTGTGGGACGCGATCCAGCAGCCCGTGGTGAACGTGGCCAAGGCGCAGGCCGAGGCGTACGCCGCCGCGCATCCGGGCGAAGACGTGCCGCAGGTCGCGAGCATCGTCTTCCCGACCATCTCGAGCGCGTTCGACCTGCGCCTCCAGCTGGCGTTCACGATCGGTCTCGTCATCTCGAGCCCGGTGTGGCTCTACCAGATCTTCGCCTTCCTCGTACCCGGCCTGAACACCCGCGAGCGCAAGTTCACGCTCGGCTTCTTCCTCTCGGCGATCCCGCTCTTCCTCGCCGGGTGCGCCGCCGGATGGTTCGTGCTGCCGAACATCGTCAAGCTCATGACGAGCTTCGTGCCCGAGGGCGGCGAGACCCTGCTCACGGCCAAGGAGTACCTCGACTTCGTGCAGAAGCTGGTGATCGCGATCGGCATCGCGTTCGTGCTGCCGGTGTTCATCGTGCTGCTGAACTTCGCCGGCGTCATCAGCGCCGCGTCGATCATCAAGTCGTGGCGGGTCGCGATCCTCGTCATCGTGCTGTTCACGGCGATCGCCACCCCGTCGGCCGACGTCGTCTCGATGTTCATGCTCGCGATCCCCATGATCGGGCTCTACTTCCTAGCCTGGTTCATCGCGCACCTGCACGACCGCCGTGTCGATCGTCGAAACCGCGAGGAGTTCGGCGCGGCTGTCTAGGCTGAGAGGGTGATGAGCCTCTCGCCGGCGGAACGGTATGCGATGTCGCGCGAACAGCGCCGACGTCCGCGACTCCAGGACTTCGCGGCATCCCAACGATTCGACCTCGACCCCTTCCAACGAGCGGCCTGCGGGGCGCTCGACGAGGGTCGGAGCGTGCTCGTCGCGGCACCGACGGGCGCGGGCAAGACGGTCGTCGCCGAGTTCGCGGTGTACCTCGCGATGCAGCAGACGGGCGCGAAGGTGTTCTACACGACGCCCATCAAGGCGCTCTCGAACCAGAAGTACCAGGAGTTCGTGGAGACCTGGGGCGCCGACGACGTCGGCCTGCTCACGGGCGACACGAACATCAACTCGAACGCGCGCATCGTGGTGATGACCACCGAGGTGCTCCGCAACATGCTGTACGCCGAGTCGCCGACGCTCGATCGCCTCGCGTACGTCGTCATGGACGAGGTGCACTACCTCGCCGACCGGTTCCGCGGGGCCGTGTGGGAGGAGGTCATCATCCACCTGCCCGAAGACGTGCGGCTCGTCTCGCTGTCGGCGACGGTCTCCAACGCCGAGGAGTTCGGCGACTGGCTGCAGGCCGTGCGCGGCGACACCGACGTCATCGTCTCGGAAGACCGCCCGGTTCCGCTCGAGCAGCACGTGCTCGTGAAGGCGAAGCTCGTCGACCTCTTCGACTCGTCGGGCAAGGCGGCCACGAATCGGGTCAACCCCGAGCTCATGCAGCTCGCGCGTGCCGGCGGGCGCTCGATCTCGTCGCGCTCGGCTCGCGGACGGCGCGGCGGCGACCGCGGTCGCTTCCACCAGGCCGGGGCGCAGGGGGCCGGGCGCATCGATCGGCCGGAGGTCGTCGACCTGCTGCACGGCAAGCACCTGCTGCCCGCGATCTTCTTCATCTTCTCGCGCGCCGGGTGCGATCAGGCCGTCCGCCAGGTGCTCCGGTCGGGCATCCGCCTCACCGAGACCGCCGAGCGCGACGAGATCCGGGCGATCGTCGAGTCGCGCGTGCAGATGCTCCGTGATGAAGACCTCGCCGTGCTCGGCTACTGGGACTGGCTCGAGGGCCTGCAGCGCGGCGTCGCCGCGCACCACGCCGGCATGCTCCCCGCGTTCAAGGAGGTCGTCGAGGAGCTCTTCCAGCGCAAGCTTCTGAAGGTCGTCTTCGCGACCGAGACCCTCGCGCTCGGCGTGAACATGCCGGCCAGGTCGGTCGTGCTCGAGAAGCTCGAGAAGTTCAACGGCGAGGCGCGCGTGCCGATCACGCCGGGGGAGTACACCCAGCTGACGGGGCGCGCGGGCCGACGCGGCATCGACGTCGAGGGGCACTCGGTGATCCAGTGGGTCGACGGGCTCGATCCCGAGTCCGTCGCGGCGCTGGCCTCCCGCCGGAGCTACCCGATGAACTCCAGCTTCAAGCCGACCTACAACATGGCGGTGAACCTCGTCGACCAGTTCGGGCGCGAGCGCACGCGCCAGGTCCTCGAGCTCTCGTTCGCCCAGTTCCAGGCCGACCGCGCCGTGGTCGACCTCGCACGCACCCTCCGCAAGCAGGAGGAGTCGATGGCCGGCTACGCGCAGGCCATGACGTGCCACTTGGGCGACTTCGCCGAGTACGCCGCGATCCGACGGCGCATCGGCGATCTCGAGCGGTCGAACTCCAAGGGCAATCCCACCCACGCGCAGCGCGAGCGCATGCAGCGCGACCTCGCCGCCGCCCGCAAGCAGATGCGTGCGCATCCGTGCCACGGTTGCGCCGAGCGCGAGCAGCACGCGAGGTGGGCCGAGCGCTGGTGGCGGCTGCATCGCGAGCACGAGCAGCTCTCCCGGCAGATCCACTCGCGCACCGGGCAGATCGCGAAGCGGTTCGATCGGGTGGCCGACGTGCTCGAGCACCTCGGCTACCTCGAGCGCACGGCCGACGGCGGCATGGTGTCGACGGCGGCCGGCCGCATCCTGAAGCGCATCTACGGCGAACGCGACCTGCTCGTCGCCGAATGCCTGCGCCAGGGGTTCTGGAACGGGCTCGACGTGCCGTCGATCGCCGCAATGGCCGTGTCGCTCGTGTACGAGCCTCGTCGAGACGATCGCGGCGAGCAGTTCCGGCTGCCGCGCGGCCGCTTCCGCGATGCGTTCGACCGCACGACCGACGTCTGGAGCGAGCTCGACGACCTCGAGCGCGACAACCGGTTGAACGGCAGCGAGGTGCCGTCGCCCGCGCTGGCGACGGCCATGCACGCGTGGGCGTCGGGCGCGGCGCTCGGAGCGGTGCTCTCCGACACCGACCTCGCGGCCGGCGACTTCGTGCGCGTCGCCAAGCAGGTCGTCGACCTGCTCGACCAGATCTCGATCGTCGCCGACGCCGAACTCGGCGCGACGGCTCGTGCGGCGATCGATGCGGTGCGCCGCGGCGTGGTCGCCTACGGCTCGACGGGCTGAGGCCGCGCCCGATCGCGGGGGAGGGCGGCCTCCGGGGCGGTCGGGCGATCCCGGTGGCGGTGCTGGGCGTCGGGCGCGGCGCGGTCGCCTAGGCTGATCTGGTGCCCGCCCCGAGACCGCTGATGCCGCTGTGGGCGGCTGTCGTCGTCGCCGTCGCCGGCGGCCTGATCTACGACCTCGGATTCCCGGGCGTCTCGTGGTGGCCGCTCGCCTTCGTCGGCATCGCGCTCGGGCTCGTGAGCCTCATCGGCCGTTCGGCCTGGGCAGCCCTGCTCGTCGGCTTCGCCTTCGGCATCGCCTTCTACCTCCAGCAGGTCTCGTGGACCGCGCTGTACCTCGGACCGGTGCCGTGGCTCGCGCTCTCGGTGCTCGAGTCGCTGTTCGTCGCGGGCGGGGCCGTGCTGATCGCGCTCGCGTACCGGTGGGTCCCGCGCGCGAGCGACAAGCCGTGGGTGCGCCTGTACGTGCTCCCCGCGCTCGTGGCGGGGCTCTGGTGCCTGCGCGAGGCCGTCGTCGGCTCGTTCCCGTACGGCGGGTTCCCCTGGGGCCGTGCGGCGCTCAGCCAGTCCGAGAGCCCCTTCGCCGACGTCGTGTCGTGGGTGGGCAGCACGGGCCTGGGGTTCGTCATGGTGTACGTCGTCGCCGCGGTCATCGAATGGGTGCGGGCGGCCGGCTGGCGCGACCTCCGCACGGCGATCCCGGTCGTCGCGGTCACGCTGGTCGCGATGCTGGTGCCCCAGTGGCAGACGACGGATGCCGGCACGCTCCGCGTGGCCAGCGTGCAGGGCAACGGCCCTGCCGGCTACTTCGACGAGCGTGAGCAGGGCGACGTGCTGGCCGCGCAGCTGGAGGCCACCGAACCCGTGCTCGACGAGCCGGGCGTCGACGTGCTGCTGTGGCCAGAGGGCGGCTCCGACATCGATCCGCTCCGCTCCGACCGCGTGGCGGGCATCTTCGACCGCCTGAGCGAGCGGCTCGACGCACCCGTGCTGCTGAACACCGTGACGGTCGAGGGCGACGACGAGGCGAGCGCGCAGTACTTCAACACGTCGATGCTGTGGCGCGCCGGCGAGGGCGCGGTCGCCACCTACGACAAGCGCCATCCGGTGCCGTTCGGCGAGTACATCCCCGATCGCGACTTCTGGTATGCCCTGGCCCCCGACCTCATCGGGCTCGTGCAGCGGGGGTACACGCCCGGAACGAATCCGCCCGTGTTCGATCTCGGCGACGCCGTGACGGGTCTGGCGATCTGCTTCGACGTGATCTACGACGACCTCATCTGGGAGGGCGTCGACGACGGCGCCCAGGTCTTCATGTTCCAGACGAACAACGCCGACTTCCGAGGCACCGACGAGAACGAGCAGCAGCTGGCGATCGCGCGCCTGCGCGCGATCGAGACGGGCCGATCGGTCGTGAACATCTCGACGGTCGGCACGAGCCAGGTCATCGATCCGACGGGTCGCACGATCGACTCCCTGCCGGCGTACGAGCCGGGGGCGATGGTGACGGATGTCGCGCTCCGCGACGGTCGCACACCGGCCGTCGTGCTCGGGGCGGGCGTGCCGTGGTTCGTCGTGGGCGGCGCGGCGCTCGGCCTCATCGCCGCCGGCGTGCTCGCCCGGCGTCGCGATCGCGCCTGACTCCGACGGGGCCTGCTCCTCGGCACCCGGAAGGCCGGACCCCGGAAACCACGAACGCCGCCTCCGATCGGAGGCGGCGTCGATGGATGGTGCAGTGCGACTAGGCGCTCTGCTTCTGCCCGCGGCGTGCCCGCAGGAACTGCAGGCGCTCTTCGAGCAGCTCTTCGAGCTCGGCGCGCGTACGGCGCTCGAGCAGCATGTCCCAGTGGGTGCGGGCGACCTTCTCGCCCGAACGGTCGATCTCGACCGGCTTCGAGTCGACGAGGAGCACTGCGGAGGCACCGCAGTTGCGGCACTCCCACTCCTCGGGGGTCTCGGCCTCGGTCGAGAAGATCATGACCGTCTCGTGGTTGCAGGCCTCGCAGCGGTACGTGTACTGCGCGCGGTCTGCGAAGATCACGCCGTCTTCACTCTGCAGGCTCTGAGCGCCGATGCGCATGCCTCGTAGGCTCCGGTCCGCCATGGCGTACTCCTCTCGATCGTCTACAGGTATAAACGATCAAGCTGTGCGTTCCCCTTCCGGAGGCTGGGTGAATCCCGGGGAATTCTCAGTTTCGTCGCGCGACGACCTCCACCGCCAGGTCCGTCCGGTCGGTCACGAGGCCGTCGACCCCCAGGTCGAGCAGGCGTTCCATGTCGGCCGGATCGTTCACGGTCCAGACGTGCACCTCGACGCCGGCGGCATGGGCGAGCCGCACGAAGCGACGCGAGACGATGCGCAACGCGCCGAAGCGTTCGGGCACCTGCAGGGCGACGGCGCCGCGGAGCGCCCGGCGCAGCAGCGCGGGAGAGCCGAGCCACGACGACAGCACCGCGCCGATCACCCCGGCCTGCCCGACCGAGGTCGCGACGCCGGGCACGAGCTCGGCGAGACGTCGCCGACGCGCGTCGGAGAAGCTCGTCAGCAGTACCCGATCGGATGCCGCGGCGGATCGGATCACCTCGGCCGCCAGCAGCACCGCTTCGGCGACCTTGACGTCGATGTTGAACCGCGCGACCGGAAACCGCTCGAGCGCATCGGCGAGCGTGCAGAAGGTCTGCCCCGACCCGAGCTCGACCGCGGTGAGCTCGGCCAGCGTCAGGTCGGCCACGACCGCGGAGGTGCCGGCGACCCGGTCGATCGTGGCGTCGTGCGCGATGACCACGACTCCGTCGCGGGTCAGCCGCACATCGGTCTCGAGGTACCCGGCGCCGGCCTCGAGCCCCCGCTCGAAGGCGAGCAGCGTGTTCTCGGGCGCATCGAGCGCGAGGCCGCGGTGTGCGAACACCCGCGGCCTCGGAGCATCGAGGTAGTGCGACGGCACCGTCGTCGTCAGCTGCGCCCGAACGGCGTCGTGCCGGGCGCTCCCGGCGCGCCACCGGCATCCGGAGCAGCGGCCGCGCCCGGGGGCGTGAACGCCTTGCCGATGCCCTTCAGCGCCTCGGTCAGCTCGCTCGGGATGATCCAGAGCTTGTTGGCCTGGCCCTCGGCCAGTTGCGGCAGCATCTGCAGGTACTGGTATCCGAGCAGCTTGGGGTCGGGGTCGCCCTTGTGGATGGCGTCGAAGACCGTGAGGATCGCCTCGGCCTCGCCCTGCGCACGGAGCACCGCGGCCTTCGCGTCGCCCTCGGCCTGCAGGATCGCGGCCTGCCGCTGGCCCTCGGCGGTGAGGATCGCCGACTGCTTCGTGCCCTCGGCCGTCAGGATCAGCGCACGACGGTCGCGCTCGGCGCGCATCTGCTTCTCCATCGAGTCCTGGATCGAGAGGGGCGGGTCGATCGCCTTGAGCTCGACCCGCGAGACGCGGATGCCCCACTTGCCGGTCGCCTCGTCGAGCACCACGCGGAGCTGCCCGTTGATGTTGTCGCGCGAGGTGAGCGCCTCCTCGAGGTTCAGACCGCCGACCACGTTGCGGAGCGTCGTGGTCGTGAGCTGCTCGACCGCGCCCAGGTAGTTCGCGATCTCGTACGTGGCGGCTCGCGCATCGGTCACCTGGAAGTAGACGACAGTGTCGATCGAGACCACCAGGTTGTCCTCGGTGATCACCGGCTGCGGCGGGAAGGAGACGACCGTCTCGCGCATGTCGACGAGCGGACGCAGCCGATCGATGAACGGCACGAGGAGGTTCAGGCCCGGCGCGAGCGTCTTGTGGTAGCGGCCCAGCCGTTCGACCACGCCCGCGTAGGCCTGCGGGATGATGCGGATCGACCGCGCGATCACCACGATCACGAAGATGACGATCGCGACGACGATGATCGTCGTGATCACCGATGCGACATTCACTGGGGAGTGCTCCTCTCGAGCGGCACGACGACGGCCGTCGCACCGTCGATGCCCGTGACGAGCACGCGCTCGCCGACCGCGACATCGACCTGTTCGGTGATGGGGGAGAGGCGCGCCGTCCACACCTCGCCGTTCTGCAGGCGGACCTGGCCCCCGGCGGGGCCCACGGTGCGCACGACACTGCCGTCGACGCCGATGAGGGCGTCGACGTTGCTGCGCGCCGGATCGGCGCCGCGCTGGAGGGCGCGGAGCAAGGATGGCCTGAGCGTCAGGATGAGCCCGATCGCCACGACCGCGGCCACGACGAACTGCGCCCACCACGGGATGCCGAAGAGCCCTGAGAGGAGCCCCGCGACGCTGCCGAGGGCGAGCATGAGGAACGTCATCTCGAGCGTGAACACCTCGATCGTGGCGAAGACGAGGATGAGCACCAACCAGGCGATCCACGCGTACTGGGTGAGCACATCCACTTCGTTCTCCTTCGCACGGGCCCCACTTCGAAACTAGCAGGGCGAGGGATGCAGCGGGGGAGTTGATATCCTCGGTGCGGCGCATCGCCAGGGCCCGTTCCGGCCCGATCCCCATTCCCGAGGAGTCTCGAACGTGACCAATCCACTCGCCCCCGGATCCCTGAACGGAAAGGTCGCCCTCGTCACGGGCTCCTCGCGCGGCATCGGCGCCGACACCGCCAAGTACCTCGCGGGCGCCGGCGCGGCCGTCGTCATCAACTACCGCAGCAAGGCCCCGCGCGCCGACAAGGTCGTCGCCGAGATCGAGGCGGCCGGCGGCAGGGCGATCGCCGTGGGTGCAGACCTGACCGACGCGGCATCCGTCACCGGCATGTTCGAGCAGGCCGTCGCCGCCTTCGGGCCGGTCGACGTGCTCGTGCTGAATGCCTCCGGCGGCATGGAGACCGGCATGGGCGAGGACTACGCCATGCGCCTGAACCGCGACGCGCAGGTCAACGTGGTCGACAACGCGCTGCCGCACCTCGCCGAGGGCGCGCGCATCGTCTTCGTCACGAGCCACCAGGCCCACTTCATCCGCACGACGCCGACGATGCCCGAGTACGTGCCCGTGGCGCTGTCCAAGCGCGCCGGCGAAGACGCCCTGCGCGCCAAGCTCCCCGAGTTCGAGGGCGCCGGCGTCGAGTTCGTCGTCGTCTCGGGCGACATGATCGAGGGAACCATCACGGCGACCCTGCTCGAGCGCGCGAACCCCGGCGCCATCGCGGCCCGCAAGGAGGACGCGGGCAAGCTCTACAACGTGGCCGAGTTCGCGGCCGAGGTCGCCGCGGCCGCCGTCGACCCGATCCCGGCCGAGCACACCCGCTACGTGGGCGACACCTCGGGCTTCGCCTCCGAGGCCTGAGCCGCAGGCGGCCTGGCGGCACACAGCCCGCACACGACGACGAGGGCCGATCGGGATGATCCCGATCGGCCCTCGTCCGTTCCCTGGCGCCAGACGCCGCGGCACCCCATCGGGGTCGCGTCTGGACTAGGCGGCCGCGGCCGCGCCCTTCCCGAAGGTGAACGCGCGCACGATCTGCACGATGCCGAGGATGATCAGGCTGATGCCCGTGATCACGAACAGGATCACCGCACCCCAGATCGGCGAGAACAGCAGCACGATGCCGGCGATGAGGCTGAGGATGCCGAAGAAGATCGCCCAGCCGCGCGACGGCGCGTCGCCCGACTGCACGAGCGCGACGATCCCCTCGATGATCCACACGACGCCGACGAGGATGCCGAGCAGCACGGCCAGCACGGCCGCGGTCGCGGCGATGTTCGCGAACGCGATGATCGCGGCGATCACGAAGACGATGCCGAGGATGATGTCGAGCGCCCTCGCGCCGCCGGAGATGCCCTTCGAGAAGATGCCGAGCCCGACGTACGCGATGCCCGCGATCAGGAAGTAGATGGCCAGCAGCACCGTGAGCACACCGGCCGCGTCCTTCGGCCAGAACGTGATGAACACGCCGATGATGAGCGCGATCGCTCCCGACACGCCGAGCGTCGTGCGCACGGTGTTGATGGCCGACTTCGACATGTTGTCGGAGTTGAGGGAGAAGGCCGCGAAGACGGCCGGCTGTGGCGTCGACATGAGGAGTCCTTTCGATGGACGACAGTTGAGGCACGCTCAGCGTATTCCCAGAAGCGGGGGCGGGGTGCAGACCGGGTCCGGCGAGTCTCACCGTGCGACGCGCCGTGTCGTCCGATGACGGCGAGCCGCGACATCCGCCACCATCGGGCCCTGTGGAAGGATCGGATCATGACGAGCGGCCCCGACGGAGCCCAGCGGTTGCGCGATCTCGCGCTGCTGCGCCGGGCGCGCGACCGCATCGACCGCGAGTACGCGAAGCCCCTGAACGTCGACGAGCTCGCACGCGGCATCAACATGTCGGCCGGGCACTTCAGCCGGCAGTTCAAGGCCGCCTACGGCGAGTCGGTCTACAGCTACCTCATGACGCGTCGCATCGAGCGGGCCATGGCGCTGCTGCGGCGCGGCGACCTCAGCGTCACCGAGGTGTGCTTCGAGGTGGGCTGCACGTCGCTCGGCACGTTCAGCACGCGGTTCACCGAGCTCGTCGGCGTGCCGCCGAGCGTCTACCGCCAGCAGCCGGACGGCATCTTCGAGGGCGTGCCGTCGGTGCTGTCGAAGCGCGTGGCGAGACCGGTCAGGAATCGAGAAGCGCCGCGCACCGCCCGCAAGTAGCGTGAGCGGCATGGACATCTCGATTCAGTACACGTTCCTCCCGCACACCGACCCGGAGGCGTCGCTCGCCTTCTACCGCGACACGCTCGGCTTCGAGGTGCGCAACGACGTCGGGTACGAGCAGATGCGGTGGATCACCGTCGGGCCGACGGGTCAGCCCGAGACGTCGATCGTGCTCACGCCCCCGACGCCCGACCCGGGCACCACTGACGACGAGCGCCGGACGGTCGCCGAGATGATGGCGAAGGGCACCTACGCGAGCATCGTGCTGTCGACCACCGACGTCGACGGCGCGTTCGAGCAGGTCGCCGCGACCGGCGCCGAAGTGGCCCAGGAGCCCATCGACCAGCCGTACGGTGTTCGCGACTGCGCCTTCCGCGACCCCGCGGGCAACATGGTCCGCATCCAGCAGCCGAACTGATCGGCGAGCGGATGCCGGGGCGCGCCGTTCGTGACCTCGCACGGCCGCCCTGCCATGCTGACCGTACGCAACGCAGTGCAGCGCCGAGGAGGTCGCCATGGAGTTCATCATCGGATCGGTCGTCGTGGTCGCCATCCTCGCGGCCGGAACAACGGTCGTGGTGCTGCGCGAGCGTCGCACGCGCGACCTCGCCGGTGACGCGGACGCGTCGATGCCCGGAGACCGCCTCCACAGCGAGGCCATCGCCGGCGCGCACGCCGCGGGCGCGTCGAAGCGCGCGTTCTAGGCGCCTGCGGCTGCGCGCTCAGTACGTGCGGTAGCCGTTATTGATCTCGTGGGTGCGGATCTCGGCTTGCTCGACCGCCTCGCGGCGAGCCTCATCAGCCGCCAGGCGCTCCGTGCTGCGCTGGGACCGCCTCGACACGGAACGACCCCGGATCCTGGCGACGACACCGCCGATCACGAGGAACGCCAGGATCGTGCCGAGTGCGATCCACCCGCTGGCGTCCATGTCGGGGGAGAGGTGGTCCATTTCCTCAGCATATGAAGCCGGCGCGGTGCGTGCGAGGATTTCGACGTGACGAACGCAGGACCCGACGGGCGGCGCATCGAGGAGGCCCTGACCGGCGGCAACATGGAGCCGGTCGTGCGGATCGACGACACGGTGCGTCGGGTGGCGGGCCCGTGGACGCCCGCGGTGCACGCCCTGCTCGACACCCTCGTGCGGGGCGGAGTGCCGGAGGTGCCCTCTCCGATCGGGATCGACGACCAGGGTCGGGAGATCCTGACGTACCTGCCCGGAACGGTGCTCGACGACGTTCCGCCCGAGACCAGGTGGTCGGACTCGATACTGCAACAGACCGGCGGTCTGCTGCGCCGGATGCACGACGCGAGCACGTCGCTGATCGGCGGAGGTCGCCACGTCCGCACATGGCGTTCCGCATCGCACGAGCCCGTCGAGGTCGTGTGCCACAACGACTTCGCTCCGTACAACCTGCTCGTGACCGCGGATCGGTTGAGCGGAGTCATCGATTTCGATTTCGCCTCGCCGGGTCCACGGATTCGCGACCTCGCCTATCTCGCGTACCGAATGGCGCCCTTCGCCGAAGACGCCCTCGACGACAGCGGGTTCACGGCGGGGGAGCGCGAAGCCCGCCTCGAGCGTCTCATCGCCGCCTACGGCGTTCCGTTCGAGTCGTCCGAGGTGCTGCGCGTCGGTGCCGACCGCCTGCTCGAGCTCGCCGACTTCACCGACGCCCGAGCCGTCGAGACCGGACGCACCGACCTCCCCGAGCACGCGGCGATGTACCGACGGGATGCAGTGCTGCTGGTCGGCTTGAGCAGCCCGCAGCACTGAACCCGATCAGGCCGCGAATGCTCCCGGCGGGACCAACGCGATCGAACTCGGGCTCGTGCGTGCTCTCGACTCAGCCGTGCGTCCGTACTCGCCTCAGCGCCGCGCGCGCAGCGACCACCCGGCGAGCAGGACGGTGAGCATGATCACGAGCACGCCGAGCGGAACATGGAGCGCGGTCAGGGATCGGAATCCTGCGAACGCCTGTAGGGACATGAGCGCGAGGAGGCCGATCGTGGCTGCGATCGGCCACCTCGGCGCCGTGCCGAGCCGTCGGGCGAGGATCGCGGCGACGATGCTGACCATCACCGCGATGCCCGCGACCGTGGCCAGCTCGCGGTGCGCCGCGAATGCCCCGTTCATGCCGCCCATGAACAGGCCTGCGAGCACGGACTGGGTGAACATGAGCACGGCGGTCGCCAGCAGACACACGCGGAGGAATTGATCCGGCCATCGTCGCGCTGCGTGCGCGGCGTCGGCTGGGGTCGAATCGGCCGGTCTTGCGTCGATGAAAGAGGTCATGCGGCGAACCTACCAATTAGATCCAGATGAAACAATTGCATTTGGATCTAATTGGGGGAGAATCGACTCATGAGCGAGGACCGGGCCCAGATCTCGATCGACGTGGGTGTGCTGCTGAACCAGGTTCACTCCGTGGCGACCGAGCGCCTGAACGCGGCGCTTCAGCCCATGAACCTGACGAGCCGACATGCGGCAGTGATGTTCCTGATTCGCGACCGCGTCGAGACGCAACGCGATCTCGTCGTCAGATTGAACACCGACAAGACGGGAATGGTCAGGATGATCGATGATCTCGATCGACTCGGATACATCTCGAGAACGCCGTCGACGAACGATCGCCGGGTGACGATTCTGACCCTGACGGCCTCAGGCCAAGTCGCACTGCGTGAAGCGCAACAGCACACGCGACGAGTCGCCGACGACGTGTTCCACGCAGTCGATCATGACGACCTGCTCGCCATGCGCACGACACTGAGGCGAGTGTTGCGCCTGGACGTGTCGAACGGAAACATCCTCTGATCTGGGAGAACCCAGACTTCGACATTGCGCCGATAATGCACATTATGTCGGATAGACGTTCATAGCTTGCCAGAATGCAGGATCTGGAGAATCGCCTACCCACTTCCCCAGGCGCAAATGCCGCATCCACGCGCTTCGCCACGCGTCAGCGAGGAGCATTCGTGTTTGCTTGGCGTGTGCGGCGCTGCATATCGGCCCGGCTAGTCTTCGGCCATGAGCTCGACGTCTCCCGAGGCGCATCCGCAACCGTCCGCACGTGGCGTCGGCATGTCCGGCATCCTCATCGGTGTGGTCGGCGCGGTGCTCGCCTTGGGTGCATTCGGAATCGCGATGGTCGACTCCTGGCGCGCGTGGGAGCGATGCGGGTTCGCGGCACCGCCGGCTGGTCACAGCGGCTCATCAGTCGATTCAAGCGCAACGCTGTTTCCACTCGGCTACAGGTGTTCGTGGGTGAACGGCGACCAGGTTGCCACGGTTGTCTTCGGCAACTGGCCGCTCACGGCCGCCGCATTGGCTGGAATCGCCCTTTTGGCCATGAGCGCATGGATGGTTGCACGATCACGTCTTCCCCGATGATCGCCCGAGTCTCGGACTCCCCGAACCAAATGGAAGCATCCTCCGATGGCGAAACCGGGCGCCGATGTGAGACGGTCTGACAACGTGGTTCTACGACGAGGAGAATTCTGTGCGCGCATCTGTGCCGATTCCCGGAGAACCCTGGCCGCACGACATGCTGATCACCGTCGAGGACGACCCGGTGGCACTGGTCGAACTGCTGTGGATCCGAGATGCCTGGGATCTGCTGCCCGACCACGACGACGCTCCCCCACCGCTGGTCGACGCGCCCGACCCGCACGTCGGCGGACACGCTGAGGGCGACATCGAGGCATGGCGGCAAGCGTGGCCGGAACTCTGGGATGCAACGCTCAGGCACGCCGGCAAGATCCAAGACCCTGCACTCTTCGACGCGATTCGCGATACGGCCGGCTACTCGCCTGAACGCATGGCGTTGCTCGACCAGCTCACCGGACCTTCTTGGCACGATCGTTTCGGCAACACGGGATTCGAGCGATTTCAACCGTGGCAAGACGCACAGTTCCGCCAGCGGGCAGCCGATCGCCCGACGTCACCCGACGAGCAGCCCGAGCGCCGTTCTCTCGACGCACTGATTCACGCGTGGCGTCTCGGGCTCACGAAGATCGTGACGATCCCATGCCGCGGTTCGTTCACCAGAGCCATCGGCTCGCATTCCCTGCTCGTCACAGACCAGACCCGCGCCGATGCCGCCGCCTACAGTGCGGCGCTCGGTCGGTTCCGTCCATGAGCCCGACTGCCTGTCCCCCACCAGAGCAAGTTCCGCCACACCCGCGCATCGGCGACAGCGAGAGGATGCCGAAATGAACGAGACGCTCGCGTTCGACGATCTGCTGCGACTGATCGACGAACGGTCGACGGCGTTCAGTGCCGCCGTCGTCGACGCACCTGGCCTCGACACGCCGATGCCGACGCATCCCGAGCGAACGCTGTTCGACCACGTGCGGCATCTCGGCCTGGGGCGCCGCAAGGCAGCCGCGGTCATCCACGCCGGACCAGCGGAGGCCCCACCGGATGGCGCGTCGTGGGCGTCCGAGGCCCCTCACGAGCGCGAAGCCCTCCTCGAATGGTGGGCCGACTCCGTCGGACTCCTCCAGCAGACGCTGCTCGAGGCGGGCCCCGATCGGGCGTGCTGGACGTGGTGGGCGGACTCGCCCTCACCGCAGACCTCTGGTGCATGGGCACGGAGGCAGTTGCACGAGATCGCCGTTCACACACACGACGTCCAACTCCTCGGAGGCACCACGCAGCCGATCCCGGAGCAGATAGCCCTCGACGGGTTCGACGACTGCCAGTTCACGCTCTGCGCGACCACGGTCGCCTGGCCCTACGAGCCCGCGACGGTCGAGTACCACGCCAGCGAGGGTCGATCGTGGAGCCTCCGACTGTCAGACGACGGCGCCCAGGTCGCACGTACCTCCCCGGCGCCGGATGGGCGCGCTGCTCCGGCCGACGCCGTGGCTCGCGGCACGGCGAGCGACCTGGTGCTGTTCTTCTACGGTCGCATCCCGTTGGACGCCATCGAGTCCGCCGGCGACCCCCGCATCTTCGACCGGCTCGCCGCCTGGGACCCGTCCGTCTGAGGGCCGGCAGCATCGCGGTCGACGAGGTCGATCAGCGCGTCTGCACCCGGTACCGCAGATGCAGCACCCGCTCCCCCTGGACCACCTCAACAGGGCCGTCGAGCAGATGACCGCTGTCGACCGACCCGAAGTAGCGCCGCCCCGACCCGAGTACGACGGGCGCGACATCCATTCGCACCTCGTCGACGAGGCCCGCGGCCAGCGCCTGACCGCCGACGTCGCCGGCCGCGACCTCCACGAAGCGCTCCCCCGCGAGCTCCTGAGCCAAGGCCACCGCGGCACCGACCCCGTCGATGAAGGTGAACGGCGCTCCCGCATCCCATCCGTCGGGCGCCGGGCGATGCGTGACGACGACCACGTGGTCGATGCCGCTCGGCGGGACCCCGCCCCATCCGTCGGTCAGATCGAAGACGCGACGGCCGCAGATCGTCACCCCGATCGCGTCCCAGTAGGCGCGCACGTAGTGGGCTGAGGCCTTCGACACGTTCAGCACGCCACTCTCGTCGAGCGGCACATCGCCGCTCATCAGCCAGTCGAACAGCGGCCCGGGCTGATCGTCATCGTCGGCGATGAAGCCGTCGACCGACACCGAGCCGTAGATGACCACATCACCCACGAGCACCTCCCCCGTTTCGAGTGCCCCCAACCTAGCCTCCTCGGCGCAGAGCGGGTAGGCCTCACTCGCGGCGGTCGAGCGACTCCTGCAACCGGCGCAGCCGCGACATCCGCTGGCGGTGCAGCAGGTAGTCGACGGCGTTCGCGACGGCCACGATGGCGAGGATCAGCAGCACGACCGCCCACCAGTCCCACGCGGCATCCGGATCTGCGCCCATGCCTCGCGCCAGCGCGACCATGCCGAGCATGATCGCCGCGGTCACGACGAGCGCGATCAGGCCGCTGATCAGGAAGTACGTGCCGGTGCGGGCGAGTCGGATCGGCAGCAGCGAGGTCAGCCACTCGGTCACGAGGCCGACGAGCAGCCCGATGCCGCCGCTCACCAAGACGGTGAGCACCTGCAGGCCGAGGTCGACGGGTTCGCGCGGGAGCAGCAGCGTCACGACGCCGATGCCGGCGCCGAGGAAGAATGACTTCACGACGTTTCCGAGATTCATGCGTCCTCTCCCCTCACATCTTCAGGGCGCGTCGCAGGCGCCCGGCGTAGGTCTTCGACACCTCGAGTTCGTCGCCGCCCGCGAGGCGCAGCACGTATCGCGAGTTGAACCAGGGCACGATCTCGTGCACGTGGAGCAGGTTCACGAGCTGCGACTTGTTCACGCGGATGATGCCGAACCCGGCCCACTCGGCCTCGTAGTGCTGCAAGGTCTCGCGCACGCGGTACGTGCCCGTCGCCGTGCGGGCGACGATGCCGTCGGGGGTCGCCTCGAGCACGCGCACATCGCGCGGCGCGATGACCCGGAACGCTCCGTCTGCCTGACCCGTGATCATGCGCGGGCCCGACGATCCGGCCGGCTCCGGCACCGCGCGCATGCCCGTCGCGAGTGTGCGCACGACCTCGACGTAGTCGAGCGCATCGAAGATCACCGCGGGCACTCCGGCCGGCGCCTCGTGCCCGCGCTCCACCAGCGCCCACCCCGCGCCGTCATCGGGGATGCCGTGCACGGCGAGTTCGCGGCGCACGCGATCGGCGACCTCTCCCCCGCAGACCACCTGCACCATGGATGTCCCGTCCCGATCATCTACAACTGGAGACGATCGACGAGCAGCCGGACCTGCACCAGTTCCTCGATCGCCTTCTGCTGGAAGTCGAGCGATCCAAAGTTCGCGACGTAGGCGGTGTCGCTGCTCGGATCGTACAGGGCGAACGTGCCGGTCGCGCCGACCGCCCCGTGCAGGTCCGTCATCGAGAACAGCAGCGGCGAGAGCTCGGCGAACCGGAACTGCATGGTGCCCATGCCGTAGCGGATGCCCGACTCCATCTCATGGGCGAAGTCGGTGAGGTCCGAGAGCACGGGGGGCGACACCAGGTCGCCGCCATAGAGTGCGCGGACGAACACGAGGAGGTCGCCCATCGTCGTCGCGACGCCGCCCCCGGCCCAGTCGACCGACAGGGCGTTGCGCTCGCTGAAGTCGACACCGTCGATCGTGATAGGCAGGATGTCGCTTCCTGCACCGAACTCGGTCATGAACCGGCTGTCGGCCATGCCGAGCGGTTCGAACAGCCGTCGCTCGAGCACGCGCTCGTACGCCTCGCCCTCGATCTGCTCCAGCGCGAGCCCGAGCAGCACGTACCCGGTGTCGGAATAGGAGAACCGCTCCCCCGGCACCCCGACCGGAACCTGGCGTTCCCGCGAGAACGCGAGCAGGTCCTGCGGGGTGTATGAACGGTCGGGATCCGCGATGAGCTGCTCGAGCATCGGAGACCCGGCCGTCACCGGCCCCTCGAAGTAGTCGGCGACTCCCGAGATGTGCGAGAGCAACTGTCCGACGGTCACCTCATCGGCATGGTCGACGCCGTCGACGACGAACAGCCCGCCGAGCGTCCCGTCGTCGAGCCAGGTCGCGACGGGTGACTCCCATTCGAGCACGCCCTCGTCGACGAGCTGTCCGTAGACCGCGGCGAGCATCGACTTGCCGACGCTCGCCGAGTGGTACGCGCTGTCGATCGCGACCGGCTCGCCCGCGGCATCCGCCTCGCCGACCGCGTACTGCATGAGCCGGCCGTCGCTGCCCGACGCGATCGTCAGCAGCACTCTCGAGACCGTCGCATCCCCGTCGACCACGGCGCGCAGCCGCTGCTCGATGGCCGCGTCGACCTCGTCGCGCGAGAGCGGGCGGTTCAGCACGGCGAGCACGCCCACCCCCATGAGCACGAGCGCCACGAGCCCTCCCG
Organism: Agromyces sp. NPDC058110; assembly: GCF_042884735.1. Classification (NCBI taxonomy): domain Bacteria; kingdom Bacillati; phylum Actinomycetota; class Actinomycetes; order Micrococcales; family Microbacteriaceae; genus Agromyces; species Agromyces sp. NPDC058110. The sequence continues at coordinate 389,925 of NZ_JBHVTI010000001.1, read as the reverse complement.
TGATGCCCAACGCGATCTTCGCGCCCTTCCTCATTCCGTCTCCCTCCGTCGCGGCGGCCGCGTCCCGACCGCAGTGCGACGGTAGGGCCGGGGCGCCTCGAGCAGAACGGAATGCCGCCGACCGGTCGGAATCCGCGTGCGACCGGTCGCGAACGCGACCCGACAGCGCCTCACCCGACACCGCCTCGATCGCGTCGCATCGATGCCGCCGCATCGATGCCGGCACGACGTCGACCCATGCATTCCCGGCATCGCCGGAGCTCTCCCACTAGGGTTGCCGCATGGATCCCGTGGTGGTCACGCTGGTCATCCTCGCGCTGGCGATCGCCGCCTTCCTGTCGAATCGCGTGCCGCTCGGCATCGTCGCGATCGGCGTCTCCGTGGCGCTCTGGCTCACGGGTGTGCTCGACCTGCAGCAGGCGCTCGCCGGATTCGGCGATCCGTCCGTCGTGTTCGTCGCGACCCTCTTCGTCGTGAGCGAGGCCCTCGACTCGACCGGGGTCACGGCCTGGGCCGGCCAGTTCGTCATCGGCCGGGCAGGCACCAAGCGCACGAGGCTCCTCGTCGTCATCGGCGCGCTCGCCGCGGTGTTCTCGGCGTTCGTGAGTGTGAACGGCGCGGTCGCGGCCCTCATCCCGGTCGTGGTCGTCGTCGCGGCACGCGCGGGCCTGCCGCCGTCGCAGCTCCTCATGCCCCTCGCGTTCTCCGCGTCTGCTGGCTCGATGCTCGCGCTCACCGGCACGCCCGTGAACATCATCGTGAGCCAGCAGGCGGCGGATGCCGGGAGCCGGCCGTTCGGCTTCTTCGAGTTCGCCCTCGTCGGCCTGCCGCTCGTGCTCGGCACCGTCGTGATCGTGGTCGCCCTCGGCCGCTGGCTGCTGCCCTCACGATCGGCGACCGCGCTCCCCCGCGACCTCACCGCGTACGCGAGCACCCTCCGCCGGCAGTACGCGCTGCCCGACGACACCGAACTCATCGGCACGCGCGCAGGCGTGGCCGAGGTCGTCGTCGCACCGCGATCCGAGCTCATCGGACTGCGGCTCTTCCCGGGCATGACGACCCCGAGCGGCGACCTCGTGGTCATCGCCGTGCAGCGCTCCGGCGAGGCGCTCACCGGCGACGACGCGGTGCTCCAGGCCGGCGACACCCTGCTGCTCTCGGGCGAGTGGGAGGCGCTCGAACGCAACACCTCGGGCCCCGACGTGCTCGTCGTCGACCGCATCGCGGGCCTGCGACGCTCGGTGCCGCTCGGGGTCGGTGCGAAGCGCTCGATCGCGGTTCTCGCGGTCATGGTGGTGCTCCTCGCCACGGGCATCGTGCCCCCTGCGATCGCCGGGCTGATCGCGGCATCCGCGCTCGTGCTGCTTCGTGTGCTGACGCCGGTGCAGTCGTACCGGAGCATCTCGTGGACCACGGTCGTGCTCATCGCGGGCATGATCCCGCTGTCGACGGCCTTCGTCGAGACGGGTGCGGCCGACCTCGCCGCGCAGGGGCTGCTCGACCTGGTCGGCGGCGCGTCGCCCACGATCGCGCTTCTCGCGGTGTGCGTGCTCACGATGGTGCTGGGCCAGCTCATCTCGAACACGGCGACGGTGCTGATCGTGGCGCCCATCGCAGTCGTCATCGCCGACGCGCTCGGCGTCTCGGTGCTGCCGTTCATGATGGCGCTGTCAGTCGCGGGCGCGGCGGCGTTCCTCACGCCGGTCGCGACGCCCGCGAACACGATGGTGCTCGATCCCGGCGCATATCGGTTCGGCGACTACTGGAAGCTGGGGCTGCCGCTCCTGGTCTGGTTCCTCGTCGTGGCGGTGCTCTACGTGCCCCTCATCTGGCCGTTCTGAGCGGATGCCGCGCCGGCATGCCGCGGGGACGTCACCGGTCGATCGGCATCCCGAGCTCGTTGAGCGGCGTGTCGATCGCGCGCTCCGGCAGGCGGTCCGAGGTGGGGCACTCGAGCATCGAGTTCGGCGTCGAGTGGTCGATGACGTGCTCCCCCATCGGGTGCCCGCAGAGCGGACACGGCCGCTCGGCGACCGGGCGCGGATCCTCGGGATTGGAGTCGGCGGCCTGCGTGCCGCCGAGCGTCGAGGCCATCGAATGGCCGACCTTGTCGGCCAGTCGGCTGAACGTGTTTCCAGTCTTGCCCTCAGGCGGGCTCGCCTCTGTGCGCACCATGCGCGGATGCTACGCCTCCGGCGGGTCGTCCGCCAGCACCACGGGCGGCCCGCCTTCGACCGCACGCCTTCGAGGGTCGCCGCTCGTGCCCGCCCCGGAGATCGGCCCACCCTAGGCTGAGCACATGAACACGGCTGCCCCGACCAGACCCGTCACGATCGTCACCGGCGCGAGCCGCGGTATCGGCGCTGCCATCGCCACGCGGCTCGCCGAGGAGGGGCACGACCTCGTGCTCACCTACCGCGAGCGCGCCGACGAGGCGATCGCCGTGCAGCGCGCGTGCGAGGCCGCCGGCGCGCGCGTGGTGCTGCTCCAGGTCGACATGGACGACCTCGACGCCGCCGCGCGCCTCGTGCCCGACGCGGTCGCCGCGTTCGGCACCGTCACGGGCCTCGTGAACAACGCGGGCATCACGGGTCGCATCGGCCCCTTCCTCGACGCCCCGCTCGACGAGACGGAGCGCGTGTTCCGCATCAACGTGCTCGCGCCGATCGTGGTCACGCAGGCCGCGATCGCGCACATGGCGACCGACCGAGGCGGTGCGGGCGGCAGCATCGTCAACATCTCGTCGGGCGCCGCCAAGAGCGGATCGCCCAACACCTACATCACCTATGCCATGAGCAAGGCGGCGCTCAACGCGCTCACGACGGGCGCGTCCAAGGAGTTCGCGCCGGTCGGCGTGCGGGTCAACACCGTCTCGCCCGGCACGACCCGCACCGAGATCCACGCCGCCGCCGGGCGCCCGAACGCCCCCGACGAGCGCGCGCCCGGCATCCCCATGCGGCGACCGGGCGAGGTGCACGAGATCGCGGGCGCCGTCGTCTACCTGCTCTCCGACGACGCGTCGTACACGACCGGCGCCGACATCCGCGTCGCCGGCGGCAACTGAGCTCAGGCGCAGCGATCACGAGCGGGGTGCGGATGTCGCATCCGCACCCCGCTCGCATTCTCGACGTGTCGTCGGGCCCGCCGCCCGTCAGGTCTCGCCGAAGCCGGACTGCACGAGGGTCGCGATCGCGTCGACCGCCGCACCCCCGTCGGGATCGTCGCTCGCGATCTCGATCGTCGCGCCCTTCGTGAGGCCGAGCGACATGATCGCGAGCAGGCTCTTCGCGTCGGTCCCGTTGACGGTCACCTTCTGTCCGAAGGTGCTCGCGAGCTTCACGAGCTCGGCCGCGGGCCGGGCGTGCAGTCCGTCGTCGTTCACGATGGTCTCGTGCCGCACATGGCCGGCGGCTGGTGCCGCAGCGGGCGAGCCGTCCGCGGAGGGTGCAGCCGCGGCATCCGACCCCGTATCGCCACCGCCCGCCGTTCCCGCGGCCGCGAGCACCGCCTGCAGCGACTCGCCGGCCTCGGCCGCGACCGCCGCCGCGACGCCGCCCTCGACGAGCGGGGCGTCGGCGATCTCGACGCGCGCACGGACGTCGTCATCGAGGAAGTCGAGCGCGGTCTCGGTCGTGAGGATCGCCGACCCCAGGTCGCACAGCACCACCACGCCGTCGCCCGAGTCCGCCTCGGCGATCGCCGCGTTCACCCGGTCGAAGCTCGTGCCGATCCTGTCGTCGTCGGTGCCGCCAGCCGCGACGAGCGCGACCGACGGTGCCATCTGACGGGCGAGCTCGACGAGCCCCTCGGCGATCTTGGACGAATGAGAGACGAAGACGAGTCCGACTCCCACCTCAGGCCCCCGTCGCTTCCGCAGCCGCATCGGCCGCAGCGCGCAACAGGAGCGCCGAGGACTGGGCGCCCGGGTCGCGATGCCCGACCGACCGCTCGCCGAGGTAGCTCGCGCGTCCCTTGCGGGCCACGAGCGGTTCGGTCGCGACCGCGCCGGCTTCGGCCGCGGTGGCTGCGGCGTCGAGCACCGCGGCGGCATCCGCACCGTCGGCGGCCGCGGCCGTCGCGGCATCGACCGCGGGCGTCCACGCATCGATCATCGTCTTGTCGCCGGATTCCGCCTTGCCGCGGGAGACGATGCCGTCGCGCGCCGCGGTCAGCAGCCTCGCGACCGCGTCGCCGTCGAGCGACGACTCCGAGCCGGCCGCTGCCGCGGCTTTGAGGTACGCGGTTCCGTAGAGCGGCCCGGCGGCGCCGCCGACCGTCGAGATGAGCGTCATCGCCACGAGCTTCAGCACGTCACCGGGGGTCGACCCGGCAGCGAGGTCGTCGAGCTTGGGCACGACGGCCGTGAACCCGCGGTCGAGGTTCTCGCCGTGGTCGCCGTCGCCGATGTCGCGATCGAGCCGGATCAGCTCGACGCGATGCTCCGCGATGACGTCGGCGCTGCGCCTGACCCAGTCGACCGCCCAAGTGATGTCGAGTCCCACGCGCCTAACGCCCCCATCTCAGCGCCGCCGTCTGCACGGGCGCGTCCCAGAGTCCGACCATCTCGTCGTCGAGCTTCAGCAGGGTGATCGACATGCCCTGCATCTCGAGCGCCGTGATGTAGTTGCCGACGAGCGAGCGCTCGACCGTGATGCCGCGCTCGCGCAGCACCTCGTCGGCGCGGCGGTACGCGAGGTACAGCTCGACCTGCGGAGTGCCGCCCATGCCGTTCACGAAGAGCAGCACGCGATCGCCCTCGCCGAACGGGAGGTCGCCCAGGATCGGCTCGAGCAGCCGATCGACGAGCCGGTCGGCCGGTTCGAGGCCGATCCGCTCGCGTCCGGGCTCGCCGTGGATGCCGATGCCGATCTCGATCTCGTCGTCGCCGATGTCGAAGCTCGGCTCGCCGGCGTGCGGCACCACGCAGGCGGTGAGGGCGAGGCCCATCGAGCGGGCGTTCGCGTTCACGCGCTCGGCGATGGCGGCGACCTCGTCGAGCGAGTCCCCGCGCTCGGCCGCTGCCCCCGCGATCTTCTCGACGAGCACCGTGCCGCCGACACCGCGACGGCCGGCCGTGTACAGCGAGTCCTGCACCGCGACGTCGTCGTCGGTGACGACCGCGCGGACCGTGATGCCGTCCATGCCCGCGAGCTCGGCCGCGGTCTCGAAGTTGAGCACGTCGCCCGTGTAGTTCTTCACGATGTGCAGCACCCCGGCGCCGCCGTCGACGGCCTTGGTGGCTGCGAGGATCGGATCGGGCGTCGGCGAGGTGAACACCGCGCCGGGCACCGCGGCATCGAGCATGCCGAATCCGACGTATCCCGCGTGCAGGGGCTCGTGTCCGCTGCCGCCGCCGCTGACGATGCCGACCTTGCCGGCGATGGGCGCATCGGCGCGCACGACGTGCACCGGGTCGAGCTCGACGCGCACCAGGTCCGCGTGCGCCCGTCCGAATCCGGCGACCGATTCCTCGACCACCTGCCTCGGATCGTTGATGATCTTCTTCACGCTCATCCTCTCCCCCGGGCTGCAGGATGCCGAGCGACCGTGCATCGGCCCCGACGCAGCACTCCCTTCGCAAACCTACGCCAGCAGGTGTCCGGCGTGGAAGAGTCCCGGCCAACTCCCGCGCGGCCATTCCCTGCGAACGTGCCACAGGGATATGGTGACAACTGCACCGCAACGCTGCGGCGCACGCGAAGGGGGTAGCAATGAATCTCGGGATCATCTTCCTTTCGGAGATGGTGGGCACGGCCATGCTGGTCCTGCTCGGTTGCGGTGTCGTCGCGAACGTCGCGCTCGCGAAGAACAAGGGTCACAACGGCGGGTTCCTGATGGTGAACATCGGCTGGGGCCTCGCGGTCTTCGCCGGCGTCATCGTCTCCTACGCGTCGGGTGCCCACCTGAACCCGGCCGTCACGCTCGGCCTCACGGCGAACTTCCTCGGCAAGGGCGAGACGGAGTTCGTACCCGGCATCCCGATCGACGGCGCGTCGATCTTCACCTACATCGGAGCGCAGTTCGTCGGTGCGTTCATCGGAGCGGTGTTCTGCTGGCTCGCCTACAAGCAGCACTTCGACGGCGAGCCCGAACCCGCCAACAAGCTCGGCGTGTTCTCGACGGGCCCCGCGATCCGCTCCTACGGCTGGAACCTCGTCACCGAGATCGTCGGCACGTTCGTGCTCGTGTTCGTGATCCTCGGCTTCTCCTACGGCGGCACGCCCGCCGAACTGGGCGCGATCCCCGTCGCGTTCCTCGTGATCGCGATCGGTGCGTCCCTCGGTGGACCGACCGGCTACGCGATCAACCCCGCGCGCGACCTCGGTCCGCGCATCGCGCACGCCGTGCTGCCCATCAAGGGCAAGGGCGGCAGCGACTGGGGCTACTCGTGGGTCCCGGTGGTCGGTCCGGTCATCGGCGGTCTCCTCGCAGGATGGGCTGCGCTCGTCCTCCTGCCCGTACTCGGCTGAGCGGTCGCCGCTCCTCGCGAGCGGATGAACAGGGCGGCCCGCGCCCACTCGGCGCGGGCCCGCGATCACGTATTCGCGCGCCTCGCGGAGCGGGGCCGCACGCAGAGAGGAAGTCATGGCCGACTACATCCTGGCGATCGACCAGGGAACCACGAGCACCCGCTCGATCATCTTCGACAAGAAGGGGTCGATCATCGCGACGGGGCAGCTCGAGCACGAGCAGATCTTCCCCAAGGCCGGCTGGGTCGAGCACGATCCGATGGAGATCTGGCGCAACACCCGAGAGGTGATCGGCCAAGCCCTCGGCAAGGCGGACCTGACCCGTCACGACATCGCCGCGGTCGGCATCACCAACCAGCGCGAGACCGCGGTGGTCTGGGACAAGAACACCGGCGAGCCCGTCTACAACGCCATCGTCTGGCAGGACACGCGCACGCAGCCGATCGTCGACCGCCTCGCAGCCGACGGCGGGGTCGAGCGCTTCAAGCAGGATGTCGGGCTGCCGCTGGCCACGTACTTCTCGGGCACCAAGATCGTGTGGATCCTCGAGAACGTCGAGGGTGCGCGGGCGAAGGCCGAGGCCGGCGACCTGCTGTTCGGCACGACCGACTGCTGGGTGCTCTGGAACCTGACCGGCGGCGTCGAGGGCGGCGTGCACGCGACCGACGTCACGAACGCCAGCCGCACGCTCTTCATGGACCTCGAGACGCTCCAGTGGCGCGACGACATCCTCGCGGCGTTCGACGTGCCGAAGTCGATGCTCCCCGAGATCCGTTCCTCCTCCGAGGTCTACGGCACCGTCGAGCCGTCGAGCCTCCTGCGGGAGGTCCCGGTCGCCGGCATCCTGGGCGATCAACAGGCCGCGACCTTCGGCCAGGCGGCGTTCGGCCCCGGCGAGTCGAAGAACACCTACGGCACGGGCAACTTCCTGATCTTCAACACCGACACCGAGATCGTGCACTCGAAGAACGGGTTGCTGACCACGCTGGGCTACAAGCTCGGCGACGAGCCCGCCCATTACGCGCTCGAAGGGTCGATCGCCGTCACCGGATCGCTGATCCAATGGCTCCGCGACAACCTCGGCCTCATCTCGAGCGCCCCCGAGGTCGAGGAGCTGGCGAAGACGGTCGACGACAACGGCGGTGCGTACTTCGTGCCCGCCTTCTCCGGCCTGTTCGCGCCCTACTGGCGGCCCGACGCGCGCGGTGCGCTCGTCGGCCTCACGAGGTTCGTGAACAAGGGGCACATCGCCCGGGCCGCGCTCGAGGCGACGGCGTTCCAGACCCGCGAGGTGCTCGACGCGGTGAACGCCGACTCCGGCGTCGACCTCACCGAGCTCAAGGTCGACGGCGGCATGATCGCCAACAACACCCTGATGCAGTTCCAGGCCGACATCCTCGGCGTGCCGGTCGTGCGACCGGTCGTCGCCGAGACCACGGCCCTCGGTGCCGCCTACGCCGCCGGCCTCGCCGTCGGCTTCTGGTCCGATCTCGACGAACTCCGCGCCAACTGGCAGGAGGACTCGCGGTGGGAGCCGAAGATGGACGCCGATGAGCGCGACCGCCAGATCCGGCTCTGGAAGAAGGCCGTCACGAAGACCTTCGACTGGGTCGACTCCGACGTGACCTGATCCCGTCCACGCACGAACTCGGGCCCCGCGGATGCCGCGGGGCCCGAGTCGTGCGTCAAGACGTGCGGGGCGCGCTCACCGTTCGGTCGCAGCGATCCACTCGTCGAGCTTGCGGGCCGCGGCGCCGCTGTCGATCGTCTCGGCCGCGACGACCATCTGCTCGGCGAACCGATCGAGGATCGAGCGCTGCACCTGCGAGGGGTCCTTCGCGAGCTGGAACGACACGAGCCCGGCGGCCGCGTTCAGCACGACGATGTCGCGTACGGGGCCGGTCTCGCCGGCGAACACGCGATGCACGACCGCGGCGTTGGATGCGGCGTCGCCGCCCTTCAGCTGGTCGATCTTCGCGCGGGCGATGCCGAGGTCGCGCGGATCGAGGTCGTGCTCCTTGACGGTGCCGCGGGACACCTCCCACACGTGGCTGTGACCGGTCGTCGTGAGCTCGTCGAGCCCGTCGTCGCCGCGGAACACGAGCGCCGTTGCGCCCCGGGTCTGGAAGACGCCGACGATGAGCGGCACGCGGTCGAGATGCGCGACGCCGACGGCTGATGCCTCGGGCCTCGCCGGGTTGCAGAGCGGGCCCAGGAAGTTGAACACCGTCGGCACGCCGAGCTGCGCCCGCACCGCACCCGCGTGACGGAAGCCGGGGTGGAACGCCGAGGCGAACGCGAACGTGATGCCGGCCTCGTCGAGCACCTGCCCGACGCGTTCCGCGGGCAGCGCGAGGTCGAGCCCGAGGGCGGCGAGCACGTCGGACGACCCGGAGGCCGAGCTCGCCGCGCGGTTGCCGTGCTTGATGACCGGGACACCGGATGCCGCGGCCACGACGGAGGCCATGGTCGACACGTTCACCGTGCCGAAGCGGTCGCCCCCGGTGCCGACGATGTCGAGCGCCATCGGATCGACGTCGAGCGGCACGGCGTGCTCGAGCACGGCGTCGCGGAAGCCGACGACCTCGTCGACCGTCTCGCCCTTCGCACGGAGCGCGACGAGGAAGGCGGCGAGCTGGGCCTCGGTGGCGACGCCCGTCATCACCTGCTCCATGCACCACGCGGCATCCGACACGCTGAGGTCCTCTCCGTTGAGGAGGGCGGTCAGGATCGCGGGCCAGGTCTGTTCGGCGGACATGGAGACGATCCTAGCCACCGATTCAGGGCCGATTCACGGGGTCTTCACACCTCTGGTTAGGGTTGCCTAACCGGCTCGAGCGCGACACGAGTCCCGAGGATGACGAAAACTCAGTGCTGATTTCAGCCATAATGGTCATCGTGACGAGCACCTCTATGACTTTTCAGGCGAGCGCGCCGGTGATCAAGCGACCGAACACCGTGGCGGTGGGCACGATCGTCTGGCTCGGCAGCGAAGTCATGTTCTTCGCCGGCCTGTTCGCGATCTACTTCACGCTCCGCTCGATGTCTCCCGAGCTGTGGGCCGCGCAGGCCGATGTGCTGAACTTCCCGTTCTCGCTGACGAACACGATCATCCTCGTGCTCTCCTCCGTCACGTGCCAGTTCGGCGTCTTCGCCGCAGAGCGCATGCAGCCCTACGCGACCGGCTGGAAGCCGACGCAGTGGGGCATGGTCGAGTGGTTCTTCCTCACCTTCGCCATGGGCGCCGTCTTCGTCGCCGGCCAGGTCTGGGAGTACGCCACGCTCGTCTCCGAGGGTATCTCGCTCTCCTCCGACTCCTACGGGTCGGCCTTCTACCTCACCACCGGCTTTCACGGCCTGCACGTGACCGGCGGTCTCATCGCATTCCTCCTCGTCATCGGCCGGGTCTTCGCCGTGAAGAACTTCGGACACAAGGAGGCGACGAGCGCGATCGTCGTGTCGTACTACTGGCACTTCGTCGACGTCGTCTGGATCGGCCTGTTCCTGGTCATCTACGTCCTCAAGTAAACGCAAGCAGGAGCGCCCACCCAGCATGCCCGTGAACAGGAAGAACCCCATGAACCGCCAGAAGCGACGCACAGGCCGCCGGCACCCGCTCGCGACGGTCGCGCTGCTCGCGATCGGCCTCGTCTTCACCGGTGGCGCCTACGCCGCCCTGAGCGCGGGAACGACCGCGCAGGCCGAGACCGACCTCACCTCGCAGCAGACGATCGACGCAGGCAAGAAGCTGTTCCAGGCCAACTGCGCCACCTGCCACGGCCTCTCGGCCGAGGGCACCGAGACCGGTCCGAGCCTCGTCGGCGTCGGCGCGGCTTCCGTCGACTTCCAGGTCGGCACCGGCCGCATGCCCATGCAGATGCAGGGCCCGCAGGCACAGGTGAAGCCGGTTCAGTTCACCGACGAGCAGGTCAAGCAGCTGGCGGCGTTCGTCGCCTCGCTCGGCCCCGGCCCGGGCATCGCGCCCGCGCATCTCGTCGACGGCGGCGGCGATGCCGCGAACGGTGCCGAGCTCTTCCGCATCAACTGCGCGATGTGCCACAACGTCGCCGGCGCCGGCGGCGCGCTCACCGAGGGCAAGTTCGCCCCCGCCCTCACCGAGACCAGCGGTTCCCACATCTACGCGGCCATGGTCACCGGCCCCCAGAACATGCCGGTCTTCAGCGACCTGAACATCTCGCCCGAAGACAAGCGCGACATCATCACGTACCTCAAGTACGTGCAGGACAACCGCTCCCCCGGCGGATTCGAGCTCGGCTCGCTCGGCCCCGTCGCCGAGGGCTTGTTCATCTGGATCTTCGGTCTCGGCGCGATCGTCGCGATCACCGTGTGGATCACGGCGAAGTCCAACTAAGCGCACGTCGGTACCGAAGTACCTGAAGAAGGAGAACCATGGCCCAGGACGACCACAGCGGAGCTGAGCTCGCCGCTGCCGACTCGTCGCATGCCGAGCACGAATCCGTTGCCTCGCCCGGCACCGCGCTGATCGTTCAGGACGGTTTCACGAACCCCGGATTCCCTCCGCATCGCCCCCGCGTGACCGACGAAGACCCGAAGCGCGAGAAGCGCGCCCAGCGCACCGTCTACACGCTCTTCTACCTCTCGCTCCTCGGCAGCCTGTGGGCGGTCGCCGCCTACATGCTCTTCCCGATGGAGTCGAACAACGTCGGCGACGTGCGCCTGAACAACCTGTTCATCGGCCTCGGCGCAGCACTCGCGCTCCTCGCGCTCGGCATCGGCATCGTCCACTGGGGCAAGGCCGTCATGGTCGACGTCGAACTCGTCGACGAGCGGCACGAGGTCGGCGGCTCGCCCGAGACGCAGGCCGCCGCAGCGAAGGTCTTCGCCGACGCCGACCGCGAGTCGGGCTTCACGCGCCGTGCGGTCATCCGAAACAGCCTCATCGGCGCACTGGTGGTCTTCCCGCTCCCCGCCGTCGTGCTCTTCCGCGGATTCGCCCCCCAGGACCAGCTGCCCGTGCCGCTGCTCAGCCACACGATGTGGCGCAAGGGCACCCGACTCGCGCTCGACCCGAGCGGCGTGGCCATCAAGGCCTCCGACGTCACCATCGGCAGCGCCTTCCACGTGATCCCCGAGGGCCTCGCCGAGCTCGAGCACGGCAAGCTCGAGGAGAAGGCCAAGGCGGCCGTGCTGCTCATGCGCCTCGACCCGAGCGAGCTGAACCAGCTCCCCGAGCGCGAGAGCTGGTCGTACGACGGCATCGTCGCGTACTCCAAGATCTGCACCCACGTCGGATGCCCCGTGGCGCTCTACGAGCAGCACACGCACCACCTGCTCTGCCCCTGCCACCAGTCGCAGTTCGACGTCGCGAACCACTGCGAGGTCATCTTCGGCCCGGCGAAGCGTCCGCTGCCGCAGCTGCCGATCGCCATCGACGACGAGGGCTACCTCATCGCGCAGAGCGACTTCACCGAACCCGTCGGCCCGAGCTTCTGGGAGCGTCATTGAGTACCGCATCGCCCACCACCGGCACGCAGAAGCGTTCGTTCACGACCTCGGCGGCCGTCTACGTCAATGAGCGCACCAGCGTCGCGGGCTTCATCAAGGAGCTCGGCCGCAAGGCGTTCCCCGACCACTGGTCGTTCCTCCTCGGCGAGGTCGCCCTCTTCTCGTTCGTCGTCATCCTGATCTCGGGCACGTTCCTGACATTCTTCTTCCAGGCGTCGATGGCCGAGGTGCACTACGACGGCTCGTACGTGCCCCTCAAGGGCGTCGAGATGTCGGTCGCGATGGCATCGACCCTCGACATCTCGTTCGACATCCGCGGCGGCCTGTTCGTGCGCCAGATGCACCACTGGGCGGCGCTGCTGTTCGTGGCGGCCATCGGCCTGCACATGCTGCGCATCTACTTCACGGGCGCGTTCCGCAAGCCGCGCGAGTTCAACTGGGTGATCGGCTTCACGCTCTTCATCCTCGCGATGGCCGAGGGCTTCACCGGCTACTCGCTCCCCGACGACCTGCTCTCGGGCAACGGCCTCCGCATCATCGACGGCCTGATCAAGGGCATCCCGCTCGTCGGCACCTGGATCTCGTTCCTCCTCTTCGGCGGCGAGTTCCCGGGCACGCAGATCGTCGGCCGCCTGTACTCGCTGCACATCATGCTGCTGCCGGCACTGGTCATCGCGTTCATCGCCCTGCACCTCGTCTTCGTGGTCGTGCACAAGCACACGCAGTACGCCGGCCCCGGCAAGACGCAGCAGAACGCCGTCGGCCCGCCCGTGCTGCCCGTGTACGCGGCGAAGGCCGGTGGATTCTTCTTCATCATCTTCGGCGTCATCGCGCTCATCGCCTCGCTGTTCACGATCAACCCGATCTGGAACTACGGCCCGTACGACCCGTCACCGGTGTCGGCAGGTACCCAGCCCGACTGGTACATCGGCTTCGCCGACGGCGCGCTCCGACTCATTCCCCCGGGATGGGAGTTCGTCTGGCTCGAGCGCACGTGGTCGTTCAACATCCTCGTGCCCCTCATCGCCATCGGTATCTTCATCGTCCTGGTGCTCATGTACCCGTTCATCGAGGCGTGGATCACGGGCGACAAGCGCGAGCACCACATCGCCGACCGTCCTCGCAACGCGCCGACCCGCACGGCGATCGGCGCAGCCGGTGTCACGTTCTACGCCGGCCTCTGGGCCGCGGCGAGCTCGGACATCCTCGCGACGCACTTCCACCTGACCATGGAGGGCGTGATCCACTTCCTCCAGGGCGTCGTCATCCTCGGGCCGTTCGTGGCGTTCTTCATCACCAAGCGCGTCTGCATCGCGCTGCAGAAGAAGGATCGCGAGATCGTGCTGCACGGCTTCGAGTCGGGTCGCATCGTGCGTCTGCCCGGTGGCGAGTTCATCGAGGTCCACGAGCAGCTCGACGAGTACGACCGCTGGCGTCTGGTGAGCTTCGACACGTACGAGCCGCTCATGATCCGCCCGAACGCTCGCGGCAAGATCACGGCCGGTCAGCGTTTCCGCGCCGCGCTCTCGCGGTGGTTCTTCGAGGACCGCATCGCCCCGGTGACCAAGGGCGAGCTCGAGTCCGGCCACAACGGCCATCACTGATCCACGCATCATCGGTTCGGGCACCGTGACCATGTCGTTCGACGCGACCTGGTTCCGGTGCCCGAACTGTTTCTCCCCACTCGAACCGCTCGAACGGCTGGTGCTCGGCTGCGAGAGCGGTCATCGGTTCGACATCGCGCGTCAGGGCACGGTCACGCTGCTCCCACCGCGCGCGCCGCGCACGATCGGCGACGATCATCAGATGCTCAGCGCTCGTGCCGCGTTGCTCGATTCGGCCCTCTACCTGCCGATCGCCGACTCGGTCGCAGCGATTGCGACCAGCCTGTCTGGCCGAGCCCCCGAAGGGGACGCCGTCGGCCCCCGCCTGGTCGATTTCGGATGCGGCACCGGCTACTACGCCTCCCGGGTCGCGGACGACACAGGTGCTTCGTCGGTGCTGCTCGCCGATCGTTCTCCGGTCGCCGTGCGCATGGCGACGCGCACCGTCGAGGGCGCCACTGGCGTCGTGCTCGACATCTGGCGTCCGCTCCCCCTGCGCGATGGCTCCGCTGATCTCGCGCTCAACGTCTTCGCGCCCCGCAATCCCGACGAGTATGCCCGTGTGCTCAGAGCGGGCGGAGTGCTGCTCGTCGTCGTTCCGCGCGAGGAGCACCTCGCCGAACTCCGCCGCGACGGATCGGTGCTCGCGGTGCCGCCCGACAAGGAGCGGGCCGTGTCGGAGGCCCTTGCAGCAGCGGGCTTCGACCTCGCAGAGCACCTACCCGTGCGCTATGAGACAGACGTCACGGCCGAACAACGGGTCATGCTGGTCGCCATGGGCCCGTCGGCGCACCATGCCGCTGCCGGAGGCTCCGAGGCGCATGCACCGCTTCGGGTGACCGTGTCGGTCGACGTCCTAGCGTTCCGGCGTCGCCCACTCCCCTGAGCTGGGCCGGCGGACGGCGCTGTGCGGCCAGCGACCCGCGTTTCGATACTTGGGAATAGATCTGGATGCTCGGAGGCGTTCACGACGCTCCTGTGACGCTCCAGGGCATGCTCAGACTCGCTCTGCTGCCCTCGCACACTGAGGTCATCGGTATGAGGACGTGCAGCCCGGCTCGTCAGACCGCGCTTCTCGCTTCCAGCGGCTCCGTCGCACTCTCCCGATCCCGCTGATCGAGCACGACTGCACGCGCGATCGTCTGCGCAATTCTCAAGCCTCGGCCCGTCATCGCGATCAAATTCCGAGCGGGCGCACGAAAACGGCCCCTGCACGAATGCAGGGGCCGCTCGAGTTGTGGATCAGCGGGCGAAGTTGCCGCGGTAGTACTCGTACACCCAGCCGACCAGGCTGATGACGCCGATGCCGATCGCGATGAACGAGATCCAGAAGCCGACTGCCAGACCGAGGAAGAGCAGCGCCGCCGACGCCGCCAGGGCGATCGGCCACCAGCTCCAGGGGCTGAAGAAGCCGAGCTCGGGGTCGCCATCGTCGATGTTCGCGTCGAGCCGGTCTTCAGGAAGCTCCGCACCCTGAGCCTTGTGCACGCGACCGAGGTAGAACGCGATGAATGCTGCGAGCACCGCGCTCAGCGAGATCGCGACGAGACCGACCCACTCGGGCCCGCCGCCCGGCTCGATGCCGCTCAGCATCGTCCAGACGATGTAGATCGCGGCCGCGATCGCGAAGAACCCGGAGAGGATCCAGAACAGGACCACATTGGCGCGCATCTACTTGACTTCCTTCGTCTCGACGTCGAACACGGGCGCGTCGGGAGCGTCCTTGCCAGCTCCGATGCCGACGGGGATGCCGGCCTCGGGGTGGTTGAGGTCGAACGCCGGAGACTCCGAACGGATGCGCGGGATCGAGGTGAAGTTGTGACGCGGCGGCGGGCAACTGGTCGCCCACTCGAGCGAGCGGCCGTAGCCCCACGGGTCGTTCACCGTGACCTTCGGAGCGCGTCGCGCCGTGATGTACACGTTCAGGAAGAACGGGATCAGCGAGATCGCGAGGATCGCCGAGCCGATCGTCGAGAGCTGGTTCATCCAGGTGATGTTGTCTTCGGGAAGGTACGAGTAGTACCGACGGGGCATCGCCACGACACCCAGCCAGTGCTGGATGAGGAAGGTCGTGTGGAAGCCGATGAAGAGCAGCCAGAAGTGCCACTTGCCGAGCGTCTCGTTCAGCATCTTGCCGGTCCACTTCGGCCACCAGAAGTAGAAGCCGGCGAACATGGCGAACACCACGGTGCCGAACACCACGTAGTGGAAGTGCGCGACGACGAAGTACGTGTCGGACACGGCGAAGTCGAGCGGCGGCGATGCGAGGATCACGCCGGTGAGACCACCAAAGACGAACGTGATGAGGAAGCCGACCGACCAGACGAGCGGGGTCTCGAATGTGATCGAGCCGCGCCACATCGTGCCGATCCAGTTGAAGATCTTCACGCCTGTCGGTACCGCGATGAGCATCGTCATCAATGAGAAGAACGGCAGCAGCACCGAACCGGTGACGTACATGTGGTGCGCCCACACGGTGACCGAGAGCGCCGCGATCGCGATCGTCGCGTAGACGAGGGTCGTGTAGCCGAAGATCGGCTTGCGGCTGAAGACGGGGAAGATCTCGGACACGATGCCGAAGAACGGCAGGGCGATGATGTAGACCTCGGGGTGGCCGAAGAACCAGAAGAGGTGCTGCCACAGGATGACGCCGCCGTTGGCGGGATCGTAGATGTGCGCGTCGAAGACGCGGTCGGCAGCGGCGGCCAGCATCGCGGCGGCCAGCACCGGGAACGCCATCAGCACGAGGATCGAGGTGACGAGCGTGTTCCAGGTGAAGATCGGCATGCGGAACATCGTCATGCCGGGCGCGCGCATCGTGATGATCGTCGTGATGAAGTTCACACCACCGAGGATCGTGCCGAAGCCCGAGAGGCCGAGGCCGAGCATCCAGAGGTTTCCGCCGACACCCGGTGAGAACGTCGTGGAGGCGAGCGGCTGGTAGGCGAACCATCCGAACGACGCGGCGCCCTGCGGGGTGAGGAAGCCGGCGACCGCCATCAGCGAGCCGAACGTGAACAGCCAGAAGGCGAACGCGTTCAGTCGCGGGAAGGCGACGTCAGGGGCGCCGATCTGCAGCGGCATGAGCACGTTGGCGAAGCCGGCGAAGAGCGGCGTCGCGAACATGAGCAGCATGATCGTGCCGTGCATGGTGAACAGCTGGTTGTACTGCTCGCGCGTCTGCACGATCTCGAGGCCGGGCTCGAAGAGCTGGGCGCGGATGATCAGCGCCATGACGCCGCCGATGCAGAAGAAGATGAACGAGGCGATCAGGTACATGTACCCGATGACCTTGTGGTCGGTCGAGGTCACCCACCTGACGAGGATGTTGCCCTTGCGCTCGACCTTCGAGGCCCCGAAGGGAAGGCTGCTCGACTGCGGCCGAGCCGGTGCGGTCGTGGTGCTCATTCGCCTTCGTGCTCCTCTTTCAGTTCGGGCGCGCCCGTACCGGGCAGGTTCTGGTTGCGGTCGTACTCGTTGGAGAGCTGGCCCTCCTGGCCGAGGTCGCGCAGCGAGTCGATGTACGCGTCGTACTCCGCTTCGGAGACGACCTTGACGTTGAAGAGCATGAGCGAGTGGTACTCGCCGCAGAGCTCGGCGCACTTGCCCTCGTACGTGCCCTCGCGCTCGGGGATGAACGACATGTAGTTCGTCTTGCCGGGGAACATGTCCTTCTTGTAGAGGAAGTCCACGACCCAGAACGAGTGGATGACGTCGCGGGACTCGAGCTCGATCTCGACGTTCTTGCCCACGGGCAGATACAGGGTCGGGAGCTCCGACTGCACGAGGGAACCGCTGGGGCCCTCGTCGTCGAGCTGGCCCTGGATGCCGGGCGAGTACACGTCTTCGTTGACGTAGTTGAAGTCCCACGCCCACTGCTTGGCGATGACCTCGACCTTGACGTCGACGTCGTCTGCGGCGAAGCGCTGCTCGATCGCCTCCTGGTCACGTGCCGTGAAGGCGAAGAAGCCCAGCACCAGGATGAGCGGCACGACCGTGTAGAACACCTCGATCGGCATGTTGTAGCGCAGCTGCACGGGAAGGCCGGTCTGGCCCTTGCGGCGACGGTAGGCGATGACCGCCCAGATCGTCAGGCCCCAGGTGATGACGCCGACGACGAGCAGCACGATCCACGACGTGACCCACAGGCCCGAGACGCGCTCGGTGTGGTTCGTGACGGGAGGCTGCCCCTCCTCGAAGCCCGGCAGGAACCCGTTGAGCTGTGCCTGCGTGCACCCCGCGAGAACGAGGCTGAGTGACGCTGCGATCGGGATGGCAGCCCATCGGAGACGGCGATTGTGGCGCACCGGTGACCTTTCGGGAGACTCGAAGGCGCTTCACAGCGAAGCGCATGATCGTTGGACAGCCTACTCCGACTATGCCCCGCCGGTGTGCATCCAGGGCCCGTTTCGGCGCGGAATTCCGCCACCATCTGCGCAAAGAAAGAAAGGGAGGCTGCCGTCGGCAGCCTCCCTTTCGCGGGGTCCTGAATGATCCTCAGTGGAACGAGTCTCCGCAGGCGCAGCTGCCCTGGGCGTTCGGGTTGTCGATCGTGAAGCCCTGCTTCTGGATGGTGTCCTCGAAATCGATCGAGGCGCCGTCGAGGTAGGGCACGCTCATCTTGTCGACGATGACCTCGACGCCGTCGAAGTCGACCACGGCGTCGCCGTCGAGCAGGCGCTCGTCGAAGTACAGCTGGTAGATGAGGCCCGAGCAGCCGCCGGGCTGCACCGCGACGCGCAGGCGCAGGTCTTCACGACCCTCCTGCGCGAGCAGGCTCCGCACCTTGTCTGCTGCGGGGTCGCTCAGCTTCACGCCGTGCGCGGTTTCGGTGATCGTGTCGCTCATGTCTCTCCTCGGTGCGTCGAAGAACGCCTCATGTCTGGTGGAAGTCTAACCCCGCGGGCTGCGAGGAGGCCCGGAATCAGGATGCCGCGCTCCCCCGCGCGTCGAGGCGCGCGAGCAGCAGCGCCTCGCTCAGCAGTGCCCGCTTGAACACGCCGAGGTGCAGCGACTCGTTCGGGCTGTGGGCCCGCGAGTCGGGGTCCTCGACGCCCGTGACGAGGATCTGCGCCCCCGGGAACTCGTCGACGAGTTCGGCGATGAACGGGATCGACCCGCCGACACCGATGTCGACCGGGGGCTTGCCCCAGGCATCCGTCATCGCGGCTCGCGTGTCTGCGACGGCCCAGCCGCTGGTGTCGACGAGGAAGGCCTGGCCGAGGTCGACGCCCTCGAAGCCGAGCTGCACCCCGAACGGCGCGTTCGCCTCGAGGTGGGCGCGGATGGCCGCGAAGGCCTCCTCGGCGTCCTGTCCGGGTGCGATGCGGGCGCTCACGCGCACGAGCACCTCGGGGACGAGGGTGTTGGAGGCGTTCGCGACGTCGGGTGCGTCGATGCCGGTCACCGTCACGGCCGGCTTCGCCCAGATGCGGGAGAGGATGGGGCCGTCGCCGATGGGCGTCACGCCGTCGACCAGGCCGGTCTCTGCGCGCAGCTGCGCCTCGTCGTAGGCGGGCGGTTCGAGGTCGGCCGTCTTGAGCCCCTCGACCGCGACCGAACCGTCGGCGGCCCACAGCGTGTCGAGCAGTCGGATGGCCGCGAGCATCGCATCGGGCACCGCTCCCCCGAACATGCCGGAGTGCGAGGCGTGGGAGAGCGTGCGGATCCGCACGTTGAACGCGACGGCGCCGCGCAGCGCGACGGTGATGGCGGGCGTCTCGAGGTCCCAGTTGCCGGAGTCGGCGACGACGATCGCATCGGCCTCGAGGAGGTCGCGGTTGTCGCGGAGGAAATTGGCGAACGAACGGGAGGCCCACTCCTCCTCGCCCTCGATGAAGACGGCGATGCCCAGGTCGAAGTCGCCCGCGGCCTCGGCGAAGGCGCGGATCGCTCCGACGTGCGCCATGACGCCGGCCTTGTCGTCGGCGGCGCCGCGGCCGTAGAGGCGGTCGCCGCGCTGCGTGGGCTCGAACGGCGATGTCTCCCAGTCCTCGTCCTTGCCGGGGGGCTGGACGTCGTGGTGGGCGTACAGCAGCACGGTCGGGCGGCCGTTGCGAGCCGGCCGGCCCGCGACGACGGCGGGCTGCCCCAGTTCGGATCCGTCCTCGACCTCGGCGCGGCGGATGTCGACCAGCTCGAAGACGCCGGTGCCCTCGAGCAGGGCGGCGATGGCCTCCGCGCTCTGGGCGACGTGGGCCGGGTCGAAGGCGGGCCACGAGACGGACGGGATGCGGACGAGGTCCGCCAGGTCGGCGACGGTGGAGGGGAAGCCGACATCGACGGCGTCGCGGATCGCGGCGACGAGATCGGCGGTGCCGGAGGATTCGTGATCGGTGGGCTGGTGCTCGGTCATGCCGGTAATCTTAAGGGGAACCGATTCGAGGGATCCCCGTGGCAAACAACCCCACCAACAGCGACCAGCCGAGCGCCGAGACGCTCGAAGAGACGCAGACCCGTCTGAAGGCAGGCAAGGGCGCTCCGACGCCGAGCCGCGCCCAGCAGGAGGCCGCCCGCAAGCGCCCGCTCGTGCCCGACGACCGCAAGGAGGCCAAGAAGGCCGCTCGTGCGAAGGAGGCGGAGGCCCGTGAGCGCGCCCGCGTCGGCATGGCCGCCGGCGACGAGCGCTACCTCCCGATGCGCGACCGCGGCCCGCAGAAGAAGTTCGTGCGCGACTACGTCGACGCGCGCTTCAGCATCGGCGAGATCCTCATCCCGGTGATGTTCCTCGTCATCATCCTCACGTTCATCCCGAGCGCCGAGGTGCAGGCGATCGGCATCATCGCGCTGTGGTCATTCTTCCTCGTGGCCGTGATCGACGTGATCATCCTCGGGGCGGTGCTCAGCCGCAAGCTCCGGGCGCGCTACGGCGACAAGGTCGAGAAGGTCCGCTGGTACGCCGCCATGCGCGCGCTGCAGCTGCGCGTGCTGCGCCTGCCGAAGCCCCAGGTCAAGCGCGGGCAGTACCCGAGCTGATCGACTCGCGCGCGAAGCTGCGCGAACACGCGGAAGACGGCCGGCGGCTGATGCCCCGGCCGTCTTCCGCGTCACGGGGCGGTGCCACGGCTCCAGCGGCGCGCGAGGCGTCATGCTCGCCGGAACACGCCGCCCCTGATGAGCGGCACGCGCGTCTCCTCGTCGGTGAGCGAACCGTGCTGGCCGATCATCGACTCCGCCCTGCGGTCGGGCTCGCGCGCGTCGTAGTAGGCGATGCCGGCGCGCGCCGCCACGAGGATGTCGCCGATGCGAGGCCGGACCTCGTCGGCGACGGGCCCGTAGACGCCGGCGTCGATCGCCTCGTCGCGGGACAGCACCCACGAACGGTGCCCCTCGGCCTCGCGCCATCGATCGAGCAGTACGGAGCGCTCCTGCTCCCCCAGTGCGGGCTCGAGGTACAGGGAGAGGAACCGGGGCTCGCCTCCGACGTGACGGACCCCGTCGACGAGGTCGGGTCGCGAGTCGATGAGCACGTGGCGGTGCGCCGGCACGTCGACCACCCCGTGGTCGGCCGTGACGAGGAGCCCGGCCGTCCGCGGCATCCGCTGTTCGAAGCCCGCGATCTCGGCGTCGACCTGTTCGAGCAGCCCCAGCCAGCGGTCGGACTCCCATCCGTGGGCGTGGGAGGCCTGATCGAGCTCGGGCACGTAGAGGTAGACGAGTCGGGCAGCCCCGCCCTGCAGCAGGTCGAGGGCGACCGAGAAGCGGTCGGCGAGCGACGCGGCCACGCGGTACTCGGCCCCGCGAAGCACAGCCCGGGTGAACCCGGAGTCGGCGTAGCGCGCGGCGCCGACGGCGAACGTCTCGACGCCCCGTTCGGCCGCCGTCTCGAACACGGTCTCGCACCGCTGCCAGGTCTCCGGCACCATCGCCGCGTCCCACCCGCTCAGCTGGTTGACGAGCCGGTCGTTCGCCGCGTCGAGCGCCCGGTAGCCGACGAGTCCGTGCTCGCCGGGAAGTCGTCCGGTCGTGAGGCTCGCCAGTGCGGCCGCGGTCGTCGAGGGCAGCACCGTGCGGATCACGTCGCGCCTGGCCATTCGCGACGACAGGAACCTGGCGTGGCCGGCCCTGGCCTGCAGGTTCGAGGCCCCCAGCCCGTCGACCACCACGACCACGACCCCGGATGCCGCGGGCAGCCCGAGCGCGTTCTCGCCGCCCACGAGGCTGGCGAGCGAACTGCCCATCACGTCGGTGAGGCGCGGAACGGCGTCGGTGGGCACCGGTAGCATGGCAGGCATCGCGCCCAGTCTCGCACAGGCAGGGCGCGCCCTTCGTTCCCGCGTGCACCCCACGCCGCCAGCAGCAGAGAACACGGATGACCCGAGCCAAGAACCCGCCCGCTGAAGAACCGATCGTCGAGCGCATCGAAGACGTCGACGTCGCCACCGAGATGCAGGGCTCGTTCCTCGAGTACGCGTACTCCGTGATCTACTCGCGCGCCCTGCCCGACGCGCGCGACGGGCTGAAGCCCGTGCAGCGCCGCATCCTGTTCGGCATGAACGAGATGGGGCTGCGCCCCGACCGCGGCCACGTCAAGTCCTCGCGGGTCGTCGGCGAAGTCATGGGCAAGTACCACCCCCACGGCGACACGGCGATCTACGACACCCTGGTCCGCATGGCGCAGGCGTTCACCCTGCGCGTGCCGCTCGTCGACGGGCACGGCAACTTCGGCTCGCTCGACGACGGCCCCGCAGCATCCCGATACACCGAGGCGAGGCTCACCGCGGCCGCGATCGCGATGAACGACGGCCTCGACGAGGACGTCGTCGACTTCGTGCCGAACTACGACAACCAGTTCATGCAGCCGGCCGTGCTGCCCGCGGCGTACCCGAACCTCCTGGTCAACGGCGCGAGCGGCATCGCCGTCGGCATGGCGACGAACATGGCACCGCACAACCTCATCGAGGTCGTCGCCGCTGCCAGGCACCTGATCGCCAACCCCGACGCCACGCTCGACGAGCTCATGGAGTTCGTGCCGGCCCCCGACCTGCCGTCGGGCGGCACGATCGTGGGCCTCGCCGGCATCCGCGACGCCTACGCCACGGGCCGTGGCAGCTTCAAGACGCGCGCGAAGGTGCGCATCGAGTCGATCACCGCCCGCAAGACCGGGCTCGTCGTGACCGAACTCCCCTATCTCGTCGGGCCCGAGAAGGTCATCGAGAAGATCAAGGACGGCGTCAACGCCAAGAAGATCAGCGGCATCTCCGACGTCACCGACCTCACCGACCGCACGAACGGCCTGCGGCTGGTCATCGGCATCAAGACCGGCTTCAGCCCCGACGCGGTGCTCGAGCAGCTCTACCGCCTGACGCCGCTCGAGGACTCGTTCAACATCAACAACGTCGCGCTCGTCGACGGCGGCCCGCAGACCCTCGGGCTGCGCGAGCTCCTCCAGGTCTACGTCGACCACCGCATCTCCGTCGTCACGCGCCGCTCCCAGTACCGCCTCGCCCGACGTCAGGAGCGCCTGCACCTCGTCGACGGCCTGCTGATCGCGATCCTCGACATCGACGAGGTCATCCAGGTCATCCGCTCGAGCGACGACACGGCGGCCGCGCGCACGCGCCTCATGGAGGTCTTCGACCTCACCCTCGTGCAGACCGACTACATCCTCGAGCTGCAGCTGCGCCGGCTCACGAAGTTCTCGCGCATCGAACTCGAGGCCGAGCGCGACAAGCTGCGTGCCGAGATCGCCGAGCTCGAGATGCTCCTCGCCAGCCGGCACCGCATCGAGGCCCTCGTCTCCGACGAGCTCGGCGAGATCGCGGAGCGCTACGGAACCCCTCGACGCACGCTGCTGACCGATGCGCGACCGGTGGCGACGACCGCGGCCGCGAAGCGAGCGGCGGCCATTCTCGAGCTCGCCGACGTGCCGTGCAAGGTCTTCCTCTCGGCGACCGGCCGCATCGCGCGCGTCGACCTCTCCCCCACCGAGAACGGCGTGCCGGCCATCACCGTTCCCACTCGACGCAGCAAGCACGACGCGATCCGCTCGACCCTCGAGACGACGAGCCGCTCCGAGATCGGTGCCGTCACGAACCTGGGTCGGCTCATCCGCTTCACCCCCATGGAACTGCCCATGCTCCCGCCCAGCTCGGTCCAGCTGGGCGCAGGCGTGAAGGTCGGCGAGTACCTCGCACTCCCCAACCGCGACGAGAAGGTGCTCGCACTCGTCTCGCTCACCTCCGACCGGTCGATCGCCCTCGGCACCAAGCAGGGCATCGTCAAGCGCGTCTCGACCGGCGCCTACCCGAACAAGCCCGAGTTCGAGGTGATCGGGCTGAAGGCCGGCGACGAGGTCGTCGGAGCGGTGCAGGGCGACGAGACCGACGAGCTCGTCTTCGTGGCGTCCGACGCGCAGCTCCTGCACTACGCCGCCGCATCGGTTCGCCCGCAGGGGTGCCCCGCCGGCGGCATGGCGGGGCTCAAACTGGGTGCAGGAGCGCATGCGATCCACTTCACCAGCCTGCCGGCCGCGAGCCTCGACGAGACCGTCGTCGTGACCGTCGCCGCGAGCAACGAGACGCTGCTCGGCGTCGACTCCGGCAGCGCGAAGGTCAGTGCGTTCGCGGAGTTCCCCGGCAAGGGTCGCGCCACGGGCGGCGTTCGCGCACAGCGATTCCTCAAGGGCGAAGATGCACTGCACCTCGCCTGGGTCGGCCCCGGCCCCGCACTCGCGGTCGCCGCCGACGGCACGTCGCGCCAGCTGCCCGACCCAGGCGCGAAGCGCGATGCCTCCGGCCAGCCGCTCGAGGCGCACGTCGCGGCGATCGGCACGCGCGTCGAGTAGGCACGGCCCTCGAACGAACGAACGCGGCGGCCTCACGGCCGCCGCGTTCGTTCGTTCCGCCGCCGGACGGGTCAGGCGTCGAAGCGATCGCTCCGCCGCCGGCGAGTGGTCAGGCGTCGATGCGATCGCGCTCGAGCGCGTCGGCGCTCGAAACGATGAACTCCTTGCGCGGCGCGACCTCGTTGCCCATGAGCAGCTCGAACACCCGGCCCGCCGCCTCGGCATCGCCGAGGCCGACCCGGCGCAGCGTGCGCTGGCGACGATCCATGGTCGTGGTCGCCAGCTGGTCTGCATCCATCTCGCCGAGACCCTTGTACCGCTGGATGGGGTCCTGGTAGCGCTTCTTCTGGCGATCGAGCCCGGCGAGCACCCCGTTCAGCTCGGCTTCGGAGTAGGTGTAGATCGTCTCGTTCGGCTTCGAACCCGGGTTCATGACCACGACGCGGTGCAGCGGCGGAACCGCGGCGAAGACGCGGCCCTCCTCGATCATCGGTCGCATGTACCGGAAGAACAGCGTGAGCAGCAGGGTGCGGATGTGCGCGCCGTCGACATCGGCGTCGGCCATCAGGATGACCTTGCCGTATCGGGCGGTTGCGATGTCGAAGCTGCGCCCCGAACCGGCTCCGATCACCTGGATGATCGACGCGCACTCGGCGTTGCCGAGCATGTCGGCGACGCTCGCCTTCTGCACGTTGAGGATCTTGCCTCGGATCGGCAGCAGCGCCTGGTGCTCGCTGTCGCGCGCGAGCTTGGCCGTGCCGAGCGCGGAGTCGCCCTCGACGATGAACAGCTCGCTGTGCGCGACATCGGTCGAACGGCAGTCGACGAGCTTCGCGGGCAGCGAGGAGCTCTCGAGCGCGTTCTTGCGACGCTGGGTCTCCTTGTGGGCTCGCGCGGAGATGCGCGACTTCATCTCGGCGACGACCTTGTCGAGCAGCAGCGCGGACTGCGCCTTGTCGTCGCGCTTGGTCGACGAGAAGCGCTCGCCGAGCTCCTTCGTGAGCACGTTCGAGACGATCGCGCGCACCGCCGGGGTGCCCAGCACCTCTTTGGTCTGTCCCTCGAACTGCGGCTCGGGCAGGCGCACCGTGATCACCGCGGTGAGCCCGGCGAGCACGTCGTCCTTCTCGAGCTTGTCGCTGCCGGCCTTGAGGCGGCGCGCGTTCTGCTCGACCTGCGCACGCAGGAACTTGAGCAGGCCCTGGTCGAACCCGTTCTGGTGCGTGCCGCCCTTCGGCGTGGCGATGATGTTCACGAAGGACTTCACGACCGTGTCGTAGCCGGTGCCCCAGCGCAGCGCGATGTCGACCGCGCACTCGCGCTTGAGCTCGGTGGGCACCATGGCGCCGCCCTCGGTCAGCACGGGCACCGTCTCGGTGAAGGAGCCGACGCCCGTGAGGCGCCAGACATCGGTGAGCGGCGCGTCGACCGCGAGGTGGTCGACGAACTCCGAGATGCCGCCGTCGAACTGGAACGACGTCGTGTGGGGCACCTCGCCGCGTTCGTCGGTCACGTCGATCGCGAGACCGGGCACGAGGAACGCCGTCTGCCGCGCACGG
The DNA here is from genome assembly GCF_042884735.1 of Agromyces sp. NPDC058110. Classification (NCBI taxonomy): domain Bacteria; kingdom Bacillati; phylum Actinomycetota; class Actinomycetes; order Micrococcales; family Microbacteriaceae; genus Agromyces; species Agromyces sp. NPDC058110. The sequence continues at coordinate 364,019 of NZ_JBHVTI010000001.1, read as the reverse complement.
CCGATGAGATCCTCGGACTGGAATTCCGCACCCTTGGTGAAGATCTGCCGATCGGCCCAGTAGCGGATGCGCGTGCCGGTGACGCCCTTCGCGACCTTGCCGACGACGCGGAGCTCGCTGCGCTCCTCGAACGGCGTGAACGGCGCGTCGGGCGACGGGGAACCCGAGTCCGCGAACGTGCCGGGCTCGCCGCGGTGGAACGACATCGCCCAGGTCTTGCCGTCGCGGTCGACCTCGACGTCGAGGCGTTCGGACAGCGCGTTGACCACCGAGGCGCCCACGCCGTGCAGGCCGCCGGATGCCGCGTACGAGCCGGAACCGAACTTGCCGCCGGCGTGCAGCTTGGTGAACACGACCTCGACGCCGGAGAGCCCGGTCTTGGGCTCGATGTCGACGGGGATGCCGCGCGCGCGGTCGCGCACCTCGACGCTGCCGTCGGGGTGCAACCGGACGCCGATCTCGCTGCCGTGCCCCGCGAGCGCCTCGTCGACCGAGTTGTCGATGATCTCCCAGAGGCAGTGCATGAGACCGCGGGAGTCGGTCGAGCCGATGTACATGCCGGGTCGCTTGCGCACGGCCTCGAGACCCTCGAGCACGGAGAGATGGCGGGCGGAATAGTCGGAGCTCACGTCGCACAAGCCTAGTGAGCGCCACCGACCCTCGCGCACAGCCACTACGCGGTGAGCGAAATGCCCGGCGGATCGGAAGGATCACCGCCCGAGACGTGTTTACATTGATGAACGGATTTCGCGCAGTGAGCCAGGAGGAGGAGCCATGACGCAGTACACCGAAACCGACGGTGCGGTCGATGCACTCGAGACCCCGTACGAGCTCACGGCCCTCGATCGCTGTGACGCCTGCGGAGCCCAGGCCTACATCCGCGTGGTCGTGGGCACGGGCGAGCTGCTGTTCTGCGCCCACCACGGACGCAAGCACCAGGAGAAGCTCTCGCAGATCGCGCACAGCTGGCACGACGAGTCGTCGCGACTGAACGAGCGCGCGTAGCGCTCAGAACCTCGAACGCCCCCGGGAGGACTCCCGGGGGCGTTCGTCGTTTTATGGGCCGAACGACCGGCGAACACTCGACGCGATGCGACGCGCCGGTCAGGCCCCGTCGGTCGTCGGCGTCGCCGCGACGGTCTCGACGCCCGCTGCGGCGAGGTGGGCTCGTCGCGCATCGTCGGCGTAGCCGTCGACCACGCGCGTCTGGTCTCCCGGAGAGTAGACGAGACCGGCGCGCGCGGCGATGGTCTGCAGCATGCGGTCGGCGAGCACCGGGTTCTTCGCGAGCACCGGTCCGTGCAGGTGGGTGCCGATGACCTCGCCCATGACGACGCCCTCCTGCGACGAACCCTGCGCGTTGCCCTGGCCCGAGCGGACCCGGCCGAGCGGCGACCCTTCGGCGCCGAGGTAGGCGCGAGCATGGTTCTCGAAGCCGACGAGCAGTTCACGGGTTCCACGCTCGGCCACGACGAGGTCGCCGGTGATGCGGCCCTCGCGGTGGGGCACTGCGCGCCCGGGGAGGATGCCGAGTCCCTCGATGTTCGTGCCGTCGGGAAGTTCGATGCCCCACGAGAGGAGCTCCCATCCCGTGCCGACGGCGAGGATCGGGACGCCCTCGGTGCCCCAGCGCCTGAGCTCGTCGTGCAGGTCGAGCAGTCGCGAGCGTGCGGCGTCGAGCGCGGCATCCGTGCCGGATCCGATCACCACGGCGTCGACCCGGTCGGGCAGGTCGTCGCGCGACTCGACCGCGACCACGCGCGCGTCGAGGCCCGCCCAGGCTGCCCGACGGGCGAGCACGGCGGCGTTCTCGGCGTCGCCGTTCGTGTTCTGCAGCGACGGCAGGAGCGTCGCGATCGTGAGGGTCATTCCGCTCCAGTGAGTCCGAGGTGCGCCCGCGTGCGCCGCATCGAGTCGGCCGAGAAGACGATCGTCTTCGTTCCGGATGCCGGCGCGGGGCCCGCGAGGAACTCGTCGACCGCGCGGGCCAGGTCGGGCTCGACCCGGTCGATCTCGACGCCGTCGTAGGCGAGCATGAGCGCGGCCTCTGCGGCCTTGGATCCGCTGACGATCGAGACCCGGCCGAGCGACGAGGCGTCGGCGGGCCAGAAGTACGACGGGTCGCGCACGTCGGAGCCGATGGCGAAGAGGATGTCGGAGGTGCCCGGCTCGATGCTGTCGACGTTGAGCTGGTAGCTCGCCGTGTTCTGCACGAGCACGAAGTCGACCTCCTGGCCGCGCACCTGCACGCGTTCGCCGCGACCGAAGACCGCGGGGATCGCGCTGAGCGCGGCCGCCGCGACGGCGACGTCGAATCGCTCGCCGAGCACCGACCTGGCCGTGGCATAGGCCGCGGTTGCGTCGACGCCGTAGTGCGTGCCGCGAGCCGGAAGCGTGACGGCCACGGCTGTGCCGTGATCGTCGATCACCGCGGACCGGCCGTCGACCGACTCGAGGCGCACGCCGTCGCCGGCCGAGAGCCGCTCGTCGGCCGTCTTCGCATAGCCGAGCCCGCGGGGGGCTGCGGCGACGACGGCTTCGGAGACGCCGAAGCGCTCGACCGCGACATCCGCACCGACGCGCGCCGCGAGCTGCTGCAGGTAGGCGTCGTCGGCGTTCACGACGACCGAGCCCTGCGCTCGGGATGCGATGCGGGCGAGCATGCCCGCGACCATCTCGGAGTCGTGGAACCGGTCGACCTGGTCGACCATGACGTTCATGAGCGTCACCGTGCGGGCGTCGACGCCCTGCATGACGAGCGCGCCGTGGCCCTCGTCCATCTCGAGCACGGCCATCTCGCCCGGCACGCGGCCGAGCCAGTCGGCGCGTTCGAGCAGCGCAGAGGTGAGCCCCTGGCTGATGTTGGCGGTCGAGGGGTTCGTGAACACGTCGACGCCGTGGGCGCGGAGGATCGCGACGAGCATCTTCGTGGTCGTCGACTTGCCGCTCGAGCCGGACACCACCACGAGCCCCTGCGGGAAGCCCGACAGGGTGCGCTTCAGGTAGCCGGGCGCGAGGCGGTTGACGACGAGCCCCGGAACGGCCGATCCGCCGCCCGGCTTGCGCAGCCGAGCGGCGAATCGGGTGAGTCGTCCGGCGAGGATCGCCGGCCCGTAACGCAGAGAACCAGCGGGCACCGGCGGCCTACTCGAGGTAGTCGCGCAGCGACTGCGAGCGGGACGGGTGACGGAGCTTCGCCATCGTCTTCGACTCGATCTGGCGGATGCGCTCGCGCGTCACGCCGAACGTGTCGCCGATCTGGTCGAGGGTCTTCGGCATGCCGTCGCCGAGGCCGAAGCGCATGCGGATCACGCCCGCCTCGCGCTCGGAGAGCGAGTCGAGCAGCGACTCGAGCTGCTTCTGCAGCATCGTGAAGCCCACCGCGTCGGCCGGGACGACCGCCTCGGTGTCCTCGATGAGGTCGCCGAACTCGCTGTCGCCGTCTTCACCGAGCGGGGTGTGCAGCGAGATCGGCTCACGGCCGTACTTCTGCACCTCGATGACCTTCTCGGGCGTCATGTCGAGTTCGCGCGAGAGCTCCTCGGGCGTGGGTTCGCGACCGAGGTCCTGCAGCATCTGGCGCTGCACGCGCGCGAGCTTGTTGATGACCTCGACCATGTGCACCGGGATGCGGATAGTGCGGGCCTGGTCGGCCATGGCGCGCGTGATCGCCTGGCGGATCCACCACGTCGCGTAGGTCGAGAACTTGAAGCCCTTGGTGTAGTCGAACTTCTCGACCGCACGGATGAGGCCGAGGTTGCCCTCCTGGATGAGGTCGAGGAACTGCATGCCGCGACCGGTGTAGCGCTTGGCGAGCGAGACCACGAGGCGCAGGTTCGCGCCGAGCAGGTGGCTCTTCGCGCGCTGGCCGTCCTTCGCGACCCACTGCAGCTCGCGACCGAGCTGCGAACGCTTCTCGGCGTCGCCCATGTGCGACAGCTTCTCTTCGGCGAACAGGCCCGCCTCGATGCGCATCGCGAGCTCGACCTCTTCGGCCGCGTTGAGCAGGGCGACCTTGCCGATCTGCTTCAGGTAGTCCTTGACGGGGTCGGCCGTCGCGCCGGTGATGGCGCTCGAGTAGACGGGCACCTCGTCTTCGTCGTCGACCGCGCGCAGCACGAGCGCACCGGTCGGGTGCGGCTCGACCGCGACGGGCTTCTCGTCTTCGTCGTCGGATGCCGCGGCGTCGCCGCCCTCGACCTCGACGTCGGCCTCGATCTCGACCTCTTCGAGTTCTTCGTCGTCGCCCTCGTCGTCGGCGCCCTTGGCGGCGCCGCGGGCCTTCGTTCCCGCCTTCGCGGTGGTCTTCCGCGGCGTCTTGCTCGCGGTCGCGGTCTTCGCGCCGGCCTTGGCCGTGGTCGACTTCGCAGCCGTCGCACGAGCGACGGGCTTCTCGGCCTCGTCCTTCGTGGACGTCGCAGCCTTCGTCGTTGCCATTGGTGAACCTCTCCTACATCGCACGGCGCAGGCCCGGCAGGGGGTGCGGCTCGTGGTGGGTCCGATCGATTTCGGACACTATGAGGACCCATGTCAAGTCCGCGACCTCGGCACGCGATCGTGCCCGCGGACCAGAACGGGTCCTTCTGCCATTATACAGCCGTCAACTGCGCCTCACGTCCACGCGGATGCGCGTTTCGCCCGGATCACGCCCCCGAGCACCCGCAGACTCCCTCAGGACAACGCTCGCCGCGGCATCCGCATTCCCGAGGACTGCTCATGCCCGCGGAATGGAGGCGGCACGCCGGCTCAGCCGCCGAGCGGCGACTCGTCGTCGTGACGGCGCCGCACCGCGAGGAACTTCTCGAGCTCGGCCGCGATCTCGTCGGCCGAGGGCAGTTCGCCGCCCTCGTCGGTGAGCGGTGACCGGAACGAGTTCTCCTGCATGTAGGTGTCGTGGCGCTCCTCGAGCGTGCCCACGAGCTTGCCGAGCTCGCCGTTGCCCGCGACCTGCTCGTCGATGCGCGACACGAAGTCGCGGTTGGCCTCGCGCAGGCTGTCGGTGGGGAGGATGCGACCGGTCGCGGCGGAGACGGCCTCGATGGCGGCGACCGCGGCGGCGGGGTACTCGGTGTCGCCGAGGTAGTGCGGGATGAGCAGCACGAACGAGGCGACGGGGTGCCCGAGGTCCTGCAGCCGCACCTCGACCAGGTGCAGGGCGTTGGCCGGCGCCTCGGTCGTCGGTCGCCACACCGACAGGGACTCGACGAACTTCGCGCGATTGCCGCTCACCGTCATGCTGATCGGGCGCGTGTGCGGCACGGGCATGGGGATGGAGTTGATCCACGTGGTCGACGAGACCTGGAAGCGCTCGATCACCTGGAGCACGGCGGCCGCGAACCGCTCCCACTGGAAGTCGGGCTCGTAGCCCGTGAGCAGCAGGAACTGCTGGCCGATCTCGTCGCGCGCGAGCGAGAGCACCAGCCGCTGCGGGCGGTACTCCGTGATGTGGTCCTCCTCGAAGAGGATGATCGGGCGGCGCGCGCGGTAGTCGAGCAGTTCGTCGGCGTCGAACACGGCGACCTCGACGTTCTCGAGGGTCGCGAGCAGGAACTCCGTCGTCTGCGCGACGGCGGCGCCCGCGTCGGCGAACCCGGTGAGGCCCGCGACGAGCGGCAGCCCGGGCGGCACTTCGACGCCGGGGTTCAGCTCGTAGAGGGAACGTGCATCGCGCATGTTCCAAGCCTACTGAGCGGGCTGGACGCTTCCGCCCGTCTCGGCGATCCCACCGGATGCTCAGAGCGAACACGTACCATGCGCTGCATGAGCGTCCCCGAACTCCGCGTCACCGATCTCCCGCCCGCAGCCTCAGAGGCCGACGTCGTGCTCCTCACGGCCGTCAGCACCCCCGACGGCCCGCAGCTCCTCGAGGCAGACGGCTACGGCTGGGTCGGCCCGCTGCTCGCCGGGCTCGGCGCGACGGGGGCGCCCGACGAGCTCGTGCGACTGCACTCGTCGGTCGATGGCCCGTCGGTGATCGCGGTCGCCGGCGTCGGCGAGCGTGCGGATGCCGCGGCGCTGCGCCTCGCCGTCGGCAGCGCGGTCCGCCAGCTCACCGGGGTCGGGCACGTCGCCGTGGTCGTCCCGACGGCCGTGCCCGACGATGCGGATGCCTCGGCCACCGCCGAGGCGATGCTCGAGGGTGCGGCGCTCGGCGCCTACCTCTTCACCTCGTACCGGTCGGAGCCGAGGACGCCGGTCGCGGTCGTCACCCTGCACGCCGCGGCATCCGCACCGCTGGTGCGCGTCGAGCGCGTTCGCGTGATCGCCGAGGCGGTCGACCGCACGAAGGACCTGGTGAACACCGCACCGGCCGACCTCTCCCCCGCCCGGTTCGCCGAACTGTCGGTCGACGCGGCCGATCGCCTCGGCGTGACGTCGACCGTGTGGGACGAGCACGCGCTCGAGTCCGACGGCTTCGGCGGCATCCTCGGCGTCGGCCAGGGCTCGGCGCGAGGCCCCAGGCTCGTGCGGCTCGAGTACGCCCCCGCGGGCGCGACGACGCACCTCGCCCTCGTCGGCAAGGGCATCACGTTCGACTCCGGCGGCCTCTCGCTGAAGCCGGGCAGTTCGATGGTCGGCATGAAGTCCGACATGGCCGGCGCGGCGACCGTGCTCTCGGCACTGCTCGCACTCGCGGCGCTCGAGACGCCGGTCAAGGTCACCGCGTGGCTCTGCCTCGCCGAGAACATGCCCTCCGGAACCGCCATCCGCCCGAACGACGTGCTCCGCATCCGCGGAGGCAGGACCGTCGAGGTACTGAACACCGACGCCGAGGGACGGCTCGTGCTGGCCGACGGCCTCGTCGCCGCGAGCGAGGAGCACCCCGACGCCATCGTCGACGTCGCGACCCTCACGGGCGCCCAGGTCGTCGCGCTGGGCCACCGCCTCGGCGGGCTCATGGGCGACGACGCGGTCGTGGCGCGCGTGCGGGACGCCGCGGAGTCGGTCGACGAGGCGTTCTGGCCGATGCCGCTGCCCGGCTACCTGAAGGCCTACCTGAAGTCGGATGTCGCCGACCTCGCCAACACCCGGCTCGGCACCACGATCCCGGGCATGCTCGTCGCGGGCGTGTTCCTGCGGGAATTCGTCGGTCGCCGCGAGGACTCGGCGGAGCGGATCCCCTGGGCGCACCTCGACATCGCCGGGCCCTCCTTCAACACCGCGGGCGCCTGGGGCCACACCGGATCGGGCGGCACCGCGATCGGCGTCCGCACGCTCGTCGCGCTGGGCGAGGACCTCTCCGCCGGGTAGTAAGGTCGTATGGGCGAGATCCTCGCCCTTCACTCTGCCCCCGGTCACGCTCCGGGGCAGTCCGTGTCGCAGAACAGGCGCGCAAGGGAGAATCCGGTTTGTCCGAGCAGAACTTCGACATCGTCATCCTCGGTGGAGGCAGCGGCGGCTATGCGGCTGCACTGCGAGCCGTACAGCTCGGCTTCACGGTCGGCCTCATCGAGAAGGACAAGCTCGGCGGCACGTGCCTGCACCGCGGCTGCATCCCCACCAAGGCCCTGCTGCACGCGGCCGAGATCGCCGAGAACTCGCGCGAGTCCGCCAAGTTCGGCGTGCGCACCACGTTCGAGGGCATCGACGTCGCCGGCGTGACCGCGTACCGCGAGAGCATCATCTCGAGCAAGTTCAAGGGCCTGCAGGGCCTCGTCAAGGCTCGCGGCATCACCGTCATCGAGGGCGAGGGCCGCCTCGTCGCACCGAACGCGGTGCAGGTCGGCGATCAGCGCATCGTCGGCAAGAACGTCATCCTCGCGACCGGGTCGTACTCGCGCTCGCTCCCCGGCCTCGAGATCGGCGGCCGCGTGATCACGAGCGAGCAGGCGCTCGAGCTCGACTTCGTGCCCGGCAAGGTCGCCGTGCTCGGCGGCGGCGTCATCGGCGTCGAGTTCGCGAGCGTCTGGAAGTCCTTCGGCGCCGAGGTCACGATCATCGAGGCGCTCCCCCACCTCGTCCCGAACGAGGAGGAGTCGGTCTCCAAGCAGCTCGAGCGCGCCTTCCGCAAGCGCGGCATCGACTACAAGCTCGGCGTCCGCTTCCAGTCGGTCACGCAGCACGAGAACGGCGTCGTCGTGACGCTCGAGAACGGCGACACCGTCGAGGCCGAGCTGCTGCTCGTGGCCGTCGGCCGCGGCCCCGTCACCGCGGGCCTCGGCTACGAAGAGGTCGGCGTCGCCATGGACCGCGGCTTCGTGCTCACCGACGAGCGCCTCGCGACCAACGTGCCCGGCGTCTACGCCGTCGGCGACATCGTGCCCGGCCTGCAGCTCGCGCACCGCGGCTTCCAGCAGGGCATCTTCGTGGCCGAGGAGATCGCGGGCCTCGCCCCGATCGTCGTCGAAGACGTGAACATCCCCAAGGTCACCTACTGCGAGCCCGAGATCGCCTCGATCGGCTACACCGAGGCGAAGGCCGGCGAGAAGTTCGGCGCCGACCAGGTCTCCTCCTACGAGTACAACCTCGCGGGCAACGGCAAGAGCCACATCCTCGAGACGAGCGGCTCGATCAAGGTCGTCCGCGTGAACGACGGCCCCATCGTCGGCGTGCACATGATCGGTGGCCGCGTCGGCGAGCTGATCGGCGAGGCACAGCTCGCGGTGAACTGGGAGGCCTACCCCGAAGACGTCGCCCCGTTCATCCACGCGCACCCCACGCAGAACGAGGCGCTCGGCGAGGCGTTCCTGAAGCTCGCGGGCAAGCCGCTGCACGCCCTCTGACCCTGCATCCCCCAATACGACTGCAATAAGCTAGAAGCGTCCCAACGCTGTGAAGGAGACAAGCGCATGAGCGAATCCGTCAGCCTCCCGGCACTCGGTGAGAGTGTCACAGAGGGCACGGTCACCCGCTGGCTGAAGAACGTGGGCGACCGTGTCGAGGTCGACGAGCCGCTGCTCGAGGTCTCGACCGACAAGGTCGACACCGAGATCCCGTCGCCGGTCGCCGGTGTGATCGAGGCGATCCTCGTCCAGGAGGACGAGACCGTCGAGGTCGGCACGGCACTCGTGACCATCGGCGACGGCAGCGCCGCAGCGGCACCGGCCGAGGCCCCCGCCGCTGAGGCACCGGCTGCTGAGGCCCCCGCCGCCGAGGCTGCGGCCGCACCCGCTGCTCCGGCACCGGTCGAGGCTCCCGCGGCAGCGCCCGCTGCCCCGGCTGCTCCCGTGGCTCCCGCCCCGGTCGAGGCTCCCGCGGCAGCGCCCGCTGCCCCGGCTGCTCCCGTGGCTCCCGCCCCGGTCGAGGCCCCTGCGGCCGCACCCGCGGCACCGGTCGAGGCTCCCGCGGCAGCACCTGCGGCTCCGGCCCCGGTCGAGGCACCGGCCGCGCCCGCCGCTCCGGCAGCCCCCGCGCCGGTCGAGGCTCCTGCGGCGGCGCCCGCTGCTCCGGCAGCACCCGCCCGGGCTGAGGCCCCCGCCGCCGGCGGTTCGCACGCCGGCGCCCCGGGATACGTCACCCCGATCGTGCGCAAGCTCGCCAACGAGCAGGGCGTCGACCTCGCGAGCGTCACCGGCACGGGCGTGGGCGGCCGTATCCGCAAGCAGGACGTCATCTCGGCGCAGGCCGCACCCGCGGCCGCCGCTGCCGCTCCGGCGCGCACCCCGCTCGAGCCGTCGCCGCTGCGCGGCACCACGGTGCCGATGACGCGCCTGCGCAAGGTCGTCGCCGAGCGCGCCGTCGTCTCGATGCAGTCGACCGCTCAGCTCACCTCGGTCGTCGAGGTCGACGTGACCAAGGTCGCGCGCCTGCGCGACAAGGTCAAGGGCGACTTCCTGGCGAAGACGGGCAACAAGCTCAGCTTCCTTCCGTTCTTCGCGCTCGCGACGGCGGAGGCGCTGCAGGCGTTCCCGATCATCAACTCCACCGTCGACGGCGACTCGATCGTCTACCCGGCGCAGGAGAACCTCAGCATCGCGGTCGACACCGAGCGCGGCCTGCTGACGCCGGTGATCCGCAATGCGGGCGACCTCGACATCGCCGGCCTGGCCGCGCAGATCGCCGACCTCGCCGACCGTACGCGCAACAACCAGCTGAAGCCCGACGAGCTCTCCGGCGGCACGTTCACGCTGACCAACACCGGTTCGCGCGGCGCGCTGTTCGACACCCCCGTGGTGTTCCTGCCGCAGTCGGCGATCCTCGGCACCGGCATCGTCGTGAAGCGCCCGGTCGTCGTCTCGACCGACGGCTCCGAGGCGATCGCCGTGCGCTCGATGGTCTACCTGGCCCTCTCGTACGACCACCGCACGATCGACGGCGCCGACGCTGCACGCTTCCTGACGGCCGTCAAGGACCGTCTCGAGTCGGGCGACTTCGAGGCCGACCTCGGCATCTAGTCGAAGATCTCGCGAAGACGCCAACCGGCCTCGTTCCTCACCATGAGGAGCGAGGCCGGTTCTGCATCGTCGAGCCCTGCGACCCGCACGAGCACGGCAGCCCCCATCTCGGTCACGAGCTCGATCCGGCCGACATCGAGTGGGCGGATGCCCGCGCCGCCGTCGCGAGCGGCGAGCACGCGTTCCCAGTCGGCGTCAGCGAGCGGCGACCCCGCCTGCACGTAGGAGGCGAGGCACGCCGGATCGAGATCGGCGAAGCACGCCTCGCGTGCGAGGAGCAACTCGCGCGCGGCCGCGACCGCGTCATCCGGGCCGGCGCCGCCGGGCGCACCGTCGGCGCCATCGCCATCGCCATTGCCATCGCCGTCGGGCGCCGCCTTCGCGTCCGCCTCGTGCGACGAGTCCTCTGAGGATCCGTGGGCTGACTGCGACGCGTCATCCGTGTCGCCCTCATCCGGTGCGCTCCCAACCGACGCCGCATCCGGAACTCCTGCTCCGCCGGTCGATCCGACGCCGGCCCCGTCTGCGGACGGCACGGCCGTGAGCAGGAGCACGAGCGCGGCGGAGCCGATGAGCGCCGCGACCACGAGCGGTCGGCGACGCCCTGAGAACCACGCGCTCGCCCGCCGCCCCATCGCGCCGAGCCGATCGACGTCGGCCGACTCGGCCAGCTGGCCGAGCACCGGTGGGGGCAGTTCGGCGAGCTCGAGCAGTCCGCCCACGACGCCGCTCCGTCGTCGCGGGCGGGCATCGGGGTGCGCCGCCTGGTGCGCGACCGGCTCGGCGGTGATCGGCGCGAGCACCCGAGCGGGCAGCCGCGGCTCCCGCGCCGGCGGCAGGCCCGAGACGGGGGCGGGCGACGCGGCTCCGAACACGGCGCGTTCGAGCTCAGCCTCGAACGGAACGAACGGACGGGCCTCGAGTGCAGCGCGGGCGAGCGCGATGGGGCCGTCGAAGACGCCTGACGGGCGAACCGCTGCGGCGACCTGCTCGACGTACTCGGTGAGCACCGTGAGGCTCTCGCGTCGAAGTGCATGGGCAGCGCCCGGGTCGTCGGTCGGGAGGCGTCGGAGCGCTCCGAGGCCCAGCAGCCGCGGTCGGCCGATCGAGTCGAGCTGCACGTCGCCCGGCGACAGCCGCGTGTGCACGAAGCCCGCCGCGGCCAGGCGGGAGACGCCGGCGACCACCGGTGCGACGAGGGTCACCGCCTCGCCGGGCTCGAGGCTGCGTTCCCGGATGAGCTGCGCGACGCCGACGCCGCCGATGCGCTCGACCACCGCGACCCGCGCCCCCTCGCCCGTCATCGCGACGTCGAGCAGCGCAGGCATTCCCGCGTCGCCCGCGACGTGCATGGCATCGAGCTCGAGGGCGATCGAACGGTCGTCGACCCGCTCGCGGTAGATGCGGAGGACGACGAGGGGCGACTCGGCGGGCGGTGCGGGCGGAGTGCGTCCGTCTGCGGGCCCGGCCGAGCCGCGCGCATCCGTGGGCGGCTCGGCACGCCGGGCGGTCGCGAGGAACACCTCCGCGCGCTCCCCGGCACCGATCCGACGGACGATGCGGTAGCCCGCGACGCCGGCGCCGGCGGTCGCCAGCGGCGGACCGTCGAGCACCGGCCCGCCCGAGGCATCCGCCCGCCGTGCCCGTCGCTCCGACCGCCCGCGTCTCAGCCATCCGCTCATGCCCCAACCGTCGCGCGGATGCCGGAATCAGGGGCGCCGAGGCGGGAGCGCCCACGATTCCCGACGATGCGCTTGCCATGTGGAGGACGAGTCGCACAACCCCGATGCCGACCACGCAACCGCCGCGGCATCCGGCACACGCGATCGTGCCTACACTGGGTGGATGCTCGACTTCGTCGTCGCGGGGCTAAGCGCCAACTCCGTGCCGTACATCGAGGGTCTCGACCTTCAGCGCGCCGTCCATCGCGCGGTCGTCGCGGGCGAACGCCCCGACACCGTCCTCCTTCTGGAGCACCCCTCCGTCTACACCGCGGGCAAGCGAACATCGCCCGACGAACGGCCGACCGACGGCACGCCCGTCATCGACGTCGACCGTGGCGGCAAGATCACCTGGCACGGACCGGGGCAGCTCGTCGGCTACCCGATCCTCCGACTGGCCGAGCCGGTCGACGTCGTCGGATACGTGCGCCGGCTCGAGGCGGTGCTCATCGACGTGCTCGCCGAGTTCGGCGTCGACGGTCATCGGGTCGACGGCCGATCGGGGGTGTGGGTCGGACCGGCGGGCTTCGAGGACAAGATCGCGGCCATCGGCATCAGGGTGGCCGAGGGCGTCACCATGCACGGCTTCGCGCTCAACTGCTCGAACTCGCTCGACCCGTACGCGCGCATCGTCGCGTGCGGCATCCGCGACGCCGGCGTGACCACGGTCTCGCGGGTGCTCGGTCGCGAGGTCTCCCCCGCCGACGTCGTCGACGCGGTGACCGCCCGTTTCCGTGCCGAGTTCGAGGCGGCGGTCGCCGCATGACCGCCGCACCCGACGGGCGCCGCATGCTGCGCCTGGAAGTCCGCAACGCCCAGACCCCGATCGAACGCAAGCCGGAGTGGATCAAGACGCGGGCGAAGATGGGGCCCGAGTTCCGCCAACTGCAGACTCTGGTCAAGAGCGAGGAGCTGCACACGGTCTGCCAGGAGGCCGGCTGCCCGAACATCTACGAGTGCTGGGAGGATCGCGAGGCGACCTTCCTCATCGGCGGTTCCCAGTGCACCCGTCGCTGCGACTTCTGCCAGATCGACACGGGCAAGCCCGCCGAGTACGACGTCGACGAACCGCGTCGGGTCGCCGAGTCGGTCGCCCGAATGGAATTGCGCTACTCGACCGTCACCGGCGTGGCGCGCGACGACCTCCCCGACGGCGGGGCCTGGCTGTACGCCGAGACCATCCGGGAGATCCACCGGCAGTCCGCCGGCACGGGAGTCGAGATCCTCGTGCCCGACTTCAACGGAGAACCCGACCTGCTGCAGCAGGTGTTCGACGCCGAACCGGAGGTGTTCGCCCACAACGTCGAGACCGTGCCCCGCATCTTCAAGCGCATCCGGCCGGCGTTCCGCTACGAGCGCTCGCTCGACGTCATCACCCAGGGGCGCGACGCCGGCCTCATCACGAAGTCGAACCTCATCCTGGGCATGGGCGAGGACCGTGCCGAGGTCTCGCAGGCACTCCACGACCTGCACGGGGCCGGCACCGACATCATCACCATCACGCAGTACCTCCGCCCCTCCCCGCGCCACCTGCCGGTCGCGCGCTGGGTGCGGCCCGAGGAGTTCGTCGAGCTCAAGGCCGAGGCCGAGCAGATCGGATTCCTCGGCGTGCTCGCCGGCCCGCTCGTGCGCTCCTCGTACCGCGCAGGCCGACTCTGGGCCCAGTCGATGCACGCGAAGGGGCGCGAACTGCCCGCCGGGCTCTCGCACCTGGCCGACCCGTCGCTGGGGTTCGCGCAGGCGGTCGGCTGAGGCATCCGGGAGCCGTCTCCGCCCTCGGTGAACGCGGTCGGAGGCGGCCCTTCGCGCCGGTATCCTTGTGCACATGGCACGCACCAAGGATTCGTCCACTCCGAAGGAGCCCGGGCGTCTGAAGCAGATGTGGCAGGTCTTCCAGATGACCCGCCGCTACGACCCGAACGCGCAGTGGCTCATGCTGCTGGTGTTCCTCGCCCCCGTGATCGTCGGGCTCGGGCTCGCGCTCTGGCTGAGCGAGGGCAACGGCTTCACGATCGCGCTGTGGATCGTCGCGGGCGTGCTCGCGGGCCTGCTGCTCGCCCTCATCATCCTCGGTCGCCGTGCCGAGCGTGCGGCCTACGCCCAGATCGACGGCCAGCCCGGCGCGGTCGGTGCGGTGCTCCGCAGCGGCCTGCGCGGCGGATGGATCGGCAACGAGATGCCCGTCGCCGTCAACGGCAAGACGCAGGACGCGGTCTACCGCGCCGTCGGCCGCGGCGGCGTCGCCCTCATCAGCGAGGGACCGCAGACCCGGACCCAGCGCATGCTCGACGACGAGAAGCGCAAGGTCGCACGCGTGCTGCCGAACGTGCCCATCACCCTGATCGCCGTCGGCCACGACGAGGGCGAGATCGAGCTGCACCGCCTGCCCGCAGCCCTGCGCAAGATCAAGCGCTCGCTCACGAAGCCCGAGGTGCTCGCGGTCTCGAACCGCCTCACCTCGCTCCAGACGGCGCTGCCGATCCCGAAGGGCATCGACCCCATGAAGGCGCGCCCCCAGCGCGGCAAGATGCGCTGACCCTCGTCTACCTCTGCCTCGACGCGGCATCCGACTCTGTCGGGTGCCGCGTTCGTCGTCGTGGGCGTCCTGCGGGCCGACACGGACGGCGGATGCCGCGGGCGGCCGCGTACCCGCAGCATCCAGGCGCCCGCGGGCTCGGGTCGCGGTCCGGACGACGCCGGGGCCGACCTGCCAGGCCTCAGGCCCGGACCAGCACCGTTCCGGCGACCTTGTCGTGGAAGCCGCGCTGGTCGGAGTCCCACACGAGCGCGGGCACGACGATCGCGAGCAGCAGCGTGCGCACGACTGGGCGCCAGAGGCCGACCCATCCGCCGGCGATCGGGATGATGCGCAGGCCCATCAGTCGGTGCCCGACGCTGCCGCCGATGGTCGGGATGAACACGACCTGCATGAGCACGAAGATGCCGAGCGTGAGCCACGAGTGCAGCAGCGAGCTGTAGGGGGCGAACAGCAGCGCGATCAGGATCGCGACGCCCCAGTCGATGAGGAGCGCGACGATGCGTCGCCCGACGCGACCGACCGAGTTCGGGCCCTCGTCGGGGAGCCCGAGCCGCTCGCCCGGCCACCGGCTGGGTTCGAGTTGGCCGAAGGTCGTGGGCGTCGCGTCAGGCATCCGTCGATTCTACCGAGGCGCACGCTGCGTAACACGTCTGAAACAATGGCGTCATGGCCGGGTAACCACCACTCGGTACGGTCGACTACGGCTGTGCACGTCCGTCCGGCCTCGCCGGTTCAACTCGCCCCCTTGGAGATTCCACCCCATGTTCAGTGATTCCTCTGAAGTGCTCAAGTTCATCAAGGAGACGGATGTCAAGTTCCTCGACATCCGCTTCACCGACCTCCCGGGTGTGCAGCAGCACTTCAACATCCCGGCGTCGACTGTCGACGAGGAGTTCTTCACGGTCGGCCAGCTCTTCGACGGCTCCTCGATTCGCGGCTTCGCGAACATCCACGAGTCCGACATGCAGCTCATCCCCGACGTGACCACCGCGTACATCGATCAGTTCCGCACTGCGCGCACGCTCGTGATGATCTTCGACATCTACAACCCGCGCAACGGCGAGATCTACTCGAAGGACCCGCGTCAGGTCGCCAAGAAGGCCGAGAAGTACCTCGCGTCGACCGGCATCGCCGACACCGCGTTCTTCGCCCCCGAGGCCGAGTTCTACATCTTCGACGACGTGCGCTACGAGATCAACCAGCACTCGAGCTCCTACTCGATCGACTCCGAAGAGGGCGCCTGGAACTCGGGCCGCGTCGAAGAGGGCGGCAACCTCGGCAACAAGACGGCGTACAAGGGCGGCTACTTCCCGGTCTCGCCCGTCGACAAGACGGCCGACCTGCGCGACGACATCACGCTCAACCTCATCGAGGCAGGCTTCGTGCTCGAGCGCTCGCACCACGAGGTGGGCACCGGCGGCCAGCAGGAGATCAACTACCGCTTCGACACCATGGTGCACGCGGCCGACGACATCCTGAAGTTCAAGTACATCGTCAAGAACACGGCCGAGCAGTGGGGCAAGTCCGCCACGTTCATGCCGAAGCCCCTCTTCGGCGACAACGGCTCGGGCATGCACACGCACCAGTCGCTCTGGAGCGACGGCAAGCCGCTCTTCTACGACGAGGCCGGCTACGGCGGCCTGTCCGACATCGCACGCTGGTACATCGGCGGCATCCTCAAGCACGCTCCGGCGCTGCTCGCCTTCACGAACCCGACGGTGAACTCGTACCACCGCCTCGTTCCCGGCTTCGAGGCTCCCGTCAACCTGGTCTACTCGGCCGGCAACCGCTCGGCTGCGATCCGGATCCCGATCACGGGCACGAACCCCAAGGCCAAGCGCATCGAGTTCCGTGCGCCGGATGCCTCGGGCAACCCGTACCTCGCCTTCGCCGCGCAGCTCATGGCCGGCCTCCACGGCATCAAGAACCGCATCGAGCCGCACGAGCCCGTCGACAAGGACCTCTACGAGCTCCCGCCCGAGGAGGCCAAGACGATCCCCCAGGTGCCGGGTTCGCTCGACGCCGTGCTCGACGCGCTCGAGGCCGACCACGACTTCCTCCTCGAGGGCGGCGTGTTCACCAAGGAGCTCATCGAGACCTGGATCGACTACAAGCGCGAGAAGGAGCTGAAGCCGCTGGCTCAGCGTCCCCACCCGTTCGAGTTCGAGCTCTACTACGGCGTCTGATCTCCGCACCCCCCTGCGGACCCCACAGGAACGGCCCGCATCGCTTCGGCGATGCGGGCCGTTCCGCCGTTCGGCGACGGAGGTCGCGGCTTCTACGGCCTCGGTCAGCGGGCCGCCGTGCATCGGGCTCAGCCCGAGGTGGGCTCGCGGCGCTGCTGCTCGAGGCCGTAGAAGCCGCGCTCGAACACAGCGCGCGCCCGACGCGTCACCGCGAGGTAGTCGTGCTCGAGCTGCGTCGCCGATCCGGGCGGGTATCCCATGATCCGGGCGACGCCCTCGAGCTGGGTGCGCTCGACCGGCAGCACGTCGCTCGTGCGCTCGAGCCAGAGCGTCAGGGCGGACCTGGCCCGTGACGCGAGCAGCCATGCGCCGCGCAGGGTCTCGGCGTCGGGCTCGGCCACGAGGCGATGCTCGACCGCGGCGTCGAGTGCGTCGAGCGTCGAGGTCGTGCGCAGGGCCGGTACCGCCGCGGCGTGCTCGAGCTGGAGCAGCTGCACGTACCATTCCACGTCGCTCAGCGAACCGCGGCCGAGCTTCAGGTGTCTCGTGGGATCGGCGCCCTGCGGCAGCCGCTCGTTCTCGACGCGCGCCTTGATGCGCTTGACCTCGCGCACGTCCTGATCCGAGATCTCCGCGGGGTAGCGGACGGTGTCGGCGAGCTCGGCGAAGTCGGCGAGCAGTGCGGGGTCGCCGGCGACGCCTCGCGCGCGGAGCAGCGCCTGCGCCTCCCACGTGAGCGACCACCTCGCGTAGTAGGCGCGGTAGGCGTCGAGCGAGCGGGCGACCACCCCGTTGCGTCCCTCGGGCCGCAGGTCGGCATCGAGCTCGAACGGCAGTCGGGCGTCTTCGCTCAGTCGCACGAGCTCGGCGACGATGCGCAACGCCTGCGAATGCGCGGCGTCGGGCGCAGCATCCGTCGCCCGGTAGACGTAGATGATGTCGGCGTCGCTGCTGATGCCGAGCTCGCGACCGCCGAATCGGCCCATGCCGATCACGGCGAACTCGATGCCGTCGGGAGCGTCACCGCGGATCGCGGCCACGAGCGCGGCGATGTGGTTCTCGGTGAGGTCGCTCAGCGCCCAGCCGAGTTCCTGCACGGTGCAGACGTCGAGGATCGCGGCCAGCGCGAGCCGCAGCACCTCGCGGCGGCGGATCGCGCGGAAGATCTTGGCCGCGGCCTCGGCATCGGTGTGGCGCTGCAGCACGGCGGCAGTCTCCTCGCGGAGCGCGTCGAGCGATCGCGGACGCAGTTCGTCGAGGTCCTCGAGCCACGCCACGGCTTCGGGGCTGCGCTCGAGGAGCTTCGCCGCGTACCGCGAACCCGACAGCACCTTCGTGAGGTTGAGGGCGGCGTCGGATGAATCGCGCAGCAGCCCGAGATACCAGTGCGTGGTGCCGAGCGTGTCGCTCAGGCGGCGGAACGACAGCAGGCCGAAGTCGGGGTCGGTGCCCTCGGAGAACCACGAGATGAGCACGGGCATGAGGTTGCGCTGGATCTGCGCGCGCCGCGACACACCGGAGGTCAGCGCACCGATGTGCGCGAGCGCGCCCTTGGGGTCGCGGAAGCCGATCGCCGCCAGGCGCGCCTCGGCCTGGGCGCTCGTGAGTTCGAGCCCCGAGGCGGGCAGCGCGGCGACCGCCGAGAGGAGCGGGCGGTAGAACAGCCGCTCGTGCAGGCCTCGCACGCGCTGCCTGGTCGCCTGCCAGACCTCGGTCAGGCGATCCGCGTCGGGCGCGATGCCCGAGGCGCGCGCGAGCCGTCGGAGGCCGGCGGGGTCGCGCGGCATGAGGTGCGTGCGACGCAGCCGCTCCATCTGCAGGCGGTGCTCGAGCACCCGCAGCAGTCGGTAGTCGCGCGAGAACTCGGCGGCCTCCTCGCGACCCACGTAGCCGTTGTCGGCCAGCGCCTCGAGCGCGGGGAGCGTGCCCTTCTGGTGGATCGCATCGTCGGATGCGCCGTGCACGAGCTGCAGCAGCTGCACCGTGAACTCGATGTCGCGCAGGCCGCCCGGCCCGAGCTTGAGCTGCACGGCGACCTCGTCGGCCGGGATGTGCTCGGTGACGCGCTCGCGCATGCGCTGCACGGACTCGACGAAGCCGTCGCGACCCGAGCTCGTCCAGACCTTGGGTGCCACGCCCGCCGCATACCGGGCGCCGAGCTCGGCATCGCCTGCGAGGGGCCGTGCCTTCAGCAGCGCCTGGAACTCCCAGCTCTTGGCCCAGCGGTCGTAGTACTGCAGGTGCGAGTCGAGCGTGCGCACGAGCGCGCCGTCTTTTCCCTCGGGCCTGAGGTTCGGATCGACCTCCCAGAGCGGGGGTTCGATGCCCGGCTCGGAGATGATGCGCATCGTCAGCATGGCGAGGCGGGTCGCGATCTCGAGCGCGCGCGGGGTCGAGACGACCTCTTCGTCGACGGACTCCCCCACGAAGATCACGTCGACGTCGCTGACGTAGTTGAGCTCGCGGGCGCCGGCCTTGCCCATGCCGATGATCGCGAGGGCGGAGGCCGCGACCTCGTCGGCCGGGTACATTCCGGGCGCAGCGGGCGCGCCGTCGACCCGCGAGGCGAGCAGCCGCGCCGCCGCCAGCGCCGCATCGAGCGTGGCTCCGGCGAGGTCGGCGAGGCCCGCCGCGACGGTCTCGACGGCATCGACCGCGTCGACCCTGGTGAAGTCGTACACCGCGATGCGCGCGAGGAGGCTCCGGTACCGCACGCGGAGCGCCGAGGTGACGCGATCCTGCGAGCCCGGCGCGGCAGCCCAGGCTCCCTCGACGGTCGCGAGCAGGAGCCCGCGCGCCTCGTCGGCCGACAGCGGCGGGCCCGGGACCTCCTGGAGGAGCGCCATCTCGGACGGATGCCGCAGCAGGAAGTCCGCGAAGCCCCGCGATCCGCCCACGAGCCGGGCGAACCGCTCGGCGGACGCCGCGGGCGCGAGCACCGCGGCGACCTCGTGCGGAGCGCGCGCGTGCAGGCGCTCGGTGGCGACGAGCGCCTCGTCGGGATCGGCCGCGTTGCCAAACGCCACGAGGAGGTGCTCCTCGTCGAGGCCGGTCAGCGTCGCGAGTGACTCCAGCCTGGCTGCAGCAGCGGAGAGGTCGTCGAACCCGGCACGCGCAAGACGACCGAGGGTTGGTGCTTGGCGTGACATCCGGAGCGCGTCAGAGGATCTCGAGGTTGCGCTGCAGCTCGAACGGCGTGACCTGCGAGCGGTAGTCGCGCCACTCGGAGCGCTTGTTCGCGAGCACGTAGTTGAAGACCTGCTCGCCGAGCGTCTCGGCGACCAGCTCGGACTCCTCCATGTACTCGATCGCATGGTCGAGGCTCGCGGGCAGCGGGTTGTACCCGAGCGCACGGCGCTCGCTGTCGGTCAGGGCCCAGACATCGTCTTCGGCCTCGGCCGGCAGCTCGTAGCCCTCCTCGATGCCCTTCATGCCGGCGGCGAGCAGCAGCGAGAACGCGAGGTACGGGTTGGCCGCCGAGTCGATGGCCCGGTACTCGACGCGGGCGCTCTGGCCCTTGTTGGGCTTGTAGAGCGGCACGCGCACGAGCGCCGAACGGTTGTTGTGACCCCAGCAGATGAAGCTGGGCGCCTCGTCGCCGCCCCAGAGGCGCTTGTAGGAGTTCACGAACTGGTTCGTGACCGCGGAGATCTCGTTCGCGTGCCGCAGCAGGCCGGCGATGAAGTGGCGGCCGATCTTCGACAGCTGGTACTGGGAGCCGGCCTCGTAGAAGGCGTTCGCGTCGCCCTCGAACAGCGAGAGGTGCGTGTGCATGCCGCTGCCGGGGAACTGCGAGAACGGCTTCGGCATGAACGTCGCGTAGACGCCCTGCTCGATCGCGACCTCTTTGATCACGGTGCGGAACGTCATGATGTTGTCGGCCGTCGTGAGCGCGTCGGCGTAGCGCAGGTCGATCTCGTTCTGGCCGGGGCCCGCCTCGTGGTGGCTGAACTCGACCGAGATGCCGAGGTCTTCGAGCATGCGCACCGAGCGCCGACGGAAGTCGTGCGCCGTGCCGCCCGGCACGTTGTCGAAGTAGCCGGCCGAGTCGACGGGCTGCGGGCCCTCCGGACCGAACTTCGACGACTTGAGCAGGTAGAACTCGATCTCGGGATGCGTGTAGAACGTGAAGCCCCGATCGGCGGCGCGCGCGAGGGTGCGCTTCAGCACGTTGCGCGGGTCGGCCACGGCCGGCTCGCCGTCGGGCGTCGTGATGTCGCAGAACATGCGAGCGGTGGGGTCGATGTCGCCCCGCCACGGCAGCGTCTGGAAGGTGGTCGGGTCGGGGTAGGCGAGCAGGTCGGACTCGTACGTGCGGCTGAGTCCCTCGATGGCCGAGCCGTCGAAGCCGATGCCCTCGGTGAACGCGCCCTCTACCTCGGCCGGGGCGATCGCCACCGATTTGAGGGTGCCGACGACGTCGGTGAACCAGAGCCTGACGAACTTGACCCCCCGCTCTTCGATCGTCCGAAGAACGAAGTCACGCTGCTTGTCCATCCACACCCTCTCTCGCTCTACTCAGGGTAGCGGTAAGCGAGCGCTCGGCGGGCCGTTCGGCGCGGCACGTGTGCGAGACTTTCGACATGTCAGAGCAGCCTGGAGCCCCTGCCGTCCCCGACCAGCCGAGCGCGGCCGGGCAGGCCGAACCGGTCACCGAGACGACGCCGTACGGCGGTGCCGCCCCCGGCGGGCCCAAGCGGGTGCGCACCCGGCACTTCCAGAACGCCAAGCGCGACGGCATCAAGATCACGGGCCTCACGAGCTACGACCAGCTCACCGCTCGAATCTTCGACGAGGCCGGCATCGACTTCCTGCTCGTCGGCGACTCGTCGGGCAACAACGTGTTCGGCTACGAGACCACGCTGCCCGTCACCGTCGACGAGCTGATCCCGCTCACGCGGGCCGTCGCGGGGGCCGTCAGGCGGGCGTTCGTCATCGCCGACATGCCCTTCGGCTCCTACGAGGTGGGCGCCGAGGAGGCGCTGCACACCGCCATCCGGTTCATGAAGGAGACCGGGGCGCACGCCGTCAAACTCGAGGGCGGCGTCCGCAGCGCCGAGCAGATCCGCAGGGTCGTGCAGGCCGGCATCCCGGTCATGGCGCACATCGGCTACACGCCGCAGAGCGAGCACGGCCTCGGCGGGCACATCATCCAGGGTCGCGGCGAGGGCGTCGCGCAGCTGCTCGCCGACGCCGAGGCGGTGCAGGATGCCGGTGCGTTCGCCGTCGTGCTCGAGATGGTGCCGTCCGATGCGGCACGCCAGGTCACCGAGCGCCTCGACATCCCCACGATCAGCGTGGGAGCCGGCCCGCACACCGACGGGCAGCTGCTGGTGTGGACCGACTGGGCGGGCCTCACGACGGGGCGCGTGCCGAAGTTCGTGCGGCAGTACGCCGACCTCGCGGGCATCCTCGGCAAGGCCGCCGTCGAATGGCGCGACGACGTCGCGAGCGGCGAGTACCCGAGCGCCGAGCACAGCTACGAGTGACGCGGGAGCGCCGCCCCGCCGAGCCCGGCGCGCGGCGACTCAGTCGTCGGCTGCGTCTTCCGCAGCCCACTTCTCGCTGTTCGCGCGGAGCTTCTCGAGCGCGTGCTCGGCCTCTTCGCGCGTGTCGAACGGGCCGGCACGATCGACGGAGGGCGATTGGAAGCCCTGCTCGACGGCGCCCGTCTTGAGGTTGTACCAGAACCGGTGTTCGATGTCCTCGGCCATAGGCTTGATCCTATGCCGAAGGATGCCGCTGGCCACCTGATTCCCGGACGACTCTCGCCGACGCGCCAGGTTCCGTCGACGATCGCCCGCCCCGAGTACGTGGGCCGGGCGGCGCCCGCGCAGAACACCGCGGGAGACCGGTACTCCCCCGACGAGGTCGAGCGCATCCGAGCGGCGGGCCGCATCGCCGCCCGTGCGATCGAGGCCGCCTCGGCCGCGATCCGCCCGGGCGTGACGACCGACGAGCTCGACCGCATCGCGCACGAGTTCGTCGTCTCGCACGGCGCGTACCCGTCGACGCTCGGATACCGCGGCTATCCGAAGTCCTCGTGCACCTCGGTGAACGAGGTCATCTGCCACGGCATCCCCGACGACACCGTGCTCGAAGACGGCGACCTCGTGAACATCGACGTCACCGCGTACCTCGACGGGTACCACGGCGACCTCAACCACACGTTCCTCGTCGGCGATGCGAGCGAGGAGGCGGCGCTGCTCGTCGAGCGCACGCGGGAGGCGCTCGCGCGCGGCATCCGCGCCGTCGCCCCCGGTCGGCAGGTGAACGTCATCGGCCGCGCGATCGAGGCGTACGCCAAGCGCTTCGGCTACGGGGTCGTGCGCGACTACACGGGCCACGGGGTCGGTCGCGCCTTCCACACCGGACTCGTGATCCCCCACTACGACGCGCCGCAGTACGACACGGTCATCGAGCCCGGCATGGTCTTCACCATCGAGCCGATGCTCACGCTCGGCGCGATCGAATGGGACGTGTGGGCCGACGACTGGACGGTCGTCACGCGCGACCGCTCGCTGACGGCGCAGTTCGAGCACACGCTCGTCGTGACCGACCGCGGCGCGGAGATCCTCACCCTCCCCTGAGCGAGCCTCGCGGCCCGCCGCGATAGTGTGGCGGCATGGCGACCAAGCACGCGATCGGGATCGACATCGGCGGAACGGGCATCAAGGGGGCGGTCGTCGATCTCACGACGGGCGCTCTGGTGACGGATCGACGCAAGGTCCTCACTCCCGAAGGGGGCGAGCCCGACGGCATCATCGCCTCGACGACCGAGCTGCTCGAGCAGGTGGGCGCGGACTTCGACCTCGAGGGGCTGCCGCTCGGCGTCTGCTTCCCGGCGATCGTCAAGCGCGGTCGCACCCTCTCCGCGGCGAACGTCTCGAAGAAGTGGATCGGCCTGCCCGCCGAGGAGCTCTTCGAGCAGGCGCTCGGCCGCGACATCCACTTCATCAACGACGCGGATGCCGCGGGCGTGGCCGAGCTGCGGTACGGCGCCGCAGCAGGCGTCGACGGGCTCGTGATCCTCACCACGCTCGGCACCGGCATCGGCTCCGCGCTCATCTACGACGGCGTGCTGATCCCGAACTCCGAGCTCGGACACCTCGAGATCGACTCCGACGACGCCGAGCACCGGGCCGCGTACTCGGCCATGGAGCGCGAGGACCTCGACTGGAAGCACTGGGCGAAGCGCCTGCAGCGCTACTACTCGCACGTGGAGTTCATCTTCTCGCCCGACCTGTTCGTGGTCGGCGGCGGCGTCTCGAAGCACCAGGAGCAGTTCCTGCCGCTGCTCGACCTCAAGACCCCGATCGTGCCGGCCGTGCACCGCAACAACGCGGGCATCATCGGCGCAGCCGCACTCGCACTCGACTGAGTCGCACAGCACGCAGACACGCCCGTCCGCCGGAGGGCGACTCGGGCGGACGGGCGTGTGTGCGTGAGCGGGCCGGCTGATACGCCGGGTTCTGTTCACCGGGCGCTTGCGCGACACCGGCTGGACGACCATCTCTCTCGGAGACACGTTGCCGTGCCCCTCCAGCGGCCTACCCGAACACGGGACGGGCAGCCCCATGGTGTTCTGTCTGGCCTTGCTCCGGACGAGGTTTACCGAGCCGGCCGCGTCGCCGCGGCCGCTGGTGGGCTCTTACCCCACCGTTTCACCCTTACCGAGGGCCGAAGCCCTCGGCGGTCTGCTTTCTGTGGCACTGTCTCGCGGGTTGCCCCGGGTGGGCGTTACCCACCGTCCTGCCCTGCGGAGCCCGGACGTTCCTCGGCATCCGATCGCTCGGATGACGCGGCCGTCTTGCCGACCCGCTCACACGCTCAAGCGTACAGGCCTCAGATGCCCGACTCGTCGGTGCGCACGAGGATGCGGTCGCACTCGGGGCACAGCAGCACCTCGTCGGGCGCGGCGCGGCGCACGGTCTCGAGGTCGGAGCCGGTGAGCGTCATGGTGCAGCCGCCGCAGGTGCGCTGGCGCAGCAGTGAAGCGCCCACGCCCGCACCGCGGGCGCGGCGCTGCTCGTAGAACGCGAGCAGCTCGGCGGGCACCTCGCCGGCGACGACCACGCGGTCGCGCTCGGCGCCGTCGCGCTCGACCACGAGTCCGGCGGATGCCTCGTCGCGCTCGGCCTCGAGGGTCGCCGTCTCGGCCGCGATGCCGGCGCGCTCGCCGTCGATGCCGGCTACGACGCCCTCGGCCGCCTCGACGCGCTCCATGACGAAGAGCTCCTGGTCTTCGAGATCGGAGAGCCGCTTGCGCAGCGACACGAGCTCGGAGTCGAGGGCCGCCACGTCCTTCGTGGAGGACGTGTGCTGCAGGCGGTCGCTGTCGCGCGCGATGCGCGCCTCGACGACCGCGACGTCGGACTCGATGCGCTTGAGCTCGGCACGCGCGTCTTCGAGCGAGCCCTGCGCCTCGGCGCGACGCGAGCGCACCGCGGAGTCGCGGGCCGCGAGTTCGGCGATCGGAGCCGACTGGGGCAGGCTGCCGAGCCGATGCGCGATCTGCGCCAGTCGGGTGTCGACGGCCTGGAGGCGCAGGAGGTGCTGCTGGTCGGCGGGGCTTGCCTTCACGTGGTGCTCCTTGTGGGATTCGCGGTGGGAGTGGTCATCATTGCACGACCTGGAAGTCCCAGGGGTCGGTGCGGAGCTCGCTCACGCGGAGCTCGAGATCGGGGTGGGCGTCTGCCAGTTGGGCGGCCGCGGCATCCAGCCACAGCCATTCGCTCGCCCAGTGCGAGACGTCGAGGAGCGCGGGGCCGCCTCCGAGCCGGGACTGCTCGCGCGATTCGGATGCCGGGTGGTGCCGCAGATCGGCGGTGATGTAGGCGTCGGCGGCGCGCACGGCGGGGTCGCCGAGCAGCGAATCGCCTGCGCCGCCGCAGACGGCGACGGTCTCGACGGGGTCGTCGAAGCCGCCCGCGACGCGGACGCCGGTGGCCGTCGGGGGCAGCACCTCGGCCAGCTGCCGCGCGAGGCTGCCGAGCGTGGTCGGCTGTGCGAGGCGGCCGACGCGCCCGAGCCCGTGGCCTTCAGCGGCACCGGGGCCGGCGCTCGGCACGATGGGGCGCGCGTCGACCAGCCCGATGCGCTGGGCGAGCACCGCGGAGGTGCCGCGCTCGACGACGTCGGCGTTCGTGTGCGCCGCCACGAGCGCGCAGTCGGCCCGGATCAGCCGAGCGAGGATCGACCCCTTGTAGCGGTCCTCGGCGACCGTGGTGACTCCGCGGAGCAGCAGCGGGTGGTGGGCGATGATGAGATCGGCGCCCCACTCCAGCGCCTCGTCGACGGTCTCGCCGACGGCGTCGACCGTGAGGAGCACGCGCTGCACCGTCGCACGAGGATCGCCCGTGACGAGGCCCACCGAGTCCCACGCCTCCGCGCCCGCGGCAGGCCACAGCCGTTCGATCGAGGAGAGGACGTCGGCGAGGGCAGCGGGCACGTGCCAAGCCTACCGTCGCCGTCAGGGCGACGGCCTGCCGGGCCGACACCGCGATGGTGGGCCCTGCCGGGCTCGAACCGACGACATCCACGGTGTAAACGTGGCGCTCTACCAACTGAGCTAAAGGCCCGCCGCGTGAGCGACGCATCCGCCATGCTATCGTGCGTTCCGCAGCGCACCCGACGGATGCCGCGGGTGCCGGATCGCGACTCGTGCGACGCCGTGCGGGCCGGCCGCCTCAGTGGCCGTCCAGCGCCGTGAGCGCCTCGCGGTACTGCTCGAGGCTCCTGGCCTCGCCCGGGCCCGTCGCGAAGCTCGCGCGGATCACGCCGTCGAGGTCGATGACGAAGGTGGCCCTGGCGGCGTACCCGCGCTCGTCGAGGAACGCGTCGTACGCCCGGGCGACCTCGCCGTGCGGCCAGAAGTCCGAGAGCAGCGGGAATCCGTATCCCTGCTCCTCGGCCCAGGCGCGGAGTGCGAACTTCGAGTCGACGGAGACGCCGAGCAGCTGGACGCCGGCGTCGTCGAAGAGCCGGAGATCGTCGCGGAGCGCGCACAGCTCGCCCTCGCAGGTGCGCGAGAACGCGAGCGGGAAGAACACGAGCACGACCGGTCCGGCCGCCAGGCGGTCGGCCAGGCGGACCGTCTGGCCGAGCTGGTCGACCAGCTCGAACCCGGGGGCGCGGGCGCCGGTGGGCAGTGGCATCCGTTCTCTCCTCTGCTTTGTGGAACGCTGAGCGAAGGCACAGCGTACCCGGCCGAAACGTTGTTGGAATGTCACTAGTATGTCCAAGTGTGATCGGTCGAAAACCCGGCCGTTCGTCGTGCGCGCGCAACAGATGCGCCCGGCAGAAACTGCCGTAGAGAAAGGTCGACTGTGACTGTCAACGACCAGGACCCCTACTCCGTCGAGGCCATGGATTCCGACCCCGACGAGACATCCGAGTGGGCCGAATCCCTCGATGCGCTCGTGAGCGAGAAGGGCCATCAGCGCGGTCGCGAGATCATGCTGAGCCTGCTCAAGCGCTCGAAGGAGCTGCACCTGGGCGTGCCGATGGTGCCGACCACCGACTACCTGAACACGATCGCTCCCGAGAACGAGCCCGAGTTCCCCGGCGACGAGGACATCGAGCGCCGCTACCGCGCCTGGCTCCGCTGGAACGCCGCCGTGCTCGTGCACCGCGCGCAGCGGCCCGACATCGCGGTCGGCGGCCACATCTCGACCTACGCGGGCGCCGCGTCGCTCTACGAGGTGGGCCTCAACCACTTCTTCCGCGGCCAGGACCACCCCGGCGGCGGCGACCAGGTCTTCTTCCAGGGCCACGCCTCCCCCGGCATGTACGCCCGCGCGTTCCTCGAGGGCCGCCTGAGCGACGCCGACCTCGACGGCTTCCGCCAGGAGAAGTCGCGTGCGCCCCACGGGCTCTCGTCGTACCCGCACCCGCGCCTCATGCCCGAGTTCTGGCAGTTCCCGACCGTGTCGATGGGCCTCGGCCCGATCAACGCGATCTACCAGGCGCAGCTCAACAAGTACCTCACCAACCGCGGCATCAAGGACGCCTCCGACCAGCAGGTCTGGGCGTTCCTCGGCGACGGCGAGATGGACGAGGTCGAGAGCCGCGGACAGCTGCAGGTCGCCGCGAACGAGGGCCTCGACAACCTCAACTTCGTCATCAACTGCAACCTGCAGCGACTCGACGGCCCGGTGCGCGGCAACGGCAAGATCATCCAGGAGCTCGAGAGCTTCTTCCGAGGCGCCGGCTGGAACGTCATCAAGGTGGTGTGGGGCCGCGAGTGGGACTCGCTGCTCGCCGCCGACCACGACGGCGCCCTGCGCAACCTCATGAACGTCACGCCCGACGGCGACTACCAGACCTACAAGACGGAGTCGGGCGCCTACGTGCGCGAGAACTTCTTCGGCCGCGACCCCCGCGCACTCGAACTCGTCTCGCACCTCAGCGACGACGAGGTCTGGGGCCTCAAGCGCGGCGGCCACGACTACCGCAAGATCTACGCGGCGTTCAAGGCCGCGACCGAGCACAAGGGCCAGCCCACGGTCATCCTCGCGAAGACCATCAAGGGCTACGGCCTCGGCAAGAGCTTCGAGGGCCGCAACGCGACCCACCAGATGAAGAAGCTGACGCTCGACAACCTCAAGGGCTTCCGCGACGAGATGCGCATCCCGATCTCCGACGCGCAGCTCGAGGAGAACCCCTACCTTCCCCCGTACTACCACCCGGGTCAGGGCGACGAGGCGATCCAGTACCTGCAGGAGCGCCGCCGTGCGCTCGGCGGCTACGTGCCCGAGCGCCGCTCGAAGCACGTCGCGGTCTCGCTGCCCGACGACTCGGCCTACGCGATCGCCAAGAAGGGCTCCGGCACGCAGGAGATCGCCACCACGATGGCGTTCGTGCGACTGCTGAAGGACCTGATCCGCTCGAAGGACTTCGGCAACCGCATCGTGCCGATCATCCCCGACGAGGCGCGCACCTTCGGCATCGACGCGTTCTTCCCGACCGCGAAGATCTACAACCCGAACGGCCAGCACTACACGTCGGTCGACCGCGAACTGCTGCTCGCCTACAAGGAGAGCCCCCAGGGCCAGATCGTGCACGTCGGCATCAACGAGGCCGGCGCGTTCGCGGCGTTCACGAACATCGGCACGTCGTACGCGACCCAGGGCGAGCCGCTCATCCCGGTCTACGTCTTCTACTCGATGTTCGGCTTCCAGCGCACGGGCGACGCCATGTGGGCGGCGGGCGACCAGATGGCGCGCGGCTTCATCATCGGCGCGACCGCCGGTCGCACCACGCTCACGGGCGAGGGCCTCCAGCACGCCGACGGGCACTCCCCGCTGCTCGCGTCGACCAACCCGGCCGTGGTCGCCTACGACCCCGCGTACGGCTACGAGATCGGGCACATCATGCGCGCGGGCCTCGAGCGCATGTACGGCGGCCAGCACGAGGACCCGAACGTCATGTACTACCTCACGGTGTACAACGAGCCGATCGTGCAGCCCGCCGAGCCCGAGGGCGTCGACGTCGACGGCATCCTCCGCGGCATCCACAAGGTCGCGGCGGGCAACGGCACCGGCCCGTCGGCGCAGATCCTCGCGTCGGGCGTCGCCGTGCCGTGGGCCCTCGAGGCGCAGCAGCTCCTCGCCGAGGACTGGGGCGTGTCGGCCGACGTCTGGTCGGTCACCAGCTGGAGCGAGCTCCGTCGCGACGGCCTCGCCGCCGACGAGCACAACTTCCTGAACCCCGACGCCGAGGCGCGCGTGCCGTACGTCACGAGCAAGCTGGCCGGCGCGAACGGTCCGTTCGTGGCCGTGTCGGACTACATGCACGCCGTGCCCGACCAGATCCGCGCGTACGTCCCTGGCGACTTCGCGACGCTCGGCGCCGACGACTTCGGCTTCTCCGACACGCGCGCGGCGGCCCGTCGCTTCTTCAAGATCGACGGCCCGTCGGTCGTGGTGCGCGCGCTCGAGCAGCTCGTCGCCCGCGGCGAGATCGACCGCTCGGTGCCGGCGCAGGCCATCGAGAAGTACCGCCTGCACGACGTCAACGCCGGAACCACCGGTTCCGCCGGCGGCGAGAGCTGACCCGGAGGTGGCGAAGCCCCGTACCAAGGCGGAGACCCTCGCATGGTTGCGAACCATCGCGGGTGAGTTGTCGAC
This sequence comes from Agromyces sp. NPDC058110, assembly GCF_042884735.1. Taxonomy (NCBI): domain Bacteria; kingdom Bacillati; phylum Actinomycetota; class Actinomycetes; order Micrococcales; family Microbacteriaceae; genus Agromyces; species Agromyces sp. NPDC058110. The sequence continues at coordinate 334,109 of NZ_JBHVTI010000001.1, read as the reverse complement.
CCAGACGCTGAAGCGCCTGGAGGACACGCTGCCCTGGTACGGGGACATGCCGCCCAGCCGGCGGTCGGCGGTCGGGCTGGTCGCCCAGGCCGGTATCTCGTCGTTCATCGCCTGGTTCGAGGACCCTCGCTCCACGCCGTGGATCGCCGCCGACGTGTTCGGCGCGGCGCCTCGCGAACTGCTCCGCTCGGTGAGCCTGCAGCAGACGCTGCAGCTCATCCGGGTGACGGTCGAAGTCGTCGAGGACCGCGTGAAGGACGGAGGCGAGCCCCTGCGGGAGGCGATCCTGCTCTACTCGCGGGAGATCGCCTTCGCGGCGGCCGACGTCTACGCCCGCGCCGCGGAGGCCCGCGGCCTCTGGGACGCCAGGCTCGAGGCGCTCGTGGTGGACTCGATCCTCTCCGGCGAGTACGACGACGAGCTGCCGAGCCGCATCGCGGCACTCGGCTGGCACGGCCACGGCGAGGTCGCGGTGCTGGTCGGCACCGCACCGAAGCAGCTCGACGTCGACCACGTGCGCCGGGTCGCCCGGCACATGCAGGCCGACGTGCTCATCGGCGTGCAGGGCAACCGGCTCGTGCTCGTCATCGGGCGGTCCGAGCAGCTCGGGCGCCAGCCCGACGAGGTCGGCACCTCCCCCGCGATGACCTTCATGGAGTTCGCGACGGCACTCGAAGGCCACTTCGGCCCGGGCCACCTCGTGCTGGGCCACGAGGTGCCGAACCTCGTCGACGCGTCGAAGAGCGCGAAGGCGGCACTCGCCGGATTCGCAGTGGCGCGGTCGTGGCGCCACGCCCCGCGCCCGGTGCACGCCGACGACCTGCTGCCCGAGCGGGCGCTCGCGGGCGATCCACTCGCCCGGGCGACCCTCGTGCACCGCATCTATCGGCCGTTGCAGGCGCATTCGACCGAGCTGCTCACCACGCTCTGGAGCTACCTCGACAACGGCCGTTCGCTCGAGGCGACGGCGCGTGAGCTCTTCGTGCACCCGAACACCGTGCGCTACCGCCTGAAGCGCGTCTCCGACGTCATCGGGTGGGACGCCACGGGCGCGCGCGAGGCGCTCATCCTGCAGTCCGCGCTCATCATCGGGTCGATGAGCGACCACGAGAACCCGACACGACGTCGCCCCTGAGCCGCGCCCGCTGTGGGACGCGCACAAGGCTTTTTCCGAGAGCTTGTCGCATCGGCACACACGCCCGCCCCGCCGGCTTGGCAGACTAGGGACGTGATCGTCGTCGTCTGCCCTGGTCAGGGCTCCCAGACCCCCGGATTCCTCGCCCCCTGGCTCGAGGACGCCTCGCGCGCCGAGCAACTCGCCTCCTACTCCGCCGCGGCCGGCGTCGACCTGGCGCTGCACGGCACCGAGAGCGACGCCGACGCCATCCGCGACACCGCGGTGGCCCAGCCCCTCATCGTCGCCGCCGGCCTGCTCACGCTCGACGCCCTGCTCGCCGACGGCCGCCGCGAGAACATCGGCGGCATCGCCGGACACTCGGTCGGCGAGATCACCGCGGCCGCCGGCGCGGGCGTGCTGTCGGCCGACGACGCGATGCGCTTCGTCGGTGAGCGCGGCCGCGCGATGTCGGATGCCGCGGCGCAGACGCCGACCGGCATGAGCGCCGTCCTCGGCGGCGACGAGTCCGCGCTGCTCGCCCGCCTCGCTGAGCTCGGCCTCGAGCCCGCCAACTTCAACGGCGGCGGCCAGATCGTCGTCGCCGGCGCGCTCGACGCGCTCGAAACGCTCAAGGCCGAGCCGCCCGCCGGCTCCCGCGTGATCCCGCTGCAGGTCGCCGGGGCGTTCCACACGCGCTACATGGCTCCGGCCGTCGCGCACCTCGCCGACGTCGCCGCGACCCTGAACCCCGCCGACCCCGCGCAGACCCTGTGGACCAACAACGACGGCCGCGTCGTGGCATCCGGAACCGAGTTCGTCGACCTGCTCGTCGGGCAGGTCTCGTCGCCCGTGCGCTGGGACCTCTGCATGGCCTCGTTCGCCGACGCGGGCGTCACGGGCATCATCGAGGTCGCGCCGGCCGGCGCGCTCGTCGGCCTCGCCAAGCGCGCGCTGAAGGGCGTGCCCACGGTCGCCGTGAAGACCCCCGACGACCTGGCCGCCGCGATCGCGCTCATCGAGCAGGCCGCCTGATTCGCCGCACGGCCGAACGCACCGAGAGAATGTCGAACATGACCAAGCCCACCCTGCAGCAGTCCCACGGCCCCGCCTACACGCGCATCTACGCCGTGGGCGCCGCCCGCGGCGAGAACGCCGTGCCGAACGACGACCTCATCGGCCCGATCGACTCCTCAGACGAGTGGATCCAGCAGCGCACCGGCATCATCACGCGCACGCGCGCCGGCGCCGACGTCTCGGCGCTCGACCTGGCCACCGACGCTGCGCGCGAGGCAATCGAGAAGTCGGGCGTCGCGCCCGAGCTCATCGACCTCGTGATCGTCGCGACCATCTCGAACGTGCAGCAGACGCCGTCGATGGCGGCCGTCGTCGCCGACCGGGTCGGCGCGAACCCCGCAGCGGCCTACGACGCGAACGCCGCCTGCGCGGGCTACGCCTACGCCGTGGCGCAGGCCGACGCGCTCATCCGCACGGGCGTCGCGCACTACGCGCTCGTGATCGGCGCCGAGAAGCTCTCCGACGTCGTCGACCCGACCGACCGCACGATCTCGTTCCTGCTCGGCGACGGCGCAGGCGCCGTGGTCATCGGGCCGAGCGACTTCCCGGGCATCGCCCGGACGGTCTGGGGCTCCGACGGGTCGAAGGCCGGTGCGGTCGGCATGAACTCCACCCTGGTCGACTTCCGCGACGGCTCCGCCGAGTGGCCGACGCTCCGCCAGGAGGGTCAGACCGTGTTCCGCTGGGCCGTCTGGGACATGGCGAAGGTCGCCAAGCAGGCGCTCGACGCCGCGGGCGTTACCAGCGCCGACCTCGCCGCGTTCATCCCCCACCAGGCGAACATGCGCATCATCGACGAGTTCGCCAAGCAGCTGAAGCTGCCCGAGACGGTCGCCATCGCACGCGACATCGCCACGACGGGCAACACGTCCGCGGCATCCATCCCGCTCGCGACGCACCGCCTGCTCGAAGAGCACCCCGAGCTTTCCGGAGGCCTCGCCCTCCAGATCGGCTTCGGCGCCGGCCTCGTGTTCGGCGCCCAAGTGGTGGTTCTGCCCTGAACCGCCGACCCCTGTCCATCTAGACTGACTCTCGGTCAAACGAGACACCCTCAAGGAGAAGAACCATGGCATTGTCCACCGAAGAAGTGCTTGCCGGCCTGGCCGAGCTCATCAACGACGAGACCGGCATCGCGACCGAGACGGTTGAGCTGGACAAGTCGTTCACCGACGACCTCGACATCGACTCGATCTCGATGATGACCATCGTCGTCAACGCCGAAGAGAAGTTCGACGTCAAGATCCCCGACGAAGAGGTCAAGAACCTCAAGCTCGTCGGCGACGCCGTCGACTTCATCGTCAAGGCCTCCGCCTAGTCGATGCGTGGAGCGGGCCGGCGTGCGAACGCCCGGCCCGCTCGACCAGTCTGATCGTTTTCCTCCCCATCGGAGTCACTCTCGTATGACCAAGAAGATCGTGATCACCGGCATCGGTGCGACCTCGCCGCTCGGCGGCACCGCACGTGAAAGCTGGAACGCCCTGCTCGCCGGCGAATCCGGTGCTCGCACGCTCGAGCACGACTGGGTCGCCGAATACGACCTGCCCGTGCACTTCGCCGCCTCGGCGAAGGTCCGCCCCGAAGAGGTGCTCGAGCGCCCCGTCGCCAAGCGCCTCGACCCGTCGAGCCAGTTCGCGCTGATCTCGGCGATGGAGGCGTGGGCCGACGCCGGCGCCCCCGAGGTCGCTCCCGAGCGCCTCGGCGTCGACTACGCGACCGGCATCGGCGGCATCTGGACCCTGCTCGACGCGTGGGACACCCTGCGCGAGCGCGGACCCCGGCGCGTGCTGCCCATGACCGTGCCGATGCTCATGCCGAACGCGGCATCCGCGGCCATCTCGATGCACTTCGAGGCGCGCGCGTTCGCCCGAACGGTCGCCTCGGCCTGCGCGTCGAGCACCGAGTCGCTCGCGAACGCCTACGAGCACCTCCAGCTCGGCCTCGCCGACGTCGTCATCGCCGGCGGCTCCGAGTCGGCGGTGCACCCCATCACGCTCGCGTCGTTCTCCTCGATGCAGGCGCTCTCCAAGCGCAACGACGACCCGGCGCACGCGTCGCGGCCGTACAGCGTCGACCGCGACGGCTTCGTCATGGGCGAGGGCGCGGCCAGCCTGGTCATCGAGACCGAGGAGCACGCCCTCGCGCGCGGCGCCCGCATCTACGCGGAGCTCGCGGGCGGCGCGGTCAGCGCCGACTCGTACCACATCACGGCGAACGACCCCGAGGGCCGCGGCGCGAGCCGTGCCGTGCTCGACGCCCTCGCGCAGGCCGGTGCCACGCCCGACGAGGTCACGCACATCAACGCGCACGCCACGAGCACGCCGGTCGGCGACATCGCCGAGTACACGGCACTGCTCAACGTGTTCGGCGACCGCGTTCACGAGATCCCGGTCTCGGCGACGAAGGCCTCCACGGGTCACCTGCTCGGCGGCACGGGTGCGCTCGAGGCTGTGTTCACGGTGCTCGCCCTCGAGAACCGGGTCGCTCCGCCGACGATCAACCTCACGACGCAGGATCCGGCGATCCCGCTCAAGATCTCGGGCGAACCGCAGCCCCTCGGCGACGGCCCCCAGGTCGCGATCTCGAACTCGTTCGGGTTCGGCGGCCACAACGCGGTCGCGGTCTTCCGCTCGATGTGACGAGCGTGCGGATGCCGCATCCGCACGTGAGCAGGGCCCCGGTGTCTCACGACACCGGGGCCCTGTTCGTCGACGGCCGACGGGTTTCGTCCGTGCGTTCACCGGGAGAGGCTCTCCGACGACCGCGGGACGCCAGCGCGACGGCCGAGGCCTGTTCACGGCATACGGCTCACCCGACCTGGTGCAGCCACACGACGGGGGCGAAGTCGCTCGCGTGGCGGAACGGCTCGAGCTCGTCGTCCCACGCCTGCCCGAGTGCGAGTCGCAGTTCCCGGTGAAGCTCGACGGGGTCGGTTCCGGCCACCTCCATCGCGTACCGGATGCGGTCCTCGCCGACCACGGTGTTGCCCGCGACGTCGGTCTGCGCGAAGAAGACGCCGAGGTCGGGCGTGTGCATCCACCGGGCGCCGTCGGAGCCGGGCGTCGGGTCTTCGCTCACCTCGTAGCGCAACTGCTCCCAGCCGCGCAGGGCGGACGCGATCTTCGCCCCGGTGCCCGCCTCGCCCTCCCAGTGGAACTCGGCGCGCATGAGTCCGCGATAGACGGGCTGATCGGCCCACTCGAAGTTTACGGCGGTGCCGAGGGCGCGACCGGCGGCCCACTCGACATGCGGGCAGAGTGCGCGCGGTGCGGAGTGCACGAACAGCACTCCTTGCGCGGGGCGCACGACCCGCGTCAACGTGTTGGCCATCTCCGTCTCCGTTCTCGAGGTGCGTCTTCCCCTACGACCTCGGGAGCCACGGATGGCAGGTATTCGATTCTCGACGTGACCGTCACGGGCGATTATGCCGCGGATCCGCGCGCCTGACAAGGTTCTCGCCGCGCGCCGTGGCGCTCGCCGTGAGCACGCACCGCAACTGTATGCTCGGTGAAACGTTCCGAGTCCCCGTCTTGCGATCGAACGCCGAAGGAGGCGCCATGGCCGTGCGCGACGCGCTGCTCGCCCTGCTCACCCTCGGCCCGGCCTACGGGTTCGCCCTGCACGGCGGTCTCGCCGAGCGCACCGGCGGTCGCCGGACCGTGAACGTGGGGCAGACGTACGCCACCCTCGACCGGCTCACCAGGCAGGGTCTCGTCGAGCCGGCCGGGACGACCGACGACGGACTCCCCCTGCATCGGCTCACCGACGCCGGGCGACTGGCCGTCGACGCCTGGCTCGACGGCGACGACGCCGCGGGCGCCGACCCGTGGGACGAGACGGTCGACCGGGTGCTCATCGCCGCATCGCTGCCGGAGTTCGACGCCGCATCCGTCATCGCGGCTGAGACGCGACGCTGGCGCGAACGGCGCGAGATCGCCGCCGGGCAGTCGGCGGGCGCGCCGACCGGCGAGGCACCGGCCTCCGCGCGGGCTCCGGGTCGGGCTCCGACCTCGACTCCGGCGCCGGGCGCCGGGCGCGCCACCGGGGTGGGCGACGGCGAGCACCCCGGAGCGACGGCCATGGCGGGACTGGCGCGGCTCGCGGCATCCGCCGACCTCGTGCGCGCCGAGGCCGCACTGACGTGGCTCGACACGGCGGAGCCGCTCGCGCGCGACGGCGCGCTCGTGTTCGAGCCGAGCACGACGCGACCCCGCCGGGGTCGTCGCCCCGGGCGGACTCCCGCGACGCTGCTCGTGGAGACGCCTGCTCAGGCGTCGGCCGACGCGTAGCTCTCGACCACCGCGAGGTCGAGCGGGAACTCCACCGGGAACCCGCCGAACAGCAGGTTGCCCGCCGCGACGGCCGACTCGCGCACCGCTGCGGCGACCGCCTCGGCGTGCTCGACGGGCGTGTGAACGATGATCTCGTCGTGCAGGAAGTAGACGAGATGCGGCGCGCGGTCGAAGACCGGGCCGGATGCCGCGGCACGCCGCATGCCCTCGGGCTCGGTGCGGCCGATCGCGTCGAGCCGCGTGCGCAGGTCGGCCATCCAGCACAGCGCCCACTCGGCCGCGCTGCCCTGCACGACGAAGTTGCGGGTGAACCGCCCCCAGTCGCGCGCGCTCGAACGAGCTCGCCGCTCGTCGGCGGCGGTCGCGTCGGGCTGGCTCGCGCTGGCCTGCGTCGCCCGCCACTCGGAGGGCGGCACCGGCGAGGATCGGCCGAGGAGGGTGGTCACCTGCAGCCCCCGTTCGCCGTCGCGAGCGGCCGCATCGACCAGTCGCATGGCGTGCGGGAAGGCCCGCGCGAGCCGCGGCACGAGGCGTCCGCTGTCGCCGGTGGTCGCGCCGTACATGGCCCCCAGGATCGCGACCTTCGCCTCGTCGCGCGTCGCGACGACGCCGGCGTCGACGAGTCCGCGGTAGAGGTCGCGACCGTGGCCCGCGCGCCGCATGGCCTCGTCGCGCGACATGCCCGTGAGCACGCGCGGTTCGAGCTGAGCGGCGTCGGCGACCACGAGGGTCCATCCGGGGTCGGCGACGACCGCGCTGCGCACGAGCTTGGGCAGCTGCAGCGCCCCGCCGCCCGAGGTCGCCCAGCGCCCCGTCGCCGTGCCGCCCGGCACGTACTCGGGCCGGAACCGGTCGTCGCGCACCCACTCGTCGAGCCACGCCCACCCGTTGGCGCTCAGCAGCCGTGCGAGCTTCTTGTAGGCGATCAACGGCTCGATGGCGGGGTGGTCGTGCTCGCGCAGCTCCCAGCGGGAGGTCGATGCGGTCGGCACCCCCGCGGCCCTGAGCGCGCGGAGGAGGTCGACCTGGGAGTCGAGGTTCAGCCCCGGGGCGCTGAGCTCCGTACGGACCTCGGCGGCGATCTCCTCCATGCGGGCGGGCTTGCGACCCGGCGCCGGGCGCCCGCCGAGGGTCTCCTCGAGCACGGACTCGTGCACACGCCGGCTCCAGGGCAGGCCCGCCGCGCGCATCTCGGCGCCGATGAGGGCACCGGCGGACTCCGCGGCGACGAGCAGGCGCATGGCACCGGGCGCGGTGCTCGCCTCGATGAGCGCGACCTGACGACGGTACTCGTCGGCGACGGATGCAGCAGAGGCGCGCCCGCCACCGGCATCCGCCCGGCCCGCGCCCGACCGGCCCGCCCCTGACCGGCCCGCCCCTGACCGGTCGGCCCCGCCCTGCGACGTGCCTGCGGCCGCACCGCCCTCGGCGTTCGCGGGCCCCGCCGGATCGGGCTGGACCGGTGCGTCGACGCCCTCGAAGCCGTCGAAGCCCTCGAGGTCGAACAGCGTCTCGTGCTTCGGGCCCCCGCCGACGGCCGGCGCGCCGGCCTCGACCGTGGTGGGCCCGGGCGGCAGCCAGGTAGGAGGGCGATGCCGGCCCTCTGCACGGGCGTCGGCCGTCGCCGTGGAGTGGTCGAGGATCGCGCCGCACAGCCGCAGGTCGTGGCAGCGCGCGAGCCGCACGCCGTTCGCGAGCAGCGCCGGGTACCAGCGACGGGTGTCCGACCAGACCCACCTCGGCGCATGCTCGCGTTCGAGCCGTGCGAACTCGGCCGCGGATGCCGCGTGGTCGACCTCGGCGAGCAGCTCGCCGGGACGCTCGGGGTCGGCGAACCCGACACGACCGTCGTCGCCGATGCCCACGGCGATCTGCATGCCGTCCATTGTCGCGCCCGGCACCGACACCCGGGTGCCCGGCCCGCCCGGGCGCAGCCGGTGCCGGTTCCGATGCCGATGCCGGCGCCAGTGCCGTGCCGGTGTCGGTGGGTGCGTGCAGCATCGGTGCATGCCCGAACCCGAGGAGTCGCCGTGGTCGCCGTGAGATTCCACTGCGGACACGGCGCCGACCCCGGCGACCCCGGGGTGCTCGCGCTCCGCCGCGCCTGCCCCCTCTGCATGCTCGTCGCCGAGACGCAGCGCTCGCGCGCCGAGCTGCTGCGCAAGGTGGCCCCGCCGATGCGCGGGAGGCTCGCCGTCGAGACCCGGATCGGTGCCGAGTACCTCTGGCAGTGCCCGCGCGGGCACGACCGCTACCCCGCGACCGTGAGCGACGTGCTCACGGGCACGGGCTGCGCGAAGTGCCGTGCGAACGCCGCGGCGCCCGCCGCGTTGCGCGAGGCCGGTCTGGCCTTCATGAAGCCGGGCCTCAAGACCCGCACCTCCATGACCGAGCAGCGGCTCCGCACGATGCTCGGCGAACGCATCCGGTTGCACCACCGGGTGAACGCCGTGCACATCGCCCGCACGTTCTTCGGGCGCAGCGAGGTCTGGCCCGACGTGCTCGTGCCGCAGCTGCGCATCGCGGTCGAGTACGACGACCCGGGCCGCTCCCGGCGCGCGCACCTCGGCATGAAGGAGGCGTCCGACCTCGAGAAAGACGAGGCGCTCGCCGAGGTGGGGTGGGAGGTGATCCGCATCCGCGCGGGCGGACTCGACTCGCTCGGGTCGAACAGCATCGTCTGCCGCACGTTGACCGAGCCCGTCGTCGACGCCGTCGTCGAGCGCATGCGGGCACTCCGCGGAGATGCGGCCGTCGACGCGATCTCGATCGCGGGGTCGGCCGCGTCCTAGGCGCGGCCAGTGGGCTGCAGGCCCCGCGGGCTTGCAGTGGGCTGCAGGCCCTGCGGGCTGGCAGTGGGCTGCGTGCCCTTGGGGCTGCGGGCCTGTGGAGAACGCCCGCTGCCTGAGCCCGAGAACCGATAGCGTTACGAGACCCGTGCACACTCCCGCGCGGTCTCGCGCGCGCAGAAGGGCCAGCGGATGCTCCTCCCGTTCCTGATCGTCGGCGGAGTGGGCCTCGTGCTGCTCCTCATCTCGTTGGTGCTCGGCGACATCCTCGATCACCTCGACGTCGGCGACGGCGCGATCTCCGGCACGGCGCTCTCGGTCGGCCTGGTGGTCTTCGGGGCGTCCGGCGCGCTCATCGCGACGACCGGCCTCGACCTGGTCTGGGCGTACGTGCTCGCGATCGTGCTCGGCATCGCGGGCTACGTGCTCTCGGCGGTCGTCGTGCGCAACCTCACGAACTCGTCCGACGGCGTGCCCGCCTCGGCCGTGGGGCTGTCGGGCATCACCCGCTCCGACGTCTCCCCCGCCGGCGGCGAGGTGAGCCTCGACGGTCCGGGCGAGATCGAGCGCCGCCTCGCCTACGCCGACGAGGCGATCCCCGAGGGGTCGCGCATCGTCGTCGTCGAGCACGTCGGCACCCGCGTCAAGGTCGCCGTCGGCTGAGGTCGACGTCGACCCCGCCGATCGCCTCGACCGCCCCACCGGCCCGACCCCACCTGTTCCCGCCCTGCTCCCGAAAGGCACCACCTTGCTGCTGGACCCGACCACGATCCAGGTGATCGCGATCATCGCGATCGTCATCGCCCTGCTCTCGCTGCTCGTCTTCATCGCGCGCCGCATCCGCCGCGTGCCGCCCAACGAGGCGCTCGTCATCGTCGGGCGCGGCGCCGGCCGTCGCGACGCCCAGGCCGGCGTCGGCCAGCGCGTCGTCATCGGCGGCCGCACCTTCGTCTGGCCGATCCTGCAGCAGGGCTTCTCGATATCGCTCGAGCAGCGCCAGATCGGCATCACCGTCGAGGGCGTCGACAAGAACCGCATCAAGATCGCGATCAAGGCGTCGATCAACTTCAAGGTCAGCGGCACCGAGGAGGGCGTGCGCCGCGCGGCCCAGCGCTTCCTCTCGCAGCAGGAACTGCTCACCGAGATCATCAAGGAGTCGCTCGAGGGTTCGCTGCGCTCGATCGTCGGCGACATGACCATCGAGCAGATCATCTCCGATCGCAAGAGCCTCTCCGACCGCGTCGTCGCCGAGACCAAGACCGACCTCGTCGAGCAGGGCCTCCAGGTCGACCTGCTGAACATCTCCGACATCTCGACGCCCGGCAGCGACTACCTCGCCAACCTCGGCCGCGCCGAGGCGGCCAGGGCACGTCAGGTCGCCGAGGTGAGCGAGGCCGAGGCTGCGCGTGCGAGCGAGTTCGCGCGCATCGAGGCCGCCGAGCAGATCGCCGAGCGGCAGAAGGCCCTGAGCCTCAAGCAGGCCGGCATCAAGGCCGAGACCGACCGCGCCAACGCCGAGGCGGAGGCCGCGGGCCAGCTCGCGACCGCCGAGCAGGACAAGCTCGTCGCCGTGCAGGAGCGCGACGCGCTGCAGGAGCAGGCGCTCGTCACGCAGGAGCGCCTCGACATCGAGATCCGCAAGCCCGCGGAGGCCGAGGCATACGCCGAGGTGCAGCGCGCGACCGCCAAGCGCGACGCCGCGAACGCCAGCACCGAGGCCGAGGCGTTCAGGCGCACCAAGATCGCCGAGGCGAACAAGGTCGCGGCCGTGCAAGACGCCGAAGCCGCCGCGACCGCGGTGCGGTTCGCGGGCGAGGCCGAGCGCGACCGCCAGGTCGCCCTCGCCGCCGGTGTGCGCGCCGAGGGCGAGGCCCGCGCCGCTGCGATCGAGGCCGAGGGTCTGGCCGAGGCATCCGCCACCGATGCGAAGGCACTCGCCCTCCAGAAGTACGGCGAGGCCGCCCTCGCGCAGGAGATCATCTCGCGACTGCCCGAGATCGTGCGCGCCGCCGCGGAGCCGATCTCGAACATCGACAAGCTCACGGTCGTCTCGACCGATGGCGCCAGCGCCGTCACGAAGACGGTCGGCCAGGTGCTCGGCGAGGGCACCGAGGTGGTCAAGTCGCTCACGGGGCTCGACGTCGGCTCGATCCTCGCCGGCCTCGCCGGCGGGCAGCTCGTGAAGTCGGGCGACGCCGTCAAGTAGCGTCCAGCCGCCCTTCTGGCGGCCCCGCCGACCGGAGCGCCGGATGCCTCTCTCGAGACATCCGGCGCTCTCGTCGTGACGCCCGCGAGTTGCGGGCCGGTGCATCACCAGCGGCCGTGCCCGCGGCATCCGCCCTTCGCGCCGCGGTCGTTCGCGAAGACGTGGTCGATCCGCCAGACCTCGCCGGCCAGTCCGATCACGAACGCCGCATCGCGCGCGAAGTAGACCGACGTCGGACGATCGAGGCCGTCGACCACGACCGACAAGCCGCCGCCACGCGTCACCTCGACGAGCGAGCCCGTGTCGGGAGATGCCGGCGAACCTGGCTCACCGCCCGTCCACGCGCCCTGGGAGAGCCCGTAGAGTCCGCATCGGCCGGCCTCCACATCGACGAGGAGCGGCGCACCGGCCGCGACCTCGTGCGCCATCGAACGCCAGGGGTTCATCACGACGATCCGTCCCTCTTCGGGCAGATGCGGCGTCGGACCCGCCTCTGCGACGTACAGACGCGCTCCGGCGAGGTCCAACCCCGTCGGCACGGTGTTCTCGAACTGCGCGAGCTGCGTGATTCGGCCCGAGAGCCCCGCGAGGAGCACCCGGTTGTGGTGCCCGTCGGTGACCACGAATCCGCCGCGCACCGGCTCGAACGCGAACTGCACCCCGCTCGGCACGAAGAACTCCGTCGTCGGCGGATGCGCGATCGACCATGCGCCGAGATCCGCCACGACGGTCGAGCTGTCGGCGTCGTCGATGCGGTAGATGCCGCTCACCGCTGCGCCGCCCGCACCGGGATCGACCAGCGTCACGAGCGCATACGCGGTGCGCCCGACGAACGCGACGTCGGTGACCCCACCGATCGGGTTGACCGCGGGCGGGAGGCCGGTCGCGAACGTCGAGGCCGCTCCGGTCCGCGTGTCGATGCGGGTGATCTCCCCCGTCGTCCCCTCGCCCACGTAGAGCGCGCCATCCGGCCCGATCGTGCCGCCGCTCGCACCCTCGAGGCCCGACGCGAGCAGCGTGACCTCGGGTGCGGCATCGCCGCCGCCGTGCGCACTCGCGACCGATGGCGCGAACAGCAGCGGCAGCAGCGCCGCCGCGAGCATCGCACCGGTCCAGGTCGACCGTCTCGTCTTCATCATGTCTCCCGTCGATCGGGCGCGCACGACCGCCCGTTGCCCGACCGGGCACGCGCATCCCACGATCACCGGCGGGACCCGGTTCGGGGTCCGCTCGCCCGGCGATCCATCCGGTCACAGGCTGCCGGGTCGGGCGTACGGCGTCATGACGCGAATTGACCATCTTCGGCGGAGGCGCGCGCCCCGCAGCCGAACGCGCGCCGACCAGTCGTGGGGCGGGCGGAACGCGGCATCCGCACCGGTCCGGACCGCGCGACCGGGCCGGACCGGACGTCGTGCGTGCGCGTCTCGGGCGCGCCCGACGCCGAGATCGTTCAACAATTCACCGGCCGGAATCGCCTGCAACGCCCGATCGCGTCATCACGACCCGCTCGCACCCGATACCGTTGTGCAGGTGCACTCGCCTGTCAACATCGCCATCGTCGGCCGAATCGGCCACCTGAGCCTCAACCGCCCGGACTCGATCAATGCGATCGACCTCGAGATGATGCAAGCGCTGACCGACGCCCTCGACGCATGGGCCGAAGAACCCGACGTCGACGCCGTGCTGCTCGACGGCGTGGGCGACTACGGGTTCTGCGCGGGCGGCGACTTCCGCGAGATCCTCGAGCGGGCGGCCGAGGGCATGACCATCGGCACGGTCTTCTTCCGCGACGAGTACCGCGTGATCGCCAAGCTCGCCGAGTACCCCAAGCCCGTCGTGTCGATCATGCACGGCATGACGATGGGCGGCGGCATCTCGCTCGCCGGGCACGCCTCGACCCGGGTCGTCACCGATCGGGTGAAGCTCGGCCAGCCCGAGACGGGCTACGGGTTCGCCCCCGACGGCGGCGCGACGTGGCGACTCGCCCGCACCCCCGGCGAGATCGGCACGCATATCGCGCTCAACTCCATCGACCTGACCGCGCCCGACGCGATCGCGCTCGGCTTCGCCGACGTGATGGTGCCCGCCGAACGCGTCGCCGAACTCGTCGCCGCGCTGGTCGACCCCGACGACGCCGCCGCCCCCGACGAGAAGGTGCGCCGCTTCTCGGTCGAGCCGGGCCCGTCGCCCGTTCTCGCGCGCCGCGACTGGATCGACGCGTGCTACTCGGCCGACACGGTCGAGGCGATCCTCGAGCGCCTGTGGGCGTTCTCGAACGGCGACGAGGTCGAGGGACTTCGAGCCGCCGATTCCGACGACCCCGATGCAGCTGCCGACGCCGCTGCCGCGGCCGACACGCTGCTGCGGCTCTCGCCGACGGCGCTCGTCGCGACGCTCCGGTCCGTGCGCGCCGCGCGCGACGGCGAAGACCTGCGAGACGCGCTCGAGCGCGAACTGCGCCTCGCGCGGTGGTTCACGACCCACCCCGACCTCTTCACGGGCGTGCAGGCGCTCGTCGCCCAGAACACCGAGACGCTCCACCAGGACTCCATGCCCGAATGGCGCCCCGCCGACCTCGGCGCGGTCGACATCACCGACATCGTCGCCGCCATGGAGACTCCGCTGCGGCACAGCGTGTTCCCGCGCGGGCTCGGGATCCCCGAGGCGGAGCCCGAGAGCGCCGCAACCGAGGACGCCTGAGATCGGCGCCGTCGGCGACCCGCGCTGAGACCGGCGCGTCAGCGACGGACCCCGTCAGCGACGCACCGCGTCAGCGATCGACGGCGTTCCGCCGCACGAGCGAGCGCAGCACGAAGAAGACGACGACCGCGACCACGGCGACGATCAGGGCCTTCACCAGGAACCACACCACGCTGAACACGACGTCGACCAGCACCCAGGCGATGACGACGGCGGCGATGACGCCGAGGACGGTCCAGAAGGTGCGCATGTTCCGAGGCTAGTCGACCCGCGACGACGGTCGTGCCCGATCGAAGCGGCCCGCTCGCGTTACTCGGGAACTCCGGCCGCCTCGAGCAACCGCACGATCGATTCCGCGGACCCCCACGAGAGCGAGACGCCGGCACCGCCGTGCCCGTAGCAGGCGAACGTCGGCACTCCCCGACGCTCGAGGCGCTCGACGCGCGGCACTCGCCGCGAGGGTCGCAGGCCGACGCCCTCCGACACGACGGATGCCCCGAGGAGCGCCGGCTCGATCGCCCGCGCCCGCCGCAGGATCGCCTCGGCCGTCGCGGGGTCGAGTTCGGTGCTCCAGTCGTCGATGCTCGTGCCGCCGCAGACCACGTCGTCGAACCGCGGGATCACGTACGTCATGCCGTCGGGGGCGTCTTCGTCGATGATCCAGTCGGTGAGCCCCGGGTTCGCGAGGCGCACGACCTGGCCGCGCCTGGGGCGCATCGGTTCGTCGTCGACGACGAGCTCGGTCGAGCGGATGCCGGCGGCCACCACGATCGCATCGAAGCCGGGGTCGACGGCGCTCGCGCCGAGGCCGCCGCCCGCGCCGGCCTCGCCGAAGCCCGAAGCGCCGCCGGCGCCGTCGAGTTCGTCGAGGTCGGTCACCCGATGCGTGCGCAGCTCGACGCCCATCGCGGTCACCCGGCGACGGAGCCAGGGCAGGTATCGCGACATGTCGACGACGGGCAGCACCGCTCGGAACGCACCGAGGGCCCCGGCCGGCAGGTCGGCTGCCGCGACATCCGCTCGCTCGGGCAGGTCGTTCGCCCACGACAGGTCGACGCCGTCGCGACGCACGACGTAGGTGCCGCGACGACGCGCCACGCCGGTGGCCGGGTCGCTCGCGAGCGCCTCGAGCCGCACCCGCGTGCGGTCGGACATGGCGACGACGGCGGGGTCGAGCGAGACGCCGTACGGGAACCACACGGCGCCGGCGAGGGGCGAGCAGTCGCGCGGGTCGGGCGCATCGGCGAAGACGACCACGTCGACGCCCGCGGCCCTGAGCTCGTGCGCGACGCTCAGCCCGATGACGCCCGCGCCCACGACCGCTGCTCTCATGGCTCCACTCTGCCACCCGACGCCCCGAGCCGACGCTCGGAGCCGACGCCGGGGACCGTACAATCGCCGGGTGGTCACACCCGCTCGAACACCGCCGCGAGCGCCTGGCCGCCGCCGATGCACATCGTCTCGAGGGCGAGCGAGCCGTCGAGCGCGGGCAGCTCGTGCGCGAGGGTGGCGAGCATGCGGATGCCGGTGGCGCCGATGGGGTGCCCGATCGAGATGCCGCTGCCGCGCGGGTTCAGCCTCGGGTCCTCGGCGTCGACGCCCCACTCGGCGAGGCACGCGAGCACCTGCACGGCGAACGCCTCGTTGAGCTCGATCACGTCGAGATCGGCGAAGCGGATGCCGGCGCGCGCGAGCGCGCGGTTCGCTGCTGGCACGGGCGCGACGCCGAAACGCAGGGGGTCGTTTCCGGCGACGGCCCACGAGACGAGCCGCAGCATCGGGGTGAGCCCGAGTTCGGAGGCGCGCGCACGGGTCGTGACGATGCACGCAGCCGCGGCGTCGTTCTGCCCGCTCGCGTTGCCGGCCGTGACGGTCGCATCGGGGTCGCCGCGGCCGAGCATGGGCCGCAGGGCTGCGAGCGCCTCGAGCGTGGTGTCGGCACGGGGGTGCTCGTCGCGGTCGACGATGGTCGGCGCGCCACGACCGCCGCGCGTCGGCACGGCGACGGACACCAGTTCGTCGTCGAACGCGCCGGACTCCTGCGCCGCGACCGCCCGCCGATGCGAGGCGAGTGCGAGCGCGTCCTGCGCCTCGCGGGTGATGCCGTACTCAGCGCGCAGCAGTTCGGCCGATCCGACGTTGCCCTCGGGGGTCGGGAATCGACGGCCGCCGACGGTCTCGCGTCCGCGCGAGAGCGCGTCGCGCAGCAGGAGCCCGGCGCCGCTCACCCCGCGGCGCCCCTCGACCGTGTAGAGCGGGGCGTTCGACATCGACTCGACGCCGAGCGCGACCACGGCGTCGGCGACCCCGGTCTGCACCTCCATGGCGGCGTTCAGCACGGCCTGCAGGCCCGAGCCGCAGCGGCGGTCCAGCTGGTAGCCGGTGGTGGTGACCGGGAATCCGGCGTCGAGCGCCGCGACGCGGCCCGCGGCCGGGGCCTCCATGGTCGGGTACCCCTGCGCAGCGATGACCGAGTCGACGGCAGCCGGATCGACTCCGGTGCGCTCGAGCAGCGCGGTGAGCACGGTCTCGGCGAGCGAGGTCGCCGAGACGTCTGCGAGTGCTCCGCCCATGCGTCCGACGGGGGTGCGCAGCGGGGAGCAGACGACGACCTCGCGCAGCTCGCTCATGCGCCTGCCACCGCAGGCGCGAGCGCGACGGCGAACGGCGCGCCCGTGGCATCCATCACCCGGTTGAGGTCGACCCCGGGCGCGAGCTCGACCAGCACGAGCCCGTCTTCGGTGATGTCGAACACCGCGAGGTCGGTGATGATGCGATCGACGCAGGCCCGACCCGTGAGCGGCAGCGTGCACTGCTCGACGAGCTTGGGCGAGCCGTCCTTCGCGACGTGCTCCATCACCACGATGACGCGTTCGGCGCCGTTCACGAGGTCCATGGCGCCGCCCATGCCCTTGACCATCCGGCCCGGCACGGCCCAGTTCGCGATGTCGCCGCCGGCCGAGACCTGCATGGCGCCGAGCACGGCGGTCGTGATGCGCCCGCCGCGGATCATGCCGAAGCTCGCGGCCGAGTCGAAGTACGCGGCACCGGGCAGCACCGTCACCGTCTCCTTGCCTGCGTTGATGAGCTTCGGGTCCTCCTCGCCCTCCCACGGGTACGGGCCGACGCCGAGCACCCCGTTCTCGGAGTGCAGCACGACCTCGACGCCGTCGGGCAGGTGGTTCGGGATGAGGGTCGGCAGGCCGATGCCGAGGTTCACGTAGGTGCCGTCCTTGAGTTCACGGGCCGCGCGGGCGGCCATCTCGTCGCGCGTGAGTGCCATCAGCGGGCCTCCTCATGGGTGTCGGTGGTCGAGACCCGATCGGTGATGGCGGATGCCGCGGGCCGCTGCCGCACGGTGACCTTCTCGATCGGCAGGTCGGCCGACTGCTCGCGCGAGAGCACGACGACGCGGTCGACGTGGATGCCGGGCAGGTGGATGTCGTCGGGCCCGAGCTCTCCGGGCTCCACGAGCTCGTCGACCTCGGCGATCGTGATGCGCCCCGCCATGCCCGCGAGCGGGTTGAAGTTGCGGGTCGCCTTCTCGAAGCGCAGGTTGCCGTGCCGGTCGCCCACCGCGGCGCGCACGAGCCCGTAGTCGGTGCGGATGGCGCGTTCGAGCACGTACTCGCGAGTGCGACCGAATTCGTCGAACGGGCGCAGCTCCTTCGGGTCGCTCGCGAGCGCGACGCTGCCGTCGGCGGCGTAGCGCAACGGCATGCCGCCGTCGGAGACCGCGGTGCCGGCGCCGGTCGCCGTGTAGAAGGCCGGGATCCCGACCCCGCCCGCGCGCAGTCGCTCGGCGAGCGTGCCCTGGGGCGTCAGCTCGACCTCGATCTCGCCCGCGAGGTACTGGCGGCCGAACTCCCGGTTCTCGCCGATGTAGCTCGCGATCACTCGGCGGATCCGCCCCTCGGCGAGCAGTTCGCCGAGGCCCCATCCGTCGACGCCGCAGTTGTTCGAGACGACCTCGAGGTCGCCGACGCCCAGGTCGAGCAGTGCGCGGATGAGCGTGATCGGCACGCCCGAGAGGCCGAATCCGCCGACCGCGAGCGATGCTCCCGGTGGGATGTCGGCGACGGCGGCGGCAGCCGAGGCGAAGGTCTTGTCCATGGTGCTCCGGTGTTCGTTCGTCAGCGGGTCGCGTCGTGGTCGGACGCGGGGTGGTCGAAGACGTCTCGCATGATCGCGAGGGCCTCGTTCGATGCGGGCAGCCCCGCGTAGAGCGCCGTGTGCAGCAGCACCTCGGCGATCTCGTCGCGCGTGAGCCCGTTGCGCAGCGCCGCACGGACGTGCATCGCGATCTCGGTGCCGTGGCCGCCGGTGGTCAGGCTCGCGAGCGTCGCGATCGACCGGTCCCGGAGGCCGAGGCCCGGCCTCGCCCAGATGTCGCCCCAGGCGGTGCGGGTCGCGAAGTCCTGGAACGCGGCCGTCTCGGGCGTGGTCGAGGCGATCGCACGGTCGACGTGGGCGTCGCCGAGCACCGTGCGTCGCACCCGCATGCCGCGTCCTCGGGCGACGGATGCCGCGGCGACCCGCTCGGCGGCGCCGACGTGCTCGGCGAGCAGTTCGGCGACCGCTGCGGGCTCCTCGAGCACGGCCAGGTGCGCGGCCCCGTCGAGCGCGATGTGCCGTGCGCCGGGGATGTCGTCGGCGAGGTCCTGCATCGAGGCGGGCGTGGTGACGGCGTCGTGCTCGCCGCTGATCGCGAGGGTCGGCGCCGTGATCGCGTCGAGGTCGGTCGTGCGGTCGAACGCGCCCAGCGCATCGGTGCACCGCGCGTACGACTCGTCGTCGACGTCGACCAGCGTGCCGAGGGCGCGGGCGCCCGGCCCGCCCGCGTCGCGGTCGAGGAACCCGGGGGCGAACCAGCGCGTGGCGCTGCCGGTCACGAGCGACGCGGTGCCGCTCGCCCGCACCGACGCTCCGCGCTCCGCCCAGCCCGCACGAGTGCCGATCCGTGCACCGGTGCAGCTCACGGCGAGGCTCCGCACGCGCTCTGGGTGGCGCAGGGCGAGTTCGAGCGAGATCGCGCCGCCGAGCGAGACCCCCGCGAGGTGGAACGCGCCTCCCCCGGCTTCGTCGACGACGGCGAGCACCGCCTCGGCGAGCTCCGCCATGTCGAACGCCTCTGGCGCAGCCGGGCTCGCCCCGTGCCCCGGCAGGTCGATCCGCAGGATGCGCAGGTCGGACGTGCGCGGGTCGTGGCGGAGCCTGGTCACGACGCCGTCCCAGAGTGCCGTGGTGGTGCCGAGCGACGGCAGCAGCACGAGCAGAGCGTTGCTGCCGGGACTCGTGCCCGGCGCGAATGCGCCGCGCAGACGTGGAACGCTCATGCGTGGTCCTCCAGAGGGTGGTCGGCGCTCGCCGCGAATCGGTCGAGTGCCCGGTCGACGATGCGGTCGGATGCCGCGTACAGCACGTCGCGGTCGGGGCGCTCGCCGGCCGCCCCGGACTGGGCGAGCAGGTCGGCGGCCCGAGCGTCGTCGAATGCGAGGCCCTCGAGGAGCCGACGTGCGGCTCCGGCCGCGGACCGGGTCAGCCGGAGCACCCGCCGCAGCGCGCTCCACTCGGCGTGCCAGCGCCCCGCCGACCGCTCGTCGCCGGCGACCGCCGCACTCGCGATCGTCTGGAGGAGCCCGGGCGCCTCGACCGCGGCCGCGGTGATCGCGACGGCGTCGACCGGGTTCTGCTTGTGGGGCATCGACGAGGACGCACCGCCGCCCGCAAGCACGACCTCGCCGAACTCCTCCCGGGAGAGCAGCGTCGCGTCGCCGGCGATCCGCCCGAGTGCGGCGACCGCCGCCGCGCCGGTGCCGGCGACGGCGAGCACGGCCGAGCGCTCGGTGTGCCACGAGCGCCGGGGATCGACGAGGCCGAGCCGTGCAGCAAGACCCGCGCGCACCTCGTCGGCGGCGCCGGCACGACCGGCGACGGCGTCCGCGGCCGCGCCGGTGCCGACCGCTCCGCCGAACTGCACCGGGAACGCGGTGGTGTCGATCGCGTCGATCGCCGACGCGAGGCCGTCGAGCCAGCCGGCGGCGAGCACGCCGAACGTGCCGGCCTCCGCCCGCCGGCCGACGGTGCGCGCGAGGCGCGGACTGCGCCGTTCCCGCGCGGCGAGGGCGACCAGCGCGCGCCCGGCAGCCACGAGGTCGGCCCGAGCGTCTCGGATCGTGTCGCGGGCGACGACCATGAGCGCCGTGTCGACCACGTCCTGGCTGGTCGCACCGAGGTGCAGGCGGGCGTCGGACAGCCCCGCGGCCGAGAGTTGGGCCCGGAGCTCGGGAACGAGCGCGACCACGGGAACGCCGTCGCGGGCGACGCCCGCACGGAGCACCTCGCGGTCGACGGATCCCGCGTCGAGCACGTCGGCCTGCGCATCGAGGAACTCGTCGAGCACGTCGCCCCAGGCCCGCAGCAGCGCGCGCTCGACGTCGACCATCGCGGTCAGCACCTCGTCGTCACCGGTGCCCGCGGCATCCGTCGCGCCCGGATCGATCAGTCCCCAGTCGGTCATCGGAACCCCCGTCACGCGTCTGCCGCGTAGTCGAGGAACACGGTCTCGCCCTCGCCCTGCAGCCGGATGTCGAACCGGTACGAGCGCGGCCCGTCGGGCTCGGCCACGAGCGTCGCACGGCGTTCGTCGGTCACCGAACGCAGCAGCGGGTCGGTCAGGTTCGCCTCGGGCTCGTCGCCGAAGTAGGCGCGCGTGACGAGGTGGTGCAGCACGCCCCTGGCGAAGATCGTCACGAGCAGGTACGGGGCCGAACCCGCCCGCATCGATCCGGGCTTGACCGTCGTGAACGAGAAGCGGCCGTCGCGGTCGACGGCGGCCCGTCCGAAGCCCGTGAACCCGCCCTGCCGCCTCGCGAGCGAGCCGCGTTCGACTGGCGCCCGGCCCGCGGCATCCGCACCCCAGATCTCCACGATCGCATCGGGGACCGCTGCACCGGCGCCGTCGAGGATCGTGCCGTGCACGCGGATCGCGTCGGGCAGCCATGGGGCTCGCACCTCGGGGCCGCCCTCGTAGGGCAGCGCGTAGCCGAAGAACGGGCCGACCGTCTGCGACGGCGTCGGTCCGGGCAGCGCGGGCACGATCGGGTCAGGCATGGTCGGCTCCCTCGGGTTCCATCCAGGTCGATCTCGGGCCGGTGAGCACGACGTCCCATCGGTAGCCGAGCGCCCACTCCGGCTCGCTCACGTCGTGGTCGTATCGCGCCACGAGCCGATCGCGCGCGGCCGGATCGACGATCGACTGGTAGATCGGATCGAGCGCGAACAGCGGGTCTCCGGGGAAGTACATCTGCGTGATCAGGCGCTGCGTGAACGCCGAGCCGAAGAACGAGAAGTGGATGTGCGCCGGCCGCCAGGCGTTGCGGTGGTTCTTCCACGGGTACGCCCCGGGCTTGATCGTCGTCAGCCGGTAGGAGCCGTCGTCGCCGGTGATGAGGCGCCCGACGCCCGTGAAGTTCGGGTCGAGCGGCGCCGGATGCTGATCGCGCTTGTGCACGTACCGCCCGGAGGCGTTGGCCTGCCAGATCTCGACGAGCTGGTTGCGCACCGGCCGCCCCTCGCCGTCGAGCACGCGGCCGGTGACGACGATGCGCTCGCCGAGAGGTTCGCCGACGTGCGCGATCGTGAGGTCGGCCTCCTCGGCCGCGACGTCGGTGTGACCGAACGCGGGCGAGACGAGCTCGATCTCCTCGGGGTCCGCGCGCACGAGCTCGTGCGTCGGATGCCGCAGCGCCGTCGATCGGTACGGGGCGAAGTCGCGCCGGGGGTGGGTGGGGGTGCGACCGGCTTCGACGGCTGCAGCCTGGGCCGCGGCGATCTCCGCGGAGATCTGCGCCTGATCCGCGAGCCCGTCGACGGGCGATCGGTGCGCGCCGGCGCCTGGAGTTGCTGCGCCGGGAGTTGCTGCGCCGGGAGTCGGTGCACCCGGCGCTGCGGCGCGCGCGGCGAGGTCGGGCGCGGTGCCGGGCGCGGCGGCATGGGCTCGACCCGAGCGGGCGGGTGCGGCGATTCGGTCGGTCACTGGGTCCCCTACGTCGGTGTCTGGAGGTGCCCTCCATGCTGCGCTCGCCGCGCGCGCCGTCGCATCCCGGATTCCATTGGATGGAATGGTCGGATGCCGCGCCTCACCGGTTCGGCGATCGGCCGCCTCGCCCGGCCGACCGGCGATGACGGCCGGGGTCGCTCGTCGCGCGCGTCAGGGACGCCAGCCGAGCGCC
Source organism: Agromyces sp. NPDC058110 (assembly GCF_042884735.1). Lineage (NCBI taxonomy): Bacteria > Bacillati > Actinomycetota > Actinomycetes > Micrococcales > Microbacteriaceae > Agromyces > Agromyces sp. NPDC058110. The sequence goes on along the minus strand of NZ_JBHVTI010000001.1, from coordinate 311,700 downwards.
GCAGAGATGCCGCGCCCCGCGATACGCACGCCGAGCGCGAACTGCGGCTCCGTGCGCCGCTCGACGTGCGCGATGATCGACACCGCCGCGACCACGGTGCCGGTCGCGTCCCGCACGGGCGCCGCGACCGAGAACGCGCCCTTCGTGAGCGCCTCGACCGAGGTCGCGAGCCCGACCCGGCGCACCTCCGCCATGCGCGCGCGGAGCTCGTCCTCGTCGGTGATCGTGCCCGGCTGGTACGGTCGGAGACCTCCGGCAACGACGTCCTCGAACACGCCGGGCGGGGCGAACGCGAGCAGCGCCTGCCCGACCCCGGTCGCGTGCAACGGCAGCCGCGAGCCGACATCGGTGATCGACGGCACGGCGTCGGGCCCCGACATCCGCTCCAGGTAGACGACGCCGAGGCCCTCGCGGACCGCGAGGTGCACATGCTCGCCGGTCGCGTCGAAGAGGTCCTGGAGGTACAGCTTCGCGGCGGCGCGCAACCGGCGCGACGAGGGCTGGCGCACCGAGAGCCGCCACAGCTTGATGCCCACCCGGAAGCGGCCGTCGTCGCCGCGGACGAGCCCGCCCCATGCGACCCATTCGCCGACGAGGCGATGCGCCGTCGACATCGGCAGCCGGGCCCGATCGGCGATCTCGCCGAGCGTGAGCTCGTCGCCGCGCTCGAAGGCGTCGGCGATCGCGAAGAGCTTCTCGGCGACGCTGCGGTCGTCGCCGTCACGACGTGGCATGGGCCAAGCCTACGAGCGGAGCCCGGATGGGCGCGGTCACCTCCGAGCGGAGTCCGGACGGCTGACGTCGACGGGCGGTCGCCGGGTGCGAGGAAACCCGCCCGTCGCGCCCCGGTGTGCGGTACCGTGTGCTCGCGCCGGGCATCGGCCGGGCGTCGCCGGCACGACATCGCGATCGTCGGAGGCACCGTGAGCACAGACAAGCGCAACCCGATCGGAAGACTGCTCCCGATCGTCGACTGGCTGCCGCGCTACGAACGCCGCTGGCTGCGCGCCGACATCGTGGCCGGCATCGCCGTGGTGGCGATGATCGTGCCGAAGAACCTCGGCTATGCCGAGATCGCGGGCGTGCCGGTGCAGAACGGGCTGTACGCCGCTGCCGCGGGAGCGATCATCTACGCGCTGTTCTGCACCTCCCGCCAGATCTCGACCGGCCCGAGCTCGTCGCTCGCCGCCGTCGCCGGCGGCGCGGTGATCCTGACGGGGGTCACCGGCGACGACGCGGCGCAGCTCGTCGCCGCGATCACGCTGGTCACCGGCGTGCTGTTCCTCCTCATGGCCGTGCTCCGCATGGGGTGGATCGCCCAGTTCCTGTCGAAGGCGGTCGTCACCGGGTTCCTCGCCGGTGCTGCGATCGACGTCGTCATCGGCGAACTGCCGAAGCTGACCGGCACCTCCACCGACGGCGACAGCTCCTGGCGCGAGTTCGCATCGTGGCTCGGCGGGCTCGGTGGCACGCACCTGCCGACGCTGGCGGTGGGCGTGGCCGCGCTCGCCGTCATCCTGGCGCTCCGGTTCTGGGCGCCGAAGGTACCGGGCGCCCTCGTGCTGGTGGTGGGCGGCCTGCTCGCCTCCGCGCTGCTCGATCTCGGCGCGCGCGACGTGGCGCTCGTCGGACCGGTGCCGAGCGGACTCCCGGTGCCGCAGTTTCCGAGCCTCGAGGTGGCGCTGCAGCACGTGCCCGAGATCCTGGTGGCCTCGCTCGCACTGCTCCTCATCGGCTTCTCGCAGACCGCGGGCGACGCCCGTGCGTTCGCGACCAGGCACCGGTACCGCATCGATGCGAACCAGGAGGCGGTCGCCCAGGGCATGGCGAACGTCGGATCGGGACTGGTGCAGGGCATGCCGGTGTCGACCAGCCTCTCGGCGAGCTCGCTCAACGAGTCGGCCGGCGCTCGCACGCCCGTGGCGTCGCTGACGACTGGCGTGCTCGTGATCCTGACGCTGCTGCTGCTCGCGCCCCTCTTCGCCGACCTTCCCAAAGCCGTGCTCGGCGCGATCATCATCGACGCAGTGGTCTTCGGCATGATCGACCTGCCCGAGTTCAGGCGTCTGCGCCGCGTCTCGCGGTTCGACTTCTGGATCGCCGTCGCGGCCGTCGTCGGCGTGCTCTCGGCCGGCGTGCTGTTCGGCATCGTGATCGGCATCGTGCTCTCGATCGGCTGGCTCGTGTACGTGTCGACGCGGCCCGCGATGCCCGCGCTCGGTCGCGAGCCCGGCACCCAGGTCTTCCGCGACCTCGATCTGAACCCCGCCGACGAGACCTTCCCCGGCATCGCCGTCGTCCGCCTCGACGGCGGGCTCTTCTTCGCCACGGCCGAGGCGTTCGACGAGCGCATCCGCGAGCTGATCTCGGGCGATCCGCCCGTGACCGCACTGGTGCTCGACCTCGAGGGCGTCGGCTTCATCGATTCGCAGGGCGCAGCGAAGCTCACGGAGATCCGCGACCTGACGGAGGCCGAGGGCATCGCGCTCAGGCTGGCGAGGGTGAAGCCGAGCGTCGGCACCGTGCTCGGGGCCCAGGGCCTGCTCGAGCGGATCGGCGCCGACCACGTGCACGGCAACGTGCACCGGGCCGTCGAGGCGCAGCTCGCCGAGGGACGGGATGACGCGGGCGAAACCCACGGCGTCGGCGGCTGAGCGGTCGCCGAGGCACGCCGGCGTCGGCGGCTGAGCGGTCGCCGATGCACCGGGTCGCCGAACGCCCGGCGAGTCTGACAGGATCGATGCCATGTCTGACGCCGCCGCATCCCGTTCGAACCCGACCGCCTGGGCCGCCTTCTGGGTCGGTCTGGCCGGACTCCTCCTCATGCCGATCCCGCTGTTCATCGGCCTCATCGTGGGCGGCGGCCTCTCGGTCATCGCCGCGGTGCTCGCCGTGATCGGGCTGCTGAAGGGGCTCGCGCGGGGCGGCAAGGGCATCGCCCCCGTCGTGTTCGCCGCCATCTTCATCGCCCTCACGTGGGGCGGCATCTCGGTCGGCGGCGGCGTCGTCTGGTGACGCACGTACGGTGACCCGCGCCGGCACCCGCTGCATCCCGCCGACGACGTCACCGTGACGCCCGCTCCGGCACAGGAACTCCCTGCTGCCGGACCGCCGTCAGTCCGTGCTCGACGTGGGCTCGTACCGCACCGGCGGGAACGCCGCCGCGGCGATCGCGCGCAACTCCTCGAGGCTCGATCCGGTCGCGCCCTGCGCGCGGGCCTGCACGAGCAGGTTGCCGATCGCGGTCGCCTCGACGGGGCCCGCGAGCACGGGGATGCCGGCCCGGTCGGCCGTGCGTCGGCAGAGGAGCGTGTTCAGCGAACCGCCGCCCACGATGTGGATGACGTCGACCGCGCGGCCGGTGAGCTCGGCCGCGGTGCGCACGGTGCGGGCGAACGCCTCGGCGAGCGATTCGATGATCGAACGCGTGAACTCCGCCCACGATGCGGGCACCGGCTCGTCGTGCTCGACGCACCATGCCGCGATGCGGCCCGGCATGTCACCGGGCGGCGCGAAGCGCGCGTCATCCGGATCGAACACCGCCACGGGGGTCGTGATCGAGCCGGCCTCGGCGATGAGGGTCGGCAGGTCGATCTTCGAGCCCGACTCGAGTTCCCACTGGCGCACCGACTCCGAGAGCAGCCAGAGGCCCATGACGTTGTGCAGGAACCGCACGCGGCCGTCGACGCCGCCCTCGTTGGTGAAGTTGGCGGCGCGGGCCGCGTCGGTCGTGACCGGGTGCTCGAGTTCGAGGCCCACGAGCCCCCAGGTGCCGCACGAGATGTACGCGGCGCGGGAGGCATCCGTCATCGGAACGCCGACCACCGCCGACGCGGTGTCGTGCGAGCCGACCGCGACGACGTCGATCGGACGGGCCGCGCCGATCTCGCGCTGCACGTACGGCAGCGTCGTGCCGATGCGCGCGCCCGGGTCGACGAGGCCTGGCAGGATGCCGCGGGGCAGGCCGAGCGTCGCGATGAGCTCGTCGTCCCACTCCCCCGTCGTCACGTTCACGAGGCCCGTGGTCGAGGCATTCGTGCGCTCGGCGACGGCCGTGCCCGTGAGGTAGTAGCCGAACAGGTCGGGCACGAGCAGCAGGGTGTCGGCGAGGTCGAGCAGCGCCCCGCCCGTGCGTTCGGCGGCGAGCTGGTACAGCGTGTTGAACGGCAGGAACTGCAGGCCGTTGCGCCGGTACAGGTCTTCGAAGGGCACCCGCGCGTGCGTCGCCTCGACGCCGGCCGCGGTGCGCTCGTCGCGGTAGTGGAACGGGGTGCCGAGCATGCGTCCGCCCGCGAAGAGCCCGTAGTCGACCGCCCACGAGTCGACGCCGATGCTCGCGATCGACGGATGCTCGCGCACCGCGGCCGCGAGCCCCGTGAGGGCCCCGCGGTAGAGGCCCAGCAGGTCCCAGTGCAGGCCGTTCGGCGTCGGCACGGCGCGGTTCTCGAACCGGCCGACCGTCTGCATGGCGAGTTCGCCGTCGCCGACGCGGCCGACGATGACCCGGCCGCTCGTCGCGCCGAGGTCGACGGCGGCGACGCTCGCCGCGCCGCGCGCCGCGCCGCTTGCCGCGCCGGCGACCGCGCCCGAACGGGACCTGCTCATCGCAGGAACGCCGCCGCGACGCCCGAGTCGACCGGGATGTGCAGGCCGGTCGTGCGCGAGAGTTCGGGGCCGGTGAGCACGTACACCGCGTCGGCGACGTTCTCGGGCACGACCTCGCGCTTGAGGATGGTGCGGTTCGCGTAGAACTGGCCGAGGTCCTCCTCGTTCACGCCGTAGGTCGCGGCGCGGTTCGCCCCCCAGCCCGCGGCGAAGATGCCCGAACCGCGTACCACGCCGTCGGGGTTGATGCCGTTGACGCGCACGCCGTGCTCGCCGAGCTCGACCGCGAGCAGGCGCACCTGGTGGGCCTGGTCGGCCTTCGTCGCCGAGTACGCGATGTTGTTCGGGCCGGCGAAGACCGAGTTCTTCGACGAGATGTAGATCACGTCGCCGCCCATCTGCTGCTCGATGAGCGCCTTCGCGGCGGCCTTCGCGACGAGGAACGAGCCCTTCGCCATGACGTCGTGCTGGAGGTCCCAGTCCTGCTCGGTGGTCTCGAGCAGCGGCTTCGACAGCGACAGGCCGGCGTTGTTCACGACGAGGTCGATGCCGCCGAAGGCGAGCACCGTGGCGTCGATCGCGGCCTGCACGCCGGCCGCATCGGCCACGTTCGCTGCGACGCCGATCGCGACATCCGTCCCGCCCAGTTCGGCCGCGGCGGCCTGCGCCTTGGCGAGGTCGAGGTCGGCGACGACGACGCACGCGCCCTCGGCCGCGAGGCGGGTCGCGATGGCCTTGCCGATGCCCGACGCGGCGCCCGTGACGAACGCGATGCGGCCCTGGTGGGTCTTGGGCTTCGGCATGCGCTGGAGCTTGGCCTCCTCGAGCGCCCAGTACTCGATGCGGAACTTCTCGGCATCGCTGATGGGTGCGTACGTCGAGAGCGCCTCGGCGCCGCGCATCACGTTGATCGCGTTCACGTAGAACTCGCCCGCGACGCGGGCGGTCTGCTTGTTCGCGCCGTACGAGAACATGCCGACGCCCGGCACGAGCACGATGAGCGGGTCGGCGCCGCGGATGGCGGGGCTCTGGGATGTCGCGTGCGCGTCGTAGTACGCCTGGTAATCGGCGCGGTACGCCTCGTGCAGTTCGTGCAGGCGCGCGATCGAGTCCTCGATCGAGGCGTCTGCGGGCAGGTCGAGCAGCATCGGCTTGACCTTGGTGCGCAGGAAGTGGTCGGGGCAGCTCGTGCCGAGCGCCGCGAGCTCGGGCGCTCGCTCGGAGGCGAGGAAGTCGAGCACGACGTCGGTGTCGGTGAAGTGGCCCACCATGGGCTTGTCGTGGCTCGCGATGCCGCGGATCGTCGGTGCGAGCGCGGCGGCCTTCGCGAGGCGCTCGGCGGGCTCGAGCGCCTCGAACCCGGCGCGCACGCCGCCGAAGGGCTCGGCCGTGCCGTTCGCCTCGATGTAGGCGGCGGCGGTGTCGATGATCCAGAGCGAGTTCGCCTCGGTCTCGTCCGACGTGTCGCCCCACGCGGTGATGCCGTGGCCGCCGAGGATGCAGCCGATCGCGGCCGGGTTCGCAGCCTTGATCTCGGCGATGTCGAGTCCGAGCTGGAACCCCGGACGACGCCACGGCACCCACACGACCTTCTCGCCGAAGATCTTCGCGGTCAACTCCTCGCCGTCGGCGGCGGTCGCGATCGCGATGCCCGAGTCGGGGTGCAGGTGGTCGACGTGCGCGGCATCCACCAGCCCGTGCATGGCCGTGTCGATCGAGGGCGCCGCACCGCCCTTGCCGTGCAGGCAGAAGTCGAACGCGGCGACCATCTCGTCTTCGCGGTCGACGCCCGGGTACACGTTCACGAGCGAGCGCATGCGGTCGAGGCGCAGCACCGCGAGGCCCGGCTCGGTGAGCGTGCCGAGGTCGCCGCCCGAGCCCTTGACCCAGAGCAGCTCGACGGGCTCGCCCGTGACCGGGTCGGTGTCGGTGCCCTTGGCCGACGTGTTGCCGCCGGCGTAGTTCGTGTTCTTCGGGTCGGCGCCGAGGCGGTTGCTGCGCGCGATGAGGTCGGCGGCTGCGGGGTTCGTCATGATCACGCACCCCATCCGGCCTGGGTGCCGCCGACGCGCTCCTCGGCGATCTTCGCGAGGTACCCGGATGCCGCGAACGCGCGCATCGGGTCGGCGGGGAGCCCGCGCGACTCGCGCCACTCGGCGAGGGCCGGTCGCACGTCGGTGTAGAACGCGTCCATGAAGATGCGGTTCGCCTCGAGCACGTCGCCGCTGCGCTGCGCCGCGCCGAGTGCATCGCCGTCGACGAGCAGCGCGCGGGCGGTCATCTCCTGCACGTTCAGCACGGAGCGGATCTGGCCGGGGATCTTGTCCTCCACGTTGTGGCACTGGTCGAGCATGAACGCGACATCCGGGTTGTTGAGGCCGCCGCCGCGGAGCACCTCGTAGATGATGCGGAAGAGCTGGTACGGGTCGGCGGCGCCCACGATGAGGTCGTCGTCGGCGTAGAAGCGCGAGTTGAAGTCGAACGAGCCGAGCTTTCCGAGGCGCAGCAACTGCATGACGATGAACTCGATGTTGGTGCCCGGCGCGTGGTGACCCGTGTCGAGGCAGACCATGGCCTTCTCGCCGAGCGCCGCCACCTGGGCGTACGAGGTGCCCCAGTCCGGAACGTCGGTGTGGTAGAACGCCGGTTCGAAGAACTTGTACTCGAGCACGAGGCGCTGCTCGTCGCCGAGTCGTGCGTAGATCTCCTGGAGCGACTCGTGCAGGCGGTCCTGACGGCCGCGCAGGTCGGCCTGGCCCGGGTAGTTCGAGCCCTCGGCGAGCCAGATCTTGAGGTCGCGCGAACCGGTCGCGTGCATGATGTCGATGCACTCGAGGTGGTGGTCGATCGCCTTGCGTCGCACTGCGGCGTCCTCGTGCGTGAGGGCGCCGAACTTGTAGTCCTCGTCTTGGAACGTGTTCGAGTTGATCGTGCCGAGCGCGACGCCGTGGTCTTCGGCGTACGTTCGCAGCTCGTCGTAGCTGTCGACCTTGTCCCACGGGATGTGCAGCGCGACCGTCGGAGCGAGCGCGGTGTACTGCTGCACCTGCGCGGCATCCGCGATCTTCTCGAACGGGTCGCGGGGCGTGCCGGGCGTCGTGAAGACGCGGAACCGCGTGCCCGAGTTGCCGAACGCCCAGCTCGGCAGCTCGATGGCCTGCGCGGCGAGCTGCGCCTGGATGGAATCGGTGAGAATGCTCACGGCGTGCTGCTTTCTGTGAGGTGCGCGACGGATGCCGCGTGGTCGATGGTGGTTCAGTCGGTGGCGGATGCCGCGGGGTCGGCGTCGAGCGCCGCGAGCTGGTCTTCGAGGTGGAACACCTCGGTCAGGCGCGGAGCGGCCTGGTCGGGGCGCGTGCCGTCGAGCGACACGAAGAACTCCGCCATGTCGGCCTCCCACGCGGCGGTGCGCGGGTCGGACTCGAGGGTCCGTTGGGAGGCCTCGTCGTCGTCGGTCTCGTAGTAGCCGACGAGCAGGCCGTCGTCGCGGAGGAAGAGCGAGTAGTTGCGCCGCCCCGAGGCCTCGATCGCTCGGAGCATGTCGGGCCAGACGGCGGCGTGCCTGGCGCGGTACTCGTCGAGCCGGGTCGGGTCGACCTGCAGGTGGAAGCAGACGCGCCGGGGCACGGCGACAGGTGCGCTCATCGATGAGCCCCTTTCCGGTCACGCGGATGATGAAACGTTTCAAGCATAGCAGGCGTCGACACGTGCGCGAGCATCGACGAGACGGCGCGGGGCCCGGGCGACCTCAGGTCGCGATCGGGCCCCGCGCTGCGACATCGACTCAGAAGTCGAAGTCGCCGATGTTCTCGGCGTCGAACACGTAGGGGTCGCCGAGGAGCACGACGCCGTCGGCGCCGACCTCGTACGAGCCGAGCTTGCCCGCGTCGAACGAGTCGCCCTCTTCACCGGTGATCTCGCCCTCGATGAGCGCCTTCGACGCGAACGAGGCCAGGTAGCCGAGGTCGGCCGGGTTCCACAGCGCGAACGAGGTGACCGTGCCGTCCTCGACGTACTCGCGCATCTGGTTCGGCGTGCCGAGGCCGGTCAGTGCGACCTTGCCCTTGTACTCCGAGGTCGAGAGGTAGCGAGCGGCAGCCGCGATGCCGACCGTCGTGGGCGAGATGATGCCCTTCAGGTTCGGGTGCGTCTGCAGCAGCGCCGCGGTCTTGTCGAACGAGGTCTGGTCGTCGTCGTCGCCGTACACGGTGTCGACGAGCGTCACGTTCGGGTGGTTCGCCGCGAGCTCCTCCTTCATGAGGTCGATCCATGCGTTCTGGTTGGTCGCGTTGGCCGATGCCGACAGGATCGCGATCTCGCCCTCGTCGCCGATCTGCTCGGTGATGAGGTCGACCTGGATCTTCGCGATGCCCTCCGACGTGGCCTGGTTGATGAACAGGTCGCGGCAGTCGGGGTTCGTGTCGGAGTCGAACGTGACGACCTTGATGCCGGCGTCGCGAGCCTCGTTCAGCGCGTCGCAGATCGCCTCGGGGTCGTTGGCCGAGATGTCGATCGCGCCGACGCCCTGCTGCGTGAGGGTGTTGATGTAGCTCACCTGCGCGTCGGGCGTGGCCTCCGCGGGACCGACCTCGGCGAACGTGCCGCCGAACTCGTCGATCGCCTCCTGCGCCCCCGCCGACGAGGTGTCGAAGTACGGGTTGCCCAGGTTCTTCGGCAGGAAGGTGATCGAGAGGTTCGCGGCGTCGCCGGAACCGCCATCGCCGCCGTCGGTTCCGCTGTCGACGGCGCAGCCGGCGAGCAGGAGCACCGACGCCGCGGTGAGCGCGGTCACCGCTGCCAGTCGGGTCTTCTTCTGAAACATCGTTGTTTTCCCTTCATCGGTTGAGGTCGACGTGTGATCGCCTCGACGGTCGCGCGGCCCGGTCACCCTGCTGTGGAGGCCTCGACGCGCGGTGTTCCCCCTGGTGCCCTCCGGCGCGTTCGCAGCCAGGCCAGGAAGCTGGTGGTCACCACCGACAGCACGAGCAGTGCGCCGGTGATGATGTTGATGACGTCGCTCGTGACGTTCGCGAGCCGCAGGGCGCTCGACAGCACGCCGATGAGCAGCACGCCGGCGATGACGCCGTGGATCGCGCCGCGGCCGCCGAAGACCGACACGCCGCCGAGCACGACGGCCGCGATGACCTGCAGCTCGAGGCCGGTCGCGTTGTCGCCGCGGGCGCTGCCGAAGCGCAGCGTGTAGAAGATGCCCGCGAGCGCCGACACGAGGCCGCTCAGCACGAACAGGATCAGCTTGGTGCGCTCGACGTGCACGCCCGAGAAGTGGGCGGCCGCCTTCGTCAGGCCGATCGCGTAGATGCCGCGGCCGAACGGGGTGAAGTGCAGGAGCACGATGAACACGACGAGCAGCACGAGGAAGACGAACAGCACCACCGGGATGTTGCTGCCGCCCACCCTGGCCTTCGCGATGTCGGTCCAGAACTCCGGGAACTCGGTGATCGCGGTCGTGCCGAGCAGGCCGACCGCGAGGCCGCGGAACAGCGCGAGCGTGCCGATGGTGACGGCGAGCGAGGGCAGGCCGACGACCGTGACGAGGAATCCGTTCACCGCGCCGCAGGCCGCGCCGGCGACGAGCGCGACGACCGCGGCGAGTTCGAACGGGAGACCGGCCTGCGTGAGCACGCCCGTGAGCACGCTCGACAGGCCGACGATGCTCGCGACCGACAGGTCGATCTCGCCGGTGATCATGACGAGCGTCATCGGCAGTGCGATGAGCAGGATCGGCATGACGTCGAGCAGCAGGTAGGTCAGCGTGATCGGCTGGCCGAAGCCGCGCACGGTCAGCGCGGCGACGACGGCGACGATGATCAGCAGGCCGATGATGGCGGACTCGCGGGTCAGCACGACGCGCTGCCACAGCGGGCGGTCGTAGTCGCGGTAGGTGCGCGCGATGGCGTTGGCCGTGGTGGTCGTGGCGGTCATCGGTCGTCCTCCCGCGCCTCGAGGAGCTTGCGTTTCTGCCGCACCGCGAGCACGCGGTCGAGCACGATGGCTCCGATGATGAGCGCGCCGACGACGGCGCGCTGCCAGAAGTCGGGGATGCCGAGGATCGGCAGCGCCCGGTTGATGGTGAGCAGCAGCCACGCGCCGATCGCGGCGCCCCACACCGAGCCGACGCCACCGGTGATGGCGACGCCGCCGATGACGGCCGCACCCACGGCGTCGAGCTCCCAACCGGCACCCGCCTGCGAGTTGATGGTGCCGTACCGGGCCGCGTAGAGCACGCCCGCGAGTCCGGCCAACGCGCCCGAGAACACGAACGCGATGAGCAGGCGACGGGTGACGCGCAGGCCGTAGAGCTCGGCGGCAGCCGGGTCGGAGCCGATCGCGTAGAACTCGCGCCCGCCCCGGCTGTTCTTCATGAACCAGGCGGTGACGACGAGCACGACGACGGCGATGATCGTGAGGATCGGGATCCAGAGGATCTGGCCGGTGCCGAGCGCGAGGAAGTCCTTCGGCAGGTCGGACGCGTTGATGCGGTCGCTGCCCGTCCAGAGCACGTTGATGCCGCGGTAGGCGTACAGGGTGCCGAGCGTGATGACCATCGCGGGCACCTTCGCGTAGGCCACGAGCGCGCCGTTGATGAGGCCGAGCAGGCCGCCGAACACGATCGCGATCGCGAAGACCGCGACGATCGGGATGCCCTGCAGGTCGACGAACAGCCGACCGGTGAGGTACGCGGACAGGCCCAGGATCGAGCCGACCGACAGGTCGACGTTGCGGGTGATGATGACGATCGCCTGGCCGATCGCGACGAGCACGAGGATCGACGGCGTGAGCAGCAGGTCGCGCCATCCGTCGGAGCTGAAGAGGAAGTTCGGGTTGGCGACGGTCGCGGCGATCACGACGAGCACGAGCGCGAGCAGGATGCCGAATTCGCGCGCCGCGCCGATGGCGTTCAGCCGCTTCGTGACGGAGGACTTCTCGATGACGGCGGTCACTGGTGGGCTCCCTGGGCGTGGGTGGCGGCGAACATGACGTTCTCGCTCGTGGCGTCGGCGCGGTCGATCTCGGCCGTGATGCGGCCCTCGCGCATGACGAGCACGCGGTCGGCCATGCCGAGCACCTCGGGCAGTTCGGACGAGATCATGAGGATGCCCATGCCGCGGCCGGCGAGCTCCGAGAGCAGCCGGTGCACCTCGGCCTTGGTGCCGACGTCGATGCCTCGGGTCGGCTCGTCGATGATGAGCACCTTGGGCTCGGTCGCGAGCCACTTGCCGAGCACGACCTTCTGCTGGTTGCCGCCCGAGAGCGTGCCCGCGATGGTCGACATGGCGTTGGTCTTCACCTCGAGCCGGCTCGCCCACACCTTCGCGGCGCGGTTCTCCATGCCCGAGGTGATCAGGCCGGCGCGCGCGATCGTCTCGCGGATCGCGAGCGTGACGTTGTGCGCGACGGATGACTCGAGCACGAGGCCCTGCTTGCGCCGGTCTTCGGGCACCAGAGCCAGCCCGGCGCGCATCGCGGCATCCGGTCGTCCCTTCGGAACCGCCCGCCCTTCGAGGAGCACCGAGCCGGCGTCGTACCCGTCGACGCCGAAGACGGCACGGGCGACCTCGCTGCGACCCGCACCGACGAGTCCGGCGAGCCCGACGATCTCGCCCGCCCGTACCGCGAACGAGATGTCGTGGAAGAGCGGGCTCGTGAGCCCGTCGACCTCGAGCAGGGGCTCGCCGATCTCGGCGGGGAGCTTGGGGAAGAGTTCGGTGACGTCGCGGCCGACCATCCGGCGCACGAGCTCGTCGACCGTGGTCTCCGCCAGCGGCGTCGTCGCGACGTAGGCGCCGTCGCGCATGACCGTGACGGTGTCGCAGAGCGCGAAGATCTCGTCGAACCGGTGCGAGATGAAGAGCAGCGCGCGCCCCTCGTCGCGGAGGCTGCGCGCGACGGCGAAGAGCCGATCGACCTCGACGCCAGAGAGCGCCGCGGTCGGCTCGTCCATGATGAGCACGCGGGCGTCGAGCGAGACGGCCTTCGCGATCTCGATGACCTGCTGGTCGGCGATCGACAGGCCCTCAGCCGGGCGGTCGGGGTCGATCTTCACGCCGAGTCGCTGGAAGAGCGCCTCGGCCTCGGTGCGCATCGCCTTGCGGTCGATGCGGCCGAATCGACCGGTGGGCTGGCGGCCCATGAAGATGTTCTCGGTGACCGTGAGGTCGGGGAACAGCGTCGGCTCCTGGTAGATGACCGCGATGCCCGCGGCCTTCGACTGGGCGGTCGAGGTGAAGTCGACCTCCTCGCCGCGCAGGCGGAGGTCGCCGGCGTCACGACGGTACAGTCCGGCGATGATCTTCACGAGCGTGGACTTGCCCGCGCCGTTCTCGCCGACCAGCGCGTGGATCGAGCCGGATTCGAGCCGGAGGCTTCCGGAACGGAGCGCGACGACCGGCCCGAAGGACTTCACGACCTTCGAGAGCTCGAGCATCGGCGGCGCACCGGCCTGCGGCGATTGCGTCTGCGGCGGGTCCGACTGCACGAAGGGCCTCCTCGTCGAGGTGAAATCTGATAAACAAGCTTGAATCGATTCATGTACGATTCACTCGATACTGTATGGATCGTTTCAAGACGCGTCAAGTCGTCACGCGATTGAATGTCGGCGAAGGAGCTGGAGCATGGCAGCGGTGCGGATCCGCGATGTCGCCGAACGTGCGGGCGTCTCGGTCGGAACCGTCTCCAACGTGCTCAACCGGCCGAACGACGTCTCCGCCGATTCGGTCGAACGCGTGCAGCGGGCCATCGACGACCTCGGTTACGTGCGCAACGACGCGGCACGCAAACTCCGCGCCGGAGTGTCGACCAGCATCGGCTTCGTGGTGCTCGACGGCCAGAACCCGTTCTTCACCGACGTGGTGAGAGGCGCCGAAGACGAGGCGTCCAGCCACAACCTCGCCATCCTGTACGGCAACACCGACGAGGATGTCGCACGCGAGCGCATGTACCTCGACCTCTTCGAGGAGCAGCAGGTGCGCGGCGTGCTGATCTCCCCCTACGGCGACATCCACACCCGGCTCGAGCGCCTGCGCGACCGCGGCATCCCCGCAGTGCTGGTCGACCGGTTCAGCGGCGACGGGCGGTTCAGCTCGGTATCCGTCGACAGCGTCGCAGGCGGCCGGATGGCCGTCGAGCACCTGATCGCGACCGGGCGCCGGCGCATCGCCTTCATCGGCGGGCCGTTCGAGATGCAGCAGATCCGGGATCGGCTGGCCGGGGCACGCGTCGCCGCCGAGAACGCGCCGGGGTCGGTCGAGCTCGAGGTGCTCCCGACCGAGGCGCCGACGGTCGAGGCGGGCGTCGCGGCCGGTGCCCGGATCCTCGCCCGCTCCCGCGCCGATCGGCCCGACGCGCTCTTCGCGGCGAACGACCTCGTCGCGCTCGGCCTGCTCCAGGCGCTCGTCGTCGACGGGCGCATGCTCGTGCCCGACGAGATCGCGATCGTCGGCTTCGACGACATCCCGTTCGCCGCGGCCGCCGCGGTGCCCCTGTCGTCGATGCGCCAACCGAGCCGGATGATCGGGCGAACGGCCCTGCGGATCCTCCTCGAGGAGACCGCCGACCCGGCGATCATCCCGAGGCAGACCGTGTTCCTGCCCGAGCTCGTCGTGCGCCGCTCCTCGGCCGGGCAGGCCGCGCCGCAGCGCGGCGCACGGGGGCGGTGACGTGTTTGCTGACATCATGGCCGGAGCGCACATGAGGTGCGTCTCGACGAGCGGAAGGGGGAACCGATGGCGGTGAGCGTGAAAGACGTCGCACGCGCGGCATCCGTCTCGGTCGGCACCGTCTCCAACGTGCTGAACCGACCCGACAAGGTCTCCCCCGCGACCGTCGAACGCGTGCAGGCCGCCATCGACGCGCTCGGGTTCGTGCGCAACGACGCCGCCAGGCAGCTGCGCGCCGGCCGGAGCCGCAGCATCGGCCTCGTGGTGCTCGACGTGCGCAACCCGTTCTTCACCGAGGTCGCCCGCGGCGCCGAGAACCGGGCCGCCGAAGACGGCATGACGGTACTGCTCGGCAACAGCGACGAGAACACGGCGCGCGAGGGCGCCTACCTCGATCTCTTCGAGGAGCAGCGCGTGCACGGCGTGCTCATCTCGCCCATGAGCGACGACCTGCCGCGACTGGCCAGGCTCCGCGACCGCGGCACGCCCGTCGTGCTCGTCGACCGCGAGTCGACCGACCGGGCCTTCTCGTCGGTGGCCGTCGACGACGTCGTCGGGGGCGAGCTCGCCGTGCGCCACCTGCTCGAGACCGGACGGCGTCGCATCGCGTTCGTCGGCGGCCCGGCCTCGCTGCAGCAGGTGACCGACCGGCTCGAGGGCGCCCGTCGCGCCGTCGCCGAGGTGCTAGACGCCACCCTCGAGGTGATCCCGACCGAGTCGCTCACCGTGCTGCAGGGGCGCGCGGCCGGCGAACTCGTGCGCGACCGGGCCGCCGGCGAGCGGCCCGACGCGATCTTCGCGGCGAACGACCTGCTCGCCATGGGCGTGCTGCAGGCGCTCACCATGCAGGGCCGGCTCCGGGTGCCCGCCGACATCGCCCTGATCGGCTACGACGACATCGACTTCGCCTCCGCGGCGGTCGTGCCGCTCTCGTCGATCCGCCAGCCCGCCACGCTCATCGGCCACACCGCGGTCGACCTGCTGCTGAAGGAGGCGGATGCCGCGGCATCCGATTCGGCTCCCGAACGCGAGCACGTGGTCTTCCAGCCCGAGCTCGTCGCGCGCGCGTCGACGCTCGGCTGAGGCCGGCCGGCACGCAACCCGGCCTGCCCGAACGCGCGCAGGGCGGATCAGCGAGAAGCGGGGCGCCGCCTCGGCGACACCCCGCTCCCCTGCGACGCAGGGCCTCAGCCGACCTGGTCGGTCTGCACGATCGTGTAGAGCACCGCGTGCACGCGGTCGCGGAGCGCGTTGCCCATGCCGATCGGGTCGGTCTTCACCGCGTCAGCCGTCGACGACGCGATGGTGCCGGGGTTGAGCGCCGCGAGCATCAGGTCGTTGCCGTGGAGCGCCGCCTGCACCGGGTCCATCCACCCGCCGAGCACGGCATCGGTCGAGACGACGCCCTCGAAGCCCCACTCGCCCCGCAGGACCTCCTGGAGCAACTGCTCGTTGCCGCCGGCCCAGACGCCGCCGATGTTGATGAACGAGGACATCGCGCCCGAGGCATCCGACTCCTTGACCGTGATCTCGAACGGACGCAGGTAGAGCTCGCGCAGGGCCTGCTCGGAGGCGAACACGTTGATGCCCGACCGCGCGTTGACCTCCTGGTCGTTGAGCGCGAAGTGCTTCATGGTGGTCGGGATGCCGTGGTCCTCGGCCCCCGAGGCCATGGCGGCGCCCATCTTGCCGCTGATGAGCGGGTCCTCCGAGAAGTATTCGAAGTCGCGTCCGCCCATCGCGGTGCGGTGCAGGTTCATGCCGGGCGCGTACCAGACGTCGACGCCGACCGCGTGGGCCTCGGCGGCGACGGATTCGCCGACCGAGTAGGCGAGCTCGTCGTTCCACGTCGACGCGATGACGATCTCCGACGGGTAGCGGGCCGCCGTGATCGAGCTGAACAGCGAGTTCAGGCCGGCCGGGCTGTCGAGCAGCGTGATCGCCGGGATGCCGAGCCGCTCGACGGCGACGGTGCGGTACGCGCCGTACGAGAACAGGTCGGCCTGCTCGTCGACCGTGAGCTGGTCGAGGAACGCGTCCCACTGCGGGTCGTCGTAGTCGAGGCCCTTCAGGTCGTCGAGCTCGAGTCCGTTGTCGGCCCCGTACGTCGGGGCATCCCCCGACGTCACCGGTTCGAGCTTCGGATTCATGAGGTCGATCAGCTCGTCGGAGGCGACGGTGTCGTCGGCGGGCGCGGTCGGGTAGGTGGCATCCCAGTCGTCGCGGGAGAGGAACGTCAGGTCGCCCTCGACGTAGTCGAACCGGCCGGCCAGGCTCGCGCCCGTCACCTCGTCGGTGGCGTAGACCACGTCTTCGCCGACCTCGGTCGAGAACGTGTACAGGGGGCTGTGCACGTCGGTCGAGACCTCGAGGTCGTAGGTGCCCTGCTCGAGCACGTAGGCGCCGGTCGCGGTGTCCCACGACGCCATGTCGCGCGTCGCGAAGGCGATCGTCACCGTCTCGGACTCACCGGGCTCGAGCACGCCCGTCTTGGCGTAGCCGGCGAGTTCGATCGCGGACCTCTCGATGCCGCCAGGAGTGTACGGAGCGGAGAAGTAGGCCTCGACGACGTCCTTGCCGGCGACGTCGCCGGTGTTGGTCACCGTGACGTCGATCGAGATCTCGTCGTCGCCGACGACGGGCTGCGCCGGAGCCCAGTCGAAGGTCGTGTAGCTGAGGCCGTAGCCGAAGGGGTACTGCACGATCTGGTCGTACGCCTCGTCGCCCTCGTAGCGGGTCTCGTAGTAGCGGTAGCCGACGTAGATCCCCTCCTCGTAGTCGAGGAAGGCGCGGTTGGCGTTCGCGTAGCGGTGGTCGCCGAGGTTCACCGACCCGGGCGCGGACTCGACGTCGTACGCGAACGTGTCGGTGAGGCGACCCGACGGGTTCACGTCGCCCGAGAGCACCTTCGCGAGCGAGACGGTGCCACGGGGGCCGGGAGCGCCGATCCAGACGGCGCCCTTGATCTCGGGGTACTCGTCGAGGAATCCGAGCTCCATCTGATTGCCCGAGTTCACGATGACGACCACGTTCGGGATGCTGGCGGTCACCGTGTCGAGCAGCGCGGTCTGCGCGTCGGTCAGCCTGAGGCTCTCGGCGGTGAAGTCCGAGCCCTCGGATCCGATGTCGCCGACCACGACGATCGCGGTGTCGGAGAAGTCGGCCGCCTGCGCCATGACCTCGCCGGTCAGGTAGTCGGGTTCGGGCTCACCCGAGTCGCCGCCGCCGAGCAGCCCGCCGAGGATCTGCACGAACCCGTTCGACGCGCCGGTCACGTGTTCGGCGCCGGCGGCCTCCATCGTCGCGTAGAGGTCTTCGTTGTAGGCCACGCCCTGAGCCTCGAGCGCCTCGTAGAGCGTCGGGGCGCCCTCGGATGCGGCACCGCCCGAGCCTCCGCCGCCGAGCTGGAGGTTGAACGACGCGAACGAGAAGACGTTGACGGCGCCCCCGGTGAGCGGCAGCACGTCGTCGTCGTTCTCGAGCAGCACGATGCCCTCGTCGGAGACGGCCTCCGACACGGGCCCGGCCGCCTCGCGGGCGGCCTTCGCCGCTGCGGTGTCGTCGGTGAACTCGATCGAGGTCAGGCGCCCGATGCCGGCGGCGTACGGCGCGACGAGCACGACGACGCCCACGACGGCCACGGCGGCGATGCCCCAGCCGACGAGGCGGCGCGGGCGGTGCTTCACCCGGCGGTAGGCGCGCTCGCGGCGCTTGGCCTCACGGCGCTCGGCGCGGCTCATACCTGCGCGAGCGGCCTTGCGCTCCGCCTTCGCGGCCTTCTTCGCCGCTCGCGCCGCAGCGGGATCTGCGGCCTTCGCGGCCTTGCGGTCGTCGGGGCTCATCGCCGCCAGCTCGGCCCGGCGGGCCTGCTTCGCCGCCTTCTCCTCCGCCACCCGGGATCGGGCCTCGGCGCGGATCTCCTTGCGTGTCGCCATGTACTGCTCAGTCCTCACTCTCGAGGCGTGTCCGTTGCGCCTCGCTCTCGGGGCGCGTCCGTTGCGCCGTGCTCGCGGGGCGCGAACGATGCGCCCACCAGGCCGACGCGGTGCGGCGGGCGCCGCGCCAGAATCGACCGTTGACCATCAGGAGAAGTCCGTCGACCATCGCGGCGTCGACGGCGCCGCCCGACATCCGCTCGACCGAACGGAACGGCAGGTCGAGGGCGAACCGCACGTTGTTCGACGCGTGCGGCCTGCCGAGGGCCATGAGCGCGCGGCTCGTGCCCTCGATGAGCCCGTGGAGCAGGCTCGCGAAGCCGCCGCGGCCCTTCGTCTGGGCGATGATGTCGTCGCGCGTCAGCGGCCGGTCGGTCGGCCAGGCCGCCGGCGGCAGCGGCCGGCCGAGCAGGTCCTCGAACTCCGCGGCATCCACACGCTCGACGTGGCCGGTGACGTAGTTCGCCGACCCGACGAGGTCGACGGGCTCGCCGGCGATCGCGACGGTCGCACGCGATCGGATGTCGCGCGATGACGCACCGGCGAGCACGGCGTACTCCCCCGGGGCGACGCGCCAGTCGTGCGCGCCGGTGTCGAAGACCTGGAACGCGCGCTCGCCGAGGGCGATCTCGACCGTGGCGCTCTCACCCGGCGCGAGACCGACCCTGGCGAAGCCGGCGAGCTCGCGCGGCGCACGCACCTGACCCGCCGCGGCCCGCGGGGCCTCCGCATAGACCTGCACGATCTCGTCGCCCGCGACCGCACCCGTGTTGGTGACCGTCACGCGCGCCGAACGTGCGTCGGCGCTCAGGTCGGAGTACTCGAAGGTCGTGTAGCTGAGGCCGTGGCCGAACGGGTAGCGAACCGGCGCACCGACCTTGTCGTAGTAGCGGTAGCCGAGGTAGATGCTCTCGCGGTGCTCGCTGGTGGCCTCGGTGCGGGAGAAGGATGCCGCGGACGGCACGTCGTCGTAGCGCAGCGGGTAGGTCTCGGCGAGCTTGCCGGCGGGGTTCGCACGGCCGGTCAGCACGTCGGCGACGGCGGGGCCGAGGCCCTGACCGCCGAGGTATCCGAGCACGAGTGCGTCGACGTCGTCGGCGAACGGCAGTTCGACGGGCGACCCTCCGGCGAGCACGACGACGACCCGCTTGCCGAGTGCGATGATCTCGCCGGCGAGGTCGAGCTGGTTCTGCGCGAGCCTCATGTGCGTGCGGTCGACGGCCTCCGCCTCGGCCGACTCGTCCAGGCCGAGGAACAGCAGCACGGTGTCGGCCCGCTCGGCCAGGCGGAGGGCTCGCTTCCGCAGGCGACGGGATGCCCCGTCCCTGCGCCGGAAGCCGGGCTCGAAGCCGATGATGTCGAGGTCGGTGGCGCGCAGCGCGTCGAGCGGGGCGTGCACGCGGGTCGGGTTCACCAGCGAGCTGCCGGCGCCCTGGTAGCGAGGGGTCTCGGCGAAGTCGCCGATGACGGCGATCCTGCCCGCCGTCGGGCCGAGCGGCAGGATGCCGTAGCCGTTCGCCGCCAGCACGATCGAGCGGCGTGCCGCGTCGATCGCGAGGTCGTGATGCAGGTCGTGGTCGACGGCCGGGGCTCCGTCGCGAGGAGCGGCGCGGTCGATGAGGGTCAGGAGCTCGTCGACCCGCGCGTCGAGGATCGCCTCGTCGAGCGTGCCGGCCTCGACGGCGGCGACGATCTGGCGATCGGTGACGCCGTCGGTCGAGGGCATCTCGAGCGCGTTGCCGGCGACGATGCCTGCGACGCGGTCGTTGTTGCCGCCCCAGTCGGTCACGACGAGCCCGTCGAAGCCCCACCGATCGCGCAGGGTGTCGGACAGGAGCTCGAGGTTCTCGTTCGCGTAGGTGCCGTTGACCCGGTTGTACGAGCTCATGACGGTCCACGCGCCGCCCTGGGCGATCGCGATGCGGAAGCCCTCGAGGTAGAGCTCGTGCAGCGCCCGCTCGTCGACGATCTCGTCGATCGACATCCGGTGCGTCTCCTGGCTGTTGACCGCGAAGTGCTTCGCGCTCGCGGCGACGCCCTTCGACTGGATGCCGCGGATCATCGCCGCCGCGAGCAGGCCCGACAGCAGCGGGTCCTCTGAGAAGTACTCGAAGCTGCGGCCGGCGAGCGGGTTGCGCTTGATGTTCAGGCCGGGGCCGAGCAGCACGCTGACGTTCTCGGCCGCTGCCTCGGCACCGAGCGCCTCCCCGACCCGGCCGACGAGCGTGGCATCCCAGCTGTTCGCCAGCGTCGCTGCGGTAGGAAAGCAGGTGGCCGGGATGCTGGCGTTCAGTCCGAGATGATCGGCCGCACCACCCTGCTTGCGCAGGCCGTGGGGCCCGTCGGTGAGCATGATCGACGGAATGCCCAGCCGGTCGATCGGCTTGGTGTTCCAGAAGTTCGCACCCGACATGAGCGACGCCTTCTCTGCGAGCGTCATCGCATGCCGGGAACGATGGATATCGGTTCGTTCCACCCTTACACTGTAAACGAAGTTCCACCACGTGGTGGACATACGAGGAGCCACCGTGCCGAACAGCCGCACAGGAGCGGCCCGTGCCGACGGATACGCCACCGGCCGCGCCACCAAGAAGGCCATCGTCGCCAGCGCCGCACAGGCTTTCGCCCGCAAGGGCTTCTACGGCGCCTCGCTGCGCAGCATCGCGCAGGAGGCCGGCGTCGACCACTCGACGCTGCTGCACCATTTCGGCAACAAGACCAACCTGATGCTCGCCGTGATCGAGTGGCACGACCAGCAGCAGCTGCGCGCCGACTTCCCCCGCCGCCTGTCGGCCGAGGCCATCGTCGAGGGCTTCGTCAGCGCCGCGGTGAGCAACCGCGAGACCCCCGGCCTCGTGCAGCTGCTCTCGATGCTGACGGCGGAGGCGGGCAGCGACGACCACCCCGCACGGCCTGCCCTGCAACGCCGGCACCAGCGCCTCATCACCCTCTTCGCGTGGGTGATCCGTCGACAGCGCGCGAAACTCGGCCTGCCCGACGACGGCCTCAGCCCGGAGCAGCGCGCCGCCGTGCTGCTCGCGACCTGGGACGGCCTGCAGATGTTCGACGCCCTGCATCCGGGCATGCTCGACGTCCCCGACCTCGTCGGACGCTCGCTGCGCGAGGCGTTCGGCCTCGAGCCCGCGCGATGAGCACCCCGCCGACGATCGAGCTCCGCGACGGCTCCGCCCTTCCGCGCATCGGCCTCGGCGTCTTCCAGGTCAGCGACGTCGACGTGTGCGAATCGAGCGTGGCTCGGGCGATCGGCCTCGGCTACCGCCTCATCGACACCGCGGCCGTCTACCGCAACGAGCGGGCGGTCGGGCGCGGGGTGCGGGCGTCGGGCGTGCCGCGCGAGGAGATCACCGTCACCACGAAGCTGTGGCCCGCCGACTTCGGGCGGCGCCGATCAACGGCGGCGATCGAGCGGGCCATCGAGCGGCTCGGCACGGGACACGTCGACCTGCTCCTGCTCCATCGCCCGCACGGCGACGTGCTCGGCGCCTGGCGGGCGTTGGAGGATGCGGTCGATCACGGCACCGTCCGATCGATCGGCGTCAGCAACTTCGCGGTCGCCGACCTGCAGCGTCTCCTCGAGGTCGCTCGGATCCGACCGGTCGTCGACCAGGTCGAACTGCACCCCTACTGGCAGCAGCCCGACCTCCTCCCGTTCCTCGCCGGCGAAGGCATCGTGCCGCAGGCCTGGTACCCGCTCGGACACGGTTCGCGGGAACTCCTGGGCGAGCCCGCGCTGGCCGCCGTCGCCGCGCGGCACGGCCGGAGCGCGGTGCAGGTCGTCCTCCGCTGGCATGTGCAGTCGGGGTTCGTTCCGCTTCCGAAGTCGACGAACCCGGTGCACCTCGCGGCGAATCTCGACGTGTTCGACTTCGAGCTCGAGCCCGACGAGATGAGGTCGATCGACGCGCTCGGCCGCTCCCGTCCGCTCTCGCGGGTGCCGCGATGGGTCGAGGCGGTCACGACCCGCCTGGGCACGCCGCCCGCGCTGCCCTGACGCTCAGGCCGGGCTGCGCGCGATCCAGGTCTCCGCGACCCTGCGGCGCTGCCTCCCGATCGGCGCGACCGACGGCGAACCGGTCACCGGGTCGGGCACGACCATGCAGCGCAGGCCGAAGACCTCCTCGACGAGCTCGGCCGTCACGATCTCGGAGGGCGGGCCCTCGGCGACCACGGCGCCGTCCTTCATCGCGATCATGTGGGTCGCGTAGCGCGCCGCCTGATTGAGGTCGTGCAGCACCGCGACCACGGTGCGCCCGGCCTCGTGCAGGTCGGTGAAGAGCTCCATCAGCTCGATCTGGTGGGCGATGTCGAGAAAGGTCGTCGGCTCGTCGAGCAGCAGGATCGGCGTCTGCTGCGCCAGGATCATGGCGACCCACACGCGCTGACGCTGCCCGCCTGAGAGCTCATCGACGCGCCGCCCCGACAGCTCGGTCACGCCGGTCGCCGACAGCGCCTCCTGCACCGCGAGCTCGTCGGCCGGCGACCACTGGCGCAGCATTCCCTGATGCGGGTGCCGGCCGCGGGCGACGAGGTCGGCGACCGTGATGCCGTCGGGGGCGAGCGAGGTCTGCGGCAGCAGGCCGAGCACCCGGGCGGCCTCCTTCGCCTTGACCTGCGAGATGGCCCGGCCGTCGAGCACGACCTGCCCGGCCGCCGGCGCGAGCAGCCGCGAGAGCGCCCGCAGCAACGTCGACTTGCCGCACGCGTTCGGGCCGACGATCACGGTGAAGGAGCCGTCGGGCACGGCGACCGAGAGGTCGGTCGAGATCACCCGGCGGTCGTAGCCGAGGGTGACGGCCTCGGCGGCCAACCGGGTGGGTTCGGGGGCATCGGCGCGAGTCAAGAGCGTCTCCGTGCTTCGTGGATCAGGAGCCAGATGAGGTAGACGCCGCCGATGACGACGGTCACCACCCCGACGGGCAGGGGTGCGGGGAGCGCGTGCTGCGCCACGACATCGGATGCCGTGAGCAGCAGCGCGCCGAGGAAGGCGGCCGGCACGAGCGCGAGGCCGGCCGTGCGGGTGAGGCGCTGCGCGATCTGCGGCGCCGCGAGCGCCACGAAGGCGATCGGTCCGGCGGCGGCCGTCACGACGGCGGTGAGCACGACGGCGCAGACCACGAGCCACAGCCGGGCGGGCTCGGCCCGGGTGCCGAGGGCGCGCGCGGCGTCGTCGCCGAGCTCGAGCTGGTGCATCGACCGCACCAGCACGCCGAGGCCGAGGAAGGCCGCCACGATGAGCACGACGGCCGGCCCGAGCTGCGGCCACCCGACGGCGTTCAGCGAACCGGCGCCCCAGACCGCGGCCGCCATCGCGACCTCGAGCTTCGCCCGCAGCATCAGGTAGGTCGCGAGCGCCTCGAGCATCGCGGCGACGCCGATGCCCACCACGATCAGCCGGAACCCCTGCACGCCGCGCCGGTACGCGAGCAGGTACACGACCGCCGCGGCGCCGAGACCGCCGATCACGGCGCCCGCGGCGACGGGGGCCGAGCCGGCGGCTGCGCCGAGCACGATGATGACGACCAGGCCGCCCGCGTACGACCCTGCGGTCAGCCCGATGATGTCGGGGCTCGCGAGTGGATTGCGGGTGAGCGACTGGAAGACCCCGCCCGAGACCGCGAGGGCCGCACCGAACACGACGGCCCCGATCACCCTCGGCAGCCGCCACTCGAGCACGACCGTCTCGACGATGCCGCTCTGCTGCCCGAGGAACGCGGACACGACCTCGTTCACGCTGAGCGGGAGGTCGCCGAGGCACAGCGCCACCACCGCGACGGCGACCGTGACGAGGGCGAGCGCGACGCACACGAGCATCGTCCGCAGACGGAAGCGCACCGACATCCGACCCGCCCTGACCACCGCGACGCGCACGCCGAAGTCGACCGGGCCCGCACCGGCGGCGTTGTCCGCGGCGTCGTCCGGGACGCTCGGCGAGGCCTCGACGGGCCTCTCGCGCAGGGCGCTCACAGCGCGCTCGCCTTCGACCGGCGCACGAGCGCGATCAGCACGGGAGCGCCGACGAACGCGGTCACGATGCCCACCGGCACCTCGCTCGGCCAGAGGATGACGCGCCCGATGACGTCGGAGAGCAGGAGCACGGCGGGGGCGATCACCATCGAGTACGGCAGGATCAGGCGCTGGTCGGGACCGACGATCCATCGGGCGATGTGCGGCACCATGAGGCCGACGAAGGCGATCGGCCCGGCGATGGCCGTGGCGCCGCCGGCGAGCAGGGTGACGGCGATCACCGAGAAGGCCCGGGTGCGCATCACGTGCGCGCCGAGCGAGGTCGCCAGGTCGTCGCCGAGTCCCATGGTGTTGAGCGAGCGGGCGCTCACGAGCGCGAGCACCACGCCTGCGGCCACGAACGGCGCGGCGGGCAGGATGACGTCGTACCCGCGTTCGACGAACGAGCCCGCGTTCCAGCCGCGCAGCTTGTTGAAGGTGATCGGGTCGAGCAGCATCATCGCCGTCACGATGCCCGTGAGCACGGCCGAGAGCGCGACGCCGGCGAGGGTGAGCTGCGCGGGATCGGCGGCTCCCCGACCGGCCCCGCCGATGAGGGCGACCAGCACCGTGACGATGAACGCGCCGAACAGCGCGAACGGGAGGTACTGCGCGGGCGTCGCCGCACCGAGCACGACGCCCACCGCCACGAAGAGGGCGGCACCGGCATCGACGCCGAGGATGCCCGGGTCGCCAAGCGGGTTGCGGGTGAGGGCCTGGATGACGGCGCCGGCGACACCGAGCCCGACGCCGACCACCAGGCCCGCGACGGTGCGCGGGATGCGCAGCTCGAGCACGATCTGCGCGTTCGCCGTGCTCCCGTCGGAGCCGAGCGCGTGCCAGATGTCGACCGGCGAGAGTTGGTGCGACCCGACCATGACGCTCAGCGCGATCGTCACGAGGAGCGCCCCGCTCGCGGCGACCAGGCCGAGTGCCCGGCGCCGGGCGGACACGGAGGCGCGCCTGCGCAGCAGGGTCTGCTGCGCAGGCGACGACTCGGCGGTTTCGCTCAGGCTCACCCCTCGATGCTCTGCGGGGCGGCGCCGTTCACGGCGTCGACCAGCCGCGGCACGAGCTGGTCGAGCACGTACTTCTGGCTCAGCGGGGTGAGGAAGTAGATCGCGCCGGCAAGGTCGGGATCGGTGAAGATCGCGTGACCGCCGCTGACCGCCGAGAGGCTCTTCGTGGTGCCGAAGTCGAGCACCTCGTCGACGCCGTCGGCGGACTCGGTCGCGAAGACGATCACGTCGGCGTCGATCAGCCCCATGTTCTCGGGCGAGATCAGGGCCTGCTGCCCCTCCTCGGCCGCGTACTCCTCGAGGCCCGGCGTCATCACGAACCCGAGGTCGGTGAGGAAGTCGGTGTTGAGCCCGTCGGGGTAGACGTACATGTTGCCCTCGTAGGGCACGCCCTGCGAGAAGCTGGCCGTGAGCCCGGCGAACTCGGGGTGCGCTGCTGCGGCATCCGCGTACGCCTGCTCGACGCCCTCGATCAGCTCCTCGCCGGCGGCCGAGCGCCCGACGGCGGCGGCGACCTGACGGGTCTGGTCCTGCCAGCTCGAGAAGTAGAGTCCCGAACCCTCGACGCTCGTCACGGTCGGCGCGATCTCGGTGAGCTTGTCGTAGGTCTCCTGGGTGAGCCCGGCGTTGGTGCCGACGATGAGGTCGGGCTTCAGCGACGCGATCTTCTCGTACTCGAGCCCGTCGGTCTGCGACAGCACGGTCGGCTCGGCCTCGCCGAGCAGGTCCTGCGCCCACGGCCAGACCGCGTACGGCTGCTCGCCGTACCACTCGGTCGTGGCGACCGGGGTGACGCCCAGCTCGAGCAGGATGTCCTGCTCGGTGAGCCCGACGACGACGACCCGCTGGGGCTCGCTCGGCACGACCGTCTCGCCGAACTGGTGCTCGACCGTGACCGGGAACGCGTCGGTCGGCTCGGTGGTGTAGTTCGGGTTCTGCTCCGCCGCGGTCGACGCCGTGGTGCATCCGGTGAGCACGCCGCCCGCGAGTGCGACGGCGGCTGCGAGAGCGAGGATTCTGCCGGCTGCGGAGACTGCTCCGCGCGGGCCGTTGATGAGGTTCATGGGTCCTTCGTCGGGATCGGGTGGCATTCGAGACGGGTGTCAGGCTAGCCTTACCTAACATCGCGCGCCATCACCGCGAGCCGACATCAATCACTGGAGGCAGACATCCTGACGTCCGTCGGCGAACATCGGGCCGCGCTGCGCGAGGCCATGACCCCGTTCGATGCCGACGAGACGACATCTGCCGGCTTCTCCGCTTCGAGGTCATGGGTCGACGCGGGCACCCGGTTCGAGTCGCATCTGCACCAGGAGGACCAGCTCGCCTGGATGCGCAGCGGCTCCGTGCGGTTGACCACGCTCGGAACCGAATGGCACCTCCGACGCGAGCACCTCGCGTGGGTCCCCGCCGGGGTGCTCCACGAGATGACCTTCGCCGAGCCGGGCGAACTCCTGAACGTCTACACGCCGCCGTCGCTCCGGCCGGCGAGTCCCGGCTGGGACGGCCCGCGCACGCTCCGGGCCGACGAGCTCACGGGTGCGCTGCTCGCCCACATGGTCGACGCGACCGCGTATCGGCGCCTGGAGCGATGCCGCACGCTCCTCGTCGACCTCCTCACCGAGGCCCCCGTCGAACGCGACGTGCTCGCCATCCCCCGCGACCCCCGCGCCCGACGTATCGCTGCGGCCCTCCTGCACGACCCCGCCGACGCCCGCGAGCTGCGCGACTGGTCGCACGAACTCGACGTGAACGAGAAGACCATCGCCCGCGCCTTCGTCGCCGGCACCGGCTCGACCTTTCGACAGTGGCGGGTGCAGGCGCGCATGCACGCCGCCGCAGGGCTGATGACCGCGGGGCATCCGGTTCAGGATGTCGCGGCGCAGGTCGGATACCGATCGGTCAGCAGCTTCATCGCGGCGTTCAAGGAGCGCTACGACGTGACGCCCGCGCGGTACGCGGCGCGAGGCGAGTGAGCCGCCCGGTCGCCATCGGCGCCGACGGCCCGGGCGAGCATGGGCCTCGTCCAGGCTCGACTCCCCGCCCTGACCGGGCAGGACTCACACGGACGCTGGTCAGTCCTCGATCCGCGAGTGGGCACCGAGGCGGTGCCACGTGCGGTTGTGATGGACCAGTGCGTCGCCAGGCTCGCCCGCGTCGGCATCGCGTTCGATGTGGGACTGGAGGGCATGAGCGGCGATGACCGTGGAGGTGCCTGCCCCCATGCGGTCGATGACCGCGCAGCGCACCCAGGCGCGCACATCGTGGTAGACCGGTTCCCCGGTCACCAGGCGCGACCAGCGGTGCGCGTCGGCGAAGCGATCGACTCCTCGGGCCGCGCCGAGCTTCGCCAAGTCGAGGTCGTTCGCGTCGAGGAAGTGCACGACGACGGTCTCGGCACGCGAGAGCACCTCGGATGCCGACGACAGCGCCGAGATCGAGAAGATCAGCAGCGGCGGCTCGGCGCTCACCGACGACACCGAGGTCGCCGTCAGCGCGACAGGCCCCTCGCCGGCATCGGCCGTGATGACGGCGACCCCTCCCGGGTGCCCGCGGAAGACCGCCTTGAACTCGTCGGCCGAGAGCGACGTCGAGAAGTCGTGCTTCGGCGCCTCGGTCCAGGCGTCGGTCGGATACGCGTGGAACATGTCAGGACACCAGTGCAGAGGAGCGGGCGCCCGCGAGTTCGTCGTGGAGGATCCGCGCACCCGCGCCGAGCGCGCTCAACTTGCCGAGCGCGACCTCCCGCGGGAACGGCGCCATGCCGCAGTTCGTGCTGGGGATGAGCTTGTCGGCGTCGACGAACGCCAGCGCCTTCCGGAGGGTGTCGGCGACCTCCTCGGGCGTCTCGATCTCCTCGCTCGCGACGTCGATCGCACCCAGCATGACCTTCTTGCCGCGGATCAGCTCGATGAGCTCGATGGGCACGTGCGAGTGGTGCGACTCGAGCGAGACGGTGTCGATCGACGACTGCCGCAGCAGCGGGAACGACTCCTCGTACTGCCGCCACTGCGACCCGAGCGTCGCCTTCCAGTCGGTGTTCGCCTTGATGCCGTAGCCGTAGCAGATGTGCACGACGGTCTCGGCGCGCAACCCCTCCGCGGCCCGCTCGAGGGCCGCGACGCCCCAGTCCTTGACCTCGTCGAAGAAGACGTTGAACGCGGGCTCGTCGAACTGGATGACATCCACCCCGGCGGCCTCGAGCTCCCGTGCCTCCTGGTTGAGGATCGTCGCGAACTCCCACGCGAGCTTCTCGCGGCTGCCGTAGTGGGCGTCGGAGAGCGTGTCGATCATCGTCATCGGCCCGGGGAGCGCCCACTTGATCGGACGGTCGGTGAGCGTGCGGAGGAACCGCGCGCCGTCGACGAACACGGGCCGCTCGCGCCGGACGGGGCCGACGACGGTCGGCACGCTCGCGTCGTAGCGATCGCGGATGCGCACGGTCCGGCGGTGCTCGAAGTCGACCCCGCTCAGATGCTCGATGAACGTCGTGACGAAGTGCTGACGGGTCTGCTCGCCGTCGCTGATGATGTCGATGCCGCGACGGGTCTGCTCCTGGACGGCGATGCGCAGTGCATCCTGCTGTCCCTCGACGAGCGCGTCGCCCTCGAGCTTCCACGGCGACCAGAGGGTCTCGGGCTGCGCGAGCCACGAGGGTTTGGGCAGACTGCCGACGATCGAGGTGGGAAGGAACGTGTGCATGTTCGAGGACTCTCCGCTGGTCATCGGACGGGAAGGGGCTGGTTGCCGGCCCACTGCTCGAGCACGTCCCGATGCGGGGTGATGAAGTGCTCGTCGGTGTACGCACCCTGCGTGGCGGCCAGCTGGCTGCGCTCGACCCGGTCGTAGGCGATGTCGGTTCGCGAGTAGTCCGGCGCCTCCAGGCTCGGACGATAGACCGGTGCGGCCGCGGAGTTGGCGTTGTAGATCTCAGGTCGGTAGATCTTCTGGAACGTCTCCATCGTGCTGATCGTGCCGATCAGCTGCAGGTCGGAGTAGTCGTTCAGCAGATCGCCGCGGTGGTAGAACGCGAGCGGCGCCACGCCGCCGCGCGGCATGAAGTAGCGCACCTTCAGCCCCATCTTCGCGAAGTAGTCGTCGGTGAGGGAGGACTCCTCCTGCTGGTACTCGACCCCCAGCACCGGGTGCTCGTTCGCGGTGCGGTGGTATGTCCGGCTCGTCGACACGCTGATGCAGATCACGGGCGACAGCGTGAAGCGCTCCCGGTACGCGGCGGAGTCGAGGAAGTGCTGGAACAGCTTGCCGTGGAGATCGCCGAAGTCGTCGGGGATGGTGGGCTTCGCCGAGCCGGCGCTCAGTGCCGGGAGCCGCACGCTGAAGTCGTAGTCGCGGACGTACGACGAGAAGTTGTTCCCCACGATCCCGTGGCGGCGGATGCCCGTCCGCGTGTCGATGATCTGCACGTCGAGCACCTCGAGCAGCGGGAACTCCTGATCGGCGCCCTCCGCTGCGAATCGCAGTTCCACGGAGACGATGTCGAGCTGCACGGTGTAGCGGTCGCCGGTCGGGTTGTCCCAGTGGGCGAGGTCGTTGAACCGGCGGTCGATCATCGTCAGCGCGTTCCGGAGGTTCTGCTGACGGTGCTCGCCTCGCGCCAGGTTCGCGAAGTTCGTGGTCGCTCGGGAGTTCTCCGAGGGCGAGTACTCCTCGTCGAAGCGGGTGGTGGTGATGCTGAACGTGAAATGGTCAGTCATGAGGGGCCATTCCGGTGAGTGTCGAACGGCCGGGCTCGGCCTGCTGGGGTGCTGCTTCCCATCGTGCAAGCTTCGGCCGACTATCGGGTAACTCGACTCCGCTATGCGCCGGTATAGCCTCTTCCTATGTCTCGGCAAACGAACGGCGTGACGCTGCAGCAGCTCCACTACTTCATCGAAGTCGCAGCAGAGGGGTCGATCTCCGCCGCTGCCGACGTGCTCTACGTCGCGCAGCCCACGATGTCGGCCGCGATGAAGGACCTCGAGACCCGGGTGGGCCGCACGCTCCTCGTGCGTTCGGCGCGCGGAGTCAGCCTCACCGCCGATGGCGCGGAGTTCCTCGGGTACGCCCGACAGGTCGTCGAGCAGGTGGCGCTCCTCGAGCAGCGCTATCTCGGTCGGCCGCCCGCGCGACGGCTGCTCGGGGTGTCGGCTCAGCACTACTCGTTCGTCGTCGATGCGTTCGTGCGGATGGTCAAGGACTCCGGGGCGGCCGAGTACGAGTTCTCGCTGCGCGAGACCCGCACGTGGGACATCATCGAGGATGTCCGGACCCTCCGCAGCGAGCTCGGCATCCTGTACCGCAACGAATTCAACCGCAAGGTCATCGACAAGCTGCTGCGGGATTCCGGGCTCGCGTTCCACCCGCTGTTCCTCGCCGAGCCGCACATCTTCGTCTCACGGAGCAACCCGCTCGCCTCTCGGAACCGTGCGACCCTCGCCGACCTCGCCGAGCTGCCCCGGCTCACGTTCGACCAGGGGGCGAACAACTCCTTCTACTTCGCCGAGGAGATCCTCTCCACACTGTCGAGCAAGCAGGAGATCCGGGTCTCCGATCGTGCGACGATCTTCAACCTCATGATCGGTCTCGACGGCTACACGATCTCGACCGGAATCATCAGCGACCAGCTCGATCCCGAGATCGTCGCCATCCCGCTCGACGTCGACGAGCGCATCGAGATCGGCTGGATCGGCCATACTGCGATCGCGCTCACCGACCAGGCGCAACGGTACCTCGCGGAAGTGCGGGGGGTCGCAGCCGGTTTCGGCGTCGAGGTGCTCGGCTGAGGCTGCACGAAACCTAGTGCGGGTCAAGCCCTCGCCACCACGTCGTCCCCGATCGAACATGGAGCATGCGAACGCTCGACGCCCCGGATGCCGCAGGCGATCCACCCAGGCCGCCGGCTCCCTCACGGGTGCATCGGTTCGGGATCGAGGAGGAGTTCGTATTCCTCGATCCCGCGACCATGAAGCCGGAGCCGGTCGGGGCGGCGGCGCTCGCCGAGGCCCGCGCGGCCGGATTCCCCGGCGCGACCTCCGAGTTCCTCGCCTCCCAGATCGAGTTCGCCACGGGAATCGAGCACGACGGCGCGGAAGCGATACTCGACCTCCGAGACTTCCGTCGGGCGATCGCACGCATCGCGGCAGGGCTCGGCGTCATCGCCGCGGCGACGGGAGCGCCGTTCGAGGCGGATGCCGCGCCGGCCGTCAGCGCAGACGAGCGATACGGCCGCATCGGCGACGACATCGGCGCCATGGTCGACGATCACCAGGTCTGCGGCATGCACGTGCATCTCGGCGTCGACCGGCCGAGCGATCGGCTCATCGTGCTCAACGGTCTCCGTGCATGGATGCCGCTGCTGATCGCCCTGACCGGCAACTCGCCGTTCTGGCACGGGGTCGACACGGGCTTCGCGAGCTGGCGGACAATCGTCATGCGCAGGTGGCCGACCACCGGCATCCCGGCCCCATTCACCGACCTGCACGACTACGAGCGGCGCATCGCAGAGCTGGAGGGGTTCGGCATCACTCGCGACCGCGCACTGGTCGCCTGGATGCTGCGGATCTCGCACCACCTCCCGACCGTGGAACTGCGGTGCGCCGACACCCAGCTGACCGCGGACGACAGCGTCGCCGTCGCCCTGCTCGCCAGGCGGATCGCACGAGGCTCGCTGCGGCAGGGACTCCTCGCTGTCGGGCATCACGACGGCTTCAGCACCGAGCTGATCGATGCCGCCACGTGGGAGGCCGCACGACTCGGGAGGGATGCCCGGATTCCCGACCCGCTCCGCGGCGGGGTCGCACCGGTCGAGCGCGTGCTGGCGTCGGCCCTCGAGATGTCCGACGACGACGACGGCTGCGTCGAGGCCGTGTCCGCGCTCCTCCAACGCGGGACCGGTGCCGAGCGTCAGCGTTCGGCGTACGCCGCACACGGCGTCGAGGGGGTGCGGGCGTGCGTCGCGGCATCCGTTGACTGATCGCGCGGGAGCCCCGACCCGACCTGGGCTCGGTCACCGCACCAGACGCACCATGAACGAAGGAGATCCCCATGAGCGACGCACGACAGCCCGAGGAGCGCATCATCGAACTCGCGCGCGGTATCCCGTACGGATGGCTGACGACCGTCACCGCCGACGGCAAGCTCGTCGCCCGGCCGATGTCGCCACGTGAGGTGACCGATGCCGGCGAACTGTGGTTCTTCGCCGAACGGGACTCACGAGACTCCGCCGAGATCACCGCGAACGCGAACGTCGGCGTCACTCTCAACTCGGGTTCGACGTTCGTCTCGTTCGCCGGCATTGCAGAACTCGTCGACGACCCGGCCAAGAAGGAGGAACTGTGGGATGCCGCGGTCGAAGCCTGGCTGCCCGACGGCCCGCAGAGCCCGAACGCCGTGCTCATCAAGGTCACCGCCGAATCCGGCGAGTACTGGGACACCCCTGGTGGCCGCATCGCGACCCTCATCAGCTTCGTCAAGGCGAGGGTGAGCGGCGAGCGTTTCGACGGCGGCGAGAATGAGACCGTCACGCTCTGACGGATCGGTCGAGATGCGCGTCCGGCCGCTGTCGGTAGCACACCGGCCTGCAGCATGAGCACCCATCGCGACATCGTGATATCAACTGGAGGAGCGGATATGACCGAGCGCAACGATGACACCGAGGCGACGCAGGACGCGCCGCTCTTGGAGCAGAACGACCGCACCGTCGAGGACGTGCTCGACGGCATCGTCGTTCAGACCAGGGCCGACCTGACGCGCAGCCCGCAACTCGACCCGCGCGAACTGCTGCGGGACCGGCTGAGCGATACCGGCGCGGCCGTCGACGAAGACACCTTCGAGGTGCTCGTGCAGCGAGCGACATCGGTCGACGAGCCATCCGATCCGCAGCCCGGTGTCGGGCCCGGTTCCACGCAGTAGCCGGCCCGACCGACGGCAGACGCGATCCGAGCCATCGTGCCCGGGGAGGCATGGCGGACGCGGGACGCGAGTTCTAGCATGTCGCTCGGTGATGCCGTCAGGGCGACCGGGGGTGTGCGATGGACGACGCGATGGATCGCGACGGCGACGAGGCCGATGACCAGGCGGTCGAGGAGTTCGCGGGGTGGGTGTTCGACCGGTTCCTCGGCGGCATGGAGACGCTGTCCATCCACATCGGTTCCAACCTCGGACTCTACGCGGCGCTCCGGGATGCGCCGTCCACGGCGGCCGAGCTCGCTGCGCGGACCGGTATCGATCGGCGGTACGCGCGCGAATGGCTCGAGCAGCAGGCGACGGCGGGCATCCTCGATGTCGCGAGCGACGGCGACGGCGAGGGCGACGACGACGACCAGCCGCGGTTCCGTCTGCCCGCTGCGCAGGCCGAAGTGCTCACCGACCCCGCATCGCTCGGCTACTCCGCGCCGCTGGCCGACATGTTCGCCGCGGTCGCGCTGCGCATGCCCGACCTCACGGACGCGTACCGATCGGGTGGAGGCGTTCCGTGGGCGGCGTTCGGCGCAGCCGTGCGCGATGGTCAGGGCGACATCAATCGTCCGTGGTTCGAGCATGCGCTCGCGAACGCGCTCGCATCCGTCCCGCGGGTGCACGACGTGCTGTCGCGACCGGATGCCGGGATCGCCGACGTCGCGTGCGGGCACGGGTGGTCGACGATCGGACTCGCCCGGGCGTACCCCGACGCGATCGTCGACGGGTTCGACATCGATGCCCCCTCCATCGAGGCGGCGCTCGAGCATGCCGCGGGGCTCGAGAACGTGACCTTCTCCGAGCTCCGAGGAGAGCAGCTCGCCGACGAGGGCGAAGACCGGTACGACGCCGCGTTCGTCTTCGAAGCCCTGCACGACATGCCCGACCCCGTCGCCGTGCTCGCCTCGATCAGGCGTGCGGTCCGATCCGACGGCGTGGTCGTGGTGATGGACGAAGCCGTCGCCGAGACGTTCTCGCCGCCCGGCGACGACGTCGAGCGGGCGATGTACGGGTACAGCCTGCTGATCTGCCTCCCCGACTCGATGTCGGCACCGGACTCCGTCGCGACGGGCACCGTGATGCGTCAGGCGACGCTCGAACGCTACGCACGCGAAGCCGGCTTCTCGGCAGTCGGCATCCTGCCGATCGAGGGGTTCGCGGCCTTCCGGTTCTACATTCTCGAGCGGTGAGCGGCGATCAGCGGTTGGACGAGATCGGAACGGAGCCGGCCTCGGTCTCTGCCGCACGCCGCTGACGGCGGTTGAGCGCCTCAGACATGAGCAGCCCCAGCGCGACGAGCACCGCGAGGTAGAGCGGGAGGATCCACATGCCGATCACGGCGCCGATCACTCCGAACACCGGGGGCATGACGGTCGACCCGGTGTACGCCGCCGCCATCTGGATGCCGATGATCGCCTGCGAGTTGCGCTCGCCGAAGTTGGCCGGGGTGGAGTGCACGATCGCCGGGTAGATCGGGGCGCACCCGAGACCTGCCAGCACGAGGCCCGCCAGTGCGAACACGTCGGTGGGCAGCGGCATCGCGATCAGCACGACGCCCGCCGCCACGACGATGAATCCGCCTCGGATGAGCGCGCGGTCGCCGACGTGATCCGCGAAGAACCCGCTGAGGAACCGGCCGCCGGTGATGCCGAGGAGGAACAGGGCCGCGAACGTCGCGGCGGTCGCGGGATCGATGTCGCGCTGGGTGACGAGGTAGCTCGACGCCCAGAGGATCAGGGTGCTCTCGATGGCGCAGTACGCGAAGAACGCCCCGAGGATCAGCTTCACGCCGGGAATGCCGATGGCGGTGCGCAGGGGCACGTGCGCGTCTCGTTGCCGCCCGGGTGCGGTCGTCGCCGACGAGACGGCGACCTTCGCCTCCGGCGCTGGTCGACGCCGGTCGACCCGCTTCCACAGCGACAGGCTCAGGACGAGCACGACCGCGAGCCCGGCCTGGATCAGGCCGACCGTCTCGTACGCATTCGACCAGCCGAGGCCTGCGCTGATGGCGTACCCATGATGAACGGGCTGATCGAGGCGCCGACGCCCCAGAACGCGTGCAGCCAGTTCATGTGGCGCGCCGCGTAGTGCAGGGCGACGTAGTTGTTCAGGGCGGCGTCGACGGCTCCGGCGCCCAGGCCGAATGGGATGGCCCACAGGCACAGCATCCAGAATTCGCCCGAGAACGCGAAGCCGAGGAGCGCAGCGGCGGTCATGGCCACGCTGACCGCCGTCACGAGCCCGACGCCGAAGCGCTTCGTGATCCGCTCCGACAGCAGGCTGGAGACGATCGTGCCGCCGGCGATGATCATCGTCAGGATGCCGGCGGAGGCCACGGGCACGCCGAAGTCGCCGTGCATCACGGGCCATCCGGCGCCGACGAGCGCATCGGGCAGGCCGAGGCTGATGAACGCGACGTAGATGATCGCGAGCAGGAGTGCGTACATGTGTGCCTCTCGAGGACCGGCCGGCGCGGGCCGCGGGAAGTGGGCGGACGAACCGCCGTACGGATGTGTACGATCGTACACTCATCGATCGTAAGCTGGAGCCATGACGCACGATCACTTCGCCGACGACCCCCGAACGAATCGGGAGCGGATGCTCGCGGGCGACCTCTACATCGCCGACGACCCCGAGAGCGACCGCATCGCACATCGGGCGCTCGTGCTGAAGCACGAGTACGAGATGGCGACGATCCGCGACCCGCAGAATGCCCGCCCCTTCCTCGAGGAGCTCGTCGGAAGCCTCGGCGAGCACGCGTACATCAAGCCGCCGCTTTCGGTGGACTACGGCGAGAACCTCCACATCGGCGCCCGGACCTTCATCAACTCCAACTTGACCGCGCTCGACGTCGCACGCATCACGATCGGCGAGGACTGCCAGATCGGCCCGAACGTCCAGCTCCTCACGCCCACCCACCCGATCGAGCCGCAGCCGCGCCGAGACAAACTCGAGGCGGCCCTGCCGATCACGATCGGCGACAACGTGTGGCTCGGCGGCGGCGTCATCGTCTGCCCGGGCGTGAGCATCGGCGAGAACAGCGTGATCGGCGCGGGCTCGGTCGTCACCCGGGATATCCCGGCGAACGTCGTCGCGGTGGGCAACCCGGCTCGGGTGGTCCGGGAGATCTGAGATGGCTGGCGTCGACCAGGAGACACCCCGCCACCGCCGCACCGACCCCGACCGGCGCGACCGCATCATCGACGCTGCGCTCGAGTTGATCGCGACCGAGGGGGTCGCCGGAATCTCGCACCGCAAGATCGCGGCCGCGGCCGACGTGCCGCTCGGCTCCATGACCTATCACTTCGCCGGCATGGAGGAACTGCTCCGCGAGGCCTTCGCCCGGTTCGCCACCAGCGTCAGCGACCAGATCGATCGACGGATGGACGCCGCGCACGATCGCGACTCGGCCGTCGACGCACTCGTCGAGCACATCGAGGAGGACATCTTCGGCAGTCCTCGCGAACTCGTGCTCACCCACGAGCTCTACACCCTCGCCGCGCGCCGGCCCGAATACCGTGCGCTCACCGCGGCATGGATGACGAAGAGCCGAACCAGCCTCGAACGCTACTTCGACCCCACGACCACCCGCCTCCTCGACGCGCTCGTCGAGGGACTCACCATCCATCGCGCCCTCGACACCGCTCCCCCACCTCCCGGGCTCGCGCGCGAAGCCGTCGTGCGCATCCTCGGGTCGACGGGGGCGGAACGGCCGAGTTCCTGAGCCGCTGAAGCACAAGAACCGGGTTCATCGACGTCGTGCGAGCCGCGCGACATCCTCGACTGCCAATGGAGTGCATTATGCTGCACTGCATGGATGATGCCGCTGCCGCCCTGGCCAGTGCGATCGGGAGCCGGGTGAAACTCGAGCGAACGAATCGCGGATGGACCCTCGATCAGCTCGCTGCCGCAGCGGATCTCAGCCGACGGATGCTCGTGAACGTCGAGCAGGGCGCGGTCAACCCGAGTGTGGGCACTCTGCTCCGCCTCTCCGACGCCCTCGGCGTCGGGCTGCCCGCACTCGTCGAGCCGCCCGAACGCCGCGCGACCAAGGTCGTCCGCCACGGCGAGGGCGCAGTGCTCTGGACGAGCAGTTCCGGAGGGCGCGGAGTGCTGCTCGCGGGCACCGAGCCGCCCGAGGTGGTCGAACTCTGGGACTGGACCCTGGCCGCCGGCGACCGCCACGAGAGCGAACCGCACACTCCGGGCACGCGCGAACTCCTGCACGTGCAGCACGGGCGGCTCACCGTCGAGGTCGATGGTGAGCGCTTCGACCTCGACTCGGGCGACGCCCTGAGCTTCCACAGCGACGTCGCGCACGCGTACACGAACCAGACCCGCACGACCACCCGGTTCACGCTCTCGGTCTTCGAGCCGAACGTGGGCACCGCGCGCAGGACGGAGACGCCGGATGCGTGAACCGACGCGAGTCCCGCCGTGGTCCATGGCGGTGGCCGCCATGCTCGTCATCCAACTCGCGAACGCGCTCTCGGTTCCGGTGATCGAGCAGGTCGGCCCAGCCGGCACCGCGTGGCTCCGCATGTGCTTCGGCGCCGTGTTCCTCCTGCTGATCGTGCGCCCTTCGATCCGCTCCATCCGCCGCCGTGACCTGCCGGCACTCCTCGCGCTCGGCGTCGCGACGGGATTCATGACGACGTTCTTCCTCGCCGCGGTAGAGCGCATCCCCCTCGGCACCGCGGTGGCGATCGAGTTCCTCGGCCCGCTCACGGTGGCCGGCGTGATGAGCAGGCGACGGCGCGCGCTCGTCTGGCCGCTCCTCGCCCTCGTCGGCGTGGTGCTCCTCACCGAACCCTGGCACGGCGCCGTCGACCTCGTCGGCGTCGGCTTCGCCCTCGCGGCCGCCGCCTGCTGGGGCGCCTACAACCTGCTGACCCAGCACATCGGCGACCGCTACTCCGGCATCAGCGGCCTGGCGATCACGATCCCGATCGCCGCGCTCGCCACGCTGCCCGCGGGACTCCCGCAGGTCGTCCTCGGCGAGTTCTCCTGGTGGGTGCTCGCGGCCGCAGCCGGCATCGCGCTCCTCACGCCCGTCACTGCGTTCGCACTCGAGATGCTGGCGCTGCGCCGCATGACCCACACCGCGTTCGGCACCCTGCTGTCGATCGAGCCCGCGTTCGGCGTGCTCATCGGGCTCCTCGTGCTCGCGCAGACGCCGTCCCCCATGCAACTGGTCGGCATCGCGCTGGTGATCACGGCAGGAGCCGCGGCGCAGCGCACCGGCTCGCGCCACGAGAACCCACCGGCGGCCCACGCGGGAGCAGCTCCGACCGCGATCACGCCTGCGACCGAGCAGGCACCGTGACCGGCGAAGTGCAGCACGACCTGCGAGTAGCTCCCGGATCGCGGTCGCGGCGGCCCGATCGGTTCGAATGCAGGTTCGCAACCGACCCGATGCGCTGAGTTCGCGTCAGCTCACGCCCGCGACGCCGTCGCGCAGCAGGGCGAAGAGGTCGCCGACCGGCCCGAGGTGCACCAGCTTCTCGGGGTTCAACTGGTTCGCGACCGAACGCACCGCGCCATCCTCGACGTGCAGGGCGAGCACCGAGAGCAGCGCCCCGTCGCGACCACGGAAGAGCAGCGTCTGCTCGCCGTTCGCGATCGTCGGCTCGACCTCGACTCCGAGCGCCTCGCCGCGCCGCATGAGGCCGACGAGGAACCTGGCCACCGCGAGGTCGCCCGACATCGGCTGCTGGATGGCGGGTGCCTTGCCGCCGCCGTCGGCCGTCATCACCACGTCGGCGGCGAGCAGCCGCATGACGCCGTCGACGTCGCCCTCGCGGAGCGCCTTTAGGAACGCGCCGGCGAGCCGAGCCGCCTCTGAGGCATCCACCTGGAACCGCGCGCCGCCCGCCGTCAGACGCTGCTTCGCGCGATGCATGATCTGGCGGCACGCCGCCTGGTCGCGATCCACGATCTCGGAGATCTCGCGGTAGTCGTACCCGAGGGCCTCGTGCAGGACGAACACCGCGCGCTCGACCGGGCCGAGCCGCTCGAGCAGCGCGAGCACGGCGAACGACATCGTCTCGTCGTGTTCGATGCGATGGGCCGGGTCGGCGTCGTCGACGAGCAACGGCTCGGGCAGCCAGGGTCCGACGTACATCTCGCGGGTGCGACGAGCCGAGCGGAGCACGTCGATCGAGAGCCGCGTCGCGACGGTCGACGCGAAGGCGTCGGCACGATCGATCGGGTCGCCGTTCTGCACCCGCTCGTGCATCCGCAGGAGTCCCGTCTGCACGACGTCCTCCGCCTCGCTCACGCTGCCGAGCATGCGGTACGCGATGGAGAACATGAGGGGTCGGAGCCGGGGGGCCTCGACGACGAGATCGACCATCCGCACAGCTTTCCATACGAGTTCGCGTCGGCTGTCACACCTCGGCGCGCTGTTTCGTCGGAGGGGGTGAAGAGAGAGGACGCATCATGAGGATCTTCATCGCAGGTGGATCAGGAGCCGTCGGCTCGAGGCTCGTGCCGCTGCTGGTCGCGGCCGGGCACGAGGTCACGGGCACATCGCGGAGCGAGGCGGGCGCCGCACGGATCGCCGCGGGTGGCGGCCGCGGGGTGATCATGGAGGGCACCGACCCGGCATCCATCCGTCGAGCGGTGCTCGAGGCGAGGCCCGACGTGCTCGTGCACCAGCTCACCGCACTGTCGGGCAGCTTCGACTTCAAGCGGTTCGACGAGACCTTCGCCGTGACCAACCGGATGCGCACGCTCGGCACCGACGTATTGATCGCGGCCGCCCAGGAGGCCGGGACTGGCCGCATCGTGGTGCAGAGCTACACCGGGTGGACCAACGAGCACGCCGGGGCGGCCGTGAAGACCGAGGCCGATCCCCTCGACCCGAACCCGGTGCCGGCGGCGCGCACCACGCTGGCCGCGATCGCCCACGCCGAGCGTGCGGCCGTGGCCGCCGGTGGGCTCGCGCTGCGGTTCGGGAGCTTCTACGGACCCGGGCAGTCGCTCGGCGAGGGCGGGGAGATGCTCGAGTCCGTACGGAAAGGCCGGGTGCCGATCGTCGGCTCGGGCGCCGGAGTCTGGTCGTTCTGCCACATCGACGACGCCGTCGCGGCGACGGTGGCGGCCATCACGCGGGGTGACGCGGGCGTCTACAACATCGTCGACGACGAGCCGGCCCCGGTCGTCGAGTGGCTGCCCGTGCTCGCGAACTCCGTGGGGGCGAAGCGCCCGATGCGCGTGCCCGCCTGGATCGCGCGCTTGCTCATCGGGGACTTCGGCGTCGCATGGATGACGACCGCCCGTGGCTCTTCGAACGCGAAGGCGAAGGCCGGGCTCGGGTGGAGGCCCGAGTACGCGAGCTGGCGGGAGGGCTTCCGCACCGGCCTCACCACGCACTGAGCCGCACGGGGCGGCGGATGAGCACCGTCAGACCGACGTCGATGGCGCCGTCATGACGATCAGAGCACGCCGGGCACCAGCACCCGGTCGATCGTGTGGATCACCCCGTTCGTCGCCTTGATGTTGATGCCCGAGAGCACGAGCCGCGGGTCGGCGAAAGCCGGGTTCTCGTCGCGCAGCGTGATCAGCCTGGGCTTCACGATGCCGCCGTTCGCCATGGTGAGCGACTTCGAGAGCACGACCTGGATCGGGCCGAGCTTCTTGCCGGGCACCACGTGGTACAGCAGGACGTTCGTGATCTGCTCAGCGGTGAGCGCAGTGGTGATCGTCGCCAGCGCAGCAGCTTCACTCGCTGGTGCGGTCCCGGTCAGGTCCTGCACGAGTCGGAGGAATGCCCGGTCGTTCGGAGCGAACACCGTGTACTTGGTCGAGGTGTCGGCGAGGGTTGCATCCAGCCCGGTGGCCACGAGGGCTTGGATCAGGATGTCGTAGTCCCGGGGGTTGTCGTCGGGAGCCCCACCTCCCGATGCGGCGACGGCCACGTCGACGATGGTGCCGGACGGAGCCGAACCTCCAGTCGCGTTCGCCGGTGCTGCTGAGACCGCGACGATGGCGGCTGCGGCGATGAGCGCAGCCATGACCTTCTTGATCATCACTTCACATCCTTCGTTGTGGTGGCGCGGAACTGACCGATCGCAGTCCCGCCATCCGGGTGTTCCGCGGCAGTGACCAGAACGGATGCAGCGACGCGAATTCGCACGGGCGTGCATCCGATCCCGGACCCGCGCCGGAAGTCCTCGGTGAAAGCACCTCCGTCACCGAGCACCACCTCACGAACTGGAGTGATCATGCAGCGAATCCTCATCGTCGGCGTCCTCGCCGGCGCGACCGTCGGTCTCCTCGGCTCGGCCCCGGCGCAGGCATCCGAAAGCCCAGCCATGTTGTCGGTGCTGCACGGCGTGCCCGACCTCACCGTCGACGTCTACGTGAACGACGAGCTCACGCTCGACGACTTCACCCCGGGCACGCTCGCCGGCCCGCTCGAACTGCCGGCGGGAACCTATTCGGTCGCGATCACCGCGTCCGATGCGACGGATGCCTCGGCGCCCGCGATCGGCCCCGTCGACCTCTCGCTCGAGGCCGGCATGAACTACACCGCCGTGGCGCACCTCACCGAAGCGGGCGATCCGACCGCGACACTGTTCACCAACGACACCGCGCCGACCGCCGCAGGTCAGGGTCGCCTGACCGTTCGACACGTCGCCGCGGCACCTGCCGTGGACGTGCTCGCCGGCGGATCGGCCGTCATCTCCGACCTGACGAACCCGAACGAGTCGAAGCTCGATCTCCCCGCCGGCACGATCTCGGCCTCGGTCGCCGCGGCCGGGACCACGGACCCGGTGATCGGACCGGCCGATGTCGAGGTCGCCGAAGGCGCGAACACCATCGTCTACGCCTGGGGCAGCCTCGACGACGGCAACCTCTCCCTCGCGATCCAGACCGTGACCGGAATGGACTCCGCACCCGGCGATATCCCCGCCGGCTCGGCGGGCCTCGTCGCCACGAACGCCGGAAGTCCCGCGATCGCGCTCTGGGTCTCCGCCGGGGTCACGCTGCTGCTGGTCGTCGGAGCAGCCGCCTTCCTCGCACGTCGCCGTGCGGCGAGCATCCGACAGGAGTGACCCGGATGAAGGCCGCGAAGGCCGCGATCGGGCGGGCGCACCTCCCGATCGCGGTCTTCGCGCTGTTGATACTGACACTGGCACTGGCAGGCTGCAGTTCCCTGCGAGGACCTGCCGCTCCCGTCGCAACACCCGATCACTCAGCCGAGTCGATGGCGACGGTCGAACCCCCCGCCGATCGGACCGACAGGCGGTCGGCGCCGCCGAGGATCCCGACCGTCTCGGCCGCCCTCGAGGATCGTCCGCCACTGCGGGGCCAGGCACCGATACGACTCGCAGTGCCTGATCTCGGCATCGATGTGCCGGTCGAGCCGGTGGGCCTCGACGACGACGGCAGGATGGGGCTCCCGGCGAACCCGTCCATCGCCGCCTGGTACTCCTACGGTGTCGCCCCAGGCGACCCCGCCGGTTCGGCCGTCATCGCGGCACACGTCGACTCGATCGAGTACGACATCGGCCCGTTCGCCCGCCTCGCCGACGCACCACGAGGCACCCTGGTCGAGGTGACGTCGGCCGACGGTTCCGTCCGCGGATTCTCGCTCGACTCGACGCAGGTCGTCCTCAAGGGCACGGTCGATTGGCAGAGGGTGTTCCGGCGCGGCGGGTCGCCGGTCCTCACGCTGGTGACCTGCGGCGGCGAGTTCGACTGGGATGCGCGTCGGTATCTCAGTTCGGTGATCGTGACAGCGCTGGCGACCGGATGACCGGACGTCACTATGCTGAACATCACGGTGAGGCCCGGTGAGGTCGCGAGAGCGAACCCGCCGTCGGTGCGCCGCGGGGACGAGCGAAGGGGCGGTGTCCGATCGATGAGTGCGCCGTCCACCGCCCAGGGCACCGCCGACGATGAGGGCGACGAGTCGGCCGCTGCGATCGCAACAGCGTTCGCACGCGGTGACGAGTCCGCTCTCCGGGAGGCGTACGCGCGATGGTCTCCGCTCGTGTTCACGCTCGCGATCCGCTCCCTCGGCAATCGCGCCGACGCCGAAGACGTCGCGCAGCAGGTCTTCATCTCCGCGTGGCGCAGTCGCGAGCGATTCGACCCCGGCCGTGCGACCCTTCAGGCGTGGATCGTCGGCATCGCGAAACACCGAATC
The DNA here is from genome assembly GCF_042884735.1 of Agromyces sp. NPDC058110. Taxonomy (NCBI): domain Bacteria; kingdom Bacillati; phylum Actinomycetota; class Actinomycetes; order Micrococcales; family Microbacteriaceae; genus Agromyces; species Agromyces sp. NPDC058110. Next base: position 268,325 of record NZ_JBHVTI010000001.1, on the reverse strand, counting down.
GCCGATGCACACGAAGCTCGCGCCCGCGCTGGCCGTCTCGAAGCCGAACTCGCAGGTGTGGCGGAAGTCGAGGGCGGCGTCTTCGACGAAGATCTCGCCGAGCGCGCGATGGTGTCCGAAGCGCTCGAGCGCCTCGCCCCGATCCCGCGCCGCGTGATGCATCTCGCCTTCTACGAACGGATGACTCACTCCCAGATCGCCGATCGACTCGAGCTCCCCGTGGGTACGGTGAAGAGCCATATCCGGCGAAGTCTCAACCGGATCCGACAGCGATGGGAGGTGGAGGATGCACCCGAATCCTGAGGACCTCGCCGCCATCGCCGCTGACGGTGCAGCCCCCGACAACGCGACGGCGGAACACTTGGCGTCGTGCGATCCGTGCCGGTCGGAGTACGAGTCGTACCTGACGGCAGCGGCGGCCGGGCGCTCGTCGGTGACGACCGAGCTCGATCTCGAATCGCCGCCATCGTCGGTGTGGGCGGGCATCCATGCCGAACTCGGTCTTGATGAGAGTCTGCGCCCCGATCCGGTGAACGCCCTCGAGGCCGCTCCGTCGCGCCCGGAACATGCGCAGCCCCTGCGGCCCGCGACAGCAGGCGTCGTTGCTGAGCGCTCTCGCACCGGAGTGCGCCGTTGGTGGCCGGCGATCGCCGCCGCCGCTGCCGTCATCGGCCTGGTCGCCGGAATCGCGATCGGCGCGAACGTGATGGGTTCCACGACCCCTGGGTCGGAGCGGGTGGTCGCCGAGGCCCGACTCGAACCGTTCCCCGGCTGGAACGCCGACGGACGCGCATTTCTCGAGCAAGACGACGACGGCCGTTACTCGATGCTGGTCGAGCTCGACGGAGCTGTCGACGTCGACGGTCTCACCGAGGTGTGGCTTCTCCGCGAAGAACCCATCGGGCTCGTGAGCCTGGGACTGCTCGACGGCACGAGCGCACGGTTCGCCCTGCCCGACGATCTCGACGTCTCCGAGTTCTCGGTGGTCGACCTCTCGGCTGAGCAGCCGGACGGCGACCCCGCCCACTCGGGCGACTCGATCGTTCGCGGCCAACTGCGGCGGCTGCAATGAAGAACTCCGCGCGACGTCGCTGGTTCGGGCTGGTCTTCATCAGCATCGCCGTGGCGTTGATCATCGTCGACTCGACGATCGTGAACGTCGCGATCCCGGCGATCGTCGACGACCTCGGCATCACCTCGACGCAGGTGCAGTGGGTGCAGGAGTCGTACACGCTCGTCTTCGCCGCGCTGCTGCTCGTCTTCGGCACGCTCGCCGACCGGTTCGGGCGCCGCCGCATGCTGATCATCGGCGTCGTGATCTTCGCCCTGTCGTCGATCGGCGCCGCGCTCGCGACTTCGGGCGAACTGCTGATCCTCGCGAGGCTCGTGCAGGGCGTCGGCGGGGCGATGATCCTCCCGACGACGCTCTCGCTCATCAACGCGACCTTCCGCGGACGCGAGCGAGGGATCGCGTTCGCAGTCTGGGGCTCGACGATCGGAGGCATGGCCGCCCTCGGGCCGTTGCTCGGCGGATGGCTCACGACGGACTTCTCCTGGCGCTGGGCGTTCGGCATCAACATCCCGTTCGCGATCCTGATCGTCGTCGGCGTGCTGCTCACGGTCGACGAGTCGCGCGCGCCCGGCGAACCCAAGCGCATCGACGTGGTCGGGGCGCTGCTGTCGGTGATCACGAGCGGCTTCCTGGTGTTCGCCCTCATCGAGGGCCGCACCTACGGCTGGTGGCTCGCCGAAGACGGCGTCGCGTTCGGCGACTGGGAGTGGCCGTGGACCGTCTCGCCGATCCCGTTCGCCTTCGTCATCGCCGCGCTCGGTCTCATCGCGTTCGTCCTGTGGGGTCGACGGCGCATGCGGCTCGGCAGGTCGACGATGCTGCCGTTCGCGCTCTTCGCGATCCCGTCGTTCCGCAACGGCAACATCGCCGCGCTCATCGTCTCGCTCGGCGAGTTCGGCATCATCCTGTCGCTGCCGCTCTGGCTGCAGTTCGTGCTCGGCTTCGACGCCCTGCAGACGGGATTCGTGCTGCTCGCGCTAGCGGTCGGCTCGTTCGGCGCGAGCGGATTCGCGGGCGCGATGTCGGGGCGCCTGCCCGCGGTGTTCATCGTGCGGCTCGGCATCGTGCTCGAGATCGCCGGCGTCGTCTGGGTGGGCCTGGTCATCGGTCCGGATGCCACGTGGCAGTGGTTGATCCCTGCCCTCTTCGTCTACGGCTTCGGTGTCGGCCTCGCGACCGCGCAGCTCACCGGCGTCGTGCTGCAGGACGTGCCGGTCGCCGACAGCGGCGCGGGATCCGGCACCCAGTCGACCTCGCGACAGCTCGGTTCCGCGCTCGGCATCGCGATCCTCGGAACCGTGCTCTTCACGAGCACGGCGAACGTGCTCGACGCGAAGCTCGACGAGCGCGGCCTCCCCGCCGACCAGCGCGACCAGACCGTCTCGGCAGTCGTCGACAGCGCCGGCGGCGCGATCGCCGGGCTTGAGGCGAACCCGAAGACGGCCGAGATCGGCGCGGACGCCGCCGCAGCGTTCAGCACCGGCACCCGGTACGCGGCCTTCACCGCCGCCGGGTTCCTCGCGATCGGGTTGCTCGCGACACTCTCCCTCGGTTCAGGACGCCGCGACGACCCCGTCGACGAGCAGTCGGATGCGACCACGACCGCAGTGGAATGATTCTCGGGGCGCCGGTGGTCTCGCGCCCGATCTACCCGGCCGAGAGGTTCCGAGGCTCAGGTGTCTCGACCTTCCGCAGTCCGTCCTGTGCGAGCGCGCTTGCGGTGCTGTCTCATTGGCGGCGCCAGTCGATCGAATGCGACCAGCCGGCGATGTATGCGCGTTCGTGCTCGGTGAGGTGAACGCCGGATCGCGGGGGGACGATGGGGTCGAGTTCGCAGAGATCGAAGATGCGGCGGACGACGACCACGCGCAATCGGGCCTGCGGATTCTCGAGGATCTCGCTTCGGAGGGTAGGTTCCAGCATCGGCCACCACAGGCCGATCGGTGGCATCCCGCTGAGTTGGGATGTTCGTTGATGGTGCGGGTCTTCGATGAGTGAGCTCATTGCGCGTGTCGTTCGTCGGTGTCTCCAGGACGGGAGTCGCGGAGAACGACCTGTTCGTCTTGGTCGGCGTCCTCTTCTGCTTGCTGATGTCGTTCGGCAGCGGCGAGCGCCTCGTCTGCGATGTCTTGCTCGTCCCGTTGCGCAGGGTCAGGGCCGTTGTTCATTTCACTGCCTCGATTCAGATCTGAGTGGCACGTTCACGCTACGGTCGAGCGCGCGGCCGTGGCAGGGCTTGACTTCCCCACCTCGATGATCAGGTCACGATTCTGGGCTGGCGGCTGGCGGCTGGCGGCTGGCGGCTGGCGGCTGACGCTGCACGCGAATCGAATGCCGGCTCGACCGACGGCTAGCACACGGCCGTGCCACGGGCAATCCGGTGACCGTCGTCGAGCTGCTGCGTAGCCTCGGGACATGCCAGCGAAGCAGAGCAGCTCGAACAGCCCATCCGTCACTCGCAACAAGCGCCGTCCCGCCCGCGGAGCGGGCCTGACCGACGAGCAGAACGCCGAGAGCGGGTTCACCGCATCGAAGGCGCTCAGCGAGAACCTGCAGAAGGTGCTCGTCGACCTCATCGAGCTCGCCTCGCAGGGAAAGCAGGCGCACTGGAACGTCGTCGGGACCAACTTCCGCGACACGCACCGCCAACTCGACGAGATCATCGACTCCGCCCGGGAATTCAGCGACACCGTCGCCGAGCGCATGCGCGCCCTCCATGCTCTCCCCGACGGGCGAAGCGACACCGTGGCCGAGACGACCACGCTTCCAGAGTTCCCGCCGGGCGAGCTCGAGACGACCGCGGTCATCGACCTGGTCACCGAACGGCTCGAGGCGACCGTCTCGACATGTCGTGATGTGCACGATGCTGTCGACGAAGAAGACCCCACCAGCGCCGACATCCTGCACGCGATCCTCGAGAAGCTGGAACAGTACGCGTGGATGGTCAGCGCCGAGAACCGCGTCGCCCGAAAAGCCTGAGCGCGGCCTCTGGTGCGCCGCTGACCCGGCGTCACGCGGCTCCGCCGGTGCAGCGGGCATCGTCGCGGAGCCGCGGATTGACACGAACGTGCTCTGATGGCGATCATTCCTGCATGTGCTTCCCCCTTGCCGTGTCCCCTGCACTTCGCGCATGCTGCCCCGACTGACGACCTGCGGCCTCATCATGGTCGACCCGCACGCCATCATCGTGGACGTGAATCCGACGATCGTGGACTGGACGGGCAGCGATCGCGCCGACCTGATCGGTCGCCCGCCCGAGACCATCCTGACGCTGCGGCTGCCGGTCGACGGCGCTGAGGGACCCCGACCGACCGACGCGACCCTGCACGGCGACTCGGGTATCGTCCGGCCTGTGGTGGTCGGTGCACTCGACGATCAGATCGTCGGCGCCTCGATGCGGATCGCCGTCTACGACGTCTCCGCGCGGTCGGTGTTCGCGCTCGGCCTGCAGGGGGCCGAGGCGAAGACCGAACGAGGTCGCCGGCGCCTGCAGATCCTGCTCAACTCGGCCGTCGGGTTCGGAGCGATCCGCGCCGAGGTCGAGGCCGCGGAGCTGCTCGTCGACGTCGCCCAACGGGCGTTCGCCGCGACGTTCGTCTCCATCCATCTGCGCGGGGCCGACGGCGTCGAGCAGGTCGCCGGCGAGAATCCGCTCGAGGCGCACTGGCCGGTCGGCTTCCGCGCACCCGGCTCGTTCACACTGGTCAACGGCGCGGTCCTCGTCGTCCGCTCACCCGAAGACGCTGACCGGTACGTGCCCGACCCGCCGATGAGCGAGGTGTACCGCGCCGCCGGCATCGAGGCGGCGATCGCCTCGCCCATCCGGTATAAGGGCGAATCGATCGGTTCGATGGTCTGTTATTTCGATCACCCTCGGGAGTTCGACGAGGAGGCTGTGCCGCTTGCGGAAGCGCTCACGAACCAGGCGGCCCAGGCGATCGCACGGGTCCGGCTCGAGGAGTCGCTGCGCCGCGCGGCCATGCACGACGAGGTGACCGGTCTTCCGAGTCGCCGTCTGTTCGAAGAGGACGTGACGCAGGCCGTGCTCGGCGAGTTCGACGTGCTCGCAGTGCTGTTCATCGATCTCGACGGGTTCAAACCCGTCAACGACCGGCTGGGACATCCCGCGGGCGACGCACTGCTCCGGGAGGTCGGGCGTCGGCTTCGCGGCGAGATCCGCGAGCGCGACGTCCTGGGGAGGTTCGGCGGCGACGAGTTCATCGCCGTGGCCGCCGTCGAGGCCCCCGGCGACGCAGAGGTGCTCGCCGAACGGATCCGTGCGACGGTCGCGAAGCCGTACGCATCGCTGCCCGCCGACCTCGCGATCACGGCGAGCATCGGCGTCGTGACCGTCTCGCGATCTGACGGCCCTGTCGTCGTCGACCGGCTGGTGCGAACCGCTGACCATGCGATGTGCCAGGCGAAACTCGCGGGCGGCGACCGGATCATGTCGATGGACCTGCGCGGGGCTGCCCACCGCACCTCGGAACCCGTGGTTGCGAGCACGCAACCCTGACGATTCGCCCCCGACGGCCCGGCGGAGGATGGGCATTCGTCGCCGTGTCCCTCGTCGACGGTGACACCCGACCGCACGTCGTATCGGAGATCTGTGCGATCGGCGGCGCCGCCCCCGGACGCCGTGCGGGGCGGAGCGGGCAGCCTCAGACCGAACCGCTACGGTCGTCCGTTCCGTCTGAGTCGTCCGTGCTGCCAGGGTCGTTTTGATGCTCGGTCGAGTCGGGCTTCTCGGGTGCACCGCCGGATGCGGTGTCGGCTTCCTCGTTCTCGCCCGGTGTGCCATGCGTGTTCTGCTCGCCTGTATCGCTCATACTCCAAGCCCACCTCGACTCGCCCGCCGCATCAACCGCTTGACACCCGAACCGACCTGTGCCGATGTGCCCGACAGCCTGCAGTCGCGCCGATGCCGGTTTCAGAGCGGGCGGCGTAGGCGCGCGTTCAGTGGTTCCGCAACGCGGAGCTCAGTTCCGCCGACGGGCCCAGCTCGACGCCGACGTGGCCGTGACTCAGTCCTCGACCTGCTGCACGTCCACGCCAACGCCGACCGGCTGTTCGGGCGTCGTCGCGATCGGAGACGAATCGAGATTCTCCGGTACGAGCTGAACGCCGCCGGTCGAATTCGCCGATTTCATCAACTCCTCCACCCAGGCATGGTTCAGCTCCGGAGCGTCCTCTTCGTCGAACACGAACCGGAGCGGCATAGAGTTGCTCAACCAGATCGTCGTACGGCCACGGGGCTCGTCGTCGGTGTGCCTCCACGACAACGTGAACGCCTCGCCTCGTCGCAGCTTCGTGATGATGACGAGCTGCAGATGCGTGAGCGCACGGTCGTCGATCCCGATCGGCGTCTGCGAATCCCCGTAGTACAGCGTCCCCATACGTTCAGCGTACGCACTGCCGGCCGCCCCCGACCATCGACTCTCATTCGCTTTCGTTATCCCGCACCGGAGTCTCGTCGTCGGGAATCTTGTCGTTGGGCAGGCCCTCATCCACGGTCTGGACCTCGGCCGGCACGTCCCGCGCAGCTTTCTCAAGGCCTCCGAACCCGGCGTCAGGGTCGTCGGGTTCGGTGGAGAACGGCTCGGGGTTCGAAAGATCGGTCATCCTCACTCCAATCGCTGATGCAGTACCGATCAGCGTCGAGTACCACTGTCCCTCGTACCCATCGCCGGGAGCGAGGGGCTTGACACCGACGTCGCGGTCGAGTCGACAGCATCGTCGCCGGTGCCCGGCGCTCCTGCCGGCTCGCGCCGCCCGAGGTCGCGTGTCGCCGGCCCCTCGAGCCGGCGACCGTCAGCCGTGAAACGCGAGGCGTGGGCCGGGCAGTCCCACGTGTGCTCGGCATCGTTCCACGCCAGCACCGCGCCGAGGTGCGGACAGACGCCCGAGACCCGACACGTCACGCCGTCGACGGTTGAAACGGCCGTCGGCACCGGCGCGCGGCCCGTGCGTCCGACGACACCGGAACCCTCCGCCGGCGGTGCTTCGGGGAGCCGGTGGGCGATCGCGCGCACCCATCCGGCGGCGTAGTGCTTGGCGACCGCCGCGTTCATGCCGAGGCCGACACCGAGCGCGACCGGCGTCGTCGCGCGGTGGCGCAGGGTGCGGGCCCAGTCGGGCAGCTCGCCGAGGAGGTCGGCCGCGAGCGTGAGCCCGCACTGCACCGCGTTCGTCATGCCCCACTTGTCGTAGCCCGTGGCGATGAACACGCGTCCGCGTCCGCGCGGAAGCCAGCCCACGAACGGCACGCCGTGCGGCGTCTCGTAGTCCTGCGCACTCCACCGGTGCGTCAGCGCGGCATCCGGCCACACCGAATGGGTCCAGTCGTCGAGGGCCGCGACGCGCGACGCGGGTGAGGGATGCCGCCCCGCCTCGTGCCCGTACCCGCCGACGAGCAGCAGCTCGCCCGACTCCGCCCACAGGTCGGGATCGGGCGCCGTGCGGATCGACCGGCTCGGTTCGTCGACGCTCAGGTACATGGCCTGCGGCAGCGGGGCATCCGTCCGGTATGCGGCAGCGTAGGAGCGGTGGGCGCGCAGTTTCGCGAATGAGAGGCCTCGGTCGAGGATGGGGGTGCCGGTCGCGAGCACGAGCCGATCGCACGCGAACCCGCCGGCCGTCGTGCGCACCTGCACCGGGCGACCCACGTGGGCGCCCGTCATCCGCACGCCGGTGCGCACGACGCCGCCGAGCGCGCGCAACTCCTCGACCAGCGAGACGAGCACGTCCATCGGGTCGAACTGCGCCTGGTCGCGAAGGCGCGCCGATGCGTACACCTCGAACGGCAAACCCGCAGGCACGTCGGTCATCACGTGCAGCCCGGCCTCGCGGGCGACCTCGGCTTCACGCTCGACCTGCTCGCGACCCGCGGGCGTCGCCGCGAAGCTCACGGCGTCGCGCCGTTGCACCGGAATGCCGCGCTTCGCAAGGTACGCGAGCAGCCACGCCTGCCCCGCGAGGTTGGCGTCGACGTACGCCTGAAGCACCCTGGCCGAGGTGCGCCGGCGCACGCGCTGCAGGTGCGCACCCTGCAGCACGCTGAGCTTGGCAGTCGTGTTGCCCGTGGCGACCGCGCCCACCTCGCGCGCCTCGAGCACGCAGACGCGCCGACCCGCCCGCGCGAGCAGCACGGCCGTGACGAGTCCGGTGAGACCGGCGCCGACCACGATCTCGTCGAACGAACGCGGCGACGACGGCCCGTCGGTCTCCACGGCAAGCGGACGCGAAAGCCAGAGTGAGGTCATGCCCGGCACGCTACGACTGCCGGCGATCACCGACAACGGGTGGCGAGGATGCCGCAACTCGCGTATGGCACCTGCGCGCCGGGTCGTCGATGGGCGCCGCCGAGACACTTCCAGTGGCTGCCCGCGGCCGCATCCACGTGCGGCCGGAGAGTCGGTCGCGGTCGACGGGGAGGAAGGCACCGATTCGCGGAATGCCGTTGACCGGCTGGGTCCCGACTGCTAAGTTCGCGCGAGTGGGTACGCTGATTTTCTCCTAGGTGGTTCCGTGTCGAGCTTCGCTCCACGGATGTCAGAGCGCATGTGCTGTGCGCATTCCACCACCTGATCACGACCCGCGCTCGCATCGCGTGAGCAGCTCGCCGTGTCCGCCACCGGCCCTTCGAGGCGTGTGGACTCACGATTGCAGCGTCGGTCGGGAAATCGAGACCTGCATGTTCCCATTTCAGTTGTCCCTGCACTCCGTGACGAAGCGGTTCGCCGACAGGGTCGTGCTCGATCGCGTCGACGTGTCCATCCGGGTCGGCGAGCGCATCGGCATCATCGGCGACAACGGTGCGGGCAAGTCCACCTTGCTCCGGCTGATCGCCGGTGAGCTGCAACCGGAAGCCGGCGAGCTCACCGTCGTCGCGCCCGGAGGCGTGAGTGTGCTTCCTCAGTCGCTCGAGCTGCCCGATCAGGCGACCGTGCGCGACGCGATCGACACCTTCTGGCGAGAGCTGCGAGCGATCGAGCAGGCCATCGACGCCGCGGCGGCGGCGCTCGACGCGACCACGGATGCCGCACTCGAACTCGCGCTCGCTCGCTACGCCGCACTCGTCGATCAATACGAGGCGCGTGACGGCTACGCGGCATCCAACCGCTTGGATGTCGCGCTGCGCGCGCTCGGCGTGGCCCACGTCGATCGCGAACGTCCATGGGTGTCGCTGTCGGGAGGCGAGCGGTCGCGACTCGCCGTCGCAGCGACGATCGCGGGCAACGCCGAACTGCTGCTGCTCGACGAGCCCACGAACGACCTCGACGACGATGCGTGGGACTGGTTGCTCGCCACCCTGCGCGCGCATCGGGGCACCGTGATCGCGGTCACGCACGACCGGGCGTTCCTCGAGGAGTTCACCGACGTGATCTTCACGGTCCGCGATGGCACGGTCACCCGCTCCGGTGACGGGTATCGCGGCTTGCTCGTCGCACGGGCGACGGCGCGCGAGCGTCACCGTCTCGCGCACGAGGCATGGAAGGAGGAGGTCTCACGGCACGGCGCGCTGGTCGCAGCGAACGCCGGACGCCTCGACGCGATCCCGCGCAAGCTCGACAAGGCCGGCATGGGTGCGGGAGCGTTCCGGGCCCGCGGGCGTGATCACGGCGCGATGAGCCGCATCCGCAATGCCAAGGAACGGCTCGCCCGCCTTGTCGAGCAGCCGGTCGCTCCCCCGCCCGAGCCACTCGTGTTCGCGCCGCGATTCTCGACGATCGCAGCAGATGCCGCAGTCGACGTCCCTCGCGACGCGTCGACGTCGAAGGTTGCGACCAGCCCGATCCTCGAGCTCGAGGAGGTGCGCGTGGCTGCAGCCTTCGTCGATGCACTGCGATTGGGGTCGGGTGATCGCCTGATCGTCACCGGACCGAACGGCGTCGGCAAGACCAGCCTGCTCCGGGTGATCGCCGGCGAGCTGGCCCCGACGCAGGGAGAGGTACGTATGAGCGGCCGGGTCGGGTACTTCCGCCAGCACTCGACGATCACGACGAGCACGCGAACTGTGCGCGAAGCATTCTCCCGCGGCATCCGTGAAGACCTCGAGACCGCAGAGGACCGGCTCCTGCGCCTCGGGCTCTTCCGTCCGGCCGAGTTGGCGGTACCCGTCGCCGACCTGTCCTACGGCCAGCGGCGGAGACTCGAGCTCGCGCTGCTCGTCAGCGAGTCGCACGATCTGCTGCTGCTCGACGAGCCGACGAACCACCTCGCCCCGGAACTCGTCGACGAGCTGGAGTCTGCTCTCGACTCCTACGATGGCGCGATCGTGCTGGTCACACACGACCGGATGCTGCGTCGCAGGTTCATGGGATCGCGGCTCGAGCTCGAGGCCGCCGCATAGGTCTCGGGAAGGGTCGACGACGTGGTGTGAACGAGCCCTGATCGTCAGTCGAGCTCGTCGGCGACCGTGCCTGTCGCCGAGTACTGGCTGATCCAGAGTCCGGCGATGGGCTCGATGTCGGCGTCGTGTGTGAAGCCGAGGGCTTCATAGAGGGCGCGAGCGGGCGTATTCTCACGTGCCGTCGAGACGACCGTCCGCCTGGCGAGTGACAGGACTTCGGTCACCAGAGAAGCCCCGAGCCCTCTTCGGTGGAAGCTCGGGTCGACCATGAGGCGGTCGATGTCGATCGACCCCTCCTCCACCGCGTACCCGATCGCTGCGGCGATCCGATCACCGTCGAGTGTCACGATCCAGTGCAGCTGAGCGGCCACGAGATCTTGCACTGACTCGTGCAGCGGCGGGATCCGATCGTCGCCGATGAGCGCTGCCTCGACGCTGTACGCGCGCCCCTGAAGTTCGAGCAGTCGCGGAGCCAGGCTGGCGACTTCTTCGGGCCGAAGTCTGCACGTGATCACGACTTCCGATTCTGCCAGGACGCTCGAGCAGTCGCGGAGCCCTGGCGGCTGCGAGTAGCGGCTCAGTCGCGGGCGGCCTGATCTGTGAGGGCGGCGCTGGTGATGGCCCCGGCGACGTCGTCGGGGTGGGTCAGCATGGGCAGGTGTCCGCTCTGAACGCGGATGAGGGTGTGTGGCCGCATGCGCGCCGCGAAGCGTTCTTGCTGACCGATGGGGAACTCCGCGTCGTCGGTCGTCAGGAGGTAACTGCGGGTCGGAAGCGCACGGAGCGGTTCGGTGTCTCGCACGCGGGAGGTGAAGTACTGGCGAGGTTCGGGCGTGAAGTCTGCCACGAGGCGATCGGCGGCCGTTGGATCGATCCCGGATGCCAGCGCGTTCCGGATCGCGGACTCGGGCGGCCGGGTGCCGGCGACCCGGAGCACGACTGGGAGCATCACGTTCTGCGGGAAGGGCATCGCCGAGGTGAACGATCCGCCCGAAGGCGGGATCACGGCAGTGACCCCGACGATGCCGGCAATCTGGCCCGGCGCCGCGAGGGCGGCGATCTCCGACGCGACAACCCCACCGGCGGAGTGCGCGACCAGCAGGATGCGGCCCGAGTGTGCGGCGACAAGAGCGGCCCTGGCGTACTCGGTGACCGTCGCGTCGCTGTCGGCCGGTTTCGGGGCGATCCGTGTTGGCATCTTCAGTCGGGCTCGGACGTCATCCCACAGCCAGTCGGGTAGTCCCGCCCCAGAAACGATCATCGCAATCGTGGTCATGCACATGATGCTATGAAGAGAACCCGACTAGCAGACGACGGGTTCTCATCATGGCCTTCTCGAAATCGACCGACCCGCATCTCACCCTGCGACGCATCGAGCGACAGCATGCGTTGATCGAGGAACTGCGCCGACGACGAGGAGCACCGCGATCATCACGCGACCTCGCGGCGACACTGCGTGTAACCCCGCGCACAGTCGAACGTGACATCGCCCGCATGCGCGAGAGCGGCATCCCGATCCGCGTACAGCGCGGACCGGGAGGCGGTTACCTCTTCGACACCCGGTCCTCGCCCGACCCGATCGCGCTCGAACCCGGCGAGATCGCCGCCCTGCTCGTCGCTCTCGTCGCCCTCGGACCCACCGCAACCGAGTCCGCCCGCACGAGCATGCACAAACTCACCCTCGCTCTGACCGATCCGAACCCCGGTGCGACCGCGGACAATCCATAGGCCGCCCTCGACCGAACGGTCGGCTTCGTTGGCACGGTTGGAGCGGCCATCTGATCGCGGAAGTCAGATTGGTCCAGATCCTGACGAAGGGTTGCTCACTGCCGACGCGCATGGCGGTCGCCCAAGTCGGTCGGTGCGCAAGTCGTGGATCACCTTGACGACATCATGCGCTTGCGCTCTATTCGAGGCAAGAAATCCTGATCAGATGATATTCGGTAGGGCGGACGGGACTTGAACCCGTGACCGATGGACTCGCCCAGACCTTCGTGGCCCGACCCCGAGTCTCGGCGATTGCTCGACCGATCTCGACATGACCGGGGATTTCTCGCCGATCCTGAATCTATGACCTCCAGACTACCCGGGATGCCTCGGGCCCTCTCGATTGGGCTCGGATCGGATAAACGTTGGATAAGCGTTGACGCATCAAGTCCCAGTGCCAGTACTCAGCACCTTCTGTCGGCGGAGTGGCTAAGCGAGGGTCACTGGTGGGGGCGCCCAGGTGCCGTCGAGGATCGCCTCGTCGGGCCAGTACGCGCGGAGGTAGACCGAGAACTCGTCGGCGGGTGCCGGGATCCAGTTGGCGTGCAGCGCGGGATCGTCCGGCGCGTCGCCGCCGACCGTGAGGGTCAGAGACCCGTCGGCGCCGCGGGTGAGGTCCTTGTTCTTCGTGCCCAGCGAGAACCGGTCGAGGTCGTTGGCGTGGAAGAAGTGGTGCTTGTTGTAGACCGTCAGCGACCAGAAGCCCTGCACGGGCGGCAGCTGCCCCTCCTCGAAGCGCACCGTGTAGGTGCGCGTTCCGTCGAGTCGGCCGCCGTCGGCATCGAGGTCCTGATAGAAGTACGTCGTCTCGTTGGGGGTGTTGACGAAGATGTTCGACTTTCCGACGGCGGTGCGCATCAGGTAGTCGGTGCCGAACCGCGCACCCGAGCGCTGGGTGGTCCAGTGGTGGCCGACCGGGATGCCGTAGTTGCGGAACTCGAACAGCTCCTTGACGATCGGGTCGGCATCGAGCGCCGCCTGCCGTGCGGCGGCCGCGATCTCGGGATCGTGCTCGGCGGCGTCGAGCACGACCCTGAACCAGTCGTACATCGCCTCCTCGCCCGGCAGCGGCGGCACCTCGTCGAGGATCTCGCCGAACGACGCGAAGAACGTCTCGGGCGTGACCCACTGTGTCTCCTCCTGCCCGGAGGTCGCGTCGTCGTTGCCGAACGTCGGCACCGCGGTCCAGTCGATCGTCTTCATCGTGCCGTCGAAGTCGGCGAGCGGGTAGACGCTGATCTGGTTCACGAGCGGCTGGATCGCGGCGAGGTCCTCGGGCGTGTCGTCGAGGAAGACGCGAGGGATGACGATGCCGCACCGCGTGTCGTAGCGGAACACGCCGGCGATGCCCTCGGGCACCTCGCCCTCCCATCTCTCGGGCGCGAGCAGGTAGTGGCCCGGCTTCGTGCCGTACATCTTGCCGAGCTCGACGAAGGAGTCCGTGCGCTGGTTCACGACCTGGTACACCCAGAACCGGTCGCCGAAGTCGGGCACCTGCACGACCGCCGGCCCGAGGTCGGCATCGAGCGTTCCGAAGCCGTAGGCGACGTCTTGATTGGGACACGCGACGACCCGCTCCTCGGGGCGGATGTAGTCGTGCAGCATCCCGATGTGGTTCGGCGGACCGGCGGGTACGATGCCCACGAGCAGACCCGGTTCGGGGAGCTGCTCCATGAACACCCGCCGATTGTGGATGTTGACGAGCGGCCACCCCCACAGGTACGCCGCCTTCGCGACCTCCGCAGCGTACGCTTCGGTGACCTTCTGCCCAGACCCCATGCCTGCTCCCCAGTGTTCGATTCCCGTCGACCCCCGACACCGGGAGTCTAGGGGGCGCACCCGCCCCGAGGGTGACACCATTTCCCCATTCATCGTGGCGTGGCCGCAGGAGAAGGTGTAGCCGATCGTTGATCAGCCAAGTAAGCGCATCGTGTTTTGACACGGGCGAACCGGTATCGGGTCGTCTTCACATTGAAACAGCCCGATTGTCGCCACCTCGTGTCGGTTATCGGTTCAACGATGAGCGAGTGCTGTATAGATTGACGCGGATCTCATCCCCGGAAGCTCGGGTGAGGGACACGTCCAGCATCGATTTGGCGAGGGAGACTGATGAGTGAAGTGGATGGCATGACAACCAAGGACGCTCGCTTCGGCACGCTCATCGAACGGAATGACGGCGCGGATTTTCCGTTCTACAACCTGATCCCCGCCAAGGTGGCGACCTGGAAGTGGATCGTGATTATCCTGGCTTGCGCACTGGGCTTCCTGTCGCTCAGCCTCATCGGTTTCGAGAACCAATGGCTCGAGCTCATCCCGCGGCTGCTGTTCGTCGGGATCCCACTCGCGGCCTTCATCCTGCTCGTGAAACCGAACTGGAAGGCAATCTTCCGGCCGATCAAAGGCCGCGACATCGGCGCCATGGTGATCTTCTGGCTCCTCACCCTCGTCGTCAGTGCGCTCGCGGCGTTCATCGCCTCAGGTGGTCAACTCGGCGGACTCACGCAGAACAGTGCGACCTCAACCGTCCTGGACGGTGGCGCTGGAGGCGTGATCGCGTTCTATGTCGGAACCTTCGTCCAGCTCTTCGGTGAAGAGCTGTTCACGATCCTGCCGTTCCTGGCGGTGCTGTACTGGCTGCACTCGAAAGCTGGACTCTCGCGCAAAGCCTCTGTCGTGCTGGCCTGGGTCATCACGGCGATCTGGTTCGGCGCCGCGCACCTGCCCACCTACGGATGGAACGTCATCCAAGCGATCTTCGTCATCGGTGCCGCCCGCATCGTGCTCACACTCGCGTTCATCCGCACGAAGAACATCCTGGTCTCCTTCGGGGCGCATCTGATCAACGACTGGGTGACCTTCACGTTCGCGCTGGTCACCGCAGCAGCAACGACGGCAGGCTGAGTCTCGGCCTGACTCGGTCGGGTCACTGATGAAGTGGGCCCGACTCCTCACCGCAGGCAATCTCGTCGCAGTCTCCCCAACCGCGCTCCAAGGGCGGGAACCGCTTTGATGCCGCGCCTTGGCACCTCATCATGTTCGGCATCATCACCGGCGCCATCCGCGGCGCTCAAACGCTCGTCCGGGGCTCCGCGGTGGCCGACCCGTGGGGCATTCGAAACTACGGCACCATCAACGGCGTCTTCGCAGCACCCATCACGGCGATCACCGCACTCGGCCCAGCCCTTAGACCCGTGCTCGCGGTCACCTTCAGTGGGTACTCGACAATGGTCCTGGTCATAGCAGGCCTCGCGCTCATGGCGCTGGGCGCCGAGGCAGACCGGCAGATGCCCGGTGCGGGATCCCCTTGTCGTACTCGTCAACACGACCTTCCGGACGCCTGGGTGACGACTCGTCTTGGACTATGCGGGCGCGGCTTCAGCAGCACCTCTGGTCTTCGGCGGGTTCGTCCCGATAGCGTGGAAGCGTTGTCCGACTTCCCGGGGGGGGTGTGATGTCGGTGGTCGCTCGGAGTACCCGCTGCGCGGATCGCAATGCCGACCGTGCCATGCGAGATGACAGCTTGCATGAACGCGCCTCGCCCGCACGCATGACACACGCCTGAGACCGAACCGCCAACCGGTCTCGGGCACCACCGTCCCGGGACCCTCGCCAGAGGAGCGCCCATGTCGATTCGCACCACGCCCTTCGTTCAGGATGCCGCGACCGGAAAACGCGTCACACCCTGGTGGTTGGCGTACATCATCGTCTTCCTGGTGCTGATCATCGGCGTGCAGGCCGGGGTCCTCGCCGTGTTCGCGACAACCTGGCCGGTCGAGCACGGGTCCCCTGCCGCGCAACTGCAGGAGTCGATCTCCTTCGCAGCCGCCGGTCTCGTGCTCGTGCTCTGGGTCGTGCTCTTCGAACGCCGACGGGTTCGCACACTCGGGTTCCGTTCCCCGGGTCGCGGTGTGCTGACGATGGTCGGCGGATTCGTCGCCGGGGTCGTGCTGCTGTCGATCCCGGCGCTCTTCCTGCTGGCCATCGGCGCCTACGAATCCGTCGATGGGCCCGAGAGCGGGGCATCCGGGTGGGGCGCAGTGCCGCTGCTGGTGCTGCTGGCCCTGGCATTCGTCGTGCAGGGCGGCACCGAGGAACTCCTCACCCGCGGCTTCCTCCTGCAGACCAGCGGCCTGAAGCTCCCGGGGTGGCTCGCAGTGCTCCTGCCCGCCCTGCTGTTCACCCTCATCCACGGCGTGCTCATCCATCCGCTGCCGTTCACGATGATCTTCCTCTACGCCCTGTTCGCCTCGTTCCTCGTGCTCCGACAGGGCGCCCTGTGGATCGCGATCGGCATCCACGCCGGATGGAACTTCGCGATGGGCAACCTCTACGGCATCCCCGTGAGCGGACTCCCGCCGTTATCGACCTCGGCGGTCTACCTGCAGCCGGTCGAGGGAACCCCAGATTGGCTGACCGGCGGCGAGTTCGGCACGGAGGCGAGCCTGCCGGCCGTCATCGTCCTGCTCGTCGTGACGGCCATCGCCTTCGTGGTGTTCCGTCGATGGGATGCTCGCCGCAGCGAAGCCGCCGCCCTGACCGCACCCGTCGTCGACGCCGTCTGAGAGGACCGTCCCATGTCGATCCGAAGCACCCCGTACGTCCAGGATGCCGCCACCGGCAAGCGCGTGACCCGGTGGTGGCTCGCCTACCCGCTCGTGTTCATCGGGCTCGTGTTCATCGTGCAGTTCGGCCTCATGGGCGCGTTCGAACTCATCCTGCACCCAGCCGCCGGGTCCCCCGAAGCGCAGTGGCTCGAGATCCCCGCGAACCTGATCCCGACCATCCTGATCATCGCCTGGGTCGTGCTCTACGAGCGCCGGCACGTGAAGACCCTCGGCTTCCGCCGCCCCGGACGCGGCGTGCTGCTGCTCCTGCTCGGCATCCCGGTCGGGGCGCTGATGATCTCCATCCCGATCCTGTTCCTCTGGGCCACCGGCAGCTACCGACTCATCGACCCGCCCACCGGTGCGATCAGCGGGTCGACCGCGGTGTTGCTCGTGCTCGCGCTCGCGCTGACGCACGTCGTGCAGGGCGGCAACGAGGAGATCCTGATCCGTGGCTTCCTGATGCAGAACTCGGGTCTGCAGATGCCGGGGTGGCTCGCCGTCATTCTCCCGGCACTCCTGTTCACGCTCATGCACGGCGTGCTCACCAAGCCGATCGGCTTCACCACGATCATGGGCTACGCGATCTTCGCCGCGTTCATCGTGCTCTGGCAGAACTCGCTCTGGCTCATCATCGGCATCCACGGCGGCTGGAACTGGGCCGAGGGCAACGTCTGGGGCGTGCAGGTCGACGGCATCAACGTGCAGTCCACCGCCCTGATCTTCCTCGAACCCACCGAGGCAGCACCGATCTGGCTCACCGGAGGCGGGTTCGGCCCCGAGGGGGGCGTGGCCGGCGCGCTCGCGCTCATCATCTTCGCCCTCATCGCGTACCTGCTCTACCGGGGCAGCTCACGCCGCGCACAATCCCAGGCAGGCCTGACCGCACCCCGCGTCGAACAGGCCTGACCCATGGACATCGCCCTGATCCTCATCGGCCTCGGCTTCGGCGTCTTCGCGATCGTCTGGTACCGCCGAAACGACCGCCCCGTGTGGCGCAGCCTCGGCATCACCGCGAACCGTTGGAGCGCACTCGACATCCTCGTCGGCCTGCTGATCCCATTCGTCGCGATCAGTCTCGTCTTTCTCGCCGAGCTCGCCCTCGGCGCGATCGAGGTCACCGACGGGGCTGAGGACTGGTCCGGACTGGGCGGCGCGATCGGCGAGATCATCGGGTACGCGCTCTTCGAGGAAGTCCTCTTCCGGGTGCTCCTGCTCAGCGGCCTCGTGATCCTCTTCCGCCGAGTCGCTGCCGGCCGCTGGATCGCGGTCGCCATCGTCGCGACGGCATTTGGAGCCATGCACCTGACGAACCCGAACGCGACCCTCATCGGCGCGTTCGGCACCGCACTCGGCGGCGTCATCTACGGCATCGCGTTCCTCGCCACCAGGGCACTCTGGCTCCCCCTGTTCCTGCACGTCTCGTGGAACCTCAGCCAAGCGATCTGGGGCTTCCCGGTCAGCGGCACCACCCAGTGGCCGGGCTGGTTCACCTCGACGTCGACCGGCAACGAACTCCTCAACGGCGGCGCCTACGGTCCAGAAGCAGGCCTGCCAGGCATGCTCGCGCGCGTCCTCATCGCCACACTCGTACTCCTCTACGTCAAACTCCTCTGGCCCACCGGCAGCATCGCACGCCTCGAGTTCGCCCCAGACCCGATCAAGCGCGACGTCCACGCTGTCGGCGCACATGCAGGCGCTAGGCCCGCTTCAGAATAGATTCCGCCACGGGAATCGGCGCGGCGTCACCGACCATGGTCGGTGACGCATGGAGCCCCGGCTCCCCAACCCCACCGAGATTCGTCGAGGTGGATCGAGCACGATTTACAGCGAACACATTCCGGCCTCCATGCCCCGGAGCGCATGCAATCGAGCACATAAAACACCTGATCAGCATGGTTTTTGTGGGGCGGGAGGGGCTTGAACCCTCGACCGATGGACTCGCCCGAGGCCACTCCCCCGAACTCCCAATCTCGGTGACCGCTCGACCGATCTCGACATGACCGGGGATTTCTCGCCGATCTTGAAACTGCGGCTTCTAGGCTACTCGGGATATCTCGGAGCATCTCGACCAGGCTCGGATCGAATAAACGTGGGATAAACGTTGACGGTTCAAGTCCCGGTGACAGAACGCAGCACCTGAACCCTAGTCACCATTCAGTTCCTCCGCCGGCACAGGCCGCGTGCGCCTCAAGACATTTGCGGCCCGTCAGTGGTTCCGCAGCGCGGAGATCAGTTCCGCTTTGCGCTTGCCGCTGTACCCGGTGAGTCCGATCTCCTTCGCGCGCTTGCGAAGTTGCTCGACGGTCCAGTCCTCGTAATCGCCTGATTTGCCGCCTTTTCGAGCCACTGACTTGCGCCCACGTGCAGCTGCCGCGTTGGAGACGCGTGCGGCCTTTTCCTTCGAGGCTCCGCCCTTGCGCAGCTCCTCGTACATCTCGGGGTCTTTCAGTGAGGCGTTCCTGTTTCCGGGCATCTGCTCATCCTTTCTTTCACGACCGCCCATTGGGCCGGCTTCAGCGGGCTTGAAGAACATGCGGGTGGGGTCATTGTTCGGGCGGGGAGTACGGCGAGTCGGCGAGCAGGCGTGCCAGGTGCACTGCGTTGGCAGCGGCCGTGGCCGTAGCCGATGCGGTCGATGCGGGTGTCTCCGGCAGGTCGAGGTAGTCGGTGGATCCCATCGCTTCGCCGTTCCAGTAGGTGCAGCCCTGTGCGGGAAGGGTGAAGCCGATGTCGTTCAACGCCTGCTGCACATCGGCGACGATCGAGTGCGCGCCATCCTCGTTCCCGACGACGGCGACGAGCGCGACCTTGCCAAACATCGACGGCCGGCCGGCGTCGTCGACCTCCGACAGCTCGGCGTCGAGGCGTTCGAGCACACGTTGCGCGACCGAAGACGGGTGGCCCAGCCAGGTTGGTGTCGCGAGGATCACGATGTCAGAGTCAGTGATATGTCGGCGAAGTATAGGCCACTCGTCGCCGTGGCCCTCGTCGATGGTGACGCCCGGTCGTATGTCATAGTCCGCAACGCGGAAGGCCTGTCCGACGACTTCATGGCGGGCGAGCTCGAGCAGCACCTCACCGGCGAGCTTCTCGCTGCTGGACTCGGTGCCGGAGGTCTTCAGCGTGCACACCAGCGCAACAGCTCGGAGCGGCTGGATTTCCATGTCTCTACGTTCCTTCCGTCTTCGAGGCGACGACAGTGGCGTGCCTCGGGATGCTTGTGTTGGGTTCGCGGATGCGGCCAAGGCGCGGCACGATCGTCCAGAACACGAGCAGCACCGCGAGCGCGATGCCGAGTGCGATGAGTCCCGCCGTGCGGCTGACTGCCACGTCGAACACCAGGCTCACGACACCGGCGGCAAGCAGGGATACGACGATGAGCAATGCGACGAGCATGCGATTGGCCGAGCGTACGAGCTCTGGTTTCCGCTGTCGCCCGAATGCCTGCCGATGCATGATGATCGGCGCGAGGCCGAGGATCGTCGCGCACCCCGCCAACACGATGAGGACGAGGTAGAGGCCGATCTCGTACCGTTCCAGGTCCTGAAACGTCGGCTGGAAGGCGACCGCGAGCAGGAATCCGGTGATGATCTGTGTCCCTGTTTGCACCGCACGCAACTCCTGCAGGATGTCGGCCCAGTTGCGGTCGGCCTTCTCGCCCGCGGTTTCGTCCCGGCCATCGCCAGGTGACGCATCGGCTGAGTCACCTGCACGCGAGGCGCGATCGTCGAGAACTCGGCTCAAAGCTTGACCGTCTCGTTCTCGCCACCGTCGTAGCGTTCGCCGGTCACCTTCGCCTTCACGAAGCTGATCAGCGTCGCGATGCGGCCGCCCGGGGTGTCCCAGTACTCCCCCGATTCCGCCGTGACCTTGATGAGAACGGCGTTGGAGCTATGCGGTCCGTCGGGCAGCCAGGCTTCGACCGCGGCATCCCAGAGCTCCTCCTTCTTCGCCGGGTCGTCGACGAGTTCGGCCGTGCCGGCGAAGGACACGAATGTCGAGCCGGAGTTAAGCGTCACGCCGACATTCGGGTTGTCCATGATCTCGCTGGCGTCACGGGAGTCGCGTTCGGCGAAGTACCAGATCTCGCCCTCATCGGTCACATCCCGCGGTGACATCGGGCGAGCGACCAGACGCCCCTCGCCGTTCACCGTGGTCAGCCATCCGTACGGGATGCCACGGGCGAGTTCGATGATGCGTTCCTGCTCGGTCTTCTCGGTATCGGGCATCTGCCCCTCCTTCGATCGATGGTGCCGTTCGGGATCCGTGCGGTCCTCGGCGGCCCGGCGACGGCGTGCGCACCGGGCGGACGGCTCGGTTCCGGACCCCTACTGGCGGTCCTTGCTGTCGGTGTCGTCCTGGCGCTCGGTCGAGTCGGGATTCTGCTCGGTCGAGTCGGGCTTCTCGGGAGCGCCCCCGGATGCGGTGTCGGCTTCCTCGTTCTCCCCCGGAGTGCCGTGCGTGTTCTGCTTGTCTGCGTCGCTCATCCTGCAAGCCCACCTCGACTCACCCGCCGCATCAACCCGCTTGACACCCGGACCGACGTGTGCGGATACCCGACGCCGCGGTTGCGCCGGTGCGCGCTCAGAGCGCAGGGTCGTATGCGTCGTGGTCCGCCCGGAGCACGACGGTGCCGTCGCTTCGAAGCATCGCGACGGATGACCACGGAACGAGGAACGAGCCGCGATGCCGCCAGCGAAGGTAGCGGGCGATCAATGCGGGCGAATCCTGGCTGTGACGCTCGAACCCCCAGTACGACGACTTCGTTCGCGGTGAGACGATCAGGCCGCTGAGCCGCGCATCAGCGAGCGTCTCGTGCACGGTGCCGTCGAGCACGAAGCGCACGTCGATCACCCACCCGACTCGTTCGGCCGAAGCGTCGAGGACCTTCGCCTGCAGCAGGTCACCCAGGATCATGCGAGCCTCCCGGGATGCGGCGGATGATCCGATCGCGCACCCAGCGTTCGGTCCAGGTGGCCTCCAACTCGTCCTGGAAGACGCCCAGATGGACCGTGGTGTCGATCCAGTGCACCAATCGCCAGGGAATGCGGGCCATACGCGACGCCGGCGGGCGACCACCGAAGATCCTGGTCGCCAGCACCGGTCCCGTGAGGATGGCCGTGATCACCGGTGCCGGCGCGTCAGAATCGAGTGGACGATCGACCGGGACATCCGTGATCTCGAGGTCGTCGACGGTGGTGACGGGAACCGAATCGCGATCGAGGACCTGCCGATCGAGCAGGTGGAGTGCCGCGTCGAGGATCTGCCCGGCCTCGGCCGGCGCGGGCGGTAACCGCCGGGCGTTCATGCGCCGGCTCCGGTGATGATGAGCAGCGGGATCGCCACGACCGACGCGAGGACGATGATGCCCAGGTAGATCAGGGCGATCACGTTCATGGCGCAGCCGTTGACATTCTCGCCGAGGTACTGGCGGTCGTTGGCCACGAGCAGGATCGGCAGGTACGTCAACGGCAGCGCGACCGCCGAGAACACGACCGACATCTCGGTGACCTGGATCGGATCCACCCCGGTGGCGAGGATTCCCACCGCGATGAGGATGGTCACGATCATCGACAGGTGGAACCGCGACGCGTTCACCGGTCGCCGGAACTTGCCCCACGACCAGCCGAAGAACTGCGCGAGCGTGTAGCCCGACGAGAGCGTCGTCTCGAGGGCGGCGCCGAATGTCGCGGCGAGGATGCCGACCAGCACGAACGCGAGCGCGATCTGCCCTCCTGCCTCGGCGATCGGCAGCACGACCTGCGACAGGCTCGTCACCTCGATCGCTCTCGGGAGCAGGACGATCGCGGCGCACGCGGCGATCGCGACCGACAGCAGCCCGCCGAGGGGGAATCCGACGAACACGTTGGCCTTCGCCTGCCCGAGATCGCGAATCGTCCACCCGTCTTCGATGGCACCTGAAGAGAAGAAGAACACCTCGTACGGCGTCATGGCCGCGCCGAACAGCGCCACGGCATAGAACCAGTAGGTGAACGGGGTCTCCCCCTGCGGGACGGCGGGCACGAGCGTTCCGCCGAGCGCAGCCCAGTCTGGCTTCAGCAGGAACACCGCGACGAGGAACACCACCAAGGAGAGCCCGAGGAGGCCCGTGACGTTCTCCAACAACGAGAACTTCGCCCGCCACACCGCGATCCACACCCCGAACGCGGCGAGCGGGATCCACAGTGCCGGCTCGACCGACGTGATCAGTTGGAACGCGAGCGCGATACCGCCGATCTCGGCCGTGACCGTGAGCAGGTTGATCAGGAACGACCCCGCCAGGTTCGCCAACGCGGCACGCGGTCCCAACCGGTCGCGGATGATCTCGAACGTCGCCCGACCGCTGACCGCCGCGACCCGGCCTGCCATCAGCGCGTAGACGCAGATGCCGACGACGCCGACCACGACGACCCAGACCAGCCCGAGTCCGAATCGGGATCCCACGACGGCGTTCGTGACGAGGTCCCCGATGTCGACGAACCCGCCGATCGCGGTCAGGATTCCGAGCGCAACCGCGAAGAGCTTCGCGACACCAGACTTCTGCTTCGTCATCATTGGCCGCCCGCTGTCGCGAGTTCGTCCAGCGTGTTGCCGGCGGTCGCGAGCTCGTCGGCGGCAGTCTCGGCGAACTCGAGCCCGTCCAGCGACTGCTGGGCGGCAGCGACCGCGTCTTGACCCGCACGGAGAGCGGTCAGCGTCTCCGCGCGTAGGTCACGCTCCGACGCCGTCCCGGCGCTGGCCTCGACGGCCGTGGCCGCGGCATCCTCGAGCTCGCGTTCCGCATCGGCCAAGGCCGTCGGCACGACTCCGAACCCGGCCCGCCCGTCTGCCTCGGTCTCGAGCGCGAGTTCAGCGGTCCGAACCGCCGACCGGCCCTGGGCCGCTGCGTCGGCGAGGATCCCTCGCGCTGGCGTGCACCCAGCCAACGCCAGCGCGAGGACCACAGCCGTCATCGCCGCGTACTTCCTCATAGTCGAACCGTACGACCGCGCACGCACGACCGGGCCCCGCTTGACGGCACCATGATCGAGCGCTATCGACGTCGTGGTCAGGGTTCGAGCACAACCTTGATGCAGCCGTCCTCCTTCTTCATGAAGGTCTCGTACATCTCCGGGGCTCGGTCGAGTGGCACCCGATGGGTCACGAGGTCGTCGACGCCGAGCGGATCCGTCGGATCTTCGACGAGTGGCAGCAGCTCGTCCCGCCACGCGTGCACGTTGCACTGGCCCATGCGCAACGCGATCTGCTTGTCGAACATGGTGATGAACGGCATCGGGTCGGCCGCGCCTGCGTAGACGCCGCTCAGCGAGACGGTGCCGCCCCGTCTCACGAGGTCGAGCGCGAGGTGGATCGCCGCGAGACGGTCGACCCCGGCGGTCTTCATCATTGGCTTCGCGATGGCGTCGGGCAGGATTCCGACGGCTTTCTGCACGAACTCCACGCCAGGATTGCCGTGCGCTTCCATGCCGACGGCGTCGACGACGCTGTCGGGTCCGCGTCCGTCGGTCTCGTCGCGCAGCCGTTCGAGGATGCCGTCGGCGAGGTCGAACGTTTCGGCCCCGTGCCGTTCGGCCATCGTCCGGCGCTCGGGAACCGGGTCGACTGCGAGCACCCGATGACCGAGGTGACGCCCGATGCGGGCGGCGAACTGCCCGACCGGTCCGAGGCCGAGCACGGCGAGGGTTCCGCCGGTGGGCACGTTTGCGTATTGCACGCCCTGCCAGGCGGTGGGAAGGATGTCGCTGAGGAACAGGTACCGGTCGTCGGGCAGGTCGTGGCCGACCTTGTACGCGTTCGCGTCGGCTCTGCGGACCCGAAGGAACTCGGCCTGACCACCGGGCACTGACCCGTACAGCTCGGTGTACCCGTAGAGATCGGCACCCGTTCCGGTGGACCGGTTCTGCGTGGTCTCGCACTGAGTCGTGAGGCCGAGCCGGCACATGTGGCAGTCGCCGCACGCGATCACGAACGGCACCACGACCCGGTCGCCCACGGCGAGGGTCGTGACCGCCGAACCGATCTCGACGACGATGCCCATCGGTTCGTGCCCGAGCACGTCGCCCTTCGACAGGAACGGGCCGAGCACGTTGTAGAGGTGCAGGTCCGACCCGCAGATCGCCGTCGACGTCACCCGGATGATCACGTCTCGTGGATCCTCGATTCGCGGATCGGGCACCTCCTCCACGCTGACGCTGCCGGCGGACTGCCAAGTGAGTGCCCTCATCGGGGTTCGCCCGCGTTCCCCATCTCGGCGGCCTCGGCCCGGACGTCTTCGACTG
The DNA here is from genome assembly GCF_042884735.1 of Agromyces sp. NPDC058110. Classification (NCBI taxonomy): domain Bacteria; kingdom Bacillati; phylum Actinomycetota; class Actinomycetes; order Micrococcales; family Microbacteriaceae; genus Agromyces; species Agromyces sp. NPDC058110. The sequence goes on along the minus strand of NZ_JBHVTI010000001.1, from coordinate 243,248 downwards.
CGTCCGCGCCTTCCTCCTTGACCGTCTCGACGGCCTCGGCTGCGCGGCCCTGAACGGCGGCCGCGGCATCCTGCGCCGGTTCCTTCAACGCCTCGGCGGACTCCTTGACCGCCTCTTTCACCTCGTCGACGATGGGCTCGGCGATGTCCTTCGCCTTGTCGGCGAGCTGCGACTCCACCTTCGAGGCCGGGATCAGCGAAGCGGCGAGCAGGCCCGCCCCGAATGCGATCAAGCCGACTGCGATCGGGTTGCCCTGCGCGGTCGCAGCGACCTTGTGCGAAGCATTCGCCATGGTCGATCCGGCGTCGGAAACCGCGTCGTGGACTCCATGACCTGCGTCGGAGGCGGCGCCCATGACCTTGTCCTTCACCGTGGTGAACGCGTGTCGGATCTTGCGCCCCTGTCGCTCGGCGATCTTGTTGGGGTTCACCTTGTCTGCGAGGGCGTCGACGTCCTGGCCGAGTTCGGCTCTCGTGCGTTCGATGTCCTCACGAATGGTGTCTGGATTGCTCATCGGTTCTCCTCATTTCGCTTCAATGCATCGGGAATCTCCTTGACCGTCTCGACGGTCTCAGGGATGCCCTTGATGGACTCGATCTCGCGCTTGCCGATCAGGGCGAGCACGCCCGCGACGACGCCCCACAAGGCGGCGACGACCACGGCCGACCACGCGTTTCCCATCACGTAGCCGAGCGCCCACCACAGGGCCACCGAGAGGAACGTCAGGGCGAGGAATCCGGCGACTCCTGCGCCGCCGAACATGCCGGCGCCCTTTCCGGCCTTACTGGCAGACTCTTTCAGCTCCGCCTTGGCGAGCTCGACCTCCTGTCGCATGAGCGTCGAGATGTCGCGGGAGACCTCGCTCAGCAGTTGCCCGACGGAGCTCGCCTCCGCCTGTCGCTCCGACGGCGTGAGTGGGTCGTGGTATCGCGGATCAGTCATCTTGGATCACCGAGCTCGGTCGGAAAATCGGAACTGTCCCGGAACGTTCCGGTGGTCGCCGTCACACCAGCCGAGGCACCGACGGGTGCGGGCGTCGGTGCGACGGTCTCGCGCAGCGGCGGCACGGGCGGCGCGTCGATCGCGGGGGTCGACGGGTCGCTTTCGGATGCCGCGTGCGAGGGACGGCTCTGATCACCAGCTTGCGGCGATGCGAGCGATCGCACGACACGCCCGACGATGAGACCGGCCCCGACGGCGATCGCGATGAAGATCCCGGGCCGCCGTCGCGCGAAACGCTTGACGTCTTCCACGACCTCGCCCGGATCCTTGGTGCCGAGCCAGTTCGCGACCGAATCGATGCGGTCGCCGGCAGCACGCACGAGCTGCGGCGCGTAGCCGTCGTCGTCCGAGCTGTCGGCCATCCTCGAAAGAGACGACCCGGTGGCATGAAGCGCGTCGGCAGCGCGAGCCTGCTGAGTCGCGGCTTGGCCGCGCAGTTCGTCGCCGACTTGGCCGAGCAGCTTCCTCGCCTGATGGCCGGCTTCCGATGCGACTTCACGTGCCTCGCCTTTCGCGGTGTCGGCGACGTGCTTGGTCGCTTCACCGGCGTCGGCGGCGAGGGTCGACACCTTTCCTGCTGCGTCGTCCTCGCTTTCGAGCCCGGGCGACAGGGGCTGTGTCGTCGTGGGGTATCGCGCAGCATCCGAGGCATTCAGATTGCTCATGATGCTCTCCTCTCCTTCGTGGGCGGCCAACGCTAGGCCGGTGCATCTCGGCGAAACAGGGACTTCCCATCACGGGAAGGGCGGCGTATAACCCGCGAGCCGAAACGGACTCGCCGCGGCTATTTCTTCTTTCCGGCCTTGGTCTTATGCGCTCCGCCCTTGGCGGGGCCGGCGCTCTTCGTGCTCCCAGCGCTCTTTGCGTTCCCGGTACCCTTCGCGCTTCCCGCGCTTTTCGCGCTTGTCGCGCTCTCGGAATTCGTCGCACTTTCGGATGCCGAAGACGGCGCCACGGGCGCGTACAGCGGGTCCGCTGCCTCAGCCATCTCCATCTCGGCGGTCGCCTGCACGAGCGCGAGGAGATCGGGATCGAGGCCGGGCGAGAACTCCTCGAACCGCTCGGGAGCGATCGTCGACGGCACACCCGCAGGGGCCTGTTCGCGGGCGTCGAGCTCGGTGCCGTCGTTCGAGGGTGACGCGCCCTGGAAGATGCGGCCGGCCTCGGACTGCCCCGCGAGGTCGAAGGTGAACTGCTTGCTCTGCAGGTCGAGATCGAGCAGCCGATTGACCTCGGGGAACTGCTCGGCGTTGGTCTTGGGGATCGGGATCAGGGTCTTCCACTTCACGCCCAGCGATTCGAGCGCCTTCGCGTATGCGTTCTCGTGGGCTTGGTCGCGCACGATCAGGTAGGCGATGGTCGACCGCGCCGTCGCGTTGGCGGTCATCTCGTAGATGCGGCACTTCTGTAGCCGTCCGGTCGATTCGAGCATGAGGTTGTAGAGCAGGTCGAGCGGGAGGTTGCCCGAGTTGTAGACGTAGCTGCCGCTCCACGGATTACCCGCGGAGTCGACCGGCAGCGCGCCCTGTGCACCGACGAGGTAGTGGTGGATGTTGCCCTCGTCGAGCGCGATCTTCAACGGCGTCGAACCGCCTGCACCGGGTTCGTCGACCGGGTCGCTCGTCTTGCCCTGATACCGCGGTGAGCCGTCGAGCAGTCGCGAGATGGTGGTTCCGATGAGCTCGACATGACTGATCTCCTCGGTGCCGATGCCTTGCAGCAGGTCACGGTAGGGCTTGCCCGTACCGCCTCGGAAGTTCATGGCCTGGAACAGGTATTGGATCATGGTTCGCATCTCGCCGAACTGCCCGCCGAGGCCCTCCTGCAATGCGTTCGCGGCGGCCGGATCCGGCTCGTCGGGCACGATCTCATTGATCAGTCGTTGCACGTGAAAGAACATCTGGTACCCCCTGGGCCCCTCTGCGTCGTTGCGAGCGGCAAGGCTACGTCCGCGCTCGTCGCCGCCAGCAGGGGCTTGACAGAGCGATGACGCCCATCCGCGCTCGCACCGGCGCACGGGGAGATGTGGCGAGCGGGCGTGCCCGCTGGTGCAGGCTGATCGCCGTCTGGGAAGTCAAGCCTCTATGCCGTGTTCCATGCCGCCTCTACGGTGGGCGGGCGGCGGCCACGAGCCGCCGGATTGAGATGAGGGCACCACCATGGCCAGGACTCCGACGACGCACAAGCTCCCGCCACCATCCGACCGCTCCCCGACCGTGGCGGGGGCGGGAACGTGATCTGCCGAAACTGCGGGGCCCCCGGTGTTCGGGTGGTGACCGCTTCCTCAGCGAAACCGGGGTTGCTCCACCCGCCGGCGATGGCCATGTGCGTGCTCTGCGGAGAGACCTGGGTGATCGTCCGGTCCAAGTCCGCCAAGAGATGAGGCGCCTGAGTCGGGTCCGATCGTCCAAGCTGCGGCAACCGGCGTTCCAAATGCTGGCGTGGGGTGTCAGCTCATCACTGGCTCGCGCCCGCGCTCGACCTCGGCCGGTACATGTTCGTGCTCGACCGGCTCTGGAATGATGCGCAGCACGCCCGACATGGCGGCGAGGTCGGCGAGCGCCTCGAGCCAGTCACGGTTCAGCGATGGCCGCCGATTTCCTGCGTACACCCATTGCACTCGCGACTGAGGTGTCATCCAGAGCGTGATGACATGCCCCTGGTGATACAGGCTGATCGCGAACTTCTCAGCACGTCTGAGCTTGTCGATGATTACGATCTGCAGGTGCATGAGCGTGCGGTCGTCGATCACGACTTCGAGTTTCGAGTCGTAGATGAGAAGTCCCATGATGGATCGCCTCCGCGCAGACGTTGTGTCTGTGCTTGCGACGGTCGCCGGGGCCGCTACCGATATGTCGAGAAGACTTCTCGACGGAGCCGAACTCGATATCGACACTACGCTCCATACCCCCGATGCGGGGGAGGTCCGGGACGCATGGTCCGGTTCGCAGCGATGCACCAGGCTGGGCGAAAGCGTGCGCTGCGTGACGCTATTGACCTGCCGTCCCTGCTGGACTGTCTTCGGGGATGAGCGGCACGTCCTCAGCCATGATGATGAGCCCTCCGCCTTTGCCGGCCGAGTCGGCGAGCTTCTCGGCCCATGCGAAGTTGAGCTTCGGCTCGCGTCCGCCGGAGTACTCGAAGTAGAGATGGACGCCATTGTCGATCCAGACCGCACGCCTGCCCTCACCCGAGGATGCGGGCGGCTTCCAGCTCATGAAGAAGCTCTCGCTGCGGCGGAGTTTCACGCCGATGATGAGCTGCAGGTGGGCGAGGAGCCGATCGTCCATGTCGAACGAGTGCGTTCCGTAGTGCAGTTTTCCCATACTGGTGGACCTCCTCGGCAACGCTAACGCGTGCGGAGCAAAGTGCTCGCGGGATTGAATCGGGTCGGCTCGTGCGGTATTGCCATGCTCATTCCATGTCGAACGGGTCGAACGTCGACTGCGTCAGCCAGGATTCCTCGTGCCCGTCGAGGGCAGCGTCGTCGGGCACATCGACGACCTCGAGCGTGAGGCTCATGCCGGGTGACACGAATACGCTCACCGTTTGCTCAGGAGAGCGTGTCGCTTCGACGAATCCGCCGCCCGCGCGCACTAGCTCGGTGACCATCGCCATCAGCTCTTCGGGGTCCTGCTCGGCAGGAAGCAGATACTCTCGCCCGTCCAGTCGCATCCTCGCCTGCAGCATCAGCTCGCCGTCCCGTGCCGATGGAGCACTGAGCCGGTCGTGGCGGCCGTCGTGCTCCAGCCCGGCAGCCGCCGGAGACCAGAGCGATCATCAAGGCTGCTGCGTCTGAAGGCATCAGGTGCTCGGCCCCTCCATACCGTTCGCTCTTCGTGCGCCTGCATGTTTCCCTCCTGCACATTCGGCCCGAGATCGGAGTCGACTCTACGGAGCGGTCTCAAGGACCACAGCGGCCTTGACATTGGCGGCAAGGCCGATGATGGAGCCATCCACACACCCGTCACAGGACCACACGACCTGGTGTCAGTCGGCCGACAGGTTCGGGAGCTCGCGGGTGCCGAAGGAGTGTCGCAATGCGCTGCGCGCCGCGTACCAGCCGTTGAGGCCGGTGACGCCGGGGCCCGGCGGCGTCGATGCCGATGCGAGGTAAATGCCGGGCGTCGGTGTGCGCCACGGATCGGGCGAGAGCACCGGGCGCCGCAGGAGCTGCCTGATGGTCGGGGCTCCGGAGGAGATATCGCCGAGCACGTAGTTCGGGTTGTACTGCTCCATCTGGCGAGCGGTGCGGCTTGCGGCGGCGATGACGAGGTCGCGGAATCCTGGCGCGAATCGCTCGATCTGTCGCGTGATCGCCTCGCGCTGGTCGAGTGCCGATCCCTTCGGCACGTGCGTGTAGGTCCAGAGCACCTGCTTGCCCGCGGGCGCTCTGCTCTCGTCGATGATCGAGGGCTGGGCCACGAGCACGTAAGGCGCACTCGCATGCCGTCCGTCCGCGACGTCCCGCTCGGCCTGTGCCATCTCGGCGCGCGTTCCGCCGACGTGCACAGTGCCGGCCCGGCGCAGGTCGGGATTCGCCCATGGCACCGGTCCGGAGAGGGCGAAGTCGACCTTCGCGACCCCGTTGCCGTACCGGAACGCCTGCAAGGCCCGCGCATAGCGCCGCGTCATCCGCTCCCCCGCGATCGCGACGAGCGCCTTCGGCGTGACGTCGAACAGCATGGCGCGGGCGCGCGGCAACTCACGCACGTCGGTGATCTCGACCCCCGTCGTGATGATGCCGCCGTGCGCGAGCAGATCCGCGCCGAGCGCGTCGACGATCGCTTGACTGCCTCCCACCGGAATCGGCCAGCCACGCGCGTGGGCATACGACGCGAGGGACAGTCCGGCGCCGGCCGGCGCAAGGCCTGGCATCGGCAGGATGGTGTGGGCGGCCACACCGGTGAGCATCGCGGGCGCGGCGTCTTCGGCGAAGCGCAGGCCCCAGAGCGGCGAACCCTGCTCGATGGCGCGCAGGCCGAAGCGCACGGCGGTCAGTGGGTCGGCGGGGACGCGGATCAGGCTGCCGCCCGTGAATGCGGCGACCTCATCAGCGTGCGCAACGAGTGGCGCCATCAGTCGGTGGTATGCGTCCCCATCGCGCCCGAGGCCGTCGGCCGTGCGGGCGAGGTCGCGGTAGGCGATTCCCGCGCGGCCTCCGTCGAGCGGATGCCCGTAGGCGACCTCCGGATGCCGCAGCTCGACGCGTCGCGCCAGCTGGAACTCGCGGAAGAAGCGCGAAGCCAGTGCCATCGGATGCACGGCGGAGCACACGTCGTGGCGGAATCCCGGTAGCGTCAGTTCCTGCGTGCGCGCCCCGCCGCCGATCATCTCTTCGCGTTCGAAGATTTGCACGCGCAGGCCGGCCCTCGCGAGCGTGACGGCGGCCGCCAGTCCGTTGGGGCCGGCACCGACCACGACCGCGTCGACATCCGTCACCCGGTGCGCCCCTGGCCGTTCTGTTCGCGACCCTCGGCCACATAGGCGAGACGGTGCAGGGTCTCGCGGTTGCGCACGTACAGAACCGGGTCGATGATCGCGCGCGGCATCCAGGATCCCGGCCCCTCGACCGCCTCCTCCTGGATGCGAACGAGACACCCCTCGCCATGGCGACGCACGTCGATCGTGACTCTCGCCTCGCCGATCGGCCACCCCTTCGCGCGAACGATCGCGCGGTGCGGCGGAGCCCACTCGAGGCTCACGGTCTCGTCATCGATGAGCGCAGGCCAGATGCCCACCGAATGCGCCAGACGACTCCCCTCCTTCGGCCAGGCCGCCTCCACGTCGCGCATGCGTGACGCGCCGACGACCCACGTCGGGTACAGCCAGCCGTCGGCGAGCACATCGAACACTGCCGACGGTGAGCAGTCCATGGCTCGGACGTTCCGCGACATGTCGTTCCCTTCCAAGCCGGACGCCGGCGCGCTTCGACCCGTCTTCGACGCTAACGAGCAGTACCCGGCATCTCGCGGGGTTGACAGTGCGTGGCACAGGTGGGTTCCCACGAGCTAGCGCTGTTCGCAGTCGTCGGCGTGCAAGCCTCAGGGGTGGGCGCGCGGCTCGCGTTGATGTCAATCCCCTCGGCTGGAGGCCCGGCGGTACGTATGGTCGCCATGTCCGGCTCCGATGCGAGCCGTCGAGTGAGGAGCATCCAATGACCATTTCTTCCAGTCCTCACGCAGCGAAATCGACGACCGGTGCCGGAGGGGACGACGCTCGACATCGGTCACACCATGCTTTGCCCTCGATCGGAACGTGGTGGTCGCGGCTCGAGAGCCCGCTGCAGCGCGAGGTGCTCGAGAACATGCGGGCTCCACTTCGGCCGGCCTTGGTTCGTCGCATTCTCGACCTCTGCGATCGGGAACGCGAGCCGCTCCCACCGGGTCGGGTGCGCCTGGATGCGAATGAGCGTGCCTTCCTTGCCGGTTGGGTGAACGCGAAGCGCCAGGACGAAGGCTCCGGAGATCGTTCGCGCTCCTTCACGTAGGCGACGACGCAGGCGAGGAACCTCACTCGTCAGGATCGAGACCGGGGTCTTGGACGGCCACGAGCGAGAGCGGTACGCCGGGTGTGACGAGCAAGTCTGCGGGCACGTTTTGGCCCTCTCCGATATTGACCCGGAGCCAGGTGGGGCCCGACGCGATCGAGCCTAAGATTTCGTTGCGCACATCGTCGTAGTCACGTCCTGAGATCGAGTAGTGCTGGCCGCCGTAGTACACGTCGATGCGTTTCATTGCTCGCTCCCGTTCTTGGCAGGTTCGGGAGGTTCGGGCACGAGGTGCAGGCCCGCACCCGAATTGGCGGCCTGACTCAGCGCCTCGATCCATGCCCTGTTGATCGCCGGAGGCCTCGAGCCGTAGTACTTGTAGATGATCGTCGCAGCCGGGTGCAACCAGATGGTCGTGCGTCCGTCACCGATCGACGCATCGTCACGCCACGAGAAATGGAACGACTCGCCCCGACGCAGCTTCGCCCCGATCACGTACTGCAGGTGCGCGAGGACTCGGTCCTCGAAATCCACACGAAGCGTCTCATACATGAACTTGCCCACGTCGGACCTCCCTCCGTTATCGAACGGGCCCAGTCTCACACCGATTCCATGCCGCGCAAGCCCCTTGAACCGCAGGACCACAAGCGCATACTCGGGGCATGAGGCGACTCCACTACGCGAACGGGCACCTGATCACCCCCGATGCGGTGAGCAAGGCGGTGCTCCGCTACGCGCGGGCCCTCGCCGATGTGCACACCTCCGACATCGTGACCATCCCGATTCTCGGCGAGGGTGGATCGATCATCTCGGCGCATCTGCTCATCGGGCCGGCGAGTCAGCTCTACTCCACCCCGGTTTCCGATTCGATCGACGAGTTCACGGACCCGGGACTCGTCGATGACCTCGAGCGCCGCACCCGAGAGATCCAGCCCTCGACCGTCGCGTGGCCCGATGAGATGCTCGACGTCGCTGCCGACGACGAGTTGGAAGGTCCGTTCGAGCGATGACGGATGCCGCGGCGGCCCGCAATAACGAACCTGCGCGACGATGACCAGCCTCCTGCGTGATGACTCGCTCTCGCTGTTGACCCGCGGATACAACTTCGGTGCACGCATCTGGCGGAGGGCTTCTCCAAGGGCGCGCGCTTCGGCTATGCGACTGGGAGACGAGGCGTTGCTCGTGCGCGGCACGACCGGTGTCGAACTGTTCTATGACGAGAGCCGAATCGCCCGTCACGGAGCCATGCCAGCCGTCGTGCAGGCGACCCTCTTCGGGCGGATCAGTACACAGTCTGGATGGTGACGCGCACCTGCGACGCAAGTCCACGTTTCTATCGGTCGCGTACGAGGACGAGCAGGTCGCGCGGCTCGCGCCGTTGTTGGAGCGCGAGTGGCGGCTCGAGATCGACGAGTGGCTGAGCGGCGGTCGACGTAGTGCTTACGACGCCGCGGTGGGTGCGTTCGGACGGGCTGTCATGCGGTGGGCGGGACTGCCGGGCACGGCCGCCGCGAAGACTCGCTGGTCTGCCAGGCTCGCTCAGATCGTCGACGGATTCGGGGTGCCGTACTCTCCGGAGTTCTTGCAGGCGACGATAAACCGGCGCTGGTCTGATCGCCACTCGACGCGGCTCATCGAGGCCGTCCGTCGCGGCGACCTCGAGCCTGCGGAGAGGACCGCACTCCACGAATGGGCATGGCATCGCGAGGGCGGCGAACTCTTGCCATCCAAGTTGGCCGGCGTTGAGCTGCAGAACAGCATCCGCCCGATGATCGCCGTCGCACGTTTCGTCGCCTTCGCCGCGAAGGAACTCCACGACCGGCCATCTTGGCGAGAGCGGATCGCGGCGGAGACGGAGATGACAGGATCCCTGGTCGGCGGCCCGGTCGCAACGATGTTCGCCCAGGAGATCCGGCGAACCGCATTGTTCGTCCCCATGCTCCCTGCATTCGCACTCGCCGATATCAAGTTCGACGGCGAACACATCGCTGCCGGTGGACGGATCGTCCTCGACGTCCTCGGCACCAACACCGACGACCAACACTGGACCCGACCCCACGAGTTCGAACCCGAGCGGTTCCTGACCGCGGCCGACTACGAGGCAATGACGGCTTTCATCCCCCAAGGTGGCGGCGCGGTTGTTACCGGGCACCGCTGCCCTGGCGAGAAACTCGCGATCGCAGGACTGACGGCCGCTATCTCCGCGCTCAGCCATCTCGGCCTCGAGATCGCCGACTCAGGCCTGAAGGTCGATCGTCGCCGACTCCCGACCAAGCCCGCGTCAGGTGGAAAGGTTCGTATTGCCGGCGCCGCCGCGGCCGGTGCACGATGTCCATTCCATCGCTGAGGACTTCAACAGTCAGAGCACGGCGAGGAGAGACTCGAGCGCGGCCCGCAGCGTCGCATGGACCACTTCCGTCGGCTTTCCCTCGAAGTGGACCTCTCACATGGTGATGCCGTCGCTTCTACTTCGGGCGGCGACGAACACCGTTCCCGCACCGACGTCCGTGGCCGCGCGCTCACGCCTCAGCGAGTTCAGCGATTCCACGGGATCGGTCTCTCCACGTATGGGGTCTGTCATGGTCGGTCGTCCGCGTTCGAATCGCCACGCCGCCGGAGATGCCACGTGGCCATCATCCACGCTGTCACGTCGACACCTGCTCGACGGACATGCCGCGGAGGAACGGGACCAACGCTTCAACGAGATCTTCGGGCGCCTCCTCCGCGACATGATGGCCGGAATCGATGCCGAAACCGTCGACATCGACTGCCCAGGGCCGCCAGATCCGCAACGGATCGCCGTACAAGCGCTCCAGATCGTCTTGCAGCGACCACAGCACTCGAAGCGGTGCGCCTATCTTCCGGCCGGCTGCACGATCGGCCTCTTCATCCGACCGATCGACGGTGAGACCGGCACGGTAGTCCTCGAGCATCGCGCACACGACGGACGGGTCGTGGATCGCTTGCTTCCATTCGGCATGATTCTCCTCCCCCATGCGGGCTGGGTCTCCGTCGTACCAGGCGTCCGGATCAGCGTTGATGACGCGTTCCGGGATGTCTGGCTGGGCGTAGAAAAACCAGTGCCACCATGCGGACGCGAAGCGTGCATCGGCGCGGCGCAGGTGTTCGCTGATCGGCAGACAGTCGATGAGAACACCTCGGTCGATCCGATTCGCATGGTCGAGCATGAGGCGCAGGCCGACGTAACTGCCGCGGTCGTGGCCGACCACGGCGAACCTGCCGTAGCCGAGCGCGGACATGACCGTTGCGAGCTCGCCGGCAACTGCGCGCTTCGAGTGCGGGCGGTGATTCGCGGTCGGTGCAGGGCCACGAGAACGTCCGTATCCGCGCAGGTCGGGCACAACCACCGAGAACCCCGCCTCGACCAGGCGAGGCGCAACGAGTTGCCACGTCGACCCCGTTCGCGGATGCCCGTGCAGCAGCAACACGCTCGGCCCCGAGCCTCCGTGGCGGACGTGAACGCAGCCGTCGCCCGTCGCGAGGTCCTCGATCATGAAGCCGTCGAACATACGATCCGCCAACTCAACCTTCGACACGGCACTTCGTAGGTCATCCCATACGTCTACCCGGCACCCGCCAGCGTGCCATAGCCCTTGACAGGATGTTGCTGAGCCCGGATCCCGCTGAGCTCCGATCGCACGATGTACGTGTCAAGCCCCTCGATGGCTTCTTGAGCGGCCAATACCGTGGTCTCATCGATCATCCGAGGTCACGACGCGACCGAAGCTGTTGAGGAGGCGCACACCATGAGCGGCATCGAAGATCCAACCGAGCTGTACCCGGACGGTCCGTTCCCCGAACAACACCAGACCCAACCAGGTTTGACCGACGCGACGACTCCGACCCCCGACCACGGCGAATCCACATACGTAGGCCATGGACTCCTGGTGGGTAGGAAGGCACTGATCACGGGTGGCGATTCTGGCATCGGCCGTGCGGTCGCGATCGCGTTCGCACGCGAGGGCGCCGACGTGGCGATCGCCTTCCTGCCCGAGGAGCAGGAGGACGCCGCAGAGACCGCGCGGCTCATCGAGGCAGAGGACCGAACCGCGGTGCTCCTGCCCGGTGACCTCCGCGACGAGGCATGGAACGCGGTCGTCATCGAGCGCACTGTCGACGCGCTCGGCGGCCTCGACCTGCTCGTGCTCAATGCCGCCTACCAGGCAGAGCGCCAGAACCTTGCCGATGTGAGCACCGACGAGTTCGACCGGGTGATGAAGACCAATCTGTACTCGCAGTTCTGGCTCACTCGAACGGCCGAAGCTGTGCTCCCCACCGGCGCCTCGATCATCGTGACGACGTCGATCCAAGCGTTCCAGCCGTCGCCAGACCTCTTCGACTACGCGATGACCAAGGCAGCTCAGGTCGCCTTCGTGAAGGCGCTCGCCCAGAAGTTCGGCGACCGTGGCATCCGGGTCAATGGGGTCGCTCCCGGCCCCATCTGGACCCCGCTGATCCCAGCCACCGGCTGGGACGACAAGGTGCAGCACTTCGGTCAGGACACTCCGCTTGGTCGAGCGGGACAGCCCGCTGAACTGGCCGGCGCCTTCGTCTACCTCGCTTCCGCCGCAGCGACGTACGTGACCGGCGCAATCCTGCCCGTGACCGGCGGCAAACCCCTCTAGCGATCACGCTCGCCCGTTGTCCCGGTGAGACCATCGACACCCGTGCGTCGTCGGCTGGCCGTTCAGCGCGGCCGTTGTCCAGCACGCGAAGCGCCCGCAGCCCAGTTCTTGCGCGCGCTTCGAATGGCGGCGACACTCCAAGAGGAAGGAGTGAGCAGCGGTGCGCGTTTTGCTTTTCGGCGGAAATCAACTCGTGACCGGCGAGGCGATCGCCGATGCAATCGTCGACTACAGCATCGCGCTTGGGCGTCTCCAGCGCAGTGACGACCTCGAGATCCCGGTCTACTTGGAAGGAACGATCGTTCGGGCACGTGTCCACCTGTCGCCAGCGATACCCTTCGCTTGGGTCGAGCACGGACCTCCAATGGGAGTGCTCGATCGTAACGATCATGAAGTAGCAATGCAGATCCGAGCGCGCACCATCGACGCTGAGAGCATCTGGTTTCCCCAGGAGGCGCCCTGAGTGGAGAAGAACCACGAGCCGACAAGTATCTATCTCCGGAGCGTTTCGCTCGGGTTCTCGCCGAACTCGCGACGATAGGCGGCAGCGAAGCGACCGAGATTGACAAAGCCCCACCGCCGCGCGATCTCCGAGACACTCCCCTCGTTTGGATCCCCTCGGGCCAGCTCTTGGTGCGCCGCGCGCAGCCGAGCCGCACGGAGATACTGCCCCGGCGTGGCTTCGAGATGCTGTCGGAACCCTGCTTGGAGCGTCCGGACGCTCACGTGTGCGGCTTCGGCGATCGCTGCGATCGTCATAGGGTCGCCTGCATGGGCCTCGACATACTCCGTGGCCCGCCGAACTGCGCGCGGCATCATTTCCAGGCCGCCCGCTCGCGCTCGTTCGTCGGTCATCGGGAACGCGGCCAGCATCGCCGCGACGGCGAGTTCGACATAGAGCGGTTGCATGAGCGGCGAACTACTGGTGAACACTCCCGAGGCGAGCGAGTCCGCTGTCGCTTCCCACAGACGGGCGCCTGCAGTGGTCGTCGGGTTCGCATGTGCCGGGTCAGGCGCTTGAAGCTCGCGCCCTGACCCTTCGAGAAGGCGCTCCGCGTGCGCCAAGAACGCGATCCGTTCAATGATGATGAGTTCCACATCCGATCCACGAAACTCAGCGAACGACATGCCGGGAATGCGGAGGTAGGGACGCGTGGTGTCCAGGTGAACGCCTCCATAGCTGACCGCCACCGTTCCCCGCCGTCGGCGACCTACGGCCACGTGATCCGGGTACGTCCCCGGAGTACGAACCGTGCCAGTTACCGACAGCCTGGTTCGCGCCAGCACACCTCGATCAACCCGCTGGTATCGGAATCGAAATACACCACGCCCCGAATCGCTGGCGACGTCGATTCCGGGAAAGCTGCGACGGAACACGTCGGCAGCCTCACCACGATCGCCGGTATCGATGAAGTCCATGCAGAACCTCGATTCCAGCTCTTAGTCCCGACCCGAGAAGGCGATTTTCCCACGCGGCGCGTCGAGCCCTCTAGCCGCTACTCGCTCGCGTTCTCCCGAACCGGCGTCTCGCTATCTGGCACCTTGTCGTTGGGAAGGCCCTCATCGACCGTCTGCACTTCGGCGGGCACCTCGCGAGCGGGCTTCACATCACCGCGGAGCGAGCGGGCCCGATCTTCACGGACCTGCTGCGTCATCCGCACCTTCGGCCGGTCTGCTTCACCGCGGTTTTCGGCGTGGTCCGTTTCGCCGTTCGTCGGCGCGGTGCTGCCACGAGGGTTTCTTGGGATGTCTTCCACGTCTGCCGTCTCCTCAGGCGTTCACGCTCAAGTCCGGGACGCTCCGGTCACTCCTCGACGCCAGGGTCACCCGCATCGAGCCCCCCGTCCGTCGATTTGCTCATCGGTTCGGCGTTCCCGGGCGCACCTGGACCGTCCTCATCAGCGGCACTTCCATGCGCCTTGGCGCGCTCGCTCTCGTCGTCGCGGCCGGTCGATGCTTGCCGCAGGTCGAAGTCATCCTCTCCGAACTCGGCGTCAGGGGCGTCGGGATCGGTGAAGAAGGGTTCTGGATTCGAAGGGTCGGTCATGCTCACTCCATTCGTTCATGCTGGCGTCCACAGCCTCCAACCCACTGTCCCGTGAGCACCCGACAGACGCGAGGGGCTTGACACTCGAGGCCGCACCGCACCGCACCGCGCCGCGCGTCGAGGCAGACCGCCGCCAGCGATTCTCGGCGAAACCCCGCGCTCACCCTGCAGTGCCGAAAATAGAACCTTGCACGCGACCGTACCGGTGCTCGCCCGCGCTCCTTGGCTCGCGCCGCCCGAGATCTCGCGTCGCCGGCCCCTCGAGCCGGCGACCGTCAGCCGTGAAACGCGAGGCATGGGCCGGGCAGTCCCACGTGCGCTCGGCATCGTTCCACGCGAGCACCGCGCCGAGGTGCGGACAGATGCCCGAGACCCGACACGTCACGCCGTCGACGGTTGAAACGGCCGTCGGCACCAGCGCGCGGGCCGTGCGTCCGACGATGCCGGCACCTTCCGCAACGGGTGGCGAGGATCCCGCGGCTCGCGTATGAGAGCCCGCGAGCCGGGTCCTTGCGAGCAGCCGGGCTCGTCGCGGCGGGCTGGGCCGTCGCGGGCGAGTAGATGCGTGTCGACCGCGCGTCAACCCCGGTGCGGTACCGGTGATGCGCACCTAGCCTGCCCGCATGGTGCAGTTCGGATACAAGCTCGCCGCGGAGGGCTTCGGCCCCGCGGAACTCGTTCGTCAGGCGCAGCGCGCCGAGGCCGCCGGCTTCGATTTCGTAGAGATCAGTGACCACTACCATCCGTGGCTCGACGTGCAGGGGCATTCGCCCTTCGCGTGGTCGGTGTTGGGCGCGATCGCGCAGGGCACCGAGCGCATCGGGCTTGCAACGGGGGTGACCTGCCCCTTCCTTCGCTACCACCCGGCGATCATCGCGCAAGCCGCCGCCACGCTCGCACTCCTCAGCGATGGCCGGTTCACGCTCGGCGTCGGTGCGGGCGAGCGGCTCAACGAGCATGTCGTCGGGCGAGGCTTCCCGGCGGTCGCGCAGCGGCACGACATGCTGCGCGAGTCGCTCGAGATCATCCGCCTGCTCTGGGAGGGCGGGTACCAGTCGTACGAGGGCCAGTACCTCGACGTCGAAGACGCCCGGGTGTTCGACCTGCCCGACGTGCTGCCCGACATCGCGGTCGCGGCGAGCGGATCGAGTTCTGCGGCTATCGCGGCCGAGCTCGGCGACGGCCTCTTCGCGACGGACCCAGACGCCGACCTCGTGGTCGAGTACGAGCGGCTCGGCGGCACGGGTCCGAAATACGGCGAGGCCGCGATCGCGTGGGGCAAGAGCGACGACGCTGCCCTCGAGGCCGCGTGGACGACCGCCCGATGGAGCCTCACGGGCTGGAAAGTCATGAGCGAGCTGCCCAACCCCGTGAACTTCGAGGCCGCCAGCGCCTACATCCGTCGTGACGACGTCGCCGATCAGCTCAGCATCGGCCCCGATCTCAAGGCGCACATCGAAGCAGTCCGACCATACGTCGACGCCGGCTTCGACCGCATCGCCATCATGAACCTCGGACCCGATCCCGACGCCTTCTTCGACGCGTACGCGGCGGAGTTGGGGCCGCAGCTCCGCGACCTCAGGCGCTCCGCTCGGTAGACGAAGGGTGGACCTGAGCACGCCGGGAACCAACTCCCACTGTTGTGCAGCTGCAGGACAGTGTCGAGGCACTTTGCCTCGTGCGTAAAGTTCAGTTGCTAAAGTACTCGTCGTGACCACCATCGCCTTGTTCGGCGGCACCGGCAAGACCGGCCGACGGGTGCTCGAGCGCGCACTCTCGGCCGGCTACCCCGTCCGCGCGCTGGCACGCGATCCACAGAAGCTCGACGACGAAACCGAGCTTCACCGCGCTCTGACCGTCATCCGCGGCGACGTGCTCGATCCGGCATCCGTCGACGAGGTGGTGGCGGGTGCCGACGTGGTCCTCAGCCTGTTCGGCCACGTCAAGGGTTCCCCGCCCACGCTGCAAGCCGACGGTACGCGCAACATCGTCGCGGCGATGACCCGCCATGGGGTCCACCGCATTGTCACACTCTCAGGCGGGGGCCTTCGAGCCGACGGCCGCGACCGGCCGAAAGCGGCCGACCGAGTCATCCGCCTGCTCCTCAAGGCGCTCGCCGGACATGTGCTGGCCGATGCCGAGGCGCATCTGGAGGTGCTGCGCGCCAGCGACCTCGATTGGACCGTGGTCCGCGGGCCCCGTCTCGTCGATTCGCCCGGCACGGGCAGGTATCGCGTCGGATGGGTGGGCGTCGACGCCAGCACCCGCATCAGCCGCGACGACCTCGCAGACTTCATCCTGACCCAGGTCGACGACCGCACGTTCCTCGGCGAGCTGCCCTTCGTGAGCGACTGATGCCTCCCCTCGCCGACGATCGCACAGCACTGGTCGCCTCGGTGCTCGAGTCCGTGACGCTGCTCGCCCGCGCGATCACGGCGGAGCAGAAGGCACCCTTCGGTGAGCGCGGCCTGTCGGGCACGCAGATGCAGGCACTGTTCACGCTCGCGCACAGTCGCCGCGCCGTGACACCCGGCCGGCTCGCAGCGACCCTCGGCGTCACCCCCGGCGCGGTCACCCAACTCGTCGACGGGTTGCGCGGCGAGAGCCTCGTGCAAACCTCGGTCAACCCCGCCGATGCGCGCTCGCGGGTCATCAGCCTGACGACGGATGCCGCGCGCGAGGTCGAGCGATTCGAACGCGCCGTCATCGCACGCCTCGCTCCCCGGTTCGACCGGCTCGACGAGGCCGACCTCGACCGCTTGTCCGCGCTGCTCCACTCGATCACGGAGGAACCATGACCCAGTCCGCAGTCTTCGTCACGGGCGCGACCGGCATCGTCGGCTCCGCAGTCGTCGACCATCTGCTCCAGCGCGGCGAACCGGTCGTCACGGCAGTCAGGGGCGTGGTGAAGGACGGCGGGACGGATGCCGCGGGCGGGCGAGCCGGCGTCACGCCCCGCCCGTTCGACTTCGCGATGTCTCCCGACGAGATGGAGGCCGCCCTCGACGGCTGCGACCGCCTGTTCCTCATGCGGCCGCCCGCGATCGAGGACGTTCGCACGTACCTGTTCCCCCTCATCGACGCAGCCCAGCGCCGTGGCATCCGACAGATCGTGTTCCTCTCGTTGCAGGGCGTGCAGGCCAACCGCAAGACGCCGCACCACGCGGTCGAGGCGTACCTGAAGCAGGTCGACGCGCCGTACACATCTCTTCGGCCGAACTTCTTCATGCAGAACCTGACCGCGATGTACGGCGAGGAGATCCGCGACCACGACGAGATCTTCGTGCCCGCAGGGCGATCGCACACGGCGTTCATCGACGCCGACGACATCGGTCGGGTCGCTGCGGCAGTGTTCACGAGCGAGGGCCACCTGCGCAAGGCGTACACGCTCTCAGGCGAGCAGTCGCTCACCTACCGGCGCATCGCGGACGTGCTGAGCGACGTGCTCGGACGCACCATCCGCTACGTGAAGCCCTCCGAGCGCGAGTACCTCGACCGGCTCCGCAAGCAGGGGCACCCCGACGACTACATCGCCGTGCAGAAGATGATCTACCGCATCGTGCGCTTCAACATCTCGGCGTTCCCGAACCGGGTGGTTCGCAAGCTCACCGGTCGTCCCGCGACGACGTTCCGCGAGTTCGCCGAGCGCGAGCGTGCCGCCTGGGAGCGCTGACAGGTCGGCCAGCGGAAGACCCGCCCCACTGAGGGGCGTGTACCGGTTGCAGCATTCGCGCGCGCCGAGCAAGCACCGACCTCAGTAGATGCCGAGCTCGGTCCCCGCACGCTCGATCTCCCGCATCCGAGCGGATGCCGCGTCGCCGAGCTGCTCGAGCGCCGCGCCAATGACCGCCTCGACGAGTCCGAGCACGGGGGTCATCGCGTCAAACGCCGAGGGCGAGCCCGTCTCGCTGGGGAGCACCACGTCGGCGTCGCCCGCGATCGGCGAGAGCCAGGCGTCGGTGAATAGCAGCACCGACGCGCGACGTGCGTTCGCCGCGAGCGCAAGTCGGTGCGAGGGCTCCTCGTACCTGCGGTAGTCGAAGAGCACGAGCGTGTCTCCGCGGCGAAGCCCCGCGACGGCCTCCGCCCGGCCTGCATCGTCGGACGGCAGCAGGTGCACCCCGGGACGGAGAAGCTGCAGGTGCTGAGCGAGGAACTTCGCGAGCAGCCCGCTGAATCGACCACCGGTCACGAACAACCGGCTGCGCGGCTCGCAGAGCAGCGTGACCGCTCGGTCGAACTCCCCCGGCGCAACGCCCGCGAACGTGCGCTGGAGCGTCTCGACCGTGATGGCCGCCGCCCGTGACAGCCCGGAGGGTCCGGATTCTCCGGGCCCGCCGACCCCGCGGTCGTACAGGGAGATCGGCGATGCGGAACGCTCGTCGAGGTCGTCACGGAGGGCCTGCTGGAACTCCGGGAAGCCTCGGTATCCGAGCCGGTTGGCGAAGCGCAGCACGGTCGGACCGCTGACGCCGGCACGTGCCGCGAGCTTGGCCACCGTTTCGAAGCCCGCGGACGGGTACGACGAGAGCAGGACGCGTGCGACCTTGCGCTCGGCGGGGCTGCATTCGGCCATGCCGCGTCGGATCGACTCGGCCACGGACACGTACGGCTCAGAGGTCTCCATCGTCGCCTCCCTTCCGCCTCTCACCGTAGCGAGTCCTGCTCGCACACGGCGATGACGAGTCCGGCGAGCATCGCGACGCGGTCGGGCACGCTGGCCAGGTCGATCCACTCGTCGGGCGAGTGATCCGCTCCGCCGATCGGGCCGAGCCCGTCGAGCGTCGGAACGCCCAGGGCCGCGACGAAGTTCGCATCCGATGCTCCCCCGGTCGCCGAGAACCCGGCCCTCAGGCCGAGGCCCTCGGCGACCCGCGCGGCCATGCCGGCGAGCGCCTCGGTCGAGCTGCGTTCGAGAGGCGGGCAGACGTCGAGCCTCGTCACGGCGATCGCGGCACCTTCGACGACCGGATGCTCGGCACGCGCGTCGAGGGCGTCGAGGGCGCCGAGCAACGCCTCCGTTCGGGTGCTGCGCACTTCGAGGTGGAGGGTGGCTTGGCCGGGGACGATGTTCGCACGGTCTCCGGCTTCGATGCGTCCGACGTTGACGATCAGCCCTTCTTCGGGTCGGGCGAGGGCGTGGGCGTCGAGCACGAAACGGGCTGCTTCGATGGCGGCGTCGATGCCGCGTTCCGGTTCGACGCCGGAGTGCGCGGCGCGGCCCGTGATTTGCACGAGCACGTCGGCGACGCCCATGCGGGCAGCGACCAGGTCGCCGTTCTCGCGCGCGCATTCCATGCAGAGTGCCGCGTCGGCGCCGGCGACGATGGAGGCGAGGAGGTCGCGGCTCGCCGGGGACCCGATTTCTTCATCAGGGGTGAGCACGATCACGAGTTCCTTGTACCCGTCGAATCGCGTCTCGGTGAGCACGCGGGCTGCGGTCAGCGCTGCTGCGATGCCTGCTGCGTCGTCGCAGACGCCCGGTCCGAACGCACGCCTGCCGTACTCGGAATAGGGGCGGGCTGCGGCCGTGCCTTCGGGGAACACGGTGTCGAGGTGTGCGAACAGCACGATCCGAGCCGTGCCGCTGCCGCGCTTGGTCGCGGCGACGACGGAACCGAACCGATCGCCGTCGATCTCGGCGGTCTCGAGGATCTCGACATCGAAGCCATCGGCCGTCAATGCCTTCGCGGCCCATTCCCCCACCCGGTTCACACCGGCCGCATCGTACGACCCCGAGTCGATGTTGACGATCCGGGCGAGGTCGCCCCGGAATCGAGGCTGCTCGGCCCGAGCCGCCGCGAGCAGCAGCTGCGGAGTCGGCGGCTGGGTTGTGCTCACAAGCCGGCCCACGTCGGAAGTGGTCGTAGTATCCGCCATCTCAGAGCACCTTCGACAGGAACGCTCGCGTGCGCTCTTCGCGGGGATCGCCGAGCACCTGTGCGGGGTCGCCGGATTCGACCACGACACCGCCGTCCATGAACATGGCGACATCGCCGACCTCGCGCGCGAAGCCGATCTCATGGGTCACGACGATCATCGTCATGCCGCTCTCGGCGAGCCCGCGCATCACGTCGAGCACGTCGCCGACGAGTTCGGGATCGAGCGCCGAGGTTGGTTCGTCGAAGAGCATGACCTCGGGTTCCATGGCGAGCGCTCTGGCGATGGCGACGCGCTGTTGCTGTCCACCGGAAAGCTGGGCTGGGTAGGTGGCGGCTTTGTCGGCGAGACCGACTTGAGCGAGCAGGTTCACGGCGCGCGCCCTGGCGTCCTTCTTGGCTCGGCCTGCGACTTGGGTGGGCGCTTCGATGACGTTCTCGAGCGCGGTCATGTGCGGGAACAGGTTGAAGCGTTGGAAGACCATGCCGACCTTGCGGCGCTGGGCTGCGACTTCCTTCTCCCGGAGTTCGTAGAGCTTGCCGTTCTTCTCGCGATATCCGACGGTCTCGCCAGCGACGCTGATCATGCCGGCGTCGATCTGTTCAAGGTGGTTGATGCAACGGAGGAAGGTCGATTTTCCAGACCCCGACGGGCCGAGCAGGCACACGACCTGGCCGCGCTCGACCGACATCGTGATGCCCTTCAGCACCTCGAGGCTGCCGAAGCGCTTGTGGACCTCGATGGCTTCGACCATGGGCCGTTCTGCGATGGATGCCGCGGGGGCGGTCTGCGGGATGGTGGCGGTCATCGAGCCGCTCCCTTCTTGGCCGCGCGCGACGTTCGCGTCGGCAGTGTGATGCTCTGCGTGATGGTGGCCGCTCGCGACCCGATCGACGGGCGGGCGCCAGCGAAGCCGCGCCCGTAGCGACGCTCCAGCCACATCTGCGGGATGGACAGGATGGACGTGAGCAGCAGGTACCAGATGGCAGCGACGATGAGCAGCGGGATGATCTTGTAGTTCTGGGTGTAGGCCTCGCGGATGTTCGACATGAGGTCGTCGCCGGCGACGATCGCGACGAGCGAGGTGCTCTTCAGCATGGTGATGGTCTCGTTGCCCATCGGCGGGATGATGACCCGCATCGCCTGGGGCAGCACGATGCGGCGCAGCGTCTTCGCAGGCGACATGCCGAGCGAGTGCGCGGCCTCCGTCTGGCCGGGATCCACGGACTGGATGCCGGCGCGCACGATCTCGGCGGCATAGGCCATCTCGTTGAGCCCGAGCGCGAGCAGCGCGGCGACCGTCGCCGGAATCAGGTCGCTCGTCGAGAACGACCAGAACTCGACCGATGTGAACGGGATGCCGATGACGAGCTTGGGGATGAACGCGCCGATGAAGCCCCAGAAGATGAGCTGCAGCAGCAGCGGCGTGCCGCGGAACACCCAGATGAACAGCATCGCCGCGATCGAGAGCACCGGGTTCGGCGAGAGGCGCATCACGGCGACGAGGATGCCGCCCGCGACGCCCATGGTCATCGACGCGAGCGTGAGCCAGAGCGTGATGACCACGCCGTTGAGGGTGAGCGGCTTGAACAAGTACTCGCCCACGGTCGACAGGTCGAGGTTCGGGTTCTGAAGGATCGAGACGCCGGCGCCGATCGTGAAGATCACGATGAGGACGGCCGCGATCCATCGCCCTGGGTGGCGGACGGGTACAGCTTCGATGGGCCGGGGGCGCGCGGCGCCCGGAGCCGCGGGTGCGGCTCCGGACGTCGCGGCCGATGACGGCTGCGTTGCGGTCATGCGTGGTGCTGCTCTCGGTTCGTGGGGGCGGACTACTCCGCAGCCCCGTTGATGGTGGCCTCGTCGATGCCGATGCCCTCGACGCCGTACTGGGCAAGGATCTTCGCGTAGGTGCCGTCGTCGATGAGCGACTGCAGGGCGGCCTGGATCGCCGTCGCGAGCGCCTCGTTCTGCTTCAGCACGCCGATGCCGTTCAAGGTCGAGTCGTAGCCGGTCGGGGCAGCCGGGTCCTCGACGACCTCGAACGTCGCGCCGTCGTTCGTGGTCTTCGCGACGTAGCCGGCGCTCGGCTTGGTGAGGAGCGACGCGTCGGCCTTGCCGCTCGTGATGGCGAGCTGCGCGTCAGCGTCGGAAGGGAACTCGGCGAGCACGATCGGCTTGGAGCCCGCAGCCTCGCACTCCCCCTGCCAGGAGTCGTTGACGAGGTCGACCTGGTTCGTGGCCGCCTGGACGGCGACGTCACGACCGCACAGGTCGAGGTAGGACTCGATGTCCTCGGGGTTGCCGGCCGGAACGAGGATGCCGGTGCCGGAGGCCGAGTAGTCGACGAAGGTCAGCACGTCCATGCGCTCGACGCTGGAGGTCATCGCCGTGATGGTGACGTCGAACTTGCCGGCCTGGAGGGCGGGGATGATGCCGTCGAAGGCCTGCTTCTCGAATGCGAAGTCGATGCCGAGCTTGGCGCCGATGGCGTGGCCGAGGTCGATGTCGACGCCGGTGAGCTCGTCGGAGCCCTCGTCGACGAACATCTCGAAGGGCGCGTACGGCACGTCGGTCGCGACCTTCGCCTCGCCGGCGTCGGCGATGTCGGCGGGCAGGAGGTCGGCGGCGGCCTGGTCGACGGCGATGTCGACACCGGCGACCGTGACTGCATCGGACGTGGCGGGCTCGCCGTCGGCGGCGGCGTTGCTGCTGCAGGCCGCGAGCAGCAGCATCCCGGAGACGCAGGCGGCGCCGAGGGCTGCCCGCGAGAACGACTTGGTGGGGGTCATGTGTACGTCCTTCTTGATCACTGCGGTGGGACTGGGTTGGACCGAGTATGTAACAAGTGTTCCAACTTTGCCACAACTTTCTCAAACCGTAATGTTCGGGTCGCGCTCTCCGCGCGCCCTCCGCCCGCCGAGAACGCGACAATTCGGCCTTTCGCGGACTTCGTATCATGCATTAGCATCTCGTCCTGATCGCCAGATCATGTAACAGACATTCCATGCCCGTGCACGTCCATGCTCCACAAGGAGACTTCATGAAGCACTTTTCGAACCACCGCCTGCGTAGCGGAACAGCAGTCGCCACGGCAGTCGGCATCGCCGCCGCTCTGCTCGTGACGGCGGCACCCGCGGTGGCCTCGCCGAAGCCCTCGCCGGTCCGACCGCACGCGGTCCTGATCGGCGGGGCGCTCTCGGAGAACCCTGAGATCCTACGATCGATCGTCGACCTCGCCGATCCCGACGGTTCCGGACCGGCGAAAGCCCGGATCGCCATCGTCTCGGCCGCGGCCTCCCCGGCGAAGAACTCGACGGATGCGGCAGACGACTCGCTCAACAATGCTGCCGCGAACGGCCTGTACTACTCGGCGCTGTTCCAACGCTTCGGAGCCGAGACCTACGCCGTGCCGATCGATGCGGCGGTGAACTACGACGGAGACCCGTACACGCCGGCGCGCGCGAACGATCCCGCAGTGGTTGCCGAGCTCAGCGCCGCCACCGGCGTGTTCTTCGGCGGCGGCGACCAGATGCGCTACGTTCGCACTCTGCTCGACTGTGCGCCCGCGACGGACGAGGCGTTCTCGTCCTGCACCGACACCCCCGTCATGTCAGCGCTCCGCGCCGCCGCAGACCGGGGCGTCGTGGCCGGCGTGAGCGCAGGCCTCACCATTCAGCAGGGTCCCGACATGGTGACCGGCGGTGAGCCCTACGAGGCATGGCGAGACGGCGGCCAGCCCGGATACCTCGACGACCCCAACGCACTCGCATACCTTCCCTACGGCGGCCTCGGCTTCGTGCAGGGCGCGCTCCTCGACAGCCACTTCACCACGTGGGGTCGACAGGCCCGGGCGATCAAGCTCGGTCTCGAGACCGATCATCCCCTGGTTCTCGGCGTCGATGAGACCACCGCGGTCGTCGTCGACCGCAGAACCGGCCAGGGACGCGTGATCGGCGAGCACGGCGCTTCGCTGCTCGACCTGCGTCTCGCGCGTGAGACTGCATCCGGCGTCAAGGGAGTTCGGTGGAGTTACCTCACCTCGGGTGATCGCCTGAACCTCCGCCTCGGCCTGCCCCTTCCGGCGGCAGGTTCGAACGCGATCAAGACGACGGGTGCGGCGGTCGCGCCTCGGGCCGACGTGTGGGACTCGCTGGCGGGCGACGGCGGCACGTACTCGCTCCGTGATCTCGCGGTCGCGGCGATCGGCTCGAGTGCGCGCACGACGACGGGCACGACCCTCGAGACCGGTCCGCAGTTCCGGACGACGCTCGTGCGCGATGTGCTTGCACGCGGGTGGATCACGCCGGCCGGCGGCTCATCGTTTGCCGGGCTCGAGGTCCGGATCGACCGGATCCCCTGAGATTCGACGCGCCATTGGATGAGGGGCGGGCCGAAGGGCCCGCCCCTCATCCGTGCTCGGTGCGCACCTGATCCATCTCCGATATGACATCACGGCTCTGCACCCGCTCGTGGTCAGTGACCGGGTCGAAGCGCTTATCGGGTGGCCCCGCGTACGGCTGCTCGGGCGCCGCGGTAGGTCTCGACATTCGTCGGTCGAACTCCCCCCCACGGTACCGATCCGTTGCGCGCACGCCTGCAATCGAAGTTGAACCGGGAGCTGCTTGCTTTCGGCTCCGCCTGTCTAACTGGCGGGTCGGCATCCCGAAGTTCGACCTTTATCGTTTTCGAGCCGTCTCGCGCACGATGCGCGGGTGTCAAGCCCCTTCTTGGTGGCTCGACACCGCACCTACCGTGAGCGAACCGACGGCCACCCGCCGCCGGCCTGGAACTGGAGGCATCATGACCCGCACCCGACGGACGACACGGCGGAGCGCCGTCGCGAAGATGATGGGCACGAGCGCAGCGACTGCGGCGCTGGCACTCATGCTGGGCGGCTGCGCCGTCGGCACGGGCGGCAGCGCCGGCGAGGACGACGCCGACTACAACGCCGATGCGGAGCTAGGAGGCGCGCTCTCGGTCATGGGCTTCTCCGGCGTCGACGAGGTCGCGACCTCGCGCGTGGAGCTCGCCGAGGCCGAGCTCGGCGACGTGGACGTGAAGCTCATCGAGGGCGATCTCGACATCCAGCAGTTTCTCTCGGCCGTCGCATCGGGAGAACCGCCCGAGCTGCTCTACGCCGACCGCGACCAGATCGGCTCCCTGGCCGCCCGCGGTGCGATCCTGCCCCTGCAGCGATGCATCGACGGCGAGGGCATCGACATGTCGCAGTACCGGGAGTCGGCGGTCGACCAGGTCACGCTCGACGGGGAGGTCTACGGCATCCCCGAGTTCAACCAGGTGCAGGTCACGATGGCCAACGCCGACCTGCTGAAGGCGGCCGGCGTCGACCTCGACGATGTCAACGGTTCGGATCGGGAGGCGATGACGGCGGCGAACCGGGCACTCGTCAAGGGGGGCGGCGGGTCGCTCGAGGTGCTCGGCGTCGACCCGAAGCTGCCCGAGTTCCTCCCCCTATGGGTCGCCGCGTCGGGCGGCAGCCTGCTCTCCGACGACGGCCGCACGGCGAGCCTCGACTCGCAGGAGGCGATCGACTCGCTCACCTGGGCCGTCGGCATGTACGACGACCAGGGCGGCTTCAGCGCCGTGAAGGCCTTCCGCGACAGCGCCGACTTCTTCGGCGAGGGCAACCAGTTCACGACGAACGTGCTCGGCGCGATGCCCATGGAGCAGTGGTACCTCAACGTGCTCAACGACGTGTCGCCCGATGCGCCCATGGCGTTCGACACCGTGCGCACGACGGGGGGCGAGCCGATCGCCTTCGCGGGCGGCTCGGCGTGGGCGATCCCGACCGGCACCGAGAATTCCGAGGCCGCGTGCCGATGGGCGAAGGCCATGACCTCGGTCGAGGCCTGGCGCGCCGCCGCCGACGCGCGCCTGGCGCTGCGCGAGGCCGACGGCAAGCCCTTCACCGGCATCCTTACGGGCAACACGGTCGCCGACGAGGAGATCGAGGGCATGGTCACCTCCGGCGGCGAGCCGTGGGACTCCGGCGTGCGCGTGATGTACGACGCCAACGAGCACACCGTCTCGATGGCCGCGAACCCGGCCGACGCCGAGTTCGAGCAGGCGATGCAGGATGCTGTGAACCGGGTGCTCAACGGCGACGCCACGCCCGAGGATGCGCTCGCCGAGGCGCAGGCGACCGCGCAGAAGGCGCTCGACGACGGCTGGCAGAAGCTCGAGGACGGTACCGAATGACCGTGACCGCGAGCCAACGCGACGGTGGGCGGCGCGAGCCTCGCCTGGTGTCCCCCGCGGAACGGGAGCGCGGACGCCGACGGGCGAGCCGCCGCAACACGCGCTCGGCGCTCCTGTTCCTCAGCCCGTGGATCGTGGGCTTCGTCGTGTTCACCGCGTGGCCGATGATCTACAGCGCGTACCTGTCGCTGACCGACTACGACGTCATCAACGACCCGGAGTTCGTGGGGTTCGCCAACTACGTGGAGATGGCGAGCGACCCGAAGGTCCTGCTCGCCCTCGGCAACACGGCCTTCTTCACCCTCGTGCAGGTGCCCCTCTACGTGATCGTCTCGCTCCTGCTCGCGCTGCTGCTCGACCGAGCCGGCCGCGCTTCTGGCTTCTTCCGCACGATCTTCTTCCTGCCGAAGATGACGCCGCCCGTGTCCGTCGGCGTGCTGTTCCTGCTGCTCTTCAACGGACAGAACGGGCTCATCAACACCGTGCTCGGCTGGTTCGGCATCGACGGCCCCGCCTGGACCACCGACCCTGCATGGGTCAAGCCGGGCCTCGTGCTGATGTCGCTGTGGACCGTCGGGGCATCCGTGATCATCCTGCTCGCCGCCCTGCGCAACGTGCCGGAGATGCTGCACGAGTCGGCGAAGCTCGACGGCGCCGGATTCTGGCGAACCTCGTTCAGCGTGACGCTGCCGATGATCAGCCCGGCCTTGTTCTTCGTCGTCATCGTGAACACCATCGCTGGCCTGCAGACCTTCGACGAGGCATACACGGCGTTCTTCGGCGCCGGCAACACGACCTACAGCAACGACGCGGCACTGTTCTACGTCATCTACCTGTTCCAGCAGGCGTTCGAGTTCCTGAACATGGGGTACGCGTCGGCGATGGCCTGGGGGCTCTTCCTCGTCATCATGATCGTCACCGCGATCCAGTTGCTCGTGTCGCGCAGGTTCGTCTACTACGAGGGCGACCGATGACCGATCTCGACCTCGAACGACCGGCCGGCGGCGCCTCGGGCGAACCGACGCCGCGGCGCGACCCGACTCCGGCTGCGGCGGCCGCCATCGCGCCGCCCGGCACCGACGCCGCCGTGCGTCGCGAGCGGCGGTCGGGAGGGCGGATGTCTCGGGGGCGCGTGCTGGCGTGGGGCGCCCTGTCGCTGCTCGGCATCGTCTTCGTCTACCCGTTCCTCTGGCTCGTCAGTGCATCGTTTAAGCCGCGCACGCAGGTCTTCGACAACCGGCTCATCCCCGAGACGTTCACGCTCGACAACTACGTGCAGGTGTGGCAGCAGGCACCCCTCGGGCTCTGGCTCCTCAACACGCTCATCGTGACAGCGCTGGCCGCGGTGACCGTGACCCTCTCGAGCGCGATGGTGGCGTGGGGGTTCGCATACTTCCGCTTCCGCGGCCGTTCAGCGCTCTTCGGCCTCGTGCTCGCGACCATGATGCTGCCCGGTGCCGTGACCATGATCCCCGTATTCCTCATCTGGAACGGCCTCGGACAGGTCGGGACGCTGACCCCGCTCTGGGCGGGGAACCTCTTCGGCAGCGCGTTCTACATCTTCCTGCTACGGCAGTTCTTCCTCGGCCTGCCGCGCGACCTCTTCGAAGCCGCCCGCATCGACGGCGCGTCGCAGTGGAGCGTCTTCTGGCGGATCGCGCTCCCCCTGAGTAGGCCGGCCCTGGCCGTGACCCTCGTCTTCGAGGTGCAGGCGGTCTGGACCGACCTCATGCGCGCGCTCATCTACCTGCGCGATGCCGACACCTTCACGGTCCCCCGAGGGCTCAAGTCGCTCGTGGACGCGTTCGGGTTCGGGGGCGAATGGCACTGGGAGATCATCGTCACCGCGAGCGTGATCACCACGGTGCCGATGATCATCGTGTTCTTCGTCGCGCAGCGCCAGATCATCGACGGCGTCGCGTCGACCGGGCTCAAGGGGTGATCCACCCGAACGGAACGATATCCCTCACGCGAGCATCACCGGGAAGTGGAGACGAGAGATGGCCGAAGACACTGGGCCCGTCGAGAAGCACGACGCGCCCGCACCCGACGACAGCCGGAAACCCGATTCGCCCACAGAGGTCGAGAAGCGTTCGTGGGCGTACG
This sequence comes from Agromyces sp. NPDC058110, assembly GCF_042884735.1. Lineage (NCBI taxonomy): Bacteria > Bacillati > Actinomycetota > Actinomycetes > Micrococcales > Microbacteriaceae > Agromyces > Agromyces sp. NPDC058110. The sequence continues at coordinate 214,855 of NZ_JBHVTI010000001.1, read as the reverse complement.
TGCTGAAGAAGACCTGGCGAGAGTTCGTGTCGGACCAGTGCTTCGACATCGCCGCATCGCTGACGTACTACGGCATGTTGGCGCTCTTCCCGGGTCTGCTCGCCCTGGCATCACTGCTCGGGCTGTTCGGGAACGGTGAGAAGGCGACTCGTACGCTGCTCGCGCTGGGCGAAGGTCTCGTGCCGGAGAACGTACTGGCGACGGTCGGGAAGCCACTCGAGCAGTTCACCTCGTCCCCAGCAGCCGGGTGGGCGTTCGTCACCGGCCTGGTGCTGGCGATCTGGTCGGCCTCCGGTTACGTCGGTGCATTCAGTCGCGCAATGAACCGCGTCTACGAGATCGAGGAGGGTCGGCCGTTCTGGAAGCTGCGACCGATGCAACTGCTTGTCACGGTCATCGCGATCGTGCTCATCCTCATCATGGCGACGATCCTCGTGATCTCTGGTCCGGTCACCGATGCCATCGGCGACGCCGTCGGCGCCGGTGCCGTCGTCCGCTTCATCTGGTCGATCCTGAAGTGGCCGATTCTTGCGATCGTCCTGGTACTGATGGTCGCGATCCTCTATTGCGCGACGCCCAATGCCAAGCAACCCAAGTTCAGATGGATGAGCTTGGGGGCCCTGATCGCACTGATAGTGCTGCTCATCGCCTCGTTCGTGTTCGCGCTCTACGTCGCGAACTTCTCGAACTACGAGCGGACTTACGGCACGTTCGCGGGCGTGATCATCTTCCTGTTGTGGTTGTGGATCGCCAACTTGGCGCTCTTGTTCGGCGCCGAATTCGATGCCGAACTCGAGCGCGGACGTCAGCTGCAGGCCGGAATCGAGGCCGAGGTGAACATCCAGCTTCCCCCTCGTGACACCCGGAAGAGCAAGAAGGCTCGCGCCCAAGAGGAGAAGGACATTCAAGAGGGCCGCCGCCTCAGGGAGGCCAATGCAGACGACGATTCCCCCGACCGCTCGAGCCGACGCCGCTCCCGATGACGGCGACGGTGGCGGGATGGACCATTGAGCCAGGGCAGCGAGATGTACGTCTCCTCAACTATCGACGGCGACCAGAACGCAGTTCGCAATGCCAGCAGGCTCCGACACCTCGTCACTGGCCGCCCCCTCCGGTGGGCCCGCATTGGCAACAATGCCGGATTGGGGCCTCGTTCGTGGGGCTCGAACTCGCTACTCAGGATCGGCTGGACTCGGTGGGTGGCTCGCGACTCGAAGCATGCCCGAAGTCGAGGCGATGTCGGACAAGGTGCCTGTGCCCAGACGGCTCAGTGTGGGCGACCGACCGCCGGCAGACTCGTCAGATGTCCTCGGGCGGTTGCAGAAAGTCGCCGTCGCCGGCTTCCGGCTGCGCCGCCGGTGGGTGCCGGAGCGCGTCGAGGCGCTCCTGCATATATGCGACAGCCGTTTCGTTGCTCGGCGGGACCATCTCGGAGTGCGTGGTCTCGGCAACCAACTCCGTGTTGCTGTTGAGGAGGAAGGTGACTTCAACGGTGTTGCCGTCTGGACTGACGGCGGTGATGTCGACGGTGTCGCCGGATTCATCGGGCGGGATGGCCGCGGCGTACTCGAGAAGAAGATCTGCCGATTGATCGTCCATCAGGATCGACTTCCCGCCGTACAAGACATGTTTCATAACTGGCACCTTCTCATGCTGAATGGCAGTCTGCGGAGGGTGTTGACTTCCGGCATCTCGCCGGCATCTCGACAAGGCTCGAAGGAATCCAAGCGGGGCCCTCAGCGCTGGTCGGCATCATTCCGGGCCATCGGGGCCCTCTACGCGGGCTTCAGGGTCTGCGATCGGAATGAACGCGATAGGCGTACCGGCTGTGATGAGCAAATGAGCGTCACGACGAAACCCCTCTCCATCGTTGACGACGATCCAGAATGGTGCACCCGCGGCGAGCCCTTGCTCTACCTCAGCGACAAGTTCGACCAGTTCCCGGCCGCCGACACTGTACTGGTCGCCGCCGTACCGAATATCGATTCGTTTCATTCTCGCGCCTCCGACGCCGGCCTGGCCTCCATAGGTTCGGGCACGACGTGAAGACCAGCCGGCGAATTGGCAGAGTACATCAGCGCGTCGACCCAGGCGCGGTTGATCTGCGGGGCACGACCGCCGTAGAACTTGTAGAGGATCTGCGCTCGCGGATGGATCCAGACGGTCGTGCGCCCATCGCCGATGCTGGGATCGTCCCTCCACGTAAACGAGAACGACTCGCCGCGGCGAACCTTGGCACCGATCACGACCTGCAGATGTGCCAACGTCCGATCCTCGAAATCGATCTTGACCAGCCCGTCATAGTGAAACCTGCCCATGATCGCTCCCTACGCTCTGGGGTCCGAGGGCGCAGCGGTCGGTGACAACCCCCCGACGCTGTTGGCCGCGACCATCAGCTGCTCCAACCACTCACGATCCAGTTGCTCGACAGGGACCGCGAGCTTGCAGGCCATCGACGCCTCAGGATGGACCCAGAGGGTGGTCCGCCCGTCTCCGATAGAAGGGTCATCGCGCCAAGAGAGATGGAATGACTCCCCGCGGCGCAGTTTCGCCTGCATCACGAAATGCAGATGTGCCAGCGCCCGATCCTCCAGATCCAGGCGAACCCCGTTCGCGAAGATCAGCCGACCCATCGCACGCACCCCCAGCTGATCGCGTGATAGCCATTATCCGCGCTGATATCCGGAAACCGCAAGCATGCCTCTCCCGTTCCGCTGCATCGTCGGCCGCCGGTCAGACGCGCACTACCACCCAGTTGAGCAGGGCAAAGCTCCCGATCATCCCAGTGGGTGGCGGGCGTACCGGGCACCGCTGCTGGCGACGAAGCGACGAGATCGTCAGGCTGCCACCTCGGCGTGATCGTCGATCATCTGCCGAGCGTCTGGCTCGGGTGTTCGCCGTACTCCGCGAAATATTGGGCTGCGAAACGACCGAGATGAACGAAGCCCCATCGCCGCGCGATGGCGGAAACGGAGTCTTCTCCTGCATGCGCCTGAATCAACTCCTCGCGCACCAACCGCAACCGCACATTGCGCACGTAGTGCGCCGGTGTCGTCCCGAGATGCCGACGGAAGCCTGCCTGGAGGGTACGGACCGGAACGCGGGCCGCATCCGCGATCATCCCGACGGTGATCGGACTGGCGGCATGCGCATCCACGTACTCGGTCGCGCGCCGGACGGCGCGCGGCAGCATTTCCACACCGGCCGGCTCGGTTCGGTCAACTGCGAGCGGGAAGGCTGCCAGTAGCGCAGCGACGGCGAGCTCCTCGTAGAGCGGTCGGGTGATCGGCGCACTTCGAGCGAAGACGTGCGAGTCGAGCACGTCGGCCGTTGCGTTCCACAGTCGACTACCTGCAGCGGAAACGGGGTTCGCCCGCGCGGGGTCCGGCCCTCGCAGCGAACGACCTGACCCTTCCAAAACCCGCAGCGCATGCTGCACGAACGTCGAGCGTTCGAAGATGATGAGCTCCACGTCAGAGCCGCTGAACTCAGCCACCGAATGACCCGGTGCCCGAATGTAAGGTCGCGTCGTGTCCAGCTCGAGATTCCCATACCAGACCCTGACAGCCCCTCGGCGCCGCCGCCCCACCGCGATGTGATCGGGATAGGTGCCTGGGGTCCGCACCGTCCCGGTCACTGCCAACCGGGTTTGAGTCAGACAATCCCGGTCGACGCGCCGGTATCGGAATCGAAACTCGCCCTGATCCGAATCGTCCAAGATATCGATGCCGGGGAAGGTGCGACGCAGGACGTCGACGGCCTCATCCCGATCTGCAGTGTCGATGAAATCCACCGGGCCCCCTTCGCTCTGTAGTTACGTCCGACCCTAAGAACGACGGCAGCCGAGGGCAAGCCTCGACGCCGACCGCTGACGCATCAGCCTCGAGTCCGCCGCTTCGTCCGAAGAAGATGCATGCCTGACGCGTTCCTCGTGCGCAAGGGGGTTGTCCGGCTCGTCGTGCCTCGGCACAGTGGCGTCATGTCGCATCCCCTGCCCTTCGACGTCGCGCCGTGGAGCATCGGCCTCACCGACCTCGACGAAGAACGCCTCGCGCACCGCGAATCGGTCTTCGCCCTCGCGAACGGCCATCTCGGGTGGCGCGGATGCCTCGACGAGGGAAGCCCGCGCGGCGCCGCAGGCAGCTACCTGAACGGCGTGTTCGAGCGGCATCCGATGCCGTACGCGGAGGACGGCTACGGGTATCCCGACGACGGCCAGAGCGTGGTGAACATCCCCGACGGCACGGTCATCCGGCTCTTCGTCGATGACGAACCGTTCGACGTGCGCCGCGGTACGGTGCTCGCCCACGACCAGCGGCTGGACTTCCGCACGGGGACGCTCACTCGGCTCGTCGACTGGGTCTCCCCCACCGGTCAACGGGTGCGCGTGCGATCGGAGCGACTGGTCTCGCTGCACCACCGTGCGCTCGGCGCGATCCGCTACGAGGTCGAGGCGGTCGACGACGCCGCGGAGGTTACGCTGCTCTCCGAGCTCGTCGCGAACGAGCCGTTGCCCCGCGTGCACCCGGATCCCCGGGTCATGGAGGTGCTCGAGCGTCCCCTCAACTGCCTCGGCGCGTTCGTCGCCCACGAGCGGGCCACGCTCGTGCACCGTACCCGGCGCAGCCGCCTCGGGGTGGCCGTGTCGATGGACCACCGCGTCGCCGGGCCTGCGGCGACGACGGTCGCGGTCGAGGCATCCGGCGATCTCGCACGAACGACGGTGCGGACGACGCTGGCCGACGGAGAGCGCCTGCGGCTCGACAAGTTCATCGGGCACGAGTGGTCACCGAGCGACCCGGCCGACGTGCTCCGCGACCGCGCCGAGGAGGCCGTCGCCGAGGCGATGCACGACGGCTGGGACCGCGTGGCGGCCGCGCAGCGCGAGCGGCTCGACGAGTACTGGCAGTGTGCGGACATCGAGATCGAGGGTGCGCCGCGCCTGTTGCAGGCCGCGCGCCTGGCCCTGTTCCACGTCTTCCAGGCGGCGGCGCGCGCCGAAGTTCGGTCCGTGCCTGGCAAGGGCCTGACGGGCGCCGGCTACGAGGGGCACACGTTCTGGGATTTCGAGGCGTACGTGCTGCCCCTGCTCACCGCGACCGCACCGGAGGCCGCGAAGCAGGGCCTGCTTTGGCGGCATGCGACGCTCGGCCATGCGCGCGCGCGGGCCGCCCAGCTGCACCTTCGCGGTGCCGCGTTCGCCTGGCGCACCATCGACGGCCAGGAGAGCTCGGGCTACTGGCCGGCGAGCACGGCCGCGTTCCACGTGAACGCCGACGTCGCCGGGGCGGTCGTGCACTACGTGCGCGCCACCGGCGACGACGCGTTCGAACGCGGCGAGGGCCTCGAACTGCTCGTCGAGACCGCGCGCCTGTGGGTCTCGCTCGGGCGCTGGAGCGACGACGGACGCTTCCACCTCGACGGTCTGACGGGCCCCGACGAGTACTCGGCCCGCGTCGACGACAACCTCTACACGAACCTCATGGCGCAGCTGAACCTCGCCGCGGCCGCCGACGCCGCCCGACGGCACGCGTCGCAGGCGACCGCCCTCGGCGTCACCGACGACGAGCCCGCCGCCTGGACGGCCGCAGCCGAGGCGATGGCCGTGCCGTTCGACGACGAGCTCGGCGTGCACGAGCAGCACGCCGGATTCACGGATGCCGCGCGCTGGCCGTTCGAGCGCATGACGGCCGACGACTACCCGCTGCAGGAGCACCACCCGTACTTCGACCTCTACCGCAAGCAGGTCATGAAGCAAGCCGACCTCGTACTGGCCCTGCATTTCCGGCACGACGCGTTCACGGCCGAGCAGAAGGCCCGGGCGTTCGCATACGCGGAGGCCCTCACGGTGCGCGACTCGTCGCTGTCGGCGAGCGCGCAGGCCGTGATCGCCGCCGAGGTCGGGCACCTCGACCTCGCGGCCGACCACCTCGCCGAGGCGGCCACCATCGACCTCGACGACCGTCAGGGCGACACGTCGGAGGGAATGCACCTCGCCGCCCTCGCGGGCGTCTGGACCGCCCTCGTCGCGGGATTCGGGGGCCTACGCGACAGCCCGGAGGGGCTGCGCTTCGCACCGCGCCTGCCGCCGGCCGTCGGCCGGCTCGCGTTCGGCGTCAAGGTCGACGGGCGCACGCTGCGCGTCGACGTGCGGGCAGCCGAGACGACGTACCTGCTGAGTGACGGGCCCGCGGTGACCGTGCACCACTTCGGCGAGGCCCTCGAACTCGCTGCGGGCACGCCCACAACGCGCCAGACGCCGCCGCCGCTCGAGCCCGGGCCGCGCCCGACACATCCCGAGGGCCGCGAGCCGCGCAGATTCTCGGAAGCCTTCGGAGACTGAGTGTGTCAACCGCCTTCATTCACGAGCGGCATCGGGTTGGGTTGAAGGACCGAGCTTTCAGCGGAGGAAACCGTGAACTAGGGCATGTCTCTCAAAATGGTTGAGTAGCGCCTGGTCGTCCGAATGTTCGTTTCCTGCCTGGTCGGCGGCCGCGGATGCTTGGCTGAGCGAGCGCGTCGCGCTGTTGCGGATGCGGGAGAGGTGCGAGACTGGCGCGCATGAGTGAACTCGAGCCTGGATCTCATGCGCCGAAGTGGTGGTGGGGCATGGCCCTGCTCACGACCGGATTGATCATCGTGTTCCTGCTGCCCTGGTTCACCGAGGACGCCGGCTACTTCTGGGTGATCCTGTTGGCGGTCATCGCGGTGTTCCTCTACGTGCAGGCGATCCGTTCGACGATCCGGAGCAGACGCCGCTAGTCGGCTGTCGTGCTCGCGACTTCCGGCTCGGCGGGTGATTTGGCGCGTCCGCGGATGAAGAACAGGGCGAGGAGCCCGGCGACGATGATGACGAAGTTGAACGGCTCTGCGAACGCTAGGAGCGGGTTCTCCGTGGTGAGGTTTCCGGCATCGATCCCTCCGGTGGCGAGCATCGTGGTCGGGTCGGTGAACCCGTGGATGAGCATCGGTGCGATGATGCTGCCGGTGACGCGCATCGCGAGATACATCAGAATGCCGAACCCGAACGTGTAGACCACGGTCAACCCGACCGAAGCCCCGCCCTGGCCGCTGAACAGGTTCACCAGGTGCGAGGCCGCGAACAGTGCAGAGGAGATCACGGCGACACCGATCTCGCGGTGGCCGTTGGCCCGCAGCAGATTCACCACGATGCCGCGATAGAGCAATTCCTCCGTGAAGCCGACGAGCAACCCACTGGCGAAGACCAGCACCACTACACCAGCTCCGTAGAGGCCATAGTCGATGCCGACCAGCCTCGCCACGATCGGGATGATCGCAACCGCGACGAAGATCCACATCCACCATCGGCCGCGCACCGGCTGCGGCCCGAACACAACCGAGAACCATCGGACCGACCACACGAACCAGACCAGGAACGCCGCGCCGAACACGAGCGGCAGCGTGAGGGTGAAGAAGAGGTAGAACGGCGACCCGAGCGGGCCGGCAGGCGCGTTCGGGTCGTTCGGGAAGGGGAGTGATGCGAAGAGCGCCAACACGCCCGCGATGCGGTAGAACACCAGGTAACCGACCACGGCGAGCAGCGCCTTCCACCACCCGCCACGGTTCCAGAACCCACGCCAGCCCGACTCGACAACCACACCCTGTTCCGACATTCGCCCCCACCCTCGTCTCGTTGCCGTTCGGGTCATCCTCTCGACGGCAATGGCGTCAGCGCAAGCAACGACGTCTGCGAAGCTGTGCTGGTGTCGCGTTTTCAGATGCTCTCGGATGCCCAATGGGATCTGATCGCCGGGTTCCTGCCAGCCCGAACTGGTCAGAGGGGACGCCCGTTCGCGGATGCGCGGACGATGGTCGAGGGCATCATCTACCGGTACCGATGTGGGATTGCCTGGCGTGACTTGCCACCGGTGTTCGGGCCCTGGCAAACAGTTTGGAAGTGGCACCGTCGTATGGCGGGTGATGGCACTTGGGATCAGGCGTTGGTGGTGTTGTGCGCGAACGCGGATGCGATCGGCGCCGTGGATTGGTCGGTCTCGATCGATTCGACGATTGCCAGAGCGCATCAGCACGCTACGAACATTGCGAGGCCCACAGGGGCGAAACCGAATTACAAGAATCCACTTCTCGAGCCAGTTGATCACGCGCTGGGCCGCTCCCGCGGGGGCCTCTCGACGAAGATTCACCAACTCGTCGACGGACACGGGCCCCCTCTGGTAATCGCGGTCACGCCGGGACAATCCGGGGATGCGCCGGCCATGATTCCGCTCCTGGACCAGTTGCGGGTTGCTCGACCCGTCGGCAGGCCCCGCACTCGGCCCGACGCCATCCGTGGTGACAAGGCATACTCATCGCGCGCAATCCGCGCTCACTTGCGCGAGCGCGGCATCCGAACGGTGATCCCCGAACCATGTGACCAGCAACGGAACCGCAAACACCGCGGGTCACATGGAGGCCGCCCGGTGACCTACGACCGGGCAGACTACGGGAACCGAAACGTCATCGAACGTCGGTTCGGCCACCTCAAGCAATGGCGAGGACTTGCAACTCGATACGACAAGCTGGCGATCGTCTACCGCTCGGCCACAGTCCTGAACGCCGTCATCGCATGGACCAGCCATTTGGGAGACATGCCCTAGCCCGCCCAGCAGCAGGAGTTCCCCGGAGCCGAGCAGAAGAGATGCCAAAGCCTGACCACGGCGAGGACACCTACCGGGGTTCGGGACGCCTCGAGGGGAAGCTCGCGGTCATCACGGGCGCCGACAGCGGCACCGGCAGTGACGTCGCGGTCGCCTCTACCAGGGAGGGTGCCGACGTGCTCGTCGGCTAATTCGACGAGCACGAGGACGCGCGGAGACGGTGGGCCACGTCGAGGCGAAAAGGCGTCGCGCGTTGACGGTGTCTGGCGACCTTCCGGAGCGCGGCATCCGCGCCAACAGCGTCGCCCCCAGGCCGGTGTGGACCCCGCTGCTCCCTTCGACGATGCCTCCCGAGAAGGGCGAGAGCCTCGACAGCCAGGTGCCCATGGACCGACCCGCGCAACCCGCCGAACTCGCGCACGTTGTATGTGCTGCTCGCGTCCAACGAGAGCAGCTACATCTCCTGAGCGCGCATCGCCGTGACCGGCGGCAAGCCGATCCTCGGACCACGCCACCGAGTGCTCGCCCGGACCCTCGCCCTCGCACGCTCCCCCGAGCGAGAGGTTCGGGCGCGCCGAGTCGCCCCACGCGTGCTGAGATCTCTCTCTCAGAAGTCTCCACCGGTGCGGCGTGACCTCCCAATCGGAAGACGGGCCGAGATCAGTCGGCGCGTTCAGGATCTCCTGAGCGTGTTTCCGAGTCATCCGCGATGTCGATACGAGTAACCCCGTTGCTCTCGGTCACCTCGATCTGCGAAGGCAGGTCCTCGGGGTTCACGATCTCACTGGACTCGGTATGTCCTGCTGACGTGTGATCAGGTGTGGTCACGATCGCTCTCTCTCTTGTCGAACGGGCACTGATTCGCGGCGGCATCCGGAACGGACGCACGTCCGTCGTCGATCAGCTCACGAGTGCTTGCAGCGTCTTGCGGAGTTCCTCGCTCGTATGCGTCTCCTGGTCGAGGTTCGCCTGGAGCAGCGCGACGGCCTCGGAGGCGCCCACCGCGGAGAGCGAGATGATCAGGCCGTTGTACGCCGCGATCTCGTAGTGCTCGTTGCCGAGCGCAGCGGCGACGGCGACACGATCCCGCAGCGACGGCGCCGAGCGCTCGAGCAGGGACGCGGCCTGCTTGCTGATGCCCTTGGTACTCGGCGACGGCGCGGTCGACTGGCGCAGCTCGAGCACCTCGAAGACCTTGGTGAGATTCTCCTGCTGCTCCTCCGTCTCATCGGCATGATGCCGGAACAGCTTCTTGATGTCGGCCGACGGTGCGGCCGCGGCAAGTTCCTTGAGGGCGGCGAGCGAGTCGTTCTCCATCGTGACCGCCGTGCGGAGCTGGAAGCGGATGAGTTCATCGGGCGTGTCGAGTGTCTGCTGGACCATGGCGACTCCTTCGGTTCGATACGTCGAGCGTAGGTTCGCGATCGAGTCGGCGTCGCGGGGCTTGACGGGCTGCGCGCCATCCCATACGGACACTGCCGGTCGATGCCCCGGATCGCTCAAGTCATCCCTTCGGCCATCAGGCGAGGTGGGGTTCCGGACACCGCCTCGGCTGCCTATGCTGCGGTCCGTGCGACTGATGACGTGGAACGTGCTGTGGCGATTCGAACCCGACTGGCGCGCGCGGGAGCGAGCGATCCTGTCGACCCTGAACCAGCTGAAACCGGATGTGATCGGCCTGCAAGAGTGCTGGTACGCAGACGGCCGCTCGCAGGCGCACGTCTTCGCCGAGCGGCTGGGCATGCATGCGGCCTTCGAGGCGCCTTCCCTTCCGCCCGTGCCCGACCCGCCCGAGCATCCCGACCAGGCCGGAGCGCTGATGGGCGTGGGCATCGTGAGCCGGTGGCCGATCACCGCCGTTCGTCGCCACGAGTTGCCGGTCAGCCACCGCCAAGTCGCCCCGGTAGCGCTCGGAGCAGAGCTGCGACATCCGGATACTCCGTTCCGAGTGATCGTCGCGGCGACCGAATGGGAACCCGACTACGCCGATGACCACCTCGCTCAGACGGCGGCCATCGCAGAGCTCGTCGCGCATCCGACTCCGGGTCCAGGTGGCGACATCCCGACCTTCCTCCTCGCGGACCTGAACTGCGACTCGAGCCAAGCCGAGTTCGCTCCGCTCGCGGCGGTAGCGGACGACACCTGGGAGCTCGGCCACGGCGACCCGGATGCCGCCACCCTCAGCTCGGTCGTGCCCTTCGCGCCGTTCGAGGCGACGAAGGAGATCGATCGGCGCATCGATCACATCCTCGTGACCCGCAGCCTGGACGTCGCGATCGAGGCGGCATTCACCGTCGACTCACCCGTGGGTGACCTCTACCCGTCGGACCACTTCCCCGTCGTGGCCGACGTGCGGCTGACTCGCGAGCTCCGGCCCTCCTGACCTTTCGGCCCATCCCGACTACCAGCTGCGCATCACCGGCGGCCACCCCCTTGTCGGCATGCGGGTCACCGGAGTTCACTCGACACATGAAGGTCGTCTTCTCGCTCTGGCTGATCGGAATCGCGCTCGGTCTGGTCTACATGTTCACGATCGTGGCGATCGGGCGTTGATCGGGATGCGTCTGAAACAACACACCCTGAGCATCTTCTTCGGCGCCATCTTCGTGGCAGCCCTCATCGGGCAATCGTTCGCGGGTCTCGCCGTCTACAACGAGGATCAGGTCTCGCACGGCGCCTCGACAACGAACTGGGTCGACTTCCTGACCTCATCGGCCTTCGTGGTCGACGTGGCCGAGAACTGGCAGTCCGAGTACCTGCAGTTCTTCCTCTTCATCTTCGCCACGATCTGGTTGGTGCAAGCCGGCTCGCCCGAGTCGAAGAAGCCAGGCGACGAGGGCGTCGGGACCGACGCCGAGCAACTCGTGGGCCGTCACGCCCGACCGGACTCGCCGAAATGGGCGAAGGTCGGTGGCTGGCGGCAGTGGATGTTCAGCAACTCCCTGCTGCTCGTGATGGGCGCGATCTTCCTGCTGTCCTGGCTCGTGCAGGGGCTCGCTGGGCAGGTGGTCTACAACGAGGAACAAACGGAGCACGGCCAGCCGCTCGTGACCCTCGGCGAGTACCTCATCTCAGCCGACTTCTGGAACCGTACGCTGCAGAACTGGCAGTCCGAGTTCCTCGCCGTCGGCAGCATGGTCGCGCTCTCGATCGTGCTGCGTCAACGAGGAAGCTCGGAATCCAAACCCGTCGGTGCGCCGCACGAGAAGAGCTCGATCGAATCGGAGTGACCACTCAGCCGTTCCCGGGCGCTCACCACGGCGATGGCGACGTTCGATACGCAGCCACGGCCGTGACGAAAGCCGCAGTCAGCACTACCCGTCGCCTTCGGCGAGTGTGACCAGAAGTCGGAGCGCCTCATCGACCGTGGATTCGACCACCGCTTCGGGATCGCCGTCCAGCTGGAGTTTCTCGGCGCCCGACGTGGTTGCCGTCGCCCAGCCGAGGTACACCGTGCCCGGCGCGTGTCCATCCTCGGACTCGGGCCCGCCGACGCCCGTCGTGGCGACCGCAAGGTCTGAACGGAGGAGCGCACGCACTCCGCGAGCGAGCGCGGTCGCGCACTCGGCCGAGCACGGATCAACCCCGCTCGGCACCTCCAGCACCTGCTCCTTCACGGACATCCCGTACGCCACCACACCGCCAGCAAACCAGTCGCCCGCCGAGTCGCCCTTGCCGACCTCGCTGGCCAAGAGCCCGGACGTCAAAGACTCAGCGACCGCAATGGTGAGACCTCGGTCCTTGGCTGCAACGCTCAGCCGCTCGATCGACGTCTTCATGCTGTCCACCCTGTCACATCCGTGTTGCAAGGGAGCGCAACTACAAAAGTGTTCGAGGCAAGCTCGCCGCGTCGTGCGCTCGGGCTCGATGTTGGGGCGCCGTGGGCGGGGCACCAGTTGCGTAACTAGAACGGCCGACCCCACGAGTGCGCGACTGCTCGGGCGTCTCGGTCGGGCTCGGCGTTCGTGGGTCGAACTCCGCCCACGCGGCACCGAACCGCTGCGCGCACGCCTCCCGATCGACGTCCAGCCCGGCGACCTGCTCGTCATCCCATGCCACCGACCGATCGCCCTGGCCAACCTCAGACGACCATCGCGACATCCCGAGCGCACCGAAGCATGACCCGACCGAATCGGCAGAACCAGCGCCACATCGGTCGGCCGGTGCGATCCGTTCCGATCTTGATCGCAGGGACGTGGGCCGCGAGTTCGCGATCGGAATCAGTCACGGACCTTCCGAAGCATCCAGACGAAGTAGGGCGCGCCGACGAGCGCGACCATGAGCCCTGCCGGCAGTTGGGAGGGCGCGATGAGCGTGCGTCCGAGAGTGTCGGCAACGAGTACGAGCACGGCGCCGAGGACGGCTGCGACGGGTATCAGTCGCGAATGCCGGGCCCCGACGAGGCTTCGGGCGAGGTGGGGTGCGACCAGTCCGACGAATCCGACGGTCCCGATCGCGATGACGGCCACCGACGCCAATACTGCTGCGATGGCGAGGATTGCCAGGCGGGCTCGGTCGACCTCGATCCCGAGGATGCGCGGCGTGTCGTCGTCGATCGCGAGGAGATCGAGTTGGCGGCTCCGGCTGGTGAGCACCGGTACGGCGACGAGCAGCACGATGGCGACGGGCACCACGTCTGCGAGGGAGCGCCCGTAGGTGGTTCCGGAGAGCCAGGTGAGGATGCGCGGCGTCTCCCACGGGTCCGAACGCAGCAGCAGGAAAGCGCTCACGGCGCTCAATGCGTACCCCGCTCCGATGCCGATGAGCACGAACCGGGTGGGGCGCAGTCCGCCCCGCCAGGCCAGCGCGGTGATGATCCCGAAGGTCGTCAGCCCGGCCAGCACGGCCGCCGCGATGAGCGCCGGGCGGCCGCCACCGAAGCCTGTCGTGACGACGACGGCGCCGAGCCCGGCCCCTGCGGTGATCCCGAGCAAGCCCGGTTCCGCGAGCGGGTTGCGCACTGTGCCCTGCACGGCCACGCCGGCGAGGGCGAGCGCGGCCCCAGCGAGCACGGCTGCGGACACTCGTGCTGTGCGTTCGTCGAGTGCCCGGGCGACGAGATCGGGGGCGGCCTGCTGAACCCAGAGCGCGAGGTCGCCGAGGCGGAGCCAGAGGCTCCCGGCCAGTAAGGCGCCGGCGATCGCGACGACGAGCAACGCCACCGATGCGACGAGCACCGTGATGAAGCGGCGGTGTGTGCGCAACGTCGAGTGCGCGGTTCGGATCGCGCGCGCCGCACCGGCGTCCGGCAGGCGCAGGGCGAGGATCACGATCACGATGCCGCCGAGCATCGCTGTCGGCAGACCAGTCGGGATCGCGGTCGCCGCGCCGGCGCCGAGGACGGCGCGCAGAGCCGCGTCCGCAGTCAGGATGAGGGCGGCACCGAGGAGACCGGATGCGGGGAGAAAGAACACGTGCCGGCGCAGCGCGGGGAATTGGTTGGCCATGAGCCGAACAAGCACTGGAGCCCCGAGCCCGACGAATGCGATCGGCCCGGCAAGCGTGACCGACGTGCTCGTCAGCAACACGGCGACGAGAACGGCGATCGCCCGTGTCGAGCGGACCGGAACGCCGAGCGTGGCCGCCGCATCCTCACCGAGCCCGAGCACGTCGAGGCGGCGTGAGAGACAGAGCGCGACGGCGAGGACGGCGATGATCATCGGCATCGCCCTCATCGAAGCGTCCAGGTTGAGTTGGGAGAGGGAGCCGCTCCCCCATGCGAACAGCCCGGTGGTGTTCTCCTTGAACAGGATGAGCAGCGTCGCGGTGCCGGCGTCCAGCGCCATCGCGATAGCGGATCCGGCGAGGATGAGCCGAGTGGTTGCGGTCCCTGCGGCGCGGCCGCTGAGTCCGAGCACGACCGCGGCCGCCAGGAGGCCGCCGATGAACGCGACGCCGCTGGAAGCCCACAGCGGCACAGCCAGGCCGAACGCCGCGACGGCAGTGAGCGCGAAGTAGGCGCCGGCGGTCACGGCGAGGGTGTCGGGTGCGGCGAGTGGGTTCCGTGTGATGGACTGCAGAATCGCGCCGGCGACGCCGAGCGCGAAGCCGACGGCGATCCCAGCGAGCAGGCGCGGCAGCCGGGAGCCGGTGAAGATGTCGGCGACCGGCACGCCGCCTGCACTTGCGTCCGATCCGCCGACCCAGCGGAGGAGGTCGCCGGCGCCGATGCCCGAGGTTCCTTGTGTGAGGTGCAGGAGGCCGACAGCGACGACGGCGGCGGCGAGCCCGACGAGCACGCCGATGCCCCCGCTCGTGTGGCTCGGCGTCCGCGGCGTCGCCGCGGCCGGCTCCTCGGGTCCGAGGAGCCGGCCGGGACTGGCGATGGTGGTGCGAACGGTCACGTTCCGGCGATGACCTCGACGAACGCGTCGATGGCCTGCTCGCCCGAGCGCGGCCCGCCTGCACCCCAGACGCCGGGAGGGAACGCGAAGGCGCGGCCCTGCTGCACTGCGGGCAACGACGTCCAGATGGTGCTCTTCTCCAGCTCGGTGACGTAGCTGTCGGCCAGGCCGTCGTCTGAGTAGACGAGGTTCGCGTCGCCGACGGCGGTCAGGCCCTCGATGTCAGTCTGCGCGAGTCCGTAGGCGGGGTCGACTCCTCCGCTGCCGTAGGACTCGTCGATCTCGGCAGTCCACGCGCCGGTCAGTCCGAGCTCTTCGCCGAGCTCGGTGAACAGCGCCCCCTCGCCGTAGGGGCGGATGACGACGTTGCCGCCCTCGATCCAGCCATCGAAGAACACGAAGTCGGTAGTGGCGAGGTCTGTGTCCGCGACGGTCGCCTTGGCTTCCGCCAGATGCGCGTCGAACTCGGCGAGTACCGCCTCGGCGCGCTCGGTGCGACCAGTCGCCTCGGCGATCAGGGAGAAGACCTGCTTCATGTTGTCGATCTGCCCGCTCGCGTCCGCCCCGATCGTGGCGAGCACGGGGACATCGCGCTCTTCGAGCTGCTGCAGCAGTTCGTCGTCAGCGCTGTAGGCCTCGATGACGATGAGGTCGGGGTCGGTGGCGTACAACGCGTCGAGGTCGGGCGTGCCACGCTCACCGACGTCGACGACGCTCTCGGGCAGAGTCTCGGCGCTGACGTACGTCGCGTAGTCGACGGTCGACGCGGCGCCGACCGGCGTGACGCACAGCGTGAGGAGGTCCTCGGTCTGCTGCCACTCGAGGACGACGACGCGCTCGGCGGGCGCATCGAGTTCGATGGTGCGGCCGAGGCTGTCGGTCAGGGAGACAGGGCCGGTCGCGGTCTGCGTCGTGTCAGTAGCGCAGCTCGCGGAGGTCGCGGTGGCATCGGCGTCGCCCGCCGCGGCGACATCGGTCGTGCCGCAACCCGTGAGTGCGAGTGCAGCGACGCCGAGGGTCGCTGCTACAGCGAGCAGGCGTGGTCGATTCATGGTGATCCTCTCAGTGGAGTCGGTAGGGAGCGGGTCAGGCCGTCGCCGATGACGCGGCGTGGGATGCGCGCGGGGCATGGCGGCCGACCGGGTCGATGCGCAGTCGCCCCGTGCGCGGGTCGAGTTCGACCTCGACACGGACCTCGTAGGCGTCGCCGATGTGCGCGGCGGTGAGCACGTCGATGGGCTCGCCCGCAGCGGTGATTCGTCCCGCTTTCATGAGCAGCACTTCGTCGGCGACCCGCGCGGCGTGATCCAGGTCGTGCAGCACCACACCGACGGCGACGCCATGCTCCTCTGCGAGGTCGCGGATGAGATCGAGCGTCTCGATCTGGAAGCGGAGGTCGAGATGGTTGGTCGGTTCGTCGAGGAGCACGACGCCCGTTTCCTGGGCGAGGCAAGCGGCGAGCCAGACGCGTTGCAGCTCACCGCCGGAGAGTTCCCCAGCTGCACGCTCGGCCATGTCGTGTACGCCGGTCGCGCGGAGCGCACGGTCGACAGCACTGCGGTCGGCCTCGCTCTGACCGGCAAAACGACGCCGGTACGGATAGCGGCCGAATCCCACGACCTCGCGCACACTGAGCCCTGCCGGTGCAACGCGGGACTGCGCGGAGAGCGTGAGATGCTGGGCGAACTCGCGGGCGCTGAGGGCGGCCACCGGTCGCGAAAGCTCGCCCGGGCCGCGCAGATCGATGCGTCCACTGGAGGGCCGGTGCAGCCTGGCGAGCCCGCGCAGCAGAGTCGACTTGCCCGAGCCGTTCGGGCCGACGAGCGCGCTCACACGCCCAGGGACGATCTTGACATCGACCGCGTCGACGACAGGGGCCGACCCGAATCCAAGGACGATCGACTCGCCGACGATGCCGGCGGCCGCCACGCGGGCGGATGCGGCGGGCATAGCGGGGCGGTCCCGAGGGAGGACGGAGTTCATGGATCGATCCTGAATACGGAGAAAGGGGGACGGCCTGCGCCGACCAGTTGGCGAGCCGAGTAAGGCATGCCTTGCCTAACGAGAATAGATCGCGCGCTAGGCGTCCACAATCACGCTCCGAAGACATCCGATACTGAGTTTCGGACAACGCGGTTGGTGGCTACCGGTCGAAATGCTCCGCACTCGCGTCGAGGAAGGCACCCGGTGTCGCGCCCATGACACGCTTGAAGGACGCGATGAACGTGCTCGATTGTGCGTAACCGAGCAACTCGGAGACCTCCTGCACGTGCAGCCCCTCACCCAACAGGGCGACCGCGTGATGAACGCGCAGAACCTGCCTCCACTGCAGGAACGAGAGCCCGGTGCGAGCACGGAAAAGCCGGGAGACGGTGCGTTCGCTCGCACCGACCATCTCCGCCCAGTCCGGCAGGTTCCGCGAATCGGCGGGATCCTCGAGGAGGGCCGCGGCGATCGGAGCGATGCGTTCATCCGCGGGGACGTGCAGGGCGAGCTGCCGGTCTGACGGAGCGAGGACGTCGAACACGACCGCCTCGGCACGGAGGCGCTCAGCCACCGACAGCTCACCGCTTTCGAGATGCGTGAGCAGAGACCCGAGCAGGGGCGTGATCTCGATCGCGACCGGCTCCGCGAACTCCACCGATGAGCGGTCCGGGTCGAAGAGCGCATCGCATAAGGCGGTGCGGGCGGTCGTTCGTCCAGAGTGACGAACGCCTGCCGGAATCCACAGCCCGTGCCCCTCGGGGACTGTCACGATCGAATCCGCGAGGCGCACCGTCATCGTGCCGCCCCGCACCCAGACCAACTCATGGAGCGGATGCGAGTGCGGCTCGAACTCCAGCGGCACCGACACGAACACGCTCTCGGAGTAGATCGCGAAGGGCGCAGCAACCTGCTCGGGCACATGCCCCATGTCGAGTACGACCGTGTCGGCCTCGCGACGCCAGGCGCCGCGGGTCACCGGATCGCTCGCGTCATGCATCCTCCGATTCTAGAAAGCTCACGACCGCGAGAGCTCGCCGAAGGCGCGGCGCCTATACTCGGCGGGTGGATCGAGCCCGAGAGATACGCGACCTGATCGTGCACCAAGTCGAATCGACCGGGTTCGGCGCTCACGGGTTGCACGTCCGCATCGGTGAGCACATCGCCGAGCACCGGTGGGCACCAGACGTGCGCACGGACATCCAGTCCGTCGCCAAGGGCCTCTGCGTGCTCGCAGCATGCATCGCCGCCGACGACGGGCTCGTCGACCTCGACGCCCCTGTCACCCGCTACGTGCCGCACATCGTGCTAGGCGAAGGCGTGCAACTCGTGACTCTCCGTCAACTCCTCACGATGACGAGCGGCATCGACCTGCCGTGGTCCGAGACGCTGCTGACCGACTGGCCCGACCTCGCGGTCGAATTCCTCGGACGCCCGAGCGCCGGGAGGCAGTTCCAGTACTCGAACGCGAGCACCTACACAGCGATGTTCGTGCTCGGCGAAGTCGTCGGCGACGTCGGCCACTACCTCGACGCACGCGTTCTGGAACCGCTCGGCATCCATGGCACAGTTTGGGAGCGATGCCCCAACGGCCGGATCGCCGCGGGCGGCGGCATCGCGATGCGCACCGAGGAGATGGCGCGCCTCGGCAAACTCATCCGCGACGGCGGCGCGTGGTCAGGCACGCAGCTCGTATCAGCACACTGGGCGGCAGCGATGCACTCTGACTGGGTGACAGCAGGCGAAGGCGACGGCTACGAGCGTTACGCGCTCGCAGGCTGGGAGGGCCCAGGCGATGGCTGGCGCCTGCACGGCGCCTACGGTCAGATGATCCTCTTCGCGAGCGACGGCGTCGTGACAATCACCGCCGACGACCACTTCGGCGCCGACGCCATCGCAGCTTTCGTGATCAACGCCCTCGCCCGCTGACATCAACCGCGTCGCGGGAACGATCAATCGCGGTCGATGCAGTGACCGGCCTCGCTTACATCGTCGGACCGCCTTCACCACGTAGCCAGCCCGCCGGCCATCTGGCCGACAGGCAGCATCGCACGACTCGAGTTCGCGCCCGACCCAGTGAAGCGTGACGTCCGCGCTGTCGGCGCACATGCAGGCGCTGTCAAACGTCGTGAATGCTGACGACACCCGAATCGGTCGCGGGCCCACTGACGACAACGCAATGTTCACGAGGCCGCCTCGCACCCGAATCTGCTCGGGAACCAAGCACGGCAGCACCCACCATGGCCGGTGCCGCATGGAACCCTCGGATCCCCAAACACGCCAAGATTCGTCGAGGTGAATCGAATACGGTTTGCAGCGACCAGTACCGGGCTTTCATGCCCGGGGTTGCATACAAATCGGGGAAGAAAAACACCTGATCAGCATGGTTTTTGTGGGGCGGGAGGGGCTTGAACCCTCGACCGATGGACTCATCCAGGCTCATTTGGCCTGACTCTGAATCTCGGTGACTGCTCGACTGATCTCGACATGACCGGGGATTTCTCGCCGATCCTGAAACTACGCGTTCCAGCCTACGCGGGATGCCTCGGAGCATCTCGAACCGGTTCGGATCAAATAAACGTTGGATAAACGTTGACGCATCAAGTCCCGATCCTCAGCGCGCGAGTTTGGAGCCGGAACTCCCGCGTCGGAGCGGGTGCCCGTTCAACGCCGTTCAGCTGCAGACATCTCCTGAGGGTCTTCGGTACGCCCCGCGGATTGGGTCCTTACGCTCACCTTCCTGCCCCCGATATGCTCACCCAACGGAAACCACCTCATCTTCCAGTCACGAGGGGATCTAAGACGTGAGCTTGACGATGATCTTGTTGCCTGTGGGTGCGGCAGCGATCAAAGTGGCCCTAAGGCTCACTGACCCCACGGCCCCCAACGTGGCTGACTCGATCGACGATTTCACTGGCGTATTCTCGCGAATCAGCGACGAAATTCGCCAACGGAGCCTGATTCGTCGAGCCCAAGATATGGCCGACGAAGTTGCGCGAAGACTCGCGCAAGAGCTCGAGGCCGAGTACCACGGAATCGATGATCGCGAGCTTCTGCCCGCCGTGGCCGAAGTCACGTCTGCCGTCAATAGCATCTTCCCCATATCACGCAACGAACGGGCCGAAGTGGTCGCGAGCGCTGATCCGCCAGCTGCGATCTTTCGATTAATCAAGTCACGGTGGAACATTTCAGAGTGGGAGCTGCAGCACGGGGACCGTGTCAGCAGTTTGGCACACTCGATCCTTCGAGACGTCTGTCATACCGCGGCCGCTATCATTCGCAAGCACCCTGACCTCGGCATCGACATGCTTGCCATGCTCGCTCAGCGGTCAGAAGACCTCGCCCGCGTCGTCGACGAAGTGCGAGAGTCCGTCGCATCTGTCCCCCATCGTACGGCCAGGGCAAACGCGGCCGCGGCTCAAGCACGAACTGAAGAAGACCACGACGAGTTCACAGTTGAGTACCTTAGGTCCGTAGTGAACCGGTTCGATCAGCTAGAGCTGTACGGGTTGGATCTTGAATGGGAAACAGTTCACTACTCGCTGACCACGAGCTACATCACACTCCGAATGGGCGACGATACGTCCTCCGCCCACCATTCAAACCTAGGTCGAGCCCTCAGTTCAAAAGACTTGGTGTACGTTCGGGGGCCGGCTGGTTCGGGCAAGACCACAATCCTTCAGTGGCTGGCTGTAGGCATGGCACGTCGAACACTTCCCGCGGGCTTCGGTCGTATCGCGTCACAAATTCCACTCATGATCAGATTGCGGAACTTTACTGATGGGCCGCTTCCCGCGCCCGCCGAACTCGCAAATCTAACCGCCACCACCACCATTCTCAAAGAACCGGCGGGCTGGCTGCAGTCCATCTGTAGACGGCGCGGCGTCGTACTCCTCATCGATGGCGTGGATGAGTTTCCCGACGAACGTCGAGGTGATCTACTTCGCTGGCTCCGCGAAGTAACCGATGCACTCCACCCGCGCGCGGTTGTAATAGCAGGACGCCCGTCAGCACAGAATGCATCGCTAGCAATAGCCCGAGAATACGACAGCGCCATTCTCGATATTCAGCCAATGAGTCGCGAGGAGATCAGGTCCTTCGTGCTTCACTGGCACACATCGCACGCTCGAAAAACACCACGAATCGGAACTGAGGCGTTCCGTGTCGCGGACACACTATGCGGCTCGCGTGAGTATCGGTCGCTTGCATCAACTCCGCTATTGTGTGCTGCGCTGTGTGCCCTGTTCCACGCGAAGAATGGGAGTCTGCCGGGCTCGCGCATCGCCATCTACGAGACACTCATCCGCTTGCTCTTGGCGCAACGTGATGAGCAACGTGGGATCCGTGTGGACGCTGTCGATCTTGATGTTGACCAAAGGCGATTCATTCTTGAGCAACTCGCGTTGTTCATGCTGACCAACAACCTCACAGAAGTCGACGCCGGACGAGCGATCGCGGTGGTTGAACGAGCGCTCAGAAGCCTCCCTGCCGCGGCCAATGCCAGCGCCCTGCTCGCAGCAATGGTGAAGCGGTCAGGCGTGATCCGCGAACCAGCGAATGGCAAGGTTGACTTCGTTCATCGGGCGTTTCTCGAGTTCCTCGCAGCTCGCGCTCACGTGGACCTCGACACAGTCGAGTCATTGGCAGTTCGCGCGGACGACCAGAATTTCGCCGACGCGGCGATCCTCGCCGGCGGCCTGTCGAACGTCACACAGTTCCGTGCGCTGATCGAAACAGTGATGGCGAAGTGGGACTCGACACTGGAGCCTCGCGCACCAGCCTGGCTAACTCGGCTCGCAGCCGGGCTCCTTGCGGTCAGACGCGCTCGGGCCAGCGACGGAGCGCAGGCCCTTGTGAGGGTACTCGAGCAGTCGCTGCCGCCCGAATCGGAGGAAGCGGTTCGCGCGGTTGTTTCCGCTGGGGAGAGCCTGTTTGTCCCGCTCGTTGACGCTGTACTGCGCAATGAGAGCAACGGAGGTGATGCTCCTCTCGCTGGCGCACTCATTCGTTCACTCGGTGAGTATGGTGGCGAGCGCGCTTTCGCGGCCCTCAAATCAATTCCGGCGGACATCAGGCTCGTGTTCCGTGACGATCTTCTGGCGATTTGGACCTGGTTCGAAATCGAGAGTTTCGCTCGCGAGTTACTGGTCGACCTGAACCCCCAGGAGGATGTCAGTGCCGCGGTTGCGACAAGTCGCGTATTTCCGTACTTGAGCCTCTTGAGTCCGCGTTTCCAATGGGTCGCGACCCTTCCGTTTCCAGACGCGACCCTGGCGGCTGACTGCGAGAACGTACCTCTAGACGTCTTGGAGATCGGGCACCTAGATGTGCTGGAGGATCCGATTGCCAGGCAGTGTGGCTTTCTTGGCGGCCTGCGGCAGCCGCGAAGAGTGATTCTTCGCAAGGTCCCGTCCTTTGACCCGTCGGAGTTGTCCGCGCTGCTCGGCAGTTTGGAACGAATCCGAATTGAGCTTCTCAGCGGTGGGGAGATTGTCCTCACCGAAGTTCTCAAATCGGCGACGTTGACAGATCTAGAGATTTCCGGCGGGACGATCATTCGAAGGACGACGGATCCGTCTCTCATGTTCGTCGGTCAGGATCGCACGCTGTCTCTGCTAGATGGAGTCGAGGTGGAGCCCCGAACGAAGGTCCATGCGAGTTCCGTTAAGCTCCGGAACGTCGATCCCCAAACAGTGACCGCAATCGCGACCGCGAGTCTCGTCGAGTTGGAAGTTCGGTCCCAGTCGGATGGGTTTGATCTAGGGACGTTGAGTTCGGCGGTCAACCTGGAGACGTTGCGGCTACAGAATTGCCGCGAGTTGGACAACCTCGCAAGCCTCACGTTGCTCCCGAACCTGCGGGTTGTCGAGATCCTTGGTGACTGTCGCGTGCGTGACGTGGATGAGTTCCTTGAAGTCCGGAATGCAGTGGAGACGGTCGTTTGCGATCAAGACCTCGCGGCACTCGTCAATGATCGGGGCAATCGAGCGGCACTCCGTGATGCTGAAGCGTACGAAGACTACGCAGAAGAGCCGGATGCGTTCGAGAGGCGCTTCGTCACCCTCGGCACGTCCCCCCTCAACATAGATCCGATCGATCTGCACGACTCGGAGGATGATCTTGACCTCGCCGACTGGACGGCTTGGGATGCGGAGCCCTCGGAGGAAGACCTAAAGCGGATTGAGAATCGACAGCCCTAAACCAAGGAAAGGACTGCTGAAGGTCTTGGTGAATCCTCGGGTTAGGCCACTGTTGCGGCCGGTTTCGTCATAATCATCTCGTGCTCGATCGGGGTTAGACGCCCGAGGACGTTTTGTCTGACTATGGCAGCGTGGACTGGCTCGTAGATCTCGGTGTCGACGCCGGCGGACTTAAGACCCGAGCCGAGACGGTCCTTGAGCTCAAAGACTTCAGGGACGACATGGCCGACGACTCGGGCGCGCCCGAAGATTACGACGGCGGCTTTGGCCACAACTTCTACTTCGCGCGCTCGATAACAGAAGGGCGATTGAGCAAAGTCCGGCGCGTCCACGCCGCCTACTGACGGAAAAGTGTCGCAATCTCATAATCTGGGGCAGCAGTCGCGAGCAGCGCTCTGACTCAAACAAATTATGAAACTGCGCAAACTGACCATAAGCAATTTTCGTGGCATCAAGACCTGTGAATGGATCCTTGACGCCAATTTCGTCGCGCTCGTTGGACCCGGTGACAGCACGAAGACGACGCTGGTCGATGCGATAGGCCACGTCCTAACTTCTCGTTACAACGTCACCTTCACCGACGCAGATTTCTACGGCTGCGACACGACCGAGCCCATCGTCATTGAAGCGGTGGTCGTCGACCTGCCCACGCCACTGATTGAAGAACGAAGCCACGGAAAGAACCGCAGCGGCATCCATGACGATGGGACGCTTGAGCACGACCCGATTGAAGAAGCTGATGTCAAGGAGTGCTTGATCGTCAGGCTGACCGTCGACCAAACTCTCGAACCACTTTGGGAAGTCGTTCGGCCCGGAGAGACAGAGGGAGAGCGGATTTCCGCCGCTGAGCGCGCGCAGCTTGGATTCTTCAGGATCGGCGACTACGTCGACCAACACCTTCGTTGGGGACGCGGGTCTGCGCTGTCGAGCCTTACATCGTCGAAGACGGATGCGACGCACGCAGTCGTTGAAGCACAACGCCAGGCTCGCCAAGCAGTTCGGGACCTCCCAGACAACCCGCTCCACACCGCTGCCACCCTTGCTCAAGCAGAGGTAAAGAAACTCGGAAGCGGACCATTCGTCGATCTACGTCCGGGGCTTGATCCAGCCCTAGGAGCGGCAAATTCCGCGCTAGTCCTCCATGACGGCAATATCCCATTGACGCAGTTCGGGCTTGGTTCGCGACGTCTCCTGAGCCTGTCAATCCAGGAGAACGCTCTGGCCGGTAATTCGATCGTCGCCATCGACGAAGTTGAGTCCGGCCTTGATCCTCATCGACTTTCGCATCTCATCCGCTACCTGCGGGAGCGGGCGGCAAACGACGACCTGCAAGTGATCTTGAGCACTCATTCCGCTTTGGTTGTTGAGGCACTCAGCTACGACCAACTGTTCGTGGTCCGCTCGGCAGGAGGGACCACCACTGCCAACCGCGTGCCCGCAGAGCTTGAGCCCGGTCAGAGCGACGTCTTGCAGGGAGTGATGCGCGAGCGCCCTTCGTCTCTGCTGGCCCAGTCTGTCGTAGTTGGTGAGGGCGCGACCGAGGTCGGCTTCATTCGTGAGCTTCTCCACGAGTGGGACAGCCAACGGCCCGCTCTGAACCAGGTGACGTCCGTCACCGCTGGCGTAGGCGTGACCAACGGCAGCGGCTCGAGCCAGGCACCCAAACGCGCGCAAGCCCTTGCTCTGCTTGGATACCCGACAATGCTGGTGATTGACGGAGACGTAACGGATAACGCTTCGGACATCGCAGCCGCCGCCGCCGCCGGAGTTGTAGTCGTGCAGTGGCCGACAGGCATGGCATTGGAAGACGTGGTCGCTGCTGAGTCGTCGATTGAATGTCTGCAAGCGATTGTTGACGCTGCTGCCGACGAGCGGTCCGCGCAGTCCGTGGCCAACGCGGTGGGTGCACGGCTCGGCCAACTGCTCACTGGGGTAGATGTCGCCGCCTGGATCGCTGCGCACAACGAACACGCGATTCGGACTGCAATCGGTGCTGCCGCCAAGGGAGCGAAGGCGAATGGCACCAAGACTGAAAGCAATGCCTGGTTCAAGAGGGAGGACAGAGGCGCACAACTCGGCGCGATTGTCCGAGCGCACAGCGCCTACCTTTCGGGAGAGGTTCTCAAAGACGGCGTCCGCTCCCTAAAGGACTTTGTCTATGGCGCGGAAGAGATAGTCGGCCCGGCGACCGCTGAAGATGAGTAGGCCGATGAGCAACGCTGAGCTCATCCTCCATAATTTGCCCTGCTCTGCCGAAATGCCTGCCGGCACAGGTAAGACCGAGACGATCGGCGAAATGGTCAAGCTCGTCGCCGATCAGGGCAAGCGCAGCTTGGTTCTGACTCACACGCATGCGGGCGTCGATGTGCTGCGTCGCCGCATGAAGAAGTTTGGCGTGCCCAAGTCAGCGGTGACCATCCGGACTCTCGACAGTTGGTGCTTCGACTTGATTGGAAGCTTCCCCGACCTGTCGGCGATTACCGTGGACGAAGAACCAGACTGGACGCGGAGTCAGGAGTATCACCAGGCCGGCCGCCGCGCGGCGCTATCCGAGCCGATCATCCGAATGCTGGAGGCAAGCTACGACCTCTTGGTGGTGGATGAGTATCAGGACTGCCAGGTCTGGCAACACGAACTCGTGCGGGCCGTGGCTGAATCCGTTCCGACCTGCGTGCTCGGGGACCGAATGCAGGGCCTGTTCTTCTTCAGCTCGCTCCAGCCTGTGATATGGGAAACCGACGTTGAGCCTGCATTCGTACCGCTCGAGCTGGAAGTGCACCCCTGGCGATGGGCGAACACTAATCCTGAACTCGGCGCGTGGCTCTTGGAGGCGAGGGCAAACCTGATGGCGGGCATCGGGATTGATGTCACGTCGGCGCCCATCGCGGTCGAGCCACCTTCTCGCATCGCCGAGGTTCTCCTTGCGCTGCCGCCGCACCCCGCTTCGACAGTGGCGATCAGTCAGTTCCCGAGCAACGCTGCTGTCCTAGCAGCCCGGCTCGGTGGCGCGTACACCATGATCGAAGAGCTTGAAGGGAAGCACCTGCGCGCCTTTGCCGAGGTCATAGACGGCGGAGACCTGAACAGCATTGCCTCGGCATCCGTTCGGTACGCCGTGGATTGCGCCTTCGGAGTCGCGTCGAGCATTGATGTTGCGTTGCGAAACGCCCTTCGCGCGGGCATCGTCATCGACCGGGCCAGAGTCGCCCCTGAAGTTCGAGACGCGGTGGCTCATATCAACGCGCTGCTTGTAAGCGCCAACGTGTCGACTATTCGTGACTGCCTCATTGCGATCTCGCGAATACCCGCGTTCAGACTCTTCCGACGGGAAGCTTGGTTCGGGATGCTCGACGCACTTAGGTTGTGCGAAGCAACTGAGGATCTCACGGCGATGGCGGCTGTTATCTCTGTACGGAACAAGCTTCGGCTGACGGGCCGCCGTCCAGAGTCTCGAATCGTCGGCCGAGCACTTCTCGTAAAGGGCCTTGAGTTTGAGCATGCGGTAGTTGACGCGCCGGGACCGCATAAGCCGTACAACGCCCACGAGCTTTATGTATGTCTCACCCGCGGCTCTATGTCGGTGACGCTGATGACCGAAGCAACCTTTCTCAACCCGGCCCGGCCAACCAGGGCGTAAGCGGGCCGAACGACCTCGATTAGGCGCTCGGGATCTGGACGGGCTCAACCGTCTTCTAACGTCTAACGATTGCCGAGCCTCTGAGTGATAGGTCTCGGGCGTGACTTCAAGCGCGCGGCGAACGATCTCGGTGAAGAAGTTGTTGGGGTCCCATGAAGCCTTGACCTCGAATCAGAACTCTCTCTGGTCTGCAGGCATGGGTCTACAACTGTGTGCGGCGATTCGTACGGGCGTGTCCGAGGTGGTGGCTAAAGTCGATCCGATGCCAAGCACCCGAGCTGAAGCGGCGTACCAGCGCGCCCTCGCGACTTTCCGAGACCCCACGCTCGACCTTCTGCATGGCCGCTTCGCACCGTTCGTCGTCGCGGTCCTCTCTCTGGTCTTTGCTACCGATCGTCCCTTTGTCGCGGTTGCTGACGCACACGCGGAGATTGGAGAGGCCCTCGACGAGCTTCGGGCGGCCGGATACGACGAGGATGATCGCCGGCTTCCGGTGGGCAGCGCGCGTGAGATCTGCCGCCAGTGGGTTCGGGGCGGGTGGCTCGCTCCACAGCTCGAGGGCGAGGTCGAGGTGTATCGCCTGACCGCGCACGCGGTGGGTGCGCTCGAGATCGCCGGTCGTACCGGTGGTGGGCGGGCTCGCGTCTCACGGTCGCGGGTTCGCACCTTGCTCGAGGCGGTTGACCGGTTGGCAATGGATGCCGAGTCCGACCCTGCCGCGCGGCTCGTGCGGCTTCGCGATGAGCGAACTGCGCTCGATGCCGAGATCGAACGTCTGCAGCGTGATGGAGCTGCCCCGATCGACGACGAGCAACTCCTCGAGGAGGCGGAGAATGTCCTGCACCTGTCGCGTGAGTTGCCGGCCGACTTCTCCCGTGTGGCGGAGTCGATCAAGGCGATGCAGCGCGATGTGGTTGCCGAGCTGCGGCGCGACGAAAGGCCCACCGGTGATGTGCTGCGCGAGTACTTGCAGCGCGGCAAGCATGTGATGCAGTCGACGCCTGAAGGCCGCGCGTTCGAGGGAGCTCTGCGGCTGCTCGGTGATCCTGAACGCATCGATCGACTGACCGGGCAGTTGGCCACCCTGCTCGCTCAGCCGTTCTCTCATCTGATGGCGCCGGCGCAGCGTGCAGACCTCGACGCGATCGGCAGGCAGGTCGAGCAGGGCGTCGCGGACGTACTGACCGCGCAGCGACGAGCATCCCAGATCATCACTGCGCAGGTCCGCACCCACGACCCGATTCGCGACCGCCAAGTGGACGACTTGCTTCGCGGTGTCATGTCCGGAATGCACGCCTGGATGCGCGTCTCCCGATCGAGCGAGCGCGTCGAGCCGTTGCACACCTTGCCGGTCGCGGATGTGGGTCATCTTCGCCAGTCGCTCAGCGATCTCCGCCCACCCGGGTCACCTGACCCTCTGTCAACGCCGGTCGATGCAGAGTTCGTGGACGCCGATACCCGGGCCTGGGGCGGACCTCACTACGCCGAGCTCGAGGACTACACCGCGACGCTCGGTGACCAGTTCGACCTCGCGACCGCATTCGACGGCATCGAGGACGCGAACCGGCGCCCGGTCGATCTCCTCGGCCTGCTTGAAATCGCGCATCGCGCCGGCATGACGGAAGGCGAGGACGTCTCCGTCGTTGAGGCGCGGCGTCCGGACGGCACGCGGCGACGCTTCGCCTTCGGCTCTGTCACTGTCCAGCCTCAGAAGGAACCCGAGAATGACTGACCTCGCACCCACCACTGAATTCGAACGGCGCGAGTTCGAAGATGAACTGGACCCGAGGGACGACGTGGATGCGACGGCCGATGCGGCCTTCATCGCACCCGTGGCGATGGAGAACGACGCGGATGAGCTCTTCGCGGGTGACCGCGGCGTCCTTGATCCCGAGGTGCGCCGCGTGCTCGTCCGGCTCCTGCAGCGGCGATTCCTACTCGCCGACCGCAGTCGCGCGGAGTGGGCGGTGCTGCTCGAGAACCAGCAGATGATCGAATCGAGGCTGCACGACCTGTTCGTGCGCCTCGTCGTCGATCACGATCGCGGTGTCGCCTACAAGGAGCAAGTGCGCTCCGACGAACTGGAGATCCCCATCCTGCTTCGTGACGAGGCGTACTCCCGTGCCGAAACCCTCGTGTTGGTCCACTTGCGAACCGTCTATCAGCGCGAGACGACGGCAGGCGAAGGCTCGGCACGCGTCGACATCGAAGAGATCGAACAGACTGCCCTGACGTACTTCACCGCATCCGACGGCAACACCGCCCGCCGCCAGAAGACGATTCGCGGCGCAGTCAACCGTCTTCGACAGGACGGGATCCTCGACGAGGAATCAGAGGGCCGCTACCGCATCAGTCCGCTCGTGGAGATCGTGCTCAGTTCTCCGCGCTTGAACGAACTGAAGGACTGGCTCGAAGAGCGAAGCCAAGCGGGCGAGACCGGAGCGCTCGACCTCGACGCAGAAGAATCAGACGAGGCCGCCGCCGACGACTTCGACGCTGATGGTACGGAGGTCATCCGATGACGATGCTCGACACTCTCTTCGGTCTCATCCCGGCGGCCTCTCGCGGGCAGCAGTGGGTGGCCGGCGACCTGCAACTGGTGAACTGGGGCGGATACGACGGCCACCACCGCGTGCGCTTCTCCCCCACTGCGACCCTGCTCTGCGGCGGCTCCGGCTCGGGCAAATCCACACTCATGGACGCCTACGTCGCACTCATGATGCCGCACACCACGCCCTTCAACGGCGCGTCAAACGGTGCCGTGATCGGTCGCCCACGCGGTCAGGACCAGCGCAACATCCTCTCGTACGGGCGCGGCAAGACCGACGAGACCCGCACCGACGAAGGCACGAAGCTCACCGTCCTCCGCGGCGACGGCGTCGACACGTGGACCGCGATCTCCATGACCTGGCTCGACCACGACGGTTCGCAATTCACCGCAGTCCGAGCCTGGTACATCCCCACGAACGCCCGCGTCCTCGAAGACACGGTCCGCGTCCGCGCGACCGTCAGCGGCTCGTTCGACCTGAGCGACCTCGAAGGCGCAGCGCAGCAGCGACTCACGGACGCATCGGTGAAGGCGACCGGGCTCGACACCTTGCCGACCGATCGCGAATTCTCGGCACGCCTGCACAACGTGCTCGGCATCGGCGCGGCGGGTGCCGGCGCGAAAGCGATGAGCCTGCTCGCCCGCATCCAGGCGGGCCAGCAGATCACGACGGTCGACGACCTCTACAAGCGAATGGTCCTCGAAGAGCCGGCAACGCTCTCTGCCGCCGACGACGTGGTCACCCACTTCGACAGCCTCGAAGGCACCCGCACCCGCATGCTCACCGCCCAGCAGCAGGTACGTGCACTTGAACCGATCCGGACCGCTCGCGGACGTATCGACGCGGCCGCCGACAGACTCCGAGTGCTGGACGAAGTCGGTCGGTTCACCGACCCGGACTCGCTCGCGTCGCTGTGGCGAGCATCGAAGCGCCTCGAACTCCTCCGCGACGTCGAAACCGAACTTCAGGCGAGAACTCATGACGCCGCTGCGCGATTGAACGAGGCCGAGGCATTGGCCGATGCTGCCGAGGCCGAGTACGAGGGTCTGCTCGAGGTACGCCGGGCCGCCGGAGGCGCCCGCCTCGAAACCGCGAAGCGCGAACTCCGGGGACTGACGCCGAGACTCGAAGGCGCAGCACGCGAGCGCCGAAAGCTCGACGCCGCGCTCGAAATACTGAACGACACGGTGACGACGGCGGAGGAATTCCACAACCTGTCCGCCCGCGCGGTCGAAGAGCTCGCCGACCCAGAAGCCAAGCAAACCGCACGCACGAAGTATGCAACGGCGCTAAACGCCCTCAAGGCCGCGAAGGCGGCGGTCGACTCCCTCGAAACCGAAGAGCAACAGATCAAGGGCCGCCAAGACAACATCCCCGAGCCGCTTCGCGTCGCGCGTGACCTCCTCGCGCGCACCGCCGGCCTCGAATCGAGCGAAGTTCCGTTCGTCGGAGAACTCATCGAGGTACGCACCGAGTTCGAACCGTGGCGCGAGGCATTCAACCTCGCGCTCGGCGGCTTCGCGACGACCCTGCTGATCGACACCGCGCACCTCCCGTCGTTCCGGGCAGCGATCAACACCGTGTCGATCAGAGAACGCCTTCGTTTCGAGGGCGTCCACACCGGACTTCGACCGCGAAACGCCGCCGACCCGCACACGCTGCCCGGCCGGCTCGACTACAAGGCGTCGCCCTTCACCGGGTGGCTCGAGGACGAACTCGAGAAGCGATTCGGTTTCGTCTGCGTGGACTCACCCGATCAACTCAGCGCCCACCGGATGGCGCTGACGATCTCCGGCCAGATCTCCCAGGGCGCTCGCGGCGCGCACGGCGGCCACGGGCGTGCCAATGTCCTCGGGTTCTCGACACAGCGACGGCTCGGCGAGCTCGCAGTCCTGCTCCGCGACGCGCGCACCGCCCACGTGACCGCTACTGCCGAGGCTGAAAACGCCGAGGCCGAGCTCGACGCTGTCGACGCACGACTCGCCGCCTTCGGCACCCTTCGGGATCTCTCCTGGGAACAGGTCGACGTCGCCTCCATCGTGTCCGAGAGCGAGCGATGGGAGGCAGTCATCCTCGAGGTCACCGCCGAGAACCCCGACCTCGCGAGCATCCAGACTCAGATCGATCAGAAGCGCGCACAGACCGCCGCACTGCGTGAACAGATCGGCCAGATCAAGGCCGAGAAGAAACGCCTCGCCGATACCTGGACCGAAACGACCGACAAAGTCGACGCAGCACAGAGCGTCATCGACGCGGCCGAGTCCGCATCACGCGCACTCACCACGGAACAGGCGACCTATCTAGACGGTAAGATCACGGCGCCGGCCCAAGAAGACACGTCCACGAAGACAAATGTGCTCGCTCGCTTCGACGCCGAGCTCGACTCGGCCGCGCGACGGTTCATCGACGATCAGCGCGAAGCGGAACAGGCCCTCGTCGAGCAGCGCGAACGAGTCCGGCACACGATGACCTCGTTCCTCGACCACTGGCCGAATCCGAACCTGCTCGCCGACCCCGACCGATCACTGGCCGATTTCGAACGGACCCTCACGGACCTCGAAACGAGCGGGCTCCACGAACTCGAGACCGAATGGCGCGACAGCCTGCTGAAGCTCTCGGGCAATGATCTGACGAACCTCGACTCGACACTCAGTCGGGCACTTCGAGAAATCCGCGATCGCATCACGCCGATCAACCAGATCATGCAGGACCTCCCGTTCTACGACGACGAACACCGGCTGCAGATCACCCTGCGCGACAACCAATCCGAGGTCCGCCGCCGCTTCCGACGAGACCTGCGCGAAGTCCGCGCCCAGATCGAGGCGGCCACAAGCGAAGAGGATCGCGAACGCATCTACCGCCGGATGTCCCGCCTGATCGAACGGCTCCGCCGCAACGCACCAGAGTTCGCCGAGGTCGTCGATGTACGAAACCACGTACGGATCAGCGCCGAACGCATCCACGCGCAGACGAAGCAGCATGTCGCGCTCTACGACCACATCGGCGAGAAGTCAGGCGGCGAATCGCAGGAACTCATCGCGTTCATCGTCGGCGCCGCGCTCCGCTACCAGCTCGGCGACGCAGGCTCGGAGCGACCCCGCTACGCGCCCGTCTTCCTCGACGAAGCACTGATCAAGGCCGACGCGCACTTCACCAAACGCGCCATCGGCGCGTGGCGCGGCCTCGGCTTCCAACTCATCATCGGTGCTCCCAACGACAAGTACAGCGCGATCGAACCTCACGTCGATGTCGAATACGACATCCTCAAAGACACCCTCGGGCGCTCCTGGGCCAAGCCGAAAATCGCCCTACCCCAGGCGTCCGCGTGAGCCCGCGACTCGTCTGGCCCGACGACGCAGCAAGCAAGCTGAGGGCCAACCTGACGGATACCTGGGCCAGTCGGCTCTGCGCAGAACTGACACACTCCGCTGAGGAACCGAAGGAAATCAGCCTGAGGCCCGGAGTCACTCGATCGCACGACGTCGCGGGCCTCGGACACGGCGCCTGGAATGACTGGCGCCAGGCCTGGAATCGCGTCGAGCTCAACCATTCGGGCGCCGACGTCGAGCTTCGCACGGTGACCGTCGCAGGTGTCCCCCAAGAGGCGCCATTCCGCGTCAGGGTTCGATCGCTGCAAGCCGCAACGCAAGTGCTCGAACGCCTCGGCGGTGCGCCGTTCAATGTCGACATCGACCGCGCCCGCAACATCGGGCGTCGACTCATCGCCGCAGGAGCCACCCTCACCGCGAACGCCCTGACGCGGACTGTGCGACTCGACGACGCCGACATCGAGGTGGTCATCAGCGCCATCACCTGGCTTGCCGAGCATCCCGATCTGGGCGAATGGACGACCCGGCAACTTCCGATCCCTGAGATGCACACGAAATGGCTCGACGCGCATCGAGCCCTCCTCCGAGACCTGCTCGGCCGCGATATCTCCGGAGAAACCCGCCCGCGTCTCGCCGTCGCCCACCTCACGTACGTCGACCCCGACTACCTCGCAACCGAACAACGACGCCACGACGCCTGGACCACCGGTGACACACATCAACCCGCCTACGCCCCGCAGACCGTGCTCATCGTCGAGAACCGTGACTGCCGACTCTGGTTCCCGGACGCCCCGGGCACCATCGTCGTCGAAGGCAGCGGCAAGGCGGCATCGTCGCTGCTCGCAGACGTCGCATGGATCCGAGCGGCCGTGAGGGTTTACTACTGGGGTGACATGGACGCTGACGGCTACGCCATCCTCGATCACCTTCGGGCAGCCTTCGCAACCTCGGGAATCCGACTCGAGTCGATCCTCATGGACTCCACTGCGCTCACGCGATTCGCACATCTCGGCGTCAACCGCGACAAGCACGGCTCCGCCCTCAAACCGTCCAGCATTCGCCTAGGTAATCTCACCGCTGCCGAGAACGACGCCTACGCAGCCATCGCAACCACGGGCAACGTGGCCTTCCGCCGGATCGAACAGGAACGCATCTCGATCACAGAAGCGCTCCACGAGCTGGCCGTCGCCGGCTGACGCGATCGCAGACCCGGCTTCGTTCACAAGGAACCCAATCAGCAACCGAGCGCCTCAGCATGGTGGCAGCCGCCGAAAAAACGTTGAATAAACGTGAACGCACCCGATCCGGTGGACTTGCTCCTGAAAAACCGCAGATCAAGAGACAAATCCGAACGGCCGGCACTTGATGCGAGAATCTTCTGGTCTTGGGTTCAAGTCCGACGAAAAACCCCTGATCAAGCCGATATACGACAGCTCGAATACGCTCTCTCCGCAAACATGCCGGGCTCGGAAAAGAATGAGAAACGCCTGATCAGAAGCAATATCTATCGAGTAGGGCGGACGGGACTTGAACCCGTGACCGATGGATTATGAGTCCACTGCTCTAACCGGCTGAGCTACCGCCCCGGAGCGACCTCAGTCGGGCAGGATGACCGGGATCGACTCGGTGACCGGATCGGTCACGCGCTCACCACGATACAGACTCTCGAACGTGTCGAGCGTGCGGGTGATGTCGTGCGCCTTGATGAGCTTCAGCGACTGCGACTTGAGCGCGTTGTACTCGTCACGCGTCGCCTCGAGCACGGTGCGCAGCTTCGCGGCGAGGTCGGCGGGATTGCTGGGCTCGAAGAGGTAGCCGTTCTGGCCGTCGTGCACGAGGTGCGGCAGCGCCATGGCGTTCGCGGCGACGACGGGCAGCGCGGAGGCCATGGCCTCCATGGTCACGATCGACTGCAGCTCGGCGATGGAGGGCATCGCGAGCACGGATGCGCGGTGGTAGGCCTCGCGGAGCTGTTCGTCGGTCACGTAGCCGGTGAAGGTGACGCGATCGGCGACACCGAGCTCGGCGGCGAGGTTCTGCAGGTTCTTCAGCTGGTCGCCGCCGCCGACGATCTCGACCTTGGCGTCGAGTTCGGCGGGCAGGAGCGTGAGGGCACGAAGGAGCACGTCGATCTGCTTCTCGCCGGTCACGCGACCGACGAACAGGATGCGGTTCTCGGTGCGGGGCTCCCAGTTGGGCGAGTACTTGTGGGCGTCGATGCCGCACGAGATGGCGTGCACGCCCTCGAGGCCGGTGTGCTTCTCGAGGAACGAGGCGGCCTTGAGCGTCGGGGTGGTGACGGCTTCGGCGCGCCCGAAGGTGCGGCCCGCGGCCTTCCAGGCGAGGCCGACGGCCCAGTCCTGCCAGGCCTTGGGCAGCAGGGTGAACTCGAGCATGTTCTCGGGCATGAAGTGATTGGTGCCGACGATGCGGATGCCGCGCTTCTCGGCCTCGATCGACAGGCCGCGGCCGACGACGATGTGCGACTGGAAGTGCACGACGTCGGGCTTGACCTCGTCGAGGATGCGCGCGGAGTTCTGCTTGATGCGCCACGGCAGCGCGAAGCGCAGCCAGTCGTGCGGGTACCAGCGCCAGCTGTAGAGGCGGTGGGCGGTGATCTCCTGGCCCTCGTGCACCTCGCGCCAGGTGCCGTGCTTGCGGCTTGCGGCAGGGGCGACGACGTGCACCTCGTGGCCGCGCTCGACCAGCCCGGCGGCGAGGCGCTCGGCGAAGCGGGCGGCGCCGTTGACGTTGGGGGCGAAGGTGTCGGCGCCGATCAGGATCCTGAGCGGGCGGGGGTTCTCTGCGCGCTCGGCGGCATCGGTGGATGACGCACCGGGAGTGTCAGACACGTGGAGTGGTTCCTCACAGTTCGGGGGCGGCCGTTCGGGCCGGTCGCAGCGCGGCTCTGATGGTCGGCGCGAGCGCTGCATTCGAAGATAGTCTACGCAACGCACCCCGCGGGAGCCTGTTGGGGCATGTCGCAGACCCTCGACCGGGCCGAGCGGTCAGAGGCGGGTCTGCGGGTGGTTGCGGGCGAGCAGGAACACGCCCCACACCGCGATCGCCCCGGCGATCACGAAGGTGATGTTCGCCCAGAGCGCCGCCTGCGACGCCTCGCCGAGCACGACGATGCCGATGAGCACGGCGACGATCGGGTCGACGACTGTGAGGCCGGCGATCACGAGGTCGGGCGGGCCCGACGCGTACGCGTTCTGCACGAAGTAGGCCCCCAGCGCGGTGGCGGCGAGCAGGCCGACCACGCACGTGAAGGTGAGCCATTCGAACTCCCCCTGCTGCACGCGGCCGATGACGACCTTCGCGAGGGTCGCGACGAAGCCGTAGAGCAGACCCGCCATGATGACGTAGAACGTGGCGCGGATGCGGCTGCGGAAGAACCAGAACGCGAGCCCCGCGGCGACGAGCACGCCGGCGAGCAGCGTCAGGATGGTGATGAGCTGCCGATCGGTGACGGGCTTGTCGACAGCCGTGAACGCCGCGACGCCGACGAAGAGGAACACGCCGCCGACGCACATGACGATGGCCGTGATCGACTTCGAGTTGAGTTTCACCTTGTTGACGCGGGAGTTCAGGATCGACGTGATCACGAGCGCGATCGCGCCGAGCGGCTGCACGACGATGATCGGCGCGAACGTGAGGCTCGCGAGCTGGAACACGATCGCGAGGCCGAGCATGACGGTGCCGATGACCCATGAGGGGCGGGACAGCAGGAGCCAGAGCTGCTTGAGGTCGAGCCCCTTGCCGAGCGCGTCGGCCGTGTGGGCCTCGACCTTGGTGACGCCGCGGTGCTGGAACTGCGCGCCGAGCGAGAGGAACACGGCGCCGACGAGCGCCAGGGGGATGCCGATGAACTGAGTCGGGTCGAGCGCGATCTGCTCGGTCAGGTCGCTGAGATCGGGATCCACCCAATGACCCTACCCTCCCCGGCGTCGATATCCTTGGCGAATGGCCGTGCTTCCCATCCGCATCACCGGCGAACCGGTGCTCCACTCCCCCGCGCTCCCCGTCGAGACGATCGACGACGAGATCCGCGAACTCGTGCGCGACATGTACGAGACGATGGATGCCGCGCCCGGCGTCGGTCTCGCGGCCCCGCAAGTGGGGGTGCCGTTGCGGATCTTCACGTTCACGTGGACCGACGAGGATGCGGGCGCGTCGTGGCGCGGCGTCGCGATCAACCCCGAGCTGTGGATCACGCCGCTCGAGCCCGGGCATCCCGATCCCGACTTCGAGTCGGAGGGATGCCTGTCGTTCCCGGGCGAGCGGTTCCCGCTCCGACGCGCCGATCGCGCGATCCTGCGGGCGACCGACCTCGAGGGCGAGCGGTTCGAGATCGAGGCCGAGGGGTGGCTCGCGCGCATCTTCCAGCACGAGTTCGACCACCTCGACGGCACGCTCTACACCGACCGGCTCACCGACAAGGAACAGCGCATCGTCGCGAAGATCTGCCGCAAGGTGGGTTGGGGCGAGCCCGGCGTCTCGTGGATGCCAGGGGTCGACGACCTCGAGGGCTGATCGGGCATCGTCAGGTCGACGGATGGCGGGGGCCGGCGCACCTCGAGGCGACGGCCGCCCGCGGCATCCGCTCCGGGGTCAGGTGAAGGCGCGGATGCCGGCGGCGACCGCCGCGGCCACGATCACCACGACCACGAACGGCACCCGCAGGGCGTAGAGCGCCGCGGCCACGATGACGGCGGGCACGCGGGCGTCGAGCACGATCGCCTGCCCGGCGCCGAGCGTCTGCACGGCGATGAGCGCGGCGAGCAGCGCCACCGTCAGCAGGTCGGCGATGCGCGCCGGACGCTCGCGCTCGAGGAACCCGGCGGGCACGACGTAGCCGCCGAGCTTCAGCGCCAGCGTCGCGGCCGACGCGATGAGGATCACGTGCCACGTCGTCATGCGGGCCTCCTGCGGTCGAACAGGTCGAACCAGCCGACGATCAGCGCGACCACGGCGGCGACGAGCACCGGCAGCCCGGGCACGAGCACGGGGGTCGCGATCGTCGCGACGACGGCCGCGCCGACGGCGACCGCTCCGGCCTGCACGCGCTTGAGGCGCGGCCAGAGCAGGCCGAGGAACGCTGCGGCGGCGGCCGCGTCGAGTCCCCACGCCCGCGTGTCGCCGAGCGCGTCGCCGATGAGGGCGCCGATGAGGGTGGTGATGTTCCAGCCGACGAAGACGATGCCGCCCGTGAGCCAGAACCCGAGCCGTGCAGTGCGGTCCTCGGACTGCGCGAGCGCGACGGCCGTGGACTCGTCGATCGTGATCCAGGCCGCGGCGACGCGTCGCACGGGCCCGCCGCGGTCGACGAGCGGCTTCATGCGCATGCCGTAGACGACGTTGCGCACGCCGAGCAGCGCCGCGGCCGCGATCGCCGGGCCCGCCGACGCCGCACCCCCGCCGGCGAGCACGCCGATGAGCGCGAACTGCGAGCCGCCCGTGAACATCACGAGGCTGAGGAACATGGTCTGCCAGACGTCGAGACCGGATGCCACCGACAACGCCCCGAACGAGATGCCGTAGGCGGCGGTGGCGAGCCCGACCGAGAGCGAGTCGCGGATCACGGCGTTCCGCGACGCATCGGTCGCGTCGTTCTCGGGCATCCCGTCAGCCTAGGCCAGCCGTGCGGTGCTCGCGCGCGCACCCGTAGGCTGCCGGCATGACGCATCGCGTGTTCTCGTACGGCACCCTTCGCCAGCCCGACGTGCAGGCTGCGCTGTACGGGCGCACCGTGCCCACCCGTGCCGACACGCTGCCGGGCTACCGGCTCGACTGGGTGCGGATCACGAATGCCGCGGTCATCGCGACGAGCGGGTCGGACCGGCATCCGATCCTCCGTCGAGGCGGCCCCGATGACGCCGTCGAGGGCGCCTACCTCGAACTCGACGACGTCGAGCTCGCCGCGACTGACGCCTACGAGGTCGACGACTACGTGCGCACGGCGATCGTGCTCGGCTCGGGGCTCGATGCCTGGGCGTACCTCGCGGTCGACGACTCGCGCTGAGGCGCTCGCCCGCGCACGGCGACGGCGCCAGAGCGACGGAAGCAGCCCGGAAACGGAGGAAGCCCCGCATCCGTGCAGGATGCGGGGCTTCGGTGGCTCCCCCACTTGGACTCGAACCAAGAACCTATCGGTTAACAGCCGATTGCTCTGCCAATTGAGCTATGGAGGATCAGTTCTGCGTTTCGCAGCGGATTCACTCTAGCAAGAAGCGCGCGTCTCACCAATTCGAGCGACCCTCGACAATGCGCAGGTCGTGGATCCGCAGCGGAGTCCCAGACCAGACGCGATTTCAGCCTACCTCCCGTGGCTGAGCGTCTGCCGGGCGCGCCGGATTCAGTACCCCGCGTGCAGGTCGATGCGGCCGATCCACTCGCCGCGGCCGAGGAACGCGGCGGTGTTGGCCTCGATGCGCTCGGCGAACAGGGGCACCGTCATCGCCTCGGTGTCGGCCACGTGCGGCGTCACGAGTGCGCTGTCGAGGCTCCAGAGCGGATGCCCCGGCGGCAGCGGCTCGGGATCGGTCACGTCGAGCCCGGCTCCCCCGAGTCGGCCGCTCGCGAGCTCGGCGACGAGCGCGTCGGTGTCGACGATGCCGCCGCGGGCCACGTTGACGAGGAACGCGCCGTCGGGCAGCACCGCGAGCTCAGCGGCGCCGAGCATGCCGCGCGTGCGCTCGGTGAGTGCCGCGGCGACGAACACGAGGTCGGCGTCGGCCAGCACCTCGCGCAGCGCGGCGTCGGTCACCGTGGCGGCCGCGCCCGCGACGGGCTCGGCGCGGCGGCGCACCACGGTCGCGTGCACGCCGAACGGCGCCAGCAGGCGCAGCAGCTCCTCGGTGATGCCGCCGCCGCCGATGACGACCACCCGCAGGCCGAACAGGCTCCGCCCGCGCTCGTCGGCCTCCCAGGTCGTCGCGCGCGCACGCCGCGGCGCCTCGCGCAGCACGGCCAGTGCGAGCATCAGCGCGTGCTCGGCGACCGGGCGCGCGTACGACCCCTTCGCGCTCGTCCACACCCGTCCGTCGTCGCGGAACCGGGCGAGCGTGCACGCGAACGCATCGACGCCGGCCCAGGGCAGCTGCACCCAGCCGATCTGCGGATGCCGCGTCAGCGCGTCGTCGAGCTCGCCGGCCCCTGAGGCGGCCACCCAGAGGAGCCCGCGCGTGGCGTCGCCGAGCGGCACGACCTCGCCGCCCGCGCGGCGCACCGCGGCGACCACCGAGGGATCGGCGTACGGGAGCACCGACACGGCGCCGACCCGCGGCGCGTCGCCGCCGGCATCCGTCACCGGCTCAGGCCCCCGTCGAGTTCGTCGATGATCGCGTGCCCGTCGTCGAGCGCACCGGCGAGGGCGGCGACGTACGGGTGGCTCGGGTCGTGGAACACCTCTTCGATGGTGCCGATCGCGGCGAGGTTGCCGCGATCGAGCACCGCGATGCGGTCGGCCGTGCTGCGGAGCACCGGCAGGTCGTGGCTGATGAGCAGCGCCGAGAACCGCTGGCGTTCGCGGAGCTCGCCGATCAGCTGCGCCACGGCGTCGCGCACGGTCAGGTCGATGCCGGCCGTGGGCTCGTCGGCGATGAGCACCGACGGGCCGAGCACGAGCGCCCGCGCGAGCGCGACGCGCTGGCGCTGCCCGCCGCTCAGCTCGTAGGGGTACTTCTCGAGGTAGCCGAGCGGCAGCCGCACGCTGTCGAGCATGGTCGCCACGCGGGTCTCGAGGGCGCGCCGGTTGTAGCGACGGTCGCGCTCGAGGATCGGCTCGGCGATGAGCTCGGCGACACTGCGGTCGGCGGTGAGGCGCGACCCGGCGTCCTGCGCGAGATACCCGACGTGGAACTGCAGTTCGGGCAGCTTGCGCTTCGGGAGCCCGCGCAGGCGGTGTCCGAGCACCGTGGCCTCCCCGCCCGTGATCACGGGCCGGGCGTCGGAGGATCGCGGGTCGAACGCGGCCCCCGACAGTACCTTCGCGAGCGTGCTCTTGCCGCTGCCCGCGCTGCCGAGCAGGCCCACGACCTCCCCCGGCGCGATCGTGAGGCTCAGCCCGTGCAGCGCGACGTGCGCGGGGCTCGGGCCCTTCGCCGGGTACTCGAGCGAGAGGTCGCTCACGACGATCGGGTATCCGTGCTCGGCCGGCGCCATCAGTCCGCCTCCCGGAGAAGTCGGAGCTGCTCGCGCCGCTCGGCCTGCGCCACCGGGTCGGGCACCGGCAGCGAGGCGAGGAGCCGCTGCGTGTAGGGCTGCTGCGGCGAGCCGAGCACCTCGGTTCCGGTTCCCTCCTCGACGAGGCGGCCGTGGTACAGCACCGCGATGCGGTCGGCCAGCAGGTCGACGACGGCGAGGTCGTGACTGATGAACAGCGAGGCGAACCCGAACTCGCGCTGCAGCTCGGCGAACAGCTCGAGCACGCGGGCCTGCACCGACACGTCGAGCGCCGAGGTCGGCTCGTCGGCGATGAGCAGTTCGGGCTCGAGCGCCAGCGAGCGGGCGAGGCTCGCGCGCTGGCGCTGGCCGCCCGAGAGCTCGTGCGGGTAGCGGTCGCCGTACGACTTCGGCAGTTGCACGGCCTCGAGCAGCTCGTCGACGCGCGGCCGCGCCGTGCGCGCATCGCGGACGCGCCCGTGGATGATGAGCGGCTCGGCCACGCACTCGGCGATCGTGAGCAACGGGTTGAAGCTCGACGCCGGGTCTTGGAAGACGAAGCCGATGCGGCTGCGCAGGGGGCGGAACTCGCGCTCGCGGATGCCGTTCATCTCGGCGCCGAGCACCTGGAGCGACCCGCCCGTGACCTTCGTGAGCCCGGCGATCGCGCGACCGATCGTGGTCTTGCCCGATCCGGACTCGCCCACCAGGCCGAGCACCTCGCCCGGACGGATCACGAGGTCGACGCCCTGCACGGCCTTGAAGCCCGCGCGCCCGAACCGGCCGGGGTACTCGATCTCGAGGCCCGTCGCCCGCACGACCGGCGTCTGCTCGGCCCAACCCTCGGGGCGGGCGGCCGCACGGGCCTCCGCCCGCACCGTGCCGTGACCGACGAACGGCACGGCCGCGAGCAGCGCCTTCGTGTAGTCCTGCTGCGGATCGGCGAACAACCGGTCGACCGGGGCCTCCTCGATGAGGTTGCCCTGGTACATGACGGCGACCCGGTCGGCGAGGTCGGCGACGACGCCCATGTTGTGCGTGATCAGCACGATCGCGGCCCCGAACTCGTCGCGGCACCGGCGCAGCAGGTCGAGGATCTCGGCCTGCACCGTGACATCCAGCGCGGTCGTCGGCTCGTCGGCGACGATCAGGCCCGGCTCGAGCACGAGCGCCATCGCGATGACGATGCGCTGCTTCTGCCCGCCCGAGAACTGGTGCGGGAAGTGGTCGATGCGCTCCTCGGGGTCGGGGATGCCGACGCGGCCGAGGATCTCGATGGCCTTCGCCCGCGCGTCGGCCTTGGAGATCTCGCCATGGGCGCGCAGGCCCTCGATGATCTGCCAGCCGACCGTGTACACGGGGTTCAGCGCGGTCGACGGCTCCTGGAAGACCATGGCGACGTCGGTGCCGCGAACGTCGCGGAGGCGCTGCTTCGAGAGCGAGATGACGTCGTTCTCGTGCGTGCCGGCCCGGTTCGCCAGCACGACGGCACCGCTCGTCGTGGCCGTCTCGGGCAGGAGTCCGAGGATCGTCTTCGCCGTGACGGTCTTGCCGCTGCCCGACTCGCCGACGATGGCGAGCACCTCGCCGCGGCGCACCGTGAGCGAGACGTCGTCGACGGCCTTGACCGCGCCGGCGTCGGTCGCGAACGAGACGCCGAGGTTCTTGATCTCGACCACCGTGCTCATCGCTTGACCTCGATTCCGTGCTCGTCGAACGTCTCGCCGTCTTCGAGGCCCGTGAGGCCCCCTGGGCCGGCGACCAGGGTGCCGCCGGGCACGACCGAGGTCTCGGCGACCTGGCCCGCCGCCTTCGCCACGCGGCGTCGACCGCGCAGGCGCGGGTCGGCGAGGTCGTTCAGGCTCTCGCCCACGAGCGTGATGCCGAGCACCGTGAACACGATCGCGAGGCCCGGGAACAGCGCGGTCCACCAGATGCCGCTCGTGACGTCGGACTGCGCCTTGTTCAGGTCGTAGCCCCACTCGGCGGCAGCCGTCGGCTCGATGCCGAAGCCGAGGAAGCCGAGTCCCGCCATCGTGAGGATCGCCTCGGAGGAGTTCAGCGTGATGATGAGCGGCAGTGTTCGGGTGGCGTTGCGCAGCACGTGGCGGAAGACGATGCGCGAGTTCGACGCGCCGAGCACCTTCGCGGACTCGACGTAGGCCTCGGCCTTGATGCGCACCGTCTCAGCCCGGATCACCCGGAAGTACTGCGGGATGAACACGACCGTGATCGAGCCCGCAGCGGCGAGCACGCCGCCCCACAGGTCGGACTGGCCGCCCGAGATCACGATCGAGAGCACGATCGCGAGCAGCAGCGACGGGAACGCGTAGATCGCGTCGCACACGACGACGAGCACCCGGTCGAGCCAGCCGCCGAAGTAGCCGGAGTACAGGCCGAGCGCGACGCCGATGAAGATCGAGAGCAGCACCGCGACGACGATCACGAGGATCGCGGTCTGGGTGCCCCAGATGACGCGCGAGAGCACGTCGTACCCGCCGACGGTGGTTCCGAACGGGTGCTCGAGCGAGGGCGGCTGCTGCGTGCCGAACGAGGCGCCGTCCTGCTTGCGCTGGGCGTACCCGTACGGCGCGAGCACCGGCGCGAGGATGGCCGACAGGATGAACACGCCCATCATGATGAGGCCGGCGACGAGCATGCCCCGTTGGAGGCCGACGCTCTGACGCAGCTGGTGCACGACCGGCAGGCGGTCGCGGAGCCGGCGCTTCGGCACCGGAGTGGCGGACATCGCGGATGTCGCAGTCATGTCAGAACCTCACTCGCGGGTCGATGAACGCGGCGATGATGTCCACGATGAAGTTGGTGAGCGCGACGATGATCGCGAGCAGCACGACGATGCCCTGCACGGCCACGAAGTCGCGCGACTCGAGGAACTCGGCCAGCGCGAACCCGAGGCCCTTCCACTCGAAGGTCGTCTCGGTGAGCACGGCGCCGGCGAGCAGCAGGGCGATCTGGAGGCCGATGACCGTGATGATCGGGATCAGCGCCGGCCGGTAGGCGTGCTTGCGCAGCAGCCGGGACTCGGCGACGCCGCGCGAACGCGCCGCATCGACGTAGTCGGTCGAGAGCGTGCCGATGACGTTGGTGCGCACGAGCCGGAGGAAGATGCCGGCCGTGAGGAGGCCGAGCGCGATCGCGGGCAGCACGGCGTGCGCGAGCACGTCGCCGAGCACTGCCGGGTTGCCCGTCATGAGGGCGTCGATCGTGTAGAACCCGGTCTTGTTGGGCAGCGTCTGCAGTTGCAGCTCGGCGCCCACGCTCGCGCGGCCCGCGACCGGGAGCCACTTGAGCCACACCGCGAAGACGAGCTTCAGCAGCAGGCCCGCGAAGAAGATGGGGATCGCGTACCAGAAGATCGCGAGCACGCGGAAGAACGCGTCAGGTGCCTTGTCGCGGTAGTACGCGGCGGCGAGGCCGAGCGGGATGCCGACGCAGAACGC
Source organism: Agromyces sp. NPDC058110 (assembly GCF_042884735.1). Taxonomy (NCBI): domain Bacteria; kingdom Bacillati; phylum Actinomycetota; class Actinomycetes; order Micrococcales; family Microbacteriaceae; genus Agromyces; species Agromyces sp. NPDC058110. The sequence continues at coordinate 170,568 of NZ_JBHVTI010000001.1, read as the reverse complement.
GACGATGAGCGAGTAGAACACCAGCTCGAAGGTCGCCGGGCCGTAGGTCGCGAGCACCTCGACCACCGGGCGGTTCGTCGTGACCGTCGTTCCGAGGTCGAAGACGGCGATGCGGCCCAGGTACTCGAGGTACTGGATCAGCAGCGGCCGGTCATAGCCGGCGGCGGCGCGCAGCTCTGCGAGCGCCTCCGGGCTCAGGCGACCGCCCTGTGCTGCCGTGATCGGGTCTCCCGTGGTGCGCATCAGGAAGAAGACGAGGGTGACGAGGATGAAGATCGTCGGGAAGATCAGCAGGAAGCGGACCAGCAGGTAGCGGGCGAATCCACCGCCCTGCGCCTTGGCTTTGGGACGCGGGATCGCCGGGCCCTCCGCCGTGGACAAGGTGTTGACAGTGCTCATGGGTTCCTTCGGGGGTGCAAGGGGAACGGGGACGACCCGCTGGTGCGAGTCGTCCCCGTCGTCGAGCTTCAACCGAGCCTAGACGGTCGGATCAGCCCTTCGAAAGCGCCGCGTAGCGGAACTTGAACGACGCGTCGAGGGTGTCTTCGGTGCCTTCGACGTCGGAGCCGACGACCGCGACCTGTGCGCCCTGCATGTACGGGATCGTGGACAGGTCGGCCGCGACCTTGTCCTGGATCTCGCCGATGAGCTTCTCCCGCGCAGCGGGGTCGGCCGTGACGGCCTGCTCGAGGATCAGGTCGTTCACCTCGGGGTTGTCGTAGTGGTTGGCGAGGAAGTTCTCCGTGAGGAAGAACGGCGTCAGGTAGTTGTCGGCGTCGGAGTAGTCGGGGAACCAACCGAGCTGGTAGGCCGGGTAGAGGTCCGCGACGCGGTCCTCGGAGTACTGCACCCACTCCGTGGACTGCAGGTCGACCGTGAACAGGCCGCTCTCCTCGAGGTTCTCCTTGATGATCGCGTACTCGTCGCTCGACGACGGGCCGTAGCGCTCGGCCACGTACTGGATCGAGATGTCGAGCGGCGTCGTGACACCGGCTTCCTTGAGCGTCGCGGCGGCCTTGTCGGCGTCGGGTGCGCCGTTGCCGTCGCCGTAGAGGCCCTTGAGCGCCTCGTTGGCTCCGGTCAGGCCCTCGGGCACGTACGAGTACAGCGGGGTGAAGGTGCCCTTGTACACGTCTTCCGAGATCGCGTCGCGGTCGATCAGGTCGGCGATCGCCTGGCGCACGGCGAGGGCCTTGGCCGGGTCGGCCTCGGCGGTCGTCGCACCGAACGGCATGGTGTTGAAGTTGAAGACCAGGTAGCGGATCTCGCCACCGGGGCCGTCGACGACCTTCACCTTGTCGTTGCCGCGGAGGTCCTCGATGTCGGTCGCACTGAGGGTGCGGTTCGCGACGTCGATGTTGCCCTCCTGCACGTCGAGCTTGAGGTTCGAGGCATCCGTGTAGTACTTCACGTTGACCGTGTCGGTCTTCGCGGCACCCAGGAGGCCGTCGTAGTCGGCGTTCGCCTTGTACGAGATCAGGTTGTTGAAGTCGTAGCTCGTGATGACGTACTGGCCGGCGAACGCGTTGCCGGCGACGATGTCGTCGTCGCTGGTCAGCGAGTCGGCCGAGAAGACGTCCTCGTCGACGATCGGGCCGACCGGGCTCGACAGGATCTGCGGGAAGATCTGGTCGTTCTCGCTGAGCAGGTGGAAGACGACGGTGGTGTCGTCGACGGCCTCGACGGACTCGAGGTTGTAGAGCAGCGACGACGGGCCGTTCTCGTCGGCGATCGCGACCTGGCGGTCGAACGTGAACTTCACGTCGGAGGCCGTGAGGTCGTTGCCGTTGGCGAACTTCAGGCCCGGCTTCAGCTTGACCGTGTACTCGGTCGGCGAGGTGAACTCGGCGGACTCGGCGATGTCGGGCTCGACGTCGGGGCTGCCGTACGGCGTGTTCAGCAGGAACGGGTACACCTGGTTCATCACGGCGAACGAGCCGTTGTCGTACGAGCCCGCGGGGTCGAGCGCGGTGACCTGCTCGGTCGTGCCGATGGTCAGCGTGCCGCCGGCCGCGTCGCCGCCACCGGAGGACGCGGTGCAACCGGCCAGCGCGAGCGCGGCGACCGAGACACCGGCGGCCGCGATGAGCGTGCGGCGCCGGTTCGTGGATGCGGATGACATATCCGTCTACCTCTTCCTGTCAGGAAACGCGGGCGCGGAAGAACCGCGTCGCGTGTGCGTATTCCCCATGACTAGCACACGGGGCCGCGAACGCCGCAGGGTCTTCGACGGTCGGGCCGGAATGTTTATCGATCTGCAACGTCACCGTGATCGACTCGTTGTTCCGCCGGTCGATCGGAGTGTTCACGAAGGCGAAGCGGATGCCGCGGCACGGCGTCGCCGCGCACCGATCGTGCCGTGCGGGGCGGGCCGGGCAGGCGGGGCCGGCGGGCCGGGCCGGCGGGTCAGGCAGGAGTGCTCAGTCGCCGCGGAGGGCGCGGCGCTCGCGCTCGAGCTCGACGAGTCCGCGCTGGAGCGCCTGGAACGTCTCGGTGTCGGCGCGATCGGTGCGCTGCAGGCGCCCGAGCAGCTCGGACTTCTGCCGCAGCAGCTCGCGGTCGACGAGTGCGCTCACGACCCCGCGCACGTAGACCGTGAGCTCCGCGTTGCTGCGCTGCGGCACCGGGGCCACCGCGAGCTGGTGCACGACGCCCTGGAACGGCGCGGGCACCTCGCCGATCACCCGATCGACCCGCACGGCCGCGTCTTCGGAGGCGAGCACCGAGGCGATGCCGTCGCGCACGACCGCGAGCGACGGGTTCGTGAAGCGGCAGTCGACCGCGTGGCGCAGCAGGTCGTCGCCGGTCTCGGTCGGGTACTGCAGCATGGCCTGCAGCGCGTCGCGCTCGAGCCTCGTCGCGGGGTCGTTCGGCAGGTCGACGATCGAGAACGGCCGCTCCGAGGCATCCGGAACCTGCGGCCCGGTGGCGACCGCGACGCGCGACCCCTGCTGCTGCGCCGCACCGCCCGCCGCCTCGCGGGCGCCCTCTCGCCCCTGGCCCTGGCCTCGCGACCCGCCGCCGTCGCGCGATCGCGATTGCGCCTGCCGCACGGCTCGCGTCGCCTCGCCGAGCTCGACGCCGAGCATGCGCGCGAGCTCGCGCGTGTACCCGGGGCGCATGGCGGGGTCGCGGATGTCGGCGATGACCGGAGCTGCGGCACGGAGCGCGGAGACGCGCCCCTCGACCGTCTCGAGGTCGTAGCGCTCGACCGTGTGCCGCAGCACGAACTCGAACAGCGGCGTGCGCGACTCGACGAGCGAGCGCACCGCGCCGTCGCCGCGGGCCAGGCGCAGGTCGCACGGGTCGAGCCCGTCGGGGGCGACCGCGACGAAGGTCTGCGCGGCGAACCGCTGCTCTTCGGCGAACGCGCGCATCGCGGCCTGCTGGCCGGCGGCGTCGCCGTCGAAGGTGAAGACGACCTCGCCCACGCCGGAGTCGTCGCCGAGCACGCGCCGCAGCACCTTGATGTGGTCGACGCCGAACGACGTGCCGCACGTCGCGATGGCCGTGGTGACGCCCGCGAGGTGGCACGCCATGACGTCGGTGTAGCCCTCGACGACGACGACGCGATGCGACTTCGAGATCTCGCGCTTCGCGAGGTCGAGCCCGTAGAGCACCTGCGCCTTGTGGTAGATCGCCGTCTCTGGGGTGTTCAGGTACTTGGGTCCCTTGTCGTCGTCGAGCAGTCGCCGGGCGCCGAACCCGACGGTCTGGCCGGTGACGTCGCGGATCGGCCACACGAGCCGCCCCCGGAACCGGTCGTAGACCCCTCGGTCGCCCTGCGAGACGAGGCCGGCGGCGCTGAGCTCCTCGGCCGAGAACCCTCGGCCCTTGAGGTGGTTGGTCAGGGCGTCCCAGCTCTTCGGGGCGAACCCCACGCCGAACCGGCGCGCGGCCTCCGCGTCGAATCCGCGCTCGCCGAGGAACCGGCGCCCGACCTCGGCCTCGGCCGAGCCGAGCTGGTCGAGGAAGAACTCGGAGGCGGCCTGGTTCGCCGCCAGCAGCCGCGCTCGGTTGCCGTGGTCGCTGGCCTGGCCGCCGTCTTCGTAGTGCAGTTCGTAGCCGAGCCGACCCGCCAGGCGCTCGACGGCCTCGGTGAACGACACGTGGTCCATGCGCTGGAGGAACGTGTAGGCGTCGCCCGACTCGCCGCAACCGAAGCAGTGGTAGTAGCCGAGCGCGGGTCGCACGTGGAAGCTCGGGCTGCGCTCGTCGTGGAAGGGGCAGAGGCCCTTCATCGAGCCGACGCCGGCGGACTTCAGGCTGACGTGGTCGCCGACGATGTCGGCGATGTTCGTGCGGGCCTTCACCTCATCGACGTCGCTCTGTCGAATCCGTCCGGCCATGGGTCTCATCCTAAGTCGCCGGCGGCGGGGTTCGGCCGGGAACGGCAGATCGGGCGGGGCCCGGGCCGTGACCGTCGGGTGCGACTCGGCCGGTGCAGGCAGGAACGCGTCACCGGCGCACGAGACGCTCGTGCCAGGCCAGGGCGGACTGGTCGGTCAGGCTGGCCACCTGATCGACGACGACCCGTCGACGTGCCGCGTCGTCGGCCGCCGTGGCCCAGTCCTCGGCGAATCCGGGGTCGAGGTCGCGATCGCCCGTCGCGAGCAGGGCGTCGGCGAGCTCGACGAGCACCTCGCGCTGCTGCGTGTAGATCGGCTGCCGGCTGTTGCGCGACATCACGAACGCCGCGACGATGCCCTTGAGCACGGCGATCTCGGCCTGCACCTCGCGCGGCACGACCACGTCGGCGTCGAACCTGATGAGGCTCGCGAGCGGGAAGGCCGACCGCGTCGCCTCGGTCGCGGCCCTGGCGAACCTGCCGATGAGCTGGCTCGTGAGGTTCTTGAGCTTCGCCTGGTCGAGTCGGCTGCCGTCGAACGAGTCCATCCAGCCGTCGAGCGAGTCGAGGCGGTCGAACGCCGCGATGAGCTCGTCGTGCGAGTACGCGCCGCCGATCCACTCGTACATCGACGTGACGAGCGCGTCGTGGTCGACGCGCTCCCCCAGGCTCGCGACGTCGATGTAGCCGTTCACGATGGCGTCTTCGAAGTCGTGCACCGAGTAGGCGATGTCGTCGCTGAGGTCCATGACCTGCGCCTCGATGCAGAGTCGCCGCTCGGGTGCGCCGCGCCTGAGCCACGTGAAGACGTCGAGGTCGTCGCGGTAGAAGCCGAACTTCGCGCGGCCGCTCGGGTCGGCGACCGAGGTCGCCTCGGGCCACGGGTACTTGCAGCTCGCGTCGAGGCTCGCCCGCGTGAGGTTGAGGCCGTAGCCGCGACCCTCGGCGTCGAACACCTTCGGCTCGAGCCTGGTGAGGATGCGAAGGGTCTGCGCGTTGCCCTCGAACCCGCCGATGTCGGCGGCCCAGACGTTCAACGCCTTCTCGCCGTTGTGGCCGAAGGGCGGGTGTCCGAGGTCGTGGGCGAGGCACGCGGTGTCGACGACGTCAGGATCGAGGCCGAGCGACGACGCGAGCTCGCGGCCGACCTGGGCGACCTCGAGGGAGTGCGTGAGGCGGTTGCGCGCGAAGTCGAGCCCCGCGGTGGGGCTCAGCACCTGCGTCTTCGCCGCGAGCCGCCGCAGCGCGCTCGAATGCAGCAGGCGGGCGCGGTCGCGCGCGAAGTCGCTTCGGCGGTTGGTGTGCTCTTCGGGGAGGAGGCGCTCGGTGTCGCGGTCGTGGTAGCCGCCGAACAGACGCTCGGACGCCACCTCAGCCGCCGCTCGTGTCGAGCTCGGCGTCGACCAGGGTCACGGCCTCGTGGCCCGCCAGTTCTTGCGAGTCGAGCCAGCCGTCGGGCAGCGCGGGTCGCTTGGGCGTGCCGGCGCGACCGCGCGGGCCCTCGGCGCCCTCGCCCGGATAGGGCATGCTCCAGTCGAGCGTGCCGAGCAGGTCGTCGAGGTGCGCGAGCGTGTCGACCGTCGCGAGCTTGGCGCGGAGGTCGCCGCCGACCGGGTAGCCCTTGAAGTACCAGGCGACGTGCTTGCGGATGTCGCGGCAGCCGCGAGCCTCGTCGTCGAAGAAGTCGACGAGCAGTTCGGCGTGCCGGCGGAAGGTCTGCGCGACCTGCCCGAGCGACGGGCGGAAGCTCGTCTGCTCGCCGCGGAACGCGGCCGCGAGGTCGCCGAAGAGCCACGGCCGGCCGAGGCATCCGCGACCGACGACCACGCCGTCGCACCCGGTCTCGCGCACCATGCGCAGGGCGTCTTCAGCCGACCAGATGTCGCCGTTGCCGAGCACGGGCACGCCCGTGACGGTCTCTTTGAGCTTCGCGATCGACGGCCAGTCGGCCTGACCCGAGTAGAACTCGCTCGCGGTGCGCGCGTGCAGCGCGATCGACGCCACGCCGGCGCCCTCGGCGATGCGGCCCGCCTCGAGGTAGGTGAGGTGGTCGGCGTCGATGCCCTTGCGCATCTTGACGGTCAGCGGGATGTCGCCGGCGGCCGTGACCGCGCCCTCGACGATGTCGCGGAACAGCCCGGTCTTCCACGGAAGCGCCGAGCCGCCGCCCTTGCGCGTGACCTTCGGCACGGGGCATCCGAAGTTCAGGTCGATGTGGTCGGCGCGGTCTTCGGCGACGAGCATCGTGACGGCCTCGGAGACCGTCTTCGGGTCGACGCCGTAGAGCTGGATCGAGCGCGTCGTCTCGGACTCGTGGTGCGTGATGAGGCGCATCGACTCGGGGGTGCGCTCGACGAGCGCGCGGCTCGTGATCATCTCGGAGACGTAGAGGCCGGCGCCGAACTCGCGGCAGAGCCGGCGGAACGCCGTGTTCGTGATGCCCGCCATCGGGGCGAGCACGACGGGCACGTCGAGTTCGAGGCCGCCGATGGTCAGCGGGGCCGCAGGGGTCGTGGAAGTGAGTGACATCGCCTTCGATTCTCCCAGAATCCGCTGACATCCCGCCCGGAGCCCGATCGGCCCGCCTAGGATCGCCATCAGACCACCTGGGGAGGACGCACATGGGCGAGACGATCACGGGTTCGGAGCGGGTGCTGGCCGACGCCGAGGCGCGCGGCCTCGACGTCGAGATCATCGAGCGACCGGCCGCCCGCAGCCTCGAGGAGGCCGCAGAGCTGCTCGGCATCACGCCTGCCGACATCGTGAAGTCGCTCGTCGTCAAGCGCAGCGACGACACCTTCCTCTTCGCGCTCGTGCCGGGCGGCCGCAAGATCTCGTGGCCGAAGCTGCGTGCGCTCGTCGGCGTCAACAAGCTCCAGCTGCCCGATGCGTCGCTCGCCCTCGCCGCGACCGGCTACGAGCGCGGCACCATCACCCCGCTCGGCTCGACGACCGCGTGGCCCGTCTTCATCGACGAGACGATCGTCGGCCGTCGGGTGTCGATGGGCGCGGGCGAGCACGGCCGCAGCCTCTTCGTCGACGCCGACGCGCTCATCGCCGCGCTGGGTGCGACGGTCGCCGACCTCAGCGACCCCGAGTAACGCCGGGCGCTACTCGGCCTGGAGCCCCGGCACGAAGCAGACGTCGCCCTCGCACACCATCGCCGACGGGTCGCCGACCATCATGGTGAACGGCGACGCCGCGGCATCCGTCGTCCCGTTCAGGAGATCGGATGCCGCGGGCGCGCCCTGCTGCGTCGGGTCGCTCACGCGACGCGCTCGCCCGAGATCTGCGCGAGCGCCTGCGAGAAGACCTCGGCGGGCTGCGCGCCCGAGATGCCGTACTTGCCGTCGATGACGAAGAACGGCACGCCCTGGATGCCGTACGCACCGGCCTGGGCGATGTCGGCCTGCACGTCGTTCGCGTAGCGGCCCGATTCGAGTGCCTCGCGCGCGGCGTCGGCGTCGAGGCCCACGTCGGTCGCGAACCCGATGAGCTCGTCGATGCGGTTCACGCGACCGCCCTCGGTGAAGTACGCCTTGAGCAGGCGCTCCTTCAGCTCGAGCTGCTTGCCCTGCGACTTCGCGAAGTGCAGGAGCTCGTGGGCCTTCAGGGTCTTCGTGTGCGCGACCTTCTCGAAGTGGTAGTCGAGTCCGGCGTTCGCCGCGACCCCCGTGACGTGCTCGAGCATCTGCTCGACGCGCTCGACCGGCATGCCCTTGCGCTCGGCGAGGTACTCGACCGTCGACCCCTCGAAGTCGAGCGGGGTGTCGGGCGAGAGCTCGAACGAGTGGTACTCGATCTCGACGTCGGGCGCGTCGGACCCGAGGGCCTCGAGGCCCGCCTCGAGGTGGCGCTTGCCGATGTAGCACCACGGGCAGGCGATGTCGGACCAGATGTCGATCTTGATGGGTTCACTCACGGTGAAGGGCAACCGATGCGGATGCATGGGTATTCCCGATCCGCGTTCGCGATTCAGACCGGGTCGGATGCCGCATCGGACGCCGCGGCCGACGCCGTCGCGTCGTCGCGCGTGCCTCCTTCGGGCGTGGGGCGGCCGAGCCGCGAGACCCAGACCACGAGCGAGGCGACCGCGGCGAACGCGCACGAGATCACGACGACCCAGAAGGCGACGCCGAGGTATCCGTTCGCCTGCACCGCCGGGTTCAGGAACGGGTACGGGTACCACGACTGCACGGCCTTCACCTGGTCGAAGACGAGCGGGCCGCGCAGGAGCGTGTAGGCGACCCACACGATCGGGAACGCCAGGATCACCCAGATGCGCGACCACTCGAGCCGACGGCGCCCGGGCGCGAGCAGCCAGTCGAGCACGAGGAACACCGGCGCGACGACGTGCATGACCTCGTTCGTCCACGGCTGCGAGTCACCCCCGCCCGTCACCGGGATGCCGCGGAGCAGCAGGTTGTAGACGATGCCCGTGATGGCCATGTAGGTGGTCGCGCACGCGCGGAGCACCGCGAACCAGCCCGGGTCGGGCAGCCGCCCCGCCACGGCCAGGCCGGCGCCGATGAGCAGCACGACCGTCGCGAGCAGGTTGGACTCGATCGTGAAGTAGCTGAAGAAGTTCACGTTCAGGGTCACGAGGTCCTCGAAGGCCTCCGCGCGCCAGAACCCGCTCGAACCCTGGTAGGTGACGACGATCGCCGCGATGATCGCGACCGCCACCGCGACCCTGAGCACGGCCCAGGCGAGCGCGAAGGCCCGCCCGTGCGTGGGGCGGTTCGTCGGGGAGGTTCCGGGCGCTCGCGTGTCGGTCACGGGGTCAGCGTACGACGAGCGCCGCGTGCGGTCGACGCGCCGTGCCGCGATGGCCCCGCGCGGCGACCGCCCCCCCGCAGTCGCCCCCCC
>NZ_JBHVTI010000001.1:0-161341 GCF_042884735.1 Agromyces sp. NPDC058110 | reverse complement strand
GGTGGGGGGGGGGGCGGGGGGGGGGGCGGGGGGGCCGGCGACGGCGGGGGGGGGGGGGGGGGGCGGGGGGGGGGCGGGGGGGCCCGGGCGCGCCCCCCGCGCCCGCTCAGTCGCCGACGACGATGCGCGTCGCCTCGGCGACCACCTCGTTGTTGCGGGTCGCGTTCGGATCGTCGGTGCGGGTGAGGATCACCAGGGTCAGCGGCCGCCGCCCCGCACGCCACAGCACGCCCGCGTCGTTGACGACGCCGTAGGAGCCGCCGCCGGTCTTGTCGGCGAGTTCGTACGGCGGTTGCAGCCCGGCCCGCATGCGCGCACCCGAGGTGGTGTTGCGCAGCATCCACTCGCGGAGCCTGGCCCCCGCCAGTACGCCGGCCGCGTCGTCGAGCAGCAGCGCCTCGTAGAGGCGGGCGATGTCGTCGGGCGTCGTGGTGTCGCGCGGGTCGCCGGGCACCGCGGCGTTGAGGTCGGGCTCCCAGCGGTCGAGGCGTGTGCGGTCGGCGCCGAGCGACGCCGCGAACGCCGTGATCGCGCCGGGGCCGCCGAGTTCGCGCAGCAGCAGGTTGCCCGCCGTGTTGTCGCTGAACCGCAGGGCGGCGTCGGCGAGGAACCCCGGCGTCGCCTGCTGCGGATCGAGATCGTCGAGCACGATCGAGTCGGTGACGACGTCGGCGTCGGTGAACGGGATCGGCGTGCTCCAGTAGGTCTCGTCGTAGCCGCGGGCCTGCACGAGCGCCGCGACCGCCAGCGTCTTGAACAGCGAGCACATGGGGAAGACCGAGTCGGCCCGGTAGCGGAACGCCCGTCGGTCACCGTGCTCCCGTGCGACGACCCCGATGGTGACGGATGTCGCGCGCTCGAGCGCGGCGAGCTCGCGCGCCATCCGGGCCGACCCGCCGCCCGAGAACGCGTCCGCCGCCCCAGTCGGCACAGCGAGGGCGGGCGCCGCCGAGAACGCCGCGAGTGCGGCTCCAGCGGTCGTCGCGCCTCCGAGCGCGAGCAGCGAACGACGGGAGATCGAAGTGGATTCAGGTGTTGGAATCATGCATCGCAGTCTTGCGACGCATGACGGATGCAGGCAAAGCACGAAACGCCCCTATTCATGCCAGAATCGCATCCATGCCCCGCAACTTCGACCTGCTGTCGGCCTGCGAGGCCTTCGTTTCCGTGGCCGAGCGCGAGAGCTTCACAGCCGGCGCGATGGGCACCGGAGTGACGCAATCCGTCGCCAGCCGCCGCATCGCCGCCCTCGAGAGCCACCTCGGCGCACGTCTGTTCGAGCGCTCGTCGCGCCGAGTCGCGCTCACCGCATTCGGTCGCAGCGTGCTGCCGGGAGCGACGCGCCTCGTCGTCGCCGCCCAGGAGTTCACCGACGACGCCGACCATGCGCGCGCCCTGCCGGTCACGGTCGCGGTCCCGCGTCATCTCTCCCCCGCCGCCGCCGCTCGGGTGTGCGCGGCCGCGGCCGACCAGGCGCTCACGGTCGAGCTGCTCGAGGGCGCCCCGCGCGAGCGCGCCGAGTGGATGAGCTCGGGCCGCGCGCAGCTCGCGCTCCAGCACGTCGAGCCCGACCGGGCCGACTGGCTGACGCCGCTCGGCGTCGGGTTCGCGCGCGGCGCCGACAGCGGTGACGAGCCGTTCTACCTCGCCGAGCTCCGACCCAGACGCGGCACGCCCGAGCGGCGCCTGCTCTGGCTGCAGCCCGAGGACGACGTGCCGAACGTGCGCGACCGCCTCGAGCGAGTGCGCAACGGCGCGGGGCTCGCCGCCGGGCACCTGCGCCTCGCGACCTCGCTGGTCACGGCGATCGCCAAGGCCATCGGCAACGGCGACCTCGTGCTCTGCACCAGGTCGGAGGCCGACGAGGCGGATCTCGCGTGGCATCCGCTCGGCGACCTGCACCTCATGCGCGGCTACACCCTCGTCTCCCGCGACGGCGACCTCGCCGCGCGGTTCCTCGACACGACCGGCCCGCTGCTGCCCGGCCTGCTCGGCACCGCCCCATCGGCGACCGCGGATTCGCATGCGTCCTGACCGACTCGTGCTGCGCGACGCGGCCGAGACCCTCGAAGACGCGGGGCTGAGCGCGTCGATCACGGTGCGCGATCTCGGCACCGGGCGCGAACTGGCCCTCGAACCGGATGCCGCATTCCCGCTCGCCTCGGTCGTGAAGCTGCCGCTCGCCCTCGCCGTGCTTCGCGCCGCCGCCGCCGGATCGCTCGCGCTCGACGACGCCGTCGACCTGGATCCGTCGACGCGGACGCCGGGGCCCACCGGACTCTGCAGGTTCGAGCATCCGACCCGCGTCGCCGTGGAGGACCTGCTCTCCCTCGCGATGAGCGTGAGCGATGACACCGCCGCAGACGCCCTCTTCGCCCGCTGCCCGCCCGCCGAGGTCACGGCGCTCATGCGCGAGCTCGGCCTCGCCGAGATCACGGTGCGCCACACGATCCAGGACCTGCACGAGACGCTCGCCGCGCGGCTCACGCACGACGAGATGCCGCAGGCGCTCGCCCTCGCCATCCGGGCCTCGACGGATGGCGGCGGTCACCTCGTGCCGCAGCTCGACGTGACGCACGCCAATGCGGGCAGCTCGCGCGCGTTCGTCGACCTGCTCGAGCGGATCTGGACCGATCCTCGGCTCGCCGCCGAGCGGGAGCCCCTCCGCCGCCTGCTCGGGTCGAACCTGATGCGGCACCGCCTCGCACCCGACCTCGAGTCCGACGATGCGGAGTGGTTCTCGAAGACCGGCACGTTCCTGCACCTCCGGCACGAGGTCGGCGTGCTCGAGCACGCCGACGGCGGGGTGTTCGCGATCGCGGTGCTCAGCCGGTCGACGATCCCGGCGCGACGCCAGCCGGGCGCCGAGCAGGCGCTCGGCCACGCCGCCCGCCTGCTGCACGACCAGGTGCGTGCGACCCGCACGCCGCGCTGAGAACGGACGCGGCCCGGTTCAGGCCGTCGACGGCGCGTCGACCGCACCGCCGAAGCGGCGGTTGCGCGACGCGTAGAGCTCGATCGCCTGCCACAGGTCGGTGCGCGAGAAGTCGGGCCAGAGCTGGTCGAGGAACACCATCTCGGCGTACGCCGACTGCCACAGCAGGAAGTTCGACGTGCGCTGCTCGCCCGACGAGCGCACGAACAGGTCGACGTCGGGCATCTCGGGCACGTAGAGCCGCTTGGCGATGAGCTTCTCGCTCACGGCCGACGGCCTGATGCGCCCCGAGGCCACGTCGTCGGCGATCGAGCGCACCGCGTCGGTGATCTCGTTGCGGCCGCCGTAGTTCACGCACATCGTGAGCGTGAGGGTGTCGTTGCCGGCGGTGAGCTTCTCTGCGTACTGCAGCTCGTTGATGACCGAGGCCCAGAGGCGCGGCTTGCGGCCGGCCCAGCGGATGCGCACGCCCCACTCGTTGAGCTGGTCGCGGCGACGGTGCAGCACGTCGCGGTTGTAGCCCATCAGGAAGCGCACCTCGTCGGGCGACCGCTTCCAGTTCTCGGTCGAGAACGCGTACACCGAGAGGTGCTTGACGCCGGCCTGGATCGCGCCGGCGACGACGTCGAGCAGCGCGACCTCGCCGGCCTTGTGGCCCTCGATGCGGGTCAGGCCCCTCCGGTTCGCCCAGCGCCCGTTGCCGTCCATGACGATGGCGACGTGGTTCGGCACGGCGCCCTTCGGGAACGCGGGCGGATACAGGCCCGTCCAGTCGAGCGGCCGGTACGCGACGGCGTCGCGGTGCGTGTAGGGCTTGGGCGTCACGGTGCGGTGGTCTCCCTCGAGACGTGCGGCAGCGAACGGAGTCCCCGTTCGAGGTGCCACTGGGTGTAGGCGGCGACGATGCCGCTGGCCTGGTTGCGGTCGCCGGCGGCCGAGGCGTCGACGAACGCCCAGTCGCCCGCGAGCAGGGCTCCGAGCAGCGCCACCGTCGATCGCGCGATGCGCGGGGTTCCGGGTGGGGCGCACTCCTCGTCGCACACGACGCCGCCGAGCTGCACGACGACCGCGGTGTGCTCGCCGGGGCGCCCGCAGCGCGAGCAGTCGTCGAAGCTCGGCGCCCAGCCCGCGAGGGCGAGGGCGCGCAGCAGGTACGAGTCGAGCGTGAGCGTCGCCCCGTGCTCGCCGCGCGCGAGCGAGCGCAGCGCCCCGACGAGCAGCAGGTACTGCTGCAGCGACCCCTCCGACTCGGTGAGCTTGTCGGCCGCCTCGACCATCGCGCTCGCGGCCGTGTAGGCGGCGTAGTCGGCGCTGATCTCGGCGCCGTACGAGCCGAGCGACTCGGCCTGGGTCACGACGTCGAGGGTGCGGCCCTCGTAGAGCTGCAGATCGGCCACCATGAACGGCTCGAGCCTGGCGCCGAACTTCGAGCCGGTGCGACGCACGCCCTTCGCGACCGCGCGGATCTTGCCGTGCCGTCTCGTGAGGAGCGTGAGGATGCGGTCGGCCTCACCCAGCTTGTGGGTGCGCAGCACGACGGCTTCATCTCGGTAGACGGGCACCCTTCATTCTCCCACCCGCCGCCGACGGCACGGCGCACCGCGCGGATGGCCCGTACGCGGCATCCGTCTGGTTCACTTGCCTCGTGGAAACCCAGTTCTTCATCCCCCTCTGGCTCGATCTCACCGCCGTCGGCCTCGGCGGCGTGCAGGGCGCCCTGTTCGCCTCCGGCTTCCAGGGGCAGCGCCGACTCGACCTGCTCGGCGTCGCCCTCGTGGGCATCGTGATGGGGTTCGGCGGCGGCATGATCCGCGACCTGCTGCTGAACGAGCCGCTGCGCGCGCTGCAGAGCAACTGGTACCTGGTCGTCGCGATCGCGGCCGCGCTCGTCGGCATGCTGCTGGCCGGACCGCTCACGAGGGTCAACGGCGTCATCGTCGGGCTCGATGCGATCGTGATCGGCATGTTCGGCGCGCTCGGCACCTCGAAGGCGCTCGCGCTCGGCCTGCCGTTCCTGCCCGCCGTGTTCGTCGGCGTGGCCGCCGCGGCCGGCGGCGGCGTGCTCCGCGACATGCTGATGGGCCTGCCGATCGCGATCATGCACGTCGGGTCGCTCTACGCGGTCGCCGCCGGAGCCGGATGCATCGTGCTCGCCGTGCTGCACCTGTTCGACGTGCAACTGTTCATCGCCGGCATCGTCTGCGTGGGCGTCACGGCCGTCATCCGCTGGCTCGCGGTGATCTTCGACGTGTCGCTCCCCGAGCAGCGCATGCTCTACCGCCGCAAGGTCGCCACCGAGACGGGCATGCTGCCGATCATCCGCAACTGACCGCGCCGCGCTCGCCTCGAGTGCGACGGTCGTGGCCTGAGAACGGCGGATGCCGCGTGCCGACGTGGGCACGCGGCATCCGCCGTTCGATCGGGTCGGTCAGGTCAGGCGCCGACGACCTCGAGCTCGACGACCTCGACGCGCGAGCGGATCGCGCGGTTGACGGCCGAGACGACGGCCTTGAGCGACGCCGTGGAGATGTCGGCGTCGATGCCCACGCCCCACAGCACCTGGCCCTCGACCTCGAGCTCGACGTAGGCCGCGGCCTGGGCGTCGCCGCTCGCGGTGAGCGCGTGCTCGACGTAGTCGCGGAGCTTCACGTCGACGCCCTCGGCGCCGAGCACCGACAGGAACGCCGAGATCGGGCCGTTGCCGCTCGCGTCGGCGTCGACGCGCTCGTCGCCGTCGCGCAGGCCCACCCGCACGTTGACCACGCCGTCGAGCGCGCTCTCGGTGCGCATCGACAGCAGTTCGAACCGGCCCCACTTGTCGTCGGCGCGGTCGGCGGCGGCCGGCAGGTACTCGTCGGTGAAGATGCGCCAGATCTCGTCGCTCGAGACCTCGCCGCCCTCTTCGTCGGTCTTGGCCTGCACGACGCCCGAGAACTCGATCTGCAGCTTGCGCGGCAGGTCGAGCGCGTGGTCGGTCTTCAGCAGGTAGGCGACGCCGCCCTTGCCCGACTGCGAGTTCACGCGGATCACGGCCTCGTAGCTGCGGCCCAGGTCGCGCGGGTCGACGGGCAGGTAGGGCACGGCCCACTCGAGCTCGTCGACCGTCACACCACGACGCTCGGCCTCGACGGCCATGGCCTCGAAGCCCTTCTTGATCGCGTCTTGGTGAGAGCCCGAGAACGCCGTGTAGACGAGGTCGCCGGCCCACGGGCTGCGCTCGTGCACGGGCAGCTGGTTGCAGTACTCCGCCGTGCGCTTGACCTCGTCGACGTCGCTGAAGTCGATCTGGGGGTCGATGCCCTGGGTGAACAGGTTGATGCCGAGGGCGACCAGGTCGACGTTGCCGGTGCGCTCGCCGTTGCCGAAGAGGCATCCCTCGATGCGGTCGGCGCCGGCCATGTAGCCGAGCTCGGCCGCGGCGATCGCGGTGCCTCGATCGTTGTGAGGGTGCAGCGAGAGGATCACGTTCTCGCGGTGGGCCAGGTGGCGGCTCATCCACTCGATCGAGTCGGCGTAGACGTTGGGCGTGGCCATCTCGACCGTCGCGGGCAGGTTGATGATGACCTTGCGCTCGGGCGTGGGCTCGAAGATCTCGATGACCTGGTTGCACACGTCGACGGCGAACTCGAGCTCGGTGCCCGTGTAGCTCTCGGGCGAGTACTCGTAGTACACCTCGGTGCCCGGAACGGTCGACTCCATCTCGCGGCACTTGCGCGCGCCGTGCAGGGCGATGTCGATGATGCCCTGCCGGTCGGTGCGGAACACGACGTCGCGCTGCAGGATGCTCGTGGAGTTGTAGAGGTGCACGATCGCCTGCTTCGCGCCCCGGATCGACTCGTACGTGCGCTCGATGAGGTGGTCGCGCGCCTGCGTCAGCACCTGGATGGTGACGTCGTCGGGGATCGCGCCCTCCTCGATGAGGCTGCGCACGAAGTCGAAGTCGGTCTGGCTCGCGCTCGGGAACCCGACCTCGATCTCCTTGTAGCCCATCTTCACGAGCAGGTCGAACATGATGCGCTTGCGCTCGGGGCTCATCGGGTCGATGAGGGCCTGGTTGCCGTCGCGCAGGTCGACGGCGCACCAGCGGGGTGCCGACTCGATGCGCTTCGAGGGCCACGTGCGGTCGGGCAGGTCGACGACGATCTGCTCGTGGAACGGGCGGTAGCGGTGCACGGGCATCGCCGAGGGCTTCTGGGTGTTCTTCATGGGGTGCTCTTCTCGCTTCTCGGGGTTTTCAGCCGACGACGAACTCCGCAGCGAGGGAGGCCTGGAAACTAGGACTCGCTGCGGCAGCTAAGAAGAAGCAGGCCGTAAGACACACACCAAGGCTAACACTGCTCGAGCGTCTCGCGCACGAACACGACCTGCGCGACCCGGCTGCGACCCGCACGAGCCGTATGACCGGGCGAGCGCGGCGATGGCACGGGCGACGCCACGGGGCGGCGATGCGGGCGGAGCCTCCCCCGAGGCATCCGCCCGCACCGTTCCCCCGTTCCGCGCCCCCGCGCGGAACGTCGGTACCCCCGGTCTAGTCGATCGCGAGCGCGACGACGGGCGACACGCGGGCCGCCCGCCGCATGGGCGCGACCGAGGCGACGAGCGTCAGCACCGCCGCGGCGCCGACGACGATCGCCACGATCGGCCAGGGGATCACGGGTGCGACGATGCCGGGGCCGCTGCCGACCGAGCCCAGCATCGACTGCGCCCCGACCCAGCCGTACGCGATGCCGAGCACGAGGCCGACGAGCGTCGCCGCGACCGTGAGCGCCGCGGCCTCGACGAGCACCATGACCCGCAGCTGCGTGCGATCGAAGCCGAGCGCACGCAGCAGCCCGAGCTCCCGGGTGCGCTGCATGACGCTGATCGAGAGCGTGTTCACGAGGCCCACCGCCGCGATGACCGCGCTGAAGCCGATGAGCGTCGAGAACACCGCGACCGTTCCGTCGATGACCGGGCCCAGTGCCTCCTGCATCTCGGGGCGGTCGGCGGTCGCGAGCAGCACCATCTCGCGGTAGGTCTGCATGGTGACGGCGAAGGTCGTCACAAGTGTCACGCCGATCACCAGGCCGATCGTCATGCGCGACGAGCGCTCGGGGTGGCGCACGGCGTTCTCGGCCGCGAGGCGGGCCGCCGGGCGGTCGCCGAAGAGGCGGCCCACGAGTCGCAGCACGGGCGGCATCATGCGGTGCGAGGCGAGCACGATCGCCGTGAACGAGAGGATGCCCCCGACGAGGCCGATGACCACGCCCTCGGGGCGCACGAGTCCGACGATCACGCCGAGCGCGAGCAGCCCGACACCGAGCACGCCGAGGATCCAGGCTGCGACCGCGCGGCCGCGGCGCGAGGCGACCTCGTCGAAATCGGCCTCGGTCGCGTTGCCGAGCGCCTGCGCCGGGCGCACCGCGAGCACGCGCCGCGATCCCGTCCACGCGGCCAGCCACGTGGTGAGCACGACGGCCGCCATGGGCGCGAGCAGCACCGCGTCGAAGAGCTCGTAGTCGGCGCGCGGAACGGTGCCCTGCGCCATCCCGAACTCGCCGAGGCCCCAGGCGACGGCCACGCCGACCGCGCCGCCGACCACCGCGCCGACGAGCCCGATGAGCAGCCCCTCGCGGGCGACCGCCGCCCGCTGGGCGCGGGCGCTCGACCCGATGAGCCGCAGCAGGGCGATGAGGCGCGTGCGCCCCGCGACGACGGTCGCGACCGTGTTGGTCGTGACGACTGCGCTCACGTAGACCGCGATCGTGATGAACACGCCGGCGACGAGCGAGAGCATGAGCTGCACCGTGCCGCTGTCCTCGAGCCCGTCCTGCGAGGTGATCACCGCCGTCAGGATGCGCGTGACCTGCAGCAGGGCCACGCCGAAGGCCGAGGCGAGCGTCGCGACGAGCAGCGTCGGCACGAGATCCTTCGCGCGAGTCACGCCGCCGTCTCCATCGAGAGCATGTACGAGCCGATCTCCTCGGCCGTCGACCGCGCGGCGTCGCGCACGATGCGGCCGTCGGCGAGGAACAGGATGCGGTCGGCGTGGCTCGCCGCGACGGGGTCGTGCGTGACCATCGCGATCGACTGGCCGTACCTCGACGACGCCGAGGCGAGCAGCGCGAGCACCTCGCGGCCCGTGCGCGAGTCGAGGTTGCCGGTCGGCTCGTCGGCGAACACGAGATCGGGCCGGGTCGCCAGCGCGCGGGCGATCGCGACGCGCTGCTGCTGTCCGCCGCTCAGCTCGTGCGGGCGGTGGCGCTCGCGGGAGGCGAGGCCCAGCACGTCGAAGAGCTCCTCGATCCACGTCTGCTCCTCGTGCGTCGGGCGACGCCCGTCGAGCTCGAACGGCAGCAGCACGTTGCCGCGCACGTCGAGCGTGGGCACGAGGTTGAACGACTGGAACACGAACCCGATGCGCCGACGACGGAGCAGCGTGAGCTGCGCGTCGGGCAGGTCGGTGATGTCGGTGTCGCCGAGCCACGCCCGACCCGACGTCGGCGAGTCGAGCCCCGCCATGATGTGCATGAGCGTCGACTTGCCGGAGCCCGACGGGCCCATGATCGCGGTGAACTCGCCGCGACGCAGGCCGAGCGACACGTCGTCGAGCGCGGTGACCTGCCCGTCGCCCGAGCCGTAGCGCTTGCCGAGGTTGGTGACGCGGGCGATGAGTCCGAGGTCTGAGGGTTGGATCTGCATGCCTCCGACGCTACGGACGGCAGCGCGCCCGGTCGTCGGGCGCCGGGATGGTCGTGCGTCATCCCGGAGTATGATCAGGCGTCGCCCGGGAGTCCGAGGTCGTGCTCGTACGCGAACACGACGAGCTGCACGCGGTCGCGGAGGCCGAGCTTGGCGAGGATCCGGCTCACGTGCGTCTTCACCGTGGCCTCCGAGAGGAACTCGGACGCCGCGATCTCGGAGTTCGACATGCCGCGGGCCGCGAACCCGAAGATCTCCCGCTCGCGCGGCGTCAGCTCGCCCCACGTCGAGGGCGCCGGTCGCCGGCCGCTCCCCCGGGCCAGGTGCGCGAACAGCTCGCGCGTCGCGCTCGCCGCGATCACCTGATTGCCCTGGTGCACCGTGCGGATCGCCGCGAGCAGGAACTCGGGGTCGGCGTCCTTCAGCACGAACCCGCTCGCCCCCGCCCGGATCGCCTTCGCGGCGTTCTCGTCGAGGTCGAAGGTCGTGAGCACGACGATGCGCGGCGCACGGCGCCCGTCGCGCTCCGCCTCCGCGAGGATCCGCTCGGTCGCCTGGATGCCGTCGAGCAGCGGCATGCGCACGTCCATGAGCACGACGTCGGGCCGCGTCGTGGCGGCGAGGGCCGCGCCCGCGAGCCCGTCGCCCGCCTCCCCCACGACCTCGAGGTCGGGCTGCGACTCGACCAGCATGCGCACGCCCGATCGGAAGAGCGCCTGGTCGTCGATCAGCGCGACGCGGATCGCGGTCATGGGGTGCTCCTCGAGTCGGGGGTCCTGGGCTGCGCGGGAATGCGCGCGACGACGTGGAAGACGCCCTCGGCGCCGGGTTCGGCGCTCAACGCGCCGCCCACGAGCTGCGCGCGCTCGCGCATGCCCGTGATGCCGTGCCTCGTGGCGGGCGGCGGCGACCCGGCGGGAACGGCACCGGTCGCCTGCGGGCCGCCCGCGGCATCCGCCGTCATGCGGTTGGAGATCGCGAGCCCGATGCCGTCGTCGGCCCAGTCGAGCCGGACGTCGACCGGCGCCGACGTGTCACCGTGTCGGAGCGCGTTCGTGAGCGCCTCCTGCACGATGCGGTAGACGGCGATCTGGTGGCCGGTGCCGAGCTCGCGCCGCTCGCCCGTCTCGACGAGCCGCACGTCGAGCCCGGCGTCGACGACGCCCGAGATGAGCCCGCCGAGGTCGTCGAGCACCGGCTGCGGGGCTCCGCCCTCTCGATGGCGGAGCTCCGCGAGCAGCACACGCACATCGCCGAGCGCGCCCCGGGCGACGCCCGAGATGGTCGAGAGCGCCTCCGAGGCCGCTTCGGGACGCGTGCGCGCCGCGAACCTCGCGCCGTCGGCCTGCGCGATCACGACCGCGAGGGAGTGCGCGACCACGTCGTGCATGTCGCGCGCGATGCGGTTGCGCTCCTGCTCGACGGTGTAGCGGTACTCGGCCAGGGCCCGCTCGCGGTTCGCGACCTCCTCGCGTCGGCGCACCTCGCGCCCGTCGCGCACCGACCGGGCGAGGAGCCCGGCGGTCCACGCGAGCACGAGCACCGCGACCGAGGCGACGAAGATGAACGCCGCCGCGAGCAGGTTCTCGGGGCCGAGGCCGCCGCGTCCGTCGAACACCGGCATGACGACCTGCAGGTACAGCGTCGCGATGAGCGCGCCGGCACCGGCCGACACCAGCCCGAGCCACTTGACCAGCCGGCCGCCGTGGGCCGCCGTCGAGTAGAGCACGCCGAGCACGGCGAAGTCGTAGAACTGCAGGTCGCGCAGCGCCGCCATCTGCACCGTCGCGGCGGCCCAGGCGATGCCGAGCGACCACGCCGGGGCGAGCCTGCGCACCGCGAGGGCGCCGACGAACAGCGCCATCGCGGCGAGGTCGGCCCAGTTGCCCATGAGCGCGAACGGCAGCGACATCAGGCCGAACACCAGGGCCAGCACGATGTCGGTCGTCAGCTTCGCGCGGCTGATTCGGTACTCGGGCACCGATCCACCGTACGCGCTGCGTGCTCCGGATGCCGCGTCAGCGCGCCCGAATCATCCTTGAGTCGTACGGGCCGGCGGAGCGGTTCCGCGATCCGCGACGCGGCGAGGCCGGCGCGCCCGCGGCGTCAGAAGCCGAGCCGGCCGAGCAGCTTGGGATCGCGCTGCCAGTCCTTGGCGACCTTGATGTGCAGGGCGAGGTAGACCTTGCGACCGAGCAGGGCCTCGATCTGCGCGCGTGCCGTGGCTCCGACCTCGCGCAGCCGCGAACCGCCCTTGCCGATGATGATGCCCTTCTGGCTGTCGCGCTCGACGTAGAGGTTCGCGTAGATCTCGAGGAGGTCCTTGTCCTCCCGCTCGACCATGTCGTCGACGACGACCGCGATCGAGTGCGGGAGCTCGTCGGTCACGCCCTCGAGCGCTGCCTCGCGGATGAACTCGGCGATGCGCTCCGACGTGTCCTCGTCGGTGAGCGTCTCGGCCGGGTAGAGCGGCTGGTCGGAGGTCGGCAGCAGCTTCAGCAGTTCGTCGACGAGCACGTCGAGCTGTTCGCCGCGCGGGGCGGACACCGGGATCACGGCGTCCCAGTCGCGCAGCTCGGAGACCGCGAGCAGCTGCTCGGCGATCTTCGCCTTGCCCGCGGCATCGGTCTTCGTCACGATCGCGACCTTCTTGGCCCGCGGATACTGGTCGAGTTGCTCGTTGATGAACCGGTCGCCCGGGCCGATCGGCTCGTTGGCGGGCACGCAGAAGGCGATGACGTCGACGTCGCCCAACGTCGACTGCACGAGCGAGTTCAACCGCTCGCCGAGCAGCGTGCGCGGGCGGTGCAGCCCCGGCGTGTCGACGAGGATGAGCTGGCCGTGGTCGC
The DNA here is from genome assembly GCF_042884735.1 of Agromyces sp. NPDC058110. NCBI lineage: Bacteria > Bacillati > Actinomycetota > Actinomycetes > Micrococcales > Microbacteriaceae > Agromyces > Agromyces sp. NPDC058110. The sequence continues at coordinate 148,876 of NZ_JBHVTI010000001.1, read as the reverse complement.
GATGCACGATGCCGCGGATCGCGCGGCGCGTGGTCTGCGGCTTCGAGCTCGTGATCGCCACCTTCTCGCCGACGAGGGCGTTCGTGAGGGTGGACTTGCCGACGTTCGGCCGCCCGACGAACGACACGAATCCTGCGCGGTACTCAGCCACGGTGCTTCCTTCCGTCTGCGTCGCCGGTATCGAACGCCAGCTGGGCGTCGATCAGCGACTGGTCGCGTTCGACGAGGATCGTCGAGATGCGCTTGCGGCGCCCTTCGGTGCGCTCGGCGCGGAGCACGAGCCCCGACACCACGGCCTGCTCCCCGGGCTGCGCGAGCCGCCCGAGCTCCTTCGCGAGCAGGCCACCCGCCGAGTCGACGTCCTCGTCGTCGAGGTCGAGGCCGAACAGCTCGCCGAGCTCGTCGATCGGCAGGCGGGCGTTCACCCGGAAGCGCCCGGCGTCGAGCTCCTCGATCTGCGCGGCCTCGCGGTCGTACTCGTCGGAGATGTCGCCGACCAGTTCCTCGATGACGTCTTCGAGCGTGACGAGGCCGGCGATGCCGCCGTACTCGTCGACGACCATCGCGAGGTGGTTGGACTCGAGCTGCATCTGCCGCAGCAGCGCATCGGCCTTCATGGAGTCGGGCACGAACACGGCGGGGCGGGCGAGCTCGCCGACGGTGAGGTCGGCGGCGTCGATGGGGCGCTCGAACCCGAGGCGCGCCAGGTCGCGCAGGTACAGGATGCCGGCGACGTCGTCGGCATCTTCGCCGATCACCGGGATGCGGGAGTACCCGGCGTTCAGGAACAGCGCCATCGCCTGCGGCAGGTGCGCGGTCGACTCGATCGTGACCATGTCGGTGCGGGGAACCATGACCTCGCGGGCGACCGTGTCGTTGAACTCGAAGATGGAATGGATGAGCTCGCGGTCGCCCTCCTCGAGCACCTCGAGCTCGGTGGCCTCGTCGACCATGCTGAGCAGCTGCTCCTCGCTCGAGACCCCCGCGAACCGGATGCGACCGGGCGTCACGCGGTTGCCGAGCGACACGAGCGCATTGGCGAGCGGCCCGAGCAGCACGCGCAGGAAGTGCACGATCGGCGCGGTCAGCCGCAGCACCGTCGGCGCGTGCGCGCGGCCCACGCTGCGCGGGCTGGCACCGACGAGCACGAACGACACCGCCGTCATGATGAGCGCCGACCAGAGCAGCACCCACCACACGTTGTCGAGGAACGACACGAACGCGAGGGTGACGAGCACGGCGGCTGTCGTCTCGGTGATGATGCGCACGAAGTTCACGGCGTTGACGTGCGCACCCGTGTCGTCGGCGATGGCCAGGAGCGAACGCCGGGCGCGCGACCCGAGCGCGAGCTCGGTGACGTCGGCGCGGCTGGTCGCCCCGAGCGCGGCGTCGACGGCGGCCATGAGACCGCCGAAGGCGACGAACAGGAACGCCGCCATGAGGAAGAGCCAGGGCTGCATGGTCAGCGACGGCGCTCCTGCATGGTGAAGCCGACGAGGAGGTCGCGCTGCAGGCCGAACATCTCCTTCTCGTCTTCGGGCTCGGCGTGGTCGAAGCCGAGCAGGTGCAGCATGCCGTGCGTCGTGAGCAGCAGGAGTTCGTCGATGAGCGGATGCCCGGCCGTGCGGGCCTGGGCCTCGGCGACCTGCGGGCACAGCACGACGTCGCCGAGCAGCCCGGGCGGGGCGGGGTTGTCTTCGCTGCCCGGACGCAGTTCGTCCATCGGGAAGCTCAGCACGTCTGTGGGCCCCGGCTCGTCCATCCACTGCACGTGCAGCTGCTCCATGGCGCCCTCGTCGACCAGGACGATCGCCAGCTCGGCGTCGGCGTGCACGTGCAGCGCGTCGAGCACGTAGACGGCGAGCCGCTGCAGCACCGCCTCGTCGACCTCGACGGCGGATTCGTTGTTGACCTCGATGCTCACGAGTTGGTGCCCCTTCGAGGGAGATGGTCGCGCGGAGCCGAATGCCCGCGTCGTTCGGCACGGTTCGCGAACTCGCGCGCCTGGTCGCGTTCGAACCGCTGCGCCTGGGTGCGCTGGTCGTACTCGGTGTACGCGTCGACGATCTGGCCGACGAGCGTGTGCCGCACGACGTCGGCGCTCGTCATGCGCGCGAAGTGGATGTCGTCGATACGGTCGAGGATGCGGGTCACGAGCCGGAGCCCGCTCGCGCCGCCCGGCAGGTCGACCTGCGTGATGTCGCCCGTGACGACCATCTTCGAGCCGAATCCGAGTCGCGTGAGGAACATCTTCATCTGCTCGGGCGTCGTGTTCTGCGCCTCGTCGAGCACGACGAACGAGTCGTTCAGGGTGCGGCCGCGCATGTACGCGAGCGGGGCGACCTCGACGGTGCCCGACGCGAGGAGCTTCGGCACCATCTCGGGGTCCATCATCTCGTTGAGCGCGTCGTAGAGCGGCCGCAGGTACGGGTCGATCTTGTCGGTGAGCGTGCCCGGCAGGAAGCCGAGGCGCTCGCCCGCCTCGACGGCGGGACGCGTGAGGATGATGCGGCTCACCTCTTTGCGCTGCAGCGCCTGCACGGCCTTGGCCATGGCGAGGTAGGTCTTGCCCGTGCCGGCGGGGCCGATGCCGAAGACGACGGTGTGGTCGTCGATGGCGTCGACGTACGCGCGCTGGCCCTCGGTCTTCGGCCGGATGGTCTTGCCGCGCGCGGAGACGATGACCTGCCCGAGCAGTTCGGACGGTCTGGCGTTGGGATCGGCTTCGAGCATTCGGGCCGAGCTCCTCACTTCGGTGGGTGTCGGATCCTGGCCGGCTCGCACCAGCTCCAGGAGTTCTTCGATCAGGCGACGCACGCGCACGCGCTCGTCGGGGTTGCCGCGGATGCCGATCTCGTTGCCGCGCACGTGCACCTCGACGTCGGGGTACTCGCGCTGGATCGTCGTCAGCAGGCGGTCCTGCGGTCCGAGCAGGCGCACCATGGCGATGCCGTCGATGCTGAGGCGCTCTTCGTCGCCGCGCGAGGCCGGAGCCTCGGCGGTCGGTCGGTCGGTGCGTCGTTCGACGGGTGCATCCGCTGCGGGACGCACGCCGTCGTCGGGGTGGTCGGGGTGCTCGTCGTGCGGGTCAGCCGCCAAGCGATGCCTCCTCGAGGCCGCCGGCGAGCACGTGGGCGTGCACGTGGAACACGGTCTGCCCTGCTCCCGCGCCCGTGTTGAACACGAGGCGGAAGTCGCCGTCGGCCAGGTCGGCGGCGATGCCCCGGGCCACCTCGACGAGTTCGGCGAGCAGTGCGGGGTCGCCCGCGGCGAGTTCGACGACGTCGCGGTAGGCGCCGGACTTCGGCGTCACGACCACGTGCACCGGCGCCTTCGGCGCGATGTCGTGGAACGCGATGACGTTCGCCGTCTCGGCGACGATGCTCGCCGGGATCTCACGCGCGGCGATGCGCTCGAACAGGGTCGGCTCGGCGGTCTCGGTCATGCTTCCATCGTAGCGAGGGATGCCTCACCACCGCCCGAGGCGGGCGTTCAGCACGGCGATTGCGGCCGGCCCGGCCGTCGAGGTGCGCAGCACCGACCCGCCGAGCCGCACGGCCTCGGCGCCGGCGGCGACCAGCCGCTCGATCTCGGCGGGGGCGATGCCGCCCTCGGGCCCGACGACGAGTGCGAGGTCGCGGCCGTCGTCGTCGAGCGATGTGAGCGGGGTCGTGGCCGTCGGCTCGAGCAGCAGCACCCGCTGCCCCTCGAGCAGGGCCGCGAGTCGGGCGGTCGGGGTCAGCGGGCCGACCTCGGGCATCCACGCGCGGATCGACTGCTTGGTCGCCTCGCGCACGATGGTCGCCCAGCGGGCCCGGCCCTTCTCGACCTTCGGCCCCTCCCACCGCGACACCGAGCGGGTCGCGGCCCACGGCACGATGGCGTCGACGCCGAGCTCGGTCGCCGCCTGCACCGCGAGCTCGTCGCGGTCGCCCTTGGCGAGGGCCTGCACGAGCGTGATGCGCGGGCCCGGCGCCGGCGAGGTCACGACCTCGCCGAGCTCGAGCACCAGCTCCCGAGGGGCGGCTTCGATCACGGTCGCCGCGGCGAGCGAGCCACGGCCGTCGCCGACGGAGAGCTGCTCTCCGACGCGCACCCGCGAGACCGTCACGGCGTGACGCGCCTCGTCGCCCGTCAGGCGCACGACGTCGCCCGTGGCGGCGCCCGCCAGGTCGAGCTGCTCGTCGAGGTAGTGATGGCTCATCGCGGCATCCGTCAGCCGAGGAACTTGTCGCGGAGCCGTGCGAACAGGCCCTGCTGGAAGTGCGCGAGCTCGGGCGCGGGCGCCTTCTTCGCCGCAGCGAACTGCTGCACCAGGTCGCGCTCCTTCGTCGAGAGCTTGGTGGGCGTGACGACCTGCACCCCGATGCGGAGGTCGCCGCGCCCGCTGCCGCGGAGCTTGGAGACGCCGCGGTCCTTGACGGTCAGGATCTCGCCGCTCTGCAGGCCCGCCTTGATCTCGACCTCGACGTCGCCATCGAGCGCCTCGATCGTCGCCGTGGTGCCGAGGATCGCGTCGGTCATCGAGACCGAGAGGGTCGCGAGCAGGTCGTCGCCGTTGCGGCTGAACACGTCGTGGTTCTTGACCTTGATCTCGAGGTACAGGTCGCCGTTCGGGCCGCCGGCGGGGCCGGCCTCGCCCGAGCCCGGCATCTGCAGGCGCACGCCGGTGTCGACGCCCGCCGGGATGTCGACGGGAACCGTGCGGCGGGCGCGCACCCGGCCCTGGCCCTGGCAGGTCACGCACGGCGTCGCGATGACGGTGCCGTACCCGCGGCAGGTGCCGCAGGGGCTCGAGGTCATGACGTTGCCGAGCAACGAGCGCACCGCGCGCTGGATCGAGCCCGTGCCGCCGCAGATGTCGCACGTGACGGGCGACGTGCCCGGCTGGCAGCACGATCCGTGGCACGTGCCGCAGACCACCGCGGTGTCGACCTCGATGTCGCGGTGCGTGCCGAAGACGACCTCGTCGAGGCCGACCTCGACGCGGATCAGCGCGTCTTGGCCGCGCTCGCGCCGCGACCTCGGACCGCGGCTCTGCTGGGCGCCGCCGAAGAAGGTCTCGAAGATGTCGCCGAAGCCGCCGAAGCCCTGCCCGCCGCCGAAGCCGCCCTGGTCGCCGAGGTCGTACTGCTGGCGCTGCTTCGGGTCGGAGAGCACGTCGTAGGCGTGCGTCACCGACTTGAACCGCTCGGACGCCTCGGCGCCGGGGTTGACGTCGGGGTGCAGCTCGCGGGCGAGGCGTCGGTACGCCTTCTTGATCTCGTCGGGGGATGCGTCGCGTGCGACGCCGAGGACCTCGTAGTGGTCTGCCACGGAGGGCGTGTCCTTTCGATAGCGGATGCCGGCGGGGGCCGGCTGCTCAGTTCTCGCCGAGCGTGCGGGAGAGGTATCGGGCGACCGCGCGGACGGCGGCCATGCTGTGGGAGTAGTCCATGCGCGTGGGGCCGACGACGCCGAGACGCGAGACGTCGCGCCCGGGGATCTCGAAGGCGCTCGAGAGCACCGAGGTCTCGCCGAGGCCGAACGAGGCGTTCTCGCGGCCGATGCGCACCGCGACGGCGTGCTCGTCGCCGGACATCTCGCCGAACAGGCGGAGCAGGACCACCTGCTCCTCGATGGCCTCGATCACGCCGAGGATGGAGCCCGCGAAGTCCTGCTCGGTGCGCACGAGGTTCGCGGCGCCCGCGACGACCAGGCGGTCCTGACGCTGGGCGCGTGCCTGGTCGGCGAGCGTCGCCGCGAGCGTGTGCAGCACGGCCGCGTCGGCCGGCGGGACGTCGGCGAACCCGGTCGACAGCGACTCCGCGGCATCCGCCATCGCCCGACCGCCGGCGAGCTCGTTGAGGCGGGTGCGGTGCGCGGCGAGCGTGGTCTCGTCGACGGGGAACGGCAGGTCGGCGACCCGCTGCTCGACCTGCCCCGAATCGGTGATCAGGATGCAGATCACGCGCTCGGGTGCGAGCGAGACGAGCTCGATGTGGCGCACGCGCGCGCTGCCGAAGCTCGGGTACTGCACGACCGCGAGCTGCTTGGTGAGCTGCGAGACCAGGCGCACCGTGCGCGCGAGCAGTTCGTCGAGGTCGCTCGACTCGCCGAGGAAGGTCTCGATGGCATGCCGCTGCGCGCGCGTCATGGGGCGCACCTCGGTGAGCTGGTCGACGAAGACGCGGTAGCCCTTGTCGGTCGGGATGCGGCCCGACGACGTGTGCGGCGCGACGATGAGCTCCTCCTCTTCGAGGAGGGCCATGTCGTTGCGGATCGTCGCCGCCGAGACCCCGAACGCGTGCCGTTCGACGATGGCCTTGGAGCCCACCGGTTCGCGCGACGCGACGTAGTCCTGCACGATCGCCCTGAGCACGGCGAGGCTGCGTTCGGAGACCATGTTCCTCGCTTTCGCCGTGCGGTTAGCACTCATCAGACCTGAGTGCCAATCATACCGCGGAACTCAGGGTAATCCCCATTGCCGACACTCCTGCCCGGCGCTACCTTTGGCATGATCCGAGGCATCTCACGCTGCGACCGCCCACCCCTCGCGGCATCGGGTCACGACCCCCGAACCCCGAAAGGCGCGCACCATGTCCGATCCCAACGCAGGCCCCGCTGATCCGAACCTGCCCCCCACGCCGCCGCAGCAGCCGGCCGCACCGCAGCCGGGCGCGCCCGCGGCACCGCTCTCGCACGAGCAGGACGTGCAGTGGGGCTCGTTCGCCCACCTCGGCGGAATCCTCGGCTTCCTGCCGTCGCTCATCATCTGGCTCGTCTTCAAGGACCGCGGGTCCTTCACGGACACCGAGGCGAAGGAGGCGCTGAACTTCCAGATCACGCTGGTGTTCGCGCAGATCGCGATCTTCATCCTCACGTCGATCATCACGATCATCACGTTCGGCCTCGGCAGCGTGCTCGGCCTGCTCTCGTGGGCCGTCTGGATCGTGGGCGTGGTCTTCTCGATCATCGCCTTCCTCCAGGCGAAGGAGGGTCGCAACTACCGCTACCCCTTCGCCATCCGCCTCATCAAGTAGCGCAGCGCACATCGCCCGCCGCGGGAGCGTCACCCTCCCGCGGCGGGCGTTGCTGTGCCAGCATGGTGGCGTCCGCAGTCACCGCGCCGGATCGGCGCATCCGAACAGGAGAAGACGATGTCCGACCTTCCCCCTCCCCCGCCGCCGCCGCAGAGCCCGTACGAGCAGAGCCCGCCCCTGAGCCCGAACGACGAGAAGCTCTGGGCGACGCTCGTGCACATCGGCGGCATCTTCTTCGGCTTCATCCCCGCGCTGATCGGATACCTGGTCCTCAAGGACAAGGGACCGTTCGTGCGCGCGCACACCGCCACGGCGCTGAACTTCCAGATCACGATGACGATCGCCGCGATCGTGAGCAGCATCCTGTGGCTCGTCGTGATCGGCATCTTCCTGTCGATCGCGGTCGCCGTCATCGTGATCGTGTTCAGCATCATCGCCGCGATCAAGGCGAACCAGGGCGAGGCCTACACGTACCCGCTCTCGATCAAGTTCGTGAGCTGAGCTCCACGAGCTGACCGAGGACGTCAGTCCTCGAGCAGGCGCCGCACGACGGCGTCCGCGAGCAGCCGCCCTCGCCTCGTGAGCGTGAGCCCACCGGCGAGGGCGGCTTTCGCGTCGACCAGGCCGTCGGCGATGAGGCCCGCCACGGCATGCCGGCCCCCCGCGTGCAGCGAGGCGATGTCGATGCCCTCGCGGATGCGGGTGAGCAGCAGCACGCGCTCGGTCTCTCGGGTCGGCGCGTCGAGCACCTCGCGACCGACGGCCGGCGAGTGCCCGGCGGCGAGCCGCTCCGCATAGGCTGACGGATGCTTCGCGTTCCACCAGCGGACCCCGCCGACGTGGCTGTGCGCGCCCGGTCCGACGCCCCACCAGTCGTCGCCCCGCCAGTACCCGAGGTTGTGCCTGGAGCGGTGCGCGGCATCCGTCGCCCAGTTGCTGACCTCGTACCACTCGAAGCCCGCGGTGCCGAACGCCTCGTCGGCGAGCTCGTACATGTCGGCCTCGAGGTCGTCGTCGGGCTGCGCGAGCTCGCCTCGACGAATCTGCCTGGCGAGCTTCGTGCCCTCCTCGACGATGAGCGCGTACGCGCTCACGTGGTCGGGCCGCTCGGCGACGACCGCCTCGACGCTGCGCCGCCAGTCGTCGAGCGACTCCCCCGGCGTTCCGTAGATGAGGTCGAGGCTCACGTCGAGGCCGGCGTCGCGCGCCCAGCGCACGACGAGCGGCACCCTGGCCGGGTCGTGAGTGCGGTCGAGCGCGGCGAGCACGTGCGGCACGGCCGACTGCATGCCGAACGAGACGCGGGTGAACCCGCCCTCCGCGAGACGGAGCAGGTCTTCGCGCCCGACCGAGTCGGGGTTCGCCTCCGTCGTGACCTCCGCGCCGCTCGCGAGCCCGAACTCGTCGCGGATCGCCCCGAGCATGCGCACGAGATCGTCGGCCGGTAGGAGCGTCGGCGTGCCGCCGCCGAAGAAGACGGTCTCGGCCACGCGATCCGGGACTCCGGATGTCGCGAGCACGCGCCGCGACATCCGGATCTCATCGATCGCCTGGTCGGCGTAGTCGACCTGGCGGGCACCGCGGAGCTCGCTCGCAGTGTAGGTGTTGAAATCGCAGTACCCGCACCGCACCCGGCAGAACGGCACGTGCACGTAGACGCCGAGCGCGCGGTCGCGGGCGTCGACCGCTGCGGAGGCGGGCAGCAGGCCGTCGAGCGGTGCCGGATCGCCGAGCGGCAGCGCGGAACCCACGCCTACACGCCGCCGGCGGGGTGGAGGGCGCGCAGCTGCAGGCGGGTCAGCTCGCGGCGGCGCCGACGCACCCACGGTGCGAGCACGCGCTTCGCGCCGCCGGCCGTCGCCCGGAACGAGCGGATCGTGAGCCACACCGTGTCGTCGTCGCGACGCTCGAGCACGAACGACTCCTCGCCGCTCTCGAGGCCGTCGCCCGTGGTGCCGAACGCGTAGCCCACGCGGTCGGGTTCGTCGATGACGTAGACGACCAGCACCGGCGTCGCGTGCGAGCGGAACCGCCCGCGGCGCACGAGCGTCGCCTGCATGCCCGACGCGATGTACGCGGTGCCGTCTTCGCCGAAGCGGTCCTCGGTGCGCGGGCCCGGCTGCTCGGCCAGCGGCGCGCCCTCGGCGTCGTACACGATGCCCGGATACTGCGCGCCGGTGCCGGCGGAGACATCCGTCACCTCGTAACCTGCGCCGCGCTGGATGCCCCAGGTCATGAGCGCCTCGGCCGCACGCTGGAAGCGCTCGACGCCGCTGCCGAGCCGAACCGTGTCTTCGGCGGGTCGGTATCCCGTCGGCGGGTAGCGCAGGAGATCGGGCTCGAGCGTCGCCCCGATCGAGCCGTACGTGACGGACTGATCGGTGAAGGTACTGCGTCGGGTCATCGGGAAACCTGCTACTTCTTGTCCTTCTTCTCGACGTCGCCGCTCAGCGCTGCGATGAACGCCTCTTGCGGCACCTCGACGCGGCCGACCATCTTCATGCGCTTCTTGCCCTCCTTCTGCTTCTCGAGGAGCTTGCGCTTGCGGCTGATGTCACCGCCGTAACACTTGGCGAGCACGTCCTTGCGCATGGCGCGGATCGACTCGCGCGCGATGATGCGCGCGCCGATCGCCGCCTGGATCGGGACCTCGAACTGCTGCCGCGGGATGAGCTCGCGCAGGCGACCGGTCATGAGCACGCCGTACGCGTAGGCCTTGTCGCGGTGCACGATGGCGCTGAAGGCGTCGACCTGCTCGCCCTGCAGCAGGATGTCGACCTTCACGAGGTCGGCAGCCTGGTCGCCGACCGGCTCGTAGTCGAGCGACGCGTACCCGGCCGTCTTCGACTTCAGCTGGTCGAAGAAGTCGAACACGATCTCGCCGAGCGGGATGTTGTAGCGGATCTCCACCCGGTCTTCGCCGAGGTACTCCATGCCGAGCAGCGCACCGCGGCGCGACTGGCAGAGCTCCATGATCGTGCCGACGTAGTCCTTCGGCGCGAGGATCGCGGCCTTCACCATGGGCTCGCGCACCTCGGAGATCTTCGCCCCGGTCGGGAACTCGCTCGGGTTCGTGACCGTCACGGTCTTCCTGTCTTCGGTGGTGACCTCGTAGACGACCGACGGTGCGGTGTTGATGATGTCGAGCCCGAACTCGCGGCGCAGGCGCTCGGTGACGATCTCGAGGTGCAGCAGGCCGAGGAACCCGGCGCGGAAGCCGAAGCCCAGCGCCACCGAGGTCTCGGGCTCGTACACGAGCGCCGCGTCGGAGAGCTTGAGCTTGTCGAGCGCCTCGCGGAGCTCGGGATAGTCGCTGCCATCGATCGGGTACAGGCCCGAGTAGACCATGGGCAGCGGCTCGGTGTAGCCCGCGAGCGCCTCGGTCGCGGGCTTCACGGCCGTGGTGACCGTGTCGCCGACCTTCGACTGGCGCACGTCCTTCACGCCCGTGATGAGGTAGCCGACCTCCCCGACCCCGAGGCCCTTGGTGGGCACGGGTTCGGGCGCGCTCACGCCGATCTCGAGGATCTCGTGCGTGGCCTTGGTCGACATCATCTGGATGCGCTCGCGCGGGTTCAACTTGCCGTCGACCATTCGCACGTACGTGACCACGCCGCGGTAGCTGTCGTAGACGGAGTCGAAGATCATCGCGCGCGGCGGTGCGTCGGCGTCGCCGACGGGGGCAGGGATGCGCTCGACGACGCGGTCGAGCAGGTCTTCGACGCCGAGGCCCGTCTTGCCCGAGACCTTGAGCACGTCATCGGGCGAGCCGCCGATGAGGTCGGCGAGCTCTCGGGCGTACTTCTCGGGATCGGCCGCGGGAAGGTCGATCTTGTTCAGCACCGGGATGATCTCGAGGTCGTTCTCGAGCGCGAGGTAGAGGTTCGCGAGCGTCTGGGCCTCGATGCCCTGCGCCGCGTCGACCAGCAGGATCGCGCCCTCGCACGCGGCGAGGGAACGCGAGACCTCGTAGCTGAAGTCGACGTGGCCAGGGGTGTCGATCATGTTCAGGGCGTACGAGGTGCCGCCGACCTGCCACGGCATGCGCACGGCCTGGCTCTTGATGGTGATGCCGCGCTCGCGCTCGATGTCCATGCGGTCGAGGTACTGCGCGCGCATGTCGCGATCGGCGACGACGCCCGTGATACCGAGCATGCGGTCGGCGAGCGTCGACTTGCCGTGGTCGATGTGCGCGATGATGCAGAAGTTGCGGATCAGCGCGGGATCGGTGGCGGCGGGCACCGGCGGGGTAACAGCTCTCGGAGACATCCCGACGATTCTCCCACGAGTTTCCTCCGCGCTCTCGCCTCGCACGTTCGCCTCGCACGTTCGCCTCGCACGTTCGCCTCGCACGTTCGCCGCGAATTCTCGCCTCGCACGTCCGCCTCGCACTTTCGACGGATGCCGCGCGCAGGCGGCCGCGGCTACGCTGACTCGCACCATGACCGCGTCAGCCGCACCCGCACCGCTCCCCGTCGTCGACTTCGGACGGGTGTCGCCCTCGGCACTGCGGCCGGTGTTCGTCACGCTCCGATTCGGGCTGCACGTGCTCGTCATCGGCCTCGCCCTGTTCGTGATGATCCGCGCGCTCCTCGCCGACGGCCCGACCGAGGTGCCCGTCACGATCCTCTCGATCGCGTTCCTCGCCTGCTACGGCGCCGGGATCGCGACCGGGCACCGGAACCTCCCGCAATGGGCGCGAGTGGTGTGGCTGACGGCGCTCCTCGCCCTCTGGGCGGCCATGTCGGCGTTGACCCCGGATGCCGCGTTCCTCGCGTTCCCCCTGTTCTTCCTCGAGCTGCACGTGCTCGCCGCTCCGCTCGCCGTTCCACTCGTGATCGTCACGTTCGGCCTCTCGGTGTGGGGCACGGCGACGCACCTCGGATTCGAGGTCGGCACGATCCTCGGGCCGCTCATCAGCGCGGGCGTCGCGATCGTGATCGGGCTCGGGTACCGCGCCATGGCGCAGGAGACGAAGGACCGCCAGGCGCTCATCCTCGACCTCATCGCCACCCGCGAGGAGCTGGCGACGGCCAGTCGCGAGGCCGGCACGCTCGCCGAGCGCGAGCGCATCGCGCGCGAGATCCACGACACCGTGGCCCAGGGGCTCTCGAGCATCCAGATGCTGCTGCACGCCGCCGAGCGCGACGTCGCCGACGATCGCACGCTCGACAAGCTGCGACTCGCGCGCGAGACCGCCTCCGAGAACCTCGCGGAGACCCGCCGCTTCATCCGCGAGCTCAGTCCCCCGTCGCTCGACGAGCAGACCCTGCCCTCGGCGCTCCGGCGCCTCGCCGCCGCGGTCGACGAGCAGGCCGCCCAGGCCGGGTCGGCGACCCGCGTCTCGTTCGCGACCAGCGGCGAGGCCGTGACCCTGCCCATGTCGATCGATGCGACCCTGCTGCGCATCGCGCAGGGCGCCCTCGCGAACGTGCTGCGACACGCCCGCGCGACCCGCGCCGAGCTCACGCTCAGCTACCTCGGCGACGAGATCGCGCTCGACGTCGTCGACGACGGCATCGGGTTCGACCCCGCCGCGATCGCGCGCGAGCCCGGCTCGGAGCTGAAGTTCGGCCTGCGGGCGATGCGGGAGCGCGCCGAGCGCGAGGGCGGCACGGTCGAGGTCGAGTCCGGCCCCGGCGACGGCACGGCCGTGTCCGTGCGCATCCCCGTGGTGGCGCCGTGAGCGCGCCGGAGGGCTCGCACGGGGAGCCCGCGGGCGGGGCCCTGTCGAACGGGGCCGAGTCGAGCGGGGCTGCGGCCTCGAGCGGGGCTTCGTCGAGCGGGGCGGTCGCCGGCGGTGACGACGTCGCGGGCGTGCGCCGCGGCATCCGCCTGCTGATCGCCGACGATCACCCGGTCGTACGTGCCGGAGTGCGCGCGATGCTCGAGGCCGAGCCCGACCTCGAGGTCGTCGCCGACGTCGATCGGGCGGACTCCGCCGTCCGGCGCGCGGCCGACGGGGGCGTCGACGTCGTGCTCATGGACCTGCAGTTCCCGTCGGACATGCAGGGCGCGGAGGCGACGCGGCACATCCGCTCGCAGTCCGACGCGCCGCGCGTGCTCGTGCTCACGAACTACGACACCGACGCCGACATCCTGAGCGCGATCGAGGCCGGAGCGAGCGGGTACCTGCTGAAGGACGCGCCGCCTGCCGAGCTCGTCGCGGCGATCCGCACCGCCGCGACCGGCGAGCCCGCGTTCGCGCCGGGCGTCTCGTCGCGGCTCGACGCGAACGGCGGCCTCGAGCGCCTGACCGGGCGCGAGGCCGAGGTGCTCGGGCTCGTCGCGAGCGGCCGCACGAACCGCGAGATCGGCAAGGCGCTCTTCCTCAGCGAGGCGACGGTGAAGTCGCATCTCGTGCACATCTTCGCCAAGCTGGAGGTGGGCTCGCGCACCGCGGCGGTCGCACGGGCGCGCGACCTCGGCATCATCCGCTCGAACTGAGCGTCGCCGGTCGCTGGTCGCCGAGTGCCGACCCGCCGACCCGCCGACTGGACCGGATCGGATGCCGCGGCCACCGCATTGGTGCCATGCACGCGTTGCTGGTATCGTTGTCTGTTGGCTTGCGTGTGGGTCCCACCCCGCACGATTCGCCGCGCGAGGCCCCTCTACCTTCGCTCGGCACATCCGGTACCCGCACAAGAACGAAAGACGAACCACGTGGCAAACATCAAGTCGCAGATCAAGCGCATCAAGACGAACCTGAAGGCTCAGGAGCGCAACAAGGCCGTCAAGAGCGAGGTCAAGAGCGCCGTCCGCGCCGCTCGCGAGGCCATCGCCACCGGTGACAAGGACAAGGCCACCGCTGCCGTCCGCGTCGCAGGTCGCAAGCTCGACAAGGCCGCCAGCAAGGGCGTGATCCACAAGAACCAGGCCGCGAACCGCAAGTCGGCCATCGCGAAGCAGGTTGCCGCCCTCTAAGGCGCACCACCTGATCGAACGCCCCGCACGCTCGTCGTGCGGGGCGTTCGTCGTCTGCGCGGCGGGTTCGGCGCCACGGCGGCCTGGCTGCCACCGCAGTCACGGACCCGCCGCCACGGCCCCACCTGCCGGCGACGGCGTTCGGCGCCGCCGACATCGCTGGACTGAGAACACCAGGGCCGCTATTCTCACTTATGCCGCATAACTGAGAACAGGGGAAGAGGTCCTCTCACATGGATGATCGGGCAGGCGACGCCGATCGATCGCAGAGCGAGATCGTCGTCCCGCCGCACGAGCGGCTCGAGGTGCCCTGGCGGCAGACCCACCGCGGCGGCACCGCGCAGGACCGCATGCTCGATCGCATCGAGGTGTCGATCCCGCCCGACCTCGGTGATCTCGACCTCCGCATCCCGAACCCGCTGCTCGCCGAGTGCGATGACGCGCTCCAGGCGATCGCCCGGCTCGATGAGCTGAGCGGCGACCAGCTCTCCCCGCTCGCCACCCTGCTGCTGCGGGCGGAGTCCGTCGCCTCCTCGAAGATCGAGCACGAGGACGCGAGCATCCAGGACTTCGCGCGGGCCATGCACGGGGTCAGGGCCAACTCGTCGGCGACGTCGATGGTCGCCGCCTCCGGTGCGATGGACCGCCTCCTCGACGGGCCGATCACCGCCGAGCGGATCGGCGATGCGCACCGGCTGCTGATGGCGCACGATCCAACGGAGCGCAGCTACGCCGGCCGTTGGCGCGACATGCAGAACTGGATCGGCGGCTCGAACCACTCCCCGCGCATGGCGCTGTACGTGCCCCCGCCGCCCGGCCGGGTGCCGCAGCTCATGGACGACCTCATGTCGTTCACGGGCCGCCGCGACCTTCCGGCCATCGTGCAGGCCGCGATCGCGCACGCGCAGTTCGAGTCGATCCACCCCTTCACCGACGGCAACGGGCGCATCGGACGGGCCCTCGCCGCGGCCGTCATCAGGCAGCGCGGGGTCGCGCGCCGCGTCGTGGTGCCGATCGCGTCGGCGCTGGTCGCGCGTCGGGAGTCGTACTTCGCGACGCTCGACCGGTATCGTGCAGGCGACGCGGGCCCGATCGTGCGGGCGTTCGCCCGATCGGCGGCCGTCGCGTCGGAGGAGGCCCTCGTCACTGGCTCGCGCCTGGCGACGATGCCGGAGCGGTGGGCCGAGGCGACGGGTCGGCCGCGGGCCGCGAGCGCGCCGTCGCGGGTGCTGGCGTCGCTGCCGACGACCCCGGTGTTCACCGCCGACGACCTCGAACGGCGGCTCGGGTTGTCGACGCCCGCGACGTACCGCGCCATCGAGCGCCTGGCCGGCGCGGGCGTCATCGCGCCCCTGACCGACCGCACACGCGACCAGATCTGGGGCGTCACCGACGTGCTCGACGAACTCGAGGACCTCGGGGCGCGCATCGGTTCCCGCGCCTCGCAGGTGATCGGCGACTGACCGTCGCAGACCGCACCCGGCGAAGACCAGGACTCAGGCGCGCCCGCGCGAGGCGATGACGCCG
Organism: Agromyces sp. NPDC058110; assembly: GCF_042884735.1. Taxonomy (NCBI): domain Bacteria; kingdom Bacillati; phylum Actinomycetota; class Actinomycetes; order Micrococcales; family Microbacteriaceae; genus Agromyces; species Agromyces sp. NPDC058110. Next base: position 133,403 of record NZ_JBHVTI010000001.1, on the reverse strand, counting down.
ACGAGCCGTTCGAGGGCGAAGACGGGATCGCGCTCGGCGCCCTTGACCGCGGCATCGGTACGCGCGAGCTGCACGATGGCCTGCTGCAGGCCTTCGTCGGTCCAGCCGGCGAGGTCGCGCCTGGCCCGGTCGACCTGCCACGGAGCGAGCCCGAGCGAGCTCGCGACCCCGGCTCCCCCGCCGCGCACGCCGGACACCTTCGCCATCGTGCGGATCTTCATCGCGAAGGCCGCGACCATCGGCACCGGGTCGGCGCCGCTGTCGAGGGCGTGCCGCAATGCGACGAGGGCGTCGCCGTAGCGGCCCGCGATCGCCGCGTCGGCCACTTCGAAGGCGTTCGTCTCGACGCGCCCGCCGTAGTACTTGGCGACGACCGCCTCGGTGATGTCGCCCGGGGTGTCGGCGAGCAGCTGACGGCAGGCGGCGTCGAGCTCGGCCAGGTCGTCGGCGAAGGCCGCGACGAGGGCTCGCAGCGCCCTCGGGGCGATCGAGCGCCCGACCGCCCGGATCTCGGTCTGCACGAAGTCCTGCTTGTCGGCCTCGCGCTTGAGCTCCGCGCACACGATCTCGATCGCCTCGCCCTCGCCGGACCGGATCGCGTCGAGCATCTTCTTGCCGCGCACGCCGCCGCGGTGCCGCACGACGACCGTGACGGCCTCGGTGGGCTGGCCCACGAACTCGACCATGTCGAGGATCAGGTCGTCGGTCGCCTTCTCGGTGCCGTCGATGCGGATGAGCCGCGCCTCGCCGAAGAGCGAGGGGCTGGCGAGGGTGAGCAGCTCGCCGCGCTGGTAGGCGTCGCCCGAGATCTCGCTGACCTCGAGCGCGGGGTCTTCGGCGCGGAGGAGTTCGCGGAGCCGGTTCGACGCACGCTCGGCGAGCACGTCTTCGGGGCCCGAGACGAGCACGATCGGAGCCGGGCGAACCTGGTTGTACGACAGTTGCGGGATCGCCGCAGCCTTGGCCCGCGCGTTGCCGCGCCCACCGCCACCGGTTCGAGCTGCCACGGCACCTCCCTTTCGGCTCAAGTCTACGGGCGGGGTGCGACAGCGCCCGGGCCTCGCTCGGTCCAGAGCGCGAACCCGCCGTCACCGTTCGACGTGAGCAGGGCCGTACCGCTCCGATCGCTGCGCACCGGCACCGTGCCGGCCTGCGCGAGCAGGTCGAGCAGCCCATCGGTCGGGTGCCCGTAGCCGTTCTCGACGCCCACGCCGATGATGCCGATCGTCGCGGAGAGCTCCTCGTAGAGCCGCTCGCTCTGGTCGGCCGAACCGTGGTGCGCGACCTTCACGAGATCGACCGGTCCGATCGGTGCGGCCCTGAGCATGCGGGACTGCGCCTCCTCGCCGAGGTCACCGAGGAGGAGGGCGCGGCCGAAGGGGCCGTCGAGTTCGAGCACGACGCTGGCGTCGTTGCCCGGCATCGTCTCGGGCGGCGGCCAGAGCACCCGCCAGCGCGACGCGCCGAGCGCGCCGCGACGGCCGGACTCGACCTCGACCGCGTCGGCACCGCCGGCCACGAGCGGGTCGAGCACGCGGGCGGATCGCTCGCCGTCGAGCGGGCCGTGCACGACCGTCGACACCATGCCGACGACGGCGGGGCTTCCTGCGACGTGGTCGGCGTCCCAGTGCGTCAGGACCAGCAGGTCGATCGTCTCGACGTCGAGCAGCTCGAGGCACGCCCGCAGCGCCGACGGGTCGGGCCCGGTGTCGAACAGTGCCGTCGCCCCCTCGGAGCGCACGAGCACGGCATCGCCCTGGCCGACGTCGCAGTTCGCGACATCCCACCGGCCCGGATGCGTGGCCCTCGCGACCGCCGACGGACCGAGCACGACGCCGAGCGGCACCGCGACCAGCAGCACGAGGGCCGTGGCGACCGCGCGGCGCACCGCGGGCCTGCGGCGGCGCGAGAGGAGCAGCCAGAGGCCGGCGCAGGTCGCGAGGAGCATGGTGACGGCGCCCACGGCGTCGGGCAGCCACGGCAGGCGCCCTCCGGGCAGCGCCGTTGCGCCGTGCGCGACGAGCGCGATCCACGATGCGGGCACCCAGGCGACCTGCAGGAACGCGAACCCGACCGACGGCAGGAACGGCAGCACGAGGCATCCGAGCATGCCGACGATCGTGCCGACGGGGGCGGCGGGCGCGGCGAGGAGGTTCGCGGGCACGCCGTAGACGGCGACAGCGGGGTCGAGCAGCACGAGCACGGGCTGGCACGCCAGCTGCGCGGCCACCGGAACGGCGAGCGACACGGCGAGCGGAGCGGGCATCACGTCGGCAAGACGCCTGGCGAGCGGACCGGCGAGCAGGAGCAGACCCGCCGTCGCGGCCGCCGACAGCGCGAAGCCGTAGTCGCGCGCGAGCCACGGGTTCTGCGCGAGGACGAGCACCACCGCGAGCGACAGCGCCGACACCCCGCCCGACCGTCGGGAGGACGCGACGCCGACGAGGATCACCACGGCCATCGCCGCGGCCCGCACGACGCTCGCCTGCGGCGTCACCAGCACCACGAAGCCCGCAAGGGCGACCAGCGCGACCACGACCCTCGTGCGCCGACCGAACCCGCACGCGGCCGCGAGCCCGAAAGCCGCCGCCGTCACGATCGCGCAGTTCGCCCCGGAGACCGCGGTGAGGTGCGTGAGGGAGCTCGCCTTCATCGCCGCGTCGAGCTCGGCGCCGACCGCTGACGTGTCTCCGATCGCCAGCCCCGGCACGAGGGCCGCCCCGTCGCCGTCGAGCCCCTTCGCGGCATCCGCGAACCCGTGCCGGAGGGTGGACGCCCAGTCGAGCCACGGCGGCGGACCTCCGACGACCTCGACCCGATCGGGTGCGACGAGGCGGAACGCGTTCGGCTCCTCGGCCGGGAGCGGCTGCACGCGAACCCGGAGCGCGACCCGGGTACCCCACTCGACGCCCGTGGTCTCCGGAACGCCGACGGTGACCGGAACCGGCCCGACGGGCTCCCCGCCGACGCTCACGAGCACTCCGTCGATCTCGACCATCGGTTCGTCGGCCGCCCAGACCGCCGCGCGCATCGGCTGCGGGGCGTTGGTCGCCTCGACCACCACCGCGACCGTGCTCCTCGTCTCGGCGGCCGTCGCGAGCGGCGACCGCGCGCGCTCCGCGAGCTGCGTCGCCGCGCTCGTCGCCGCCATGGCCGAACACGAGAGAGCCACGAGCAGTCCGGCCGCCACGGCTGCGCCCGACACGCGCCGTCGGGCCCGTGCGGGTGGGATGCGGGCGAGAGCCGCATCTGAGCCGGTGGGATCGCACCCGCGCCGGCGACGCCCGAGCACCCGGCCCCCCGCGAGCACGACGAGCACCGCCGCTGCGGCGCCCCAGAGCGACCACGCGACCGCCTGCGCGTCGACGCCCGCCGACGGCAGGGTGATCGCCGCCCATGCGGCGACCCATGCGCTGCACGCGGGCAGCAGCAGGCGGAGGTCGTGCACTCAGAGCGCCACGAGGTCGGAGAGCCCGGAGAATACCGCGTCGCCGATGCCGGTGACGTCCATCAGCTGGTCGACGCTCGTGAAGGGCCCGTTGGCCTCGCGGTAGTCGAGGATGCGCTGCGCGAGCGCGGGCCCGATGCGCGGCAGCGTGTCGAGCTCGGCGACGCCCGCGGTGTTCAGGTGCACGAGTCCATCGGACGCCGCGCCGCCACCGCCCGCGGCACCCGCACCGGCGCCCGCCGCCTCGGCCGCGGGAACCTCGCCGATCGCGAGGACGACCAGCTGCTCGCCGTCGACCACAGGCCGCGCGAGGTTGACGCCGGCAGGATCGGCGTCGGCCGTGAACCCGCCGGCGGCTGCCACGGCGTCGACCACCCGGGCGCCCGCGTCGAGCTCGACCAGGCCCGGTCGTGCGACGGCGCCCAGCACGTGCACGAGCAGCGGCAGCGGCGCATCGACGGTTCCGCCCGGCAGCTCGTCGGCATCGGCACCGCCCGACCGACTCGCGGCGGCCGCACTCCCGGGCGCGTCGGAGCCACCGCCGTCGACCGCGGACGGCCCACCGATGACCTGCTGCACGCCGCCGCCGCCCGAGGAGAACGAGATGACGGCCGCCACCGCGACCGACGCCACGAACAGCACCACCGCCGCACCCACCGCGAGCCGCACCCTCGGCCCCGCGCGGCGGGCCGCGGGGTCGAGCGCGGTGAGGTCGAGCGATGCGACGTCGATCGCGCCGACCGCAGCACTCGGGACGGGCTCGGGCGCGTCTCGCGCGAGGGGTTCAGCGGGCATCCCCGCACGCTACCGACGGCCCGGACAGCACGGCGGCCGGCCGGGCCGGAGCCCGACCGGCCGCCGCCGATCGCCTGCTGGGGAGGAGCGGTCGCCCCTCCGGGGGCACGTCAGCCCTTGATGGCGATGTTCACCAGGTTCGGCGCACGCACGATGACCTTCACGATCTCGCGGTCTCCGATGGTGCGGGCCACCGCCTCCGACGCCCGCGCGAGTGCCTCGAGCTCCTCGCCCGAGATCTTCGGCGACACCTCGATGCGGTCGCGGACCTTGCCGCTGACCTGCACGACGGCCGTCACCGACTCCTCGATGAGGAGCGCGGGGTCGGCCTTGCGCCACGGCACGAGGGCGACCGTCGGCTGGTAGCCGAGCCGCTCCCACATGTCTTCCGCCGTGTACGGCGCGAACAGGTCGAGGATCATCGCCGTGACCTCCGCGGATTCGCGGACCGCCGCGTCGCCCGCACCGACGCCCGAGTCGATCGCCTTGCGGGTCGCGTTCACGAGCTCCATCAGTCGTGCGACGACGACGTTGAACTTGTACGCCTCGATCAGGCCGGGCGCGTCGGCGAGCAGCCGGTGCGTGATGCGGCGGAGCGCCGTGTCTCCGGTCTTCCACTCGACGTCGGGGCTCGAGGTGACCTCGCCGGCGATGCGCCACGCACGGGCCAGGAACTTCGCCGCGCCGGTCGGCGAGACATCCGCCCAGTCGATGTCGTCTTCGGGCGGCCCGGCGAACGCGAGCGTCACGCGCAGCGCGTCGGTGCCGTGGGCGCGCAGCTCGGACGCGAACTCGACGAGGTTGCCCTTCGACTTCGACATCTTCGAGCCGTCCATGAGCACCATGCCCTGGTTGAGCAGCGACGTGAACGGCTCGGTGAACCCCAGGTATCCGGCGTCGAAGAGCACCTTCGTGATGAAGCGCGAGTAGAGCAGGTGCAGGATCGCGTGCTCGACGCCGCCGACGTACTGGTCGACCGGAGCCCACTTCTCGGCCTCGGCCGGGTCGAAGGCGACGCCCTCGTCGGTCGGGTTGAGGTAGCGCAGGTAGTACCAGGAGCTGTCGACGAACGTGTCCATGGTGTCGGAGTCGCGGCGCGCCGCTCCCCCGCAGTTCGGGCACGAGACGTTGACCCAGTCCTCGGCCGCGCCGAGCGGGCTGGAGCCCTTCGGCTTGAGGTCGAGACCGGCGGCGTCGGGCAGCCGCACCGGCAGCTCGCTCTCGGGAACGGGCACCTCGCCGCAGTCGGGGCAGTGGATGATCGGGATCGGGGTGCCCCAGTAGCGCTGGCGGGAGATGAGCCAGTCGCGGAGGCGGAAGTTCTTCGCGGCGCGGCCGAGCTCGCGCTGCTCGAGCAGCTCGATGACGCGGCGGATCGCGTTCGACTTCGAGAGGCCGTCGAGCGGACCCGAGTTGATGAGGCGGCCCTCGCCCGTGAGCGCGACGCCCGTCTCGCCGGGGTTCAGCGGGGGCAGGTCGTCGGGCAGGTAGGGCACGCCGTTCTCGTCGAGCGGGATCACCGGGATCACGCCCGTGACGGGCTGGTTCGTGTCGACGACCACGCGCACCGGCAGGTCGAACGCGCGCGCGAAGTCGAGGTCGCGCTGGTCGTGCGCCGGCACGGCCATGATCGCGCCGTGGCCGTAGTCGGCCAGCACGTAGTCGGCGGCCCAGATCGGCATGCGCTCGCCGTTCACGGGGTTGATCGCGTACCGCTCGAGGAAGATGCCCGTCTTCGGGCGCTCGGTCGAGAGGCGGTCGATGTCGCTCTCGGTGCGCACCGAGTCGAGGTAGCCCTCGAAGCGGGCCTTCACCTCGTCGGATGCCCCGGCGGCGAGTTCTGCGGCCAGCTCGGAGTCGGGCGCGACGACCATGAACGTCGCGCCGAAGAGCGTGTCGGGCCGGGTCGTGAACACGGGGATGCGCTCGTCGCGCCCCTCGATCTCGAACTCGACGTCGGCACCGGCCGAGCGGCCGATCCAGTTGCGCTGCATCGACAGCACCTTCGAGGGCCAGGCGCCCTCGAGCTGGTTCAGGTCGTCGAGCAGGCGGTCGGCGTAGTCGGTGACGCGGAAGTACCACTGCGTGAGGGCCTTCTTCGTGACGACGGCGCCGCAGCGCTCGCAGTGGCCGTCGACGACCTGCTCGTTGGCGAGCACGGTCTGGTCGTTGGGGCACCAGTTGACCTGGCCGGCCTTGCGGTAGGCGATGCCCTTCTCGTAGAGCTTCAGGAAGAGCCACTGGTTCCAGCGGTAGTACTCGGGGTCGCTCGTGTGCAGCTCGCGGCTCCAGTCGAACGACGGCGCGTACTGGCGGAAGGAGCGCTTCTGCTGGTCGATGTTCTCGTAGGTCCAGCCGCGGGGGTCGACGCCGCGCTTGATGGCCGCGTTCTCTGCGGGCAGGCCGAACGAGTCCCAGCCGATGGGGTGCAGCACGTCGAAGCCCTGGTGCCGCCAGTAGCGTGCGACGATGTCGCCGTAGCCGAACGCCTCGGCGTGGCCCATGTGGAGGTCGCCCGAGGGGTACGGGAACATGTCGAGGATGTACTTGCGCGGCTTCGTGTCACCGGGGCGACCGGCCGCGAACGGCTTCGCCTCGTCCCACACCGGCAGCCACTTCTCCTGGATGGCGGCGAAGTCGTATGCTCCGGGGTCGACCTCGTGCTGATCGTGTGCCACGTGACTCTCAATCGTGTCGATATGCGGGCTTCCCGCAGTGCTTTCGGGGTGCGCCAGACGTCGACGCACCGGTCATCAAGCCTACTCACTCGCGATGGGCGCGCGCCCCACGCGAATCGGGCGCACCGCGAGGTGTCCCGACCGGCCCGTCAGCCGTTCGCGGCACCCTCGGCGCCGAGCACCGCGAGCAGCGCCCTGGCCTTGACCCGGGTCTCCTCGACCTCCTCGGCCGCGACCGACAGCGCCGTGATGCCGCCGCCCGTGCCGATCGAGGCGCCGGTCGGGCCCAGCACGATCGACCTGATGACCATCGCGAGGTCGAGCGAGCCGTCGACCGCGAGGTATCCGAAGGCCCCGGAGTAGACGCCGCGCGGGCCACCCTCGAGCTCGTGCAGGATGCGCATCGCGCTGTGCTTGGGCGCCCCCGTCATCGATCCGGCCGGGAACGCCGAGCGCACCGCGTCGACGGCGGTGAGCGGATGCCGGAGCCTGGCGCGCACGGTCGAGACGAGCTGGTGCACGTGCGGGTACTCCTCGACCGCGAGCAGACTCGGCACCTCGACCGTGCCGAGCTCGGCGATGCGCCCGAGGTCGTTGCGCATGAGATCGACGATCATCAGGTTCTCGGCTCGCTCCTTGTCGCTCTCGTGGAGCTCGCGTCGCAGGCGCCGGTCGCGCTCGGGGTCGTCGTGCCGCGGGCGCGTGCCCTTCATGGGCTTCGTCGAGACGACGCCGTCGGGCGTGACGTGGAGGAACAGCTCGGGCGACGCGCTGAGCAGGGCGTGGTCGCCCAGCCGGACGTAGCCGCCGTGGTGGGTCGGGCTGGAGTCGCGCAGCGCCAGGTACGTGCTCGCGGGGTCGGGCCGCACGTCGACGTCGACGCGGTTCGTGAGGCACAGCTGGTAGGCGTCGCCGCGGTGGATCGCCTGCTGGCACTCGCCGATGAGGCGCGCGTACGTCGCCGCGTCGTGGCGCCAGCGCGCGGGCACCGGCGCCGTCGGGCCTGGTCCGGGCACGGGCGACGGGCGCGCGGATGCCTCCGGCTGCACCGCCTCGTCGGCGACGCCGGGTTCGGCGGACGTGCGTGCGAGCCGCTCCCAGACGGCGACCAGCTCGTCGGCCCAAGCCCCGGCCGCAACACCGTCGCCGCCGTCACCGTCGCCGTCGCCGTCGCCGTCGAGCCACACCAGCTCGGCCTCGCGCTCGGCGTGGTCGAACACGACCGCCCGATCGACCCAGAGGAACGCGGCGTCGGGCGTCTCGGCGACGGCCGAGGGAACCCCGACCAGCTCGGCGCCGAGCTCGTAGCCGAACCAGCCGAACCAGCCGAGCGGGCGCACGGCGCCGCCGCCGTCGCGTTCGCCGATCGGGTCACCCGCGCTCGTCGGATGCTCCGCGAGACGCTCGGCGAGGGCCTCGAACAGGTCGCGCACGTCGGCGGGGCGCGTCTGCACGGCGGCGTCGGCCGACACGGGTCGCGACGACGAGATCGTGCCCGCCGCGACATCCGCCGTCAGGAGTTCGCTGCCGGGGTGCGCGACGGCGATGACGCTGATGCCCGAGGTCGCCTCGGCCCCGCCGTCGAGCCAGACGACATGGGTGGCATCGGTGCAGTGCGCGCGGAAGAGCAGGTGCGGATCGAGCCACCCGTCGAGCCGGCGGCGTCGGATTCGGCGCGGCATCCGTTCAGCCTACGTCGTCGAGCGGCCGTCGAGGCGCCCTCCCGTGATGGTGAACGCGCGGTCGACGAGGCGTTCGTCGACCGGCGCGTGCGAGATGACGAGCACGGTGCGGCCCGACTCGCGCGCCGCGGAGACGAGATCGTGCATGAGCGCGTCGGCCTGCGCGGCGTCGACGTTCGCGGTCGGCTCGTCGAGCACGAGCACCGGGAACCCCGCGAGCGTCGCCCGCGCGAGCGCGATGCGCTGCGCCTGCCCGCCCGACACGAGCGATCCCCGCTCGCCGACCTGCGCGTCGAGGCCGCCGCGGTCGGCCACCCACTCGCGCAGGCCGACCCGATCGAGTGCGTCGAGCAGGTCGGCATCGGTCGCGTCGTCGCGTGCGAAGAGCAGGTTCTGGCGCACCGACTCGTCGAAGAGCCACGGCCGTTGCTCGACGAGCCCGACGACCCGACGCAGCTCGTCGGGGTCGAGATGCGACGCCTCGACGTCGCCGATCCGGTACGAGCCCCCGTAGTCGAGGAAGCGCACGAGCACGTGCGCGAGCGTCGTCTTGCCCGCCCCCGACAGGCCGCGGAGCAGTACGCACTCCCCCGGAGCGAGGTCGAGGTCGACGTGCTCGAGCGCGGTTCCGGATGCCGCGTCGGGCCGGTTCGACGCGCCGTCGCCGCCCGTCGGGGCGTCGGGCCGGTCCACGAGCTCGGGCCAGCTCGCGCGGACGCCGCGGAGGCTGATGCCCGGCGGCACGGGGCCGCTCGGTGCGGTCGCGGGTTCGGCCGGCGCCGTCGGGATGCCGGCGGGCACCCCCTGCGGCACGGCCGACTCGACGCGCGCCGCACTCGCGCGGGCCTGGCGCCACGCGGTCGCCGCGAGCGGGATCGCCGCGGCGACCTCGGCGATCGCGAGCGGCACGAGCGCGAGCACCGCGAACTCGGGCCCGCCGAGTCGACCGGCCTCGAGCAACGGGGCGGCGGCGGCGAGGCTCGCGGCCACGGCGAAGCCGCCGATCGCCGTCATCGAGGCGGATGCCGCGCCCGACGCCATGACCCGCGCCCTCGTCGCCCTGGCCAGCCGCTCGCCGAGCCGATCGATGCGGTCACGACTCGCGTCGGCCGCGTCGAACGCGACGAGCACATCGACGGACTGGACGTGCTCGAGCATCGCCGCCTGCAGGTCGCCGCGGAGCGGGGCGAGCTCGCGCTCCGCCCGGATCGCGGCGGCACGCTGCGCCAGCAGGGTGAGCGCGATGCCGACGACGAGGCACACGAGGATCGCGAACGCCGATGCGGGGGCGAGCAGCGCCACGCCCACGATCGCCGCGACGAGCACGATCGCCGCGCTGACGAGCGGCTGCACGACGCGGAGCGGTACGTTCTGGAGTTCGTCGACGTCGTCGACGAACCGCGCGAGCAGGTCGCCGCGCCGTGCGCCTGCAAGCCCGTCAGGGGCGATCGGCAGCATCCGCTCGAAGACGCCGGTGCGGATCACGGCGAGCTGGCGGAACGACGCGTCGTGCCCGGTGAGCCGTTCGAGGTACCGGAACACGGCACGGCCGAGGGCGAAGGCCCGCACGCCGACGACCGCGACCGAGAGGTAGAGCACGGGCGGCTGCTCGGCGGCCCGTGCGATGAGCCATGCCGAGCACGCGAGCAGCGCGATCGCCGACAGGCCCGAGACCATGCCGGTGAGCACCGACGGGGCGAGCCTCGCCGCCGAGGGGATGGCGGCGCGAAGGGTGGCGGTGCCGCGCTCAGACATGCGCACCCGCCAGCTCGAGCGTGCGGTCGGCTGCGGCCGCGAGCGCACCGCGATGGGTCGCCACGACCACGACGCGTCCCTCGGCCGCGAGCTCCCGGAGTCCGGCGGCGATCGCGGTCTCGCGCGCGGGGTCCTGCGCGGAAGTCGGCTCGTCGAGCAGCACGACGCGGGCCCCGGTCGCGAGCGAGCGATGCAGCGCGCGCGCGATCGCGACGCGCTGCGCCTGTCCACCTGAGAGCCCGGTGCCGCCCGGGCCGACGGGGGTCGACGGGTCGAGGTCGACCGCGGCGAGCCGCATCGCCCGCGCGAGCAGCGCCCGGTCGGCGTCGTCGATGTCGGCGTCGTCGGCGCCGTCGGCGCCGTCGGCGCCGTCGGCGCCCAGCCGCACGTTGGAGCCGACCGTGCCGGCGAAGAGCGTGGCGCCCTGCGGCGACCAGGCGATCGAGGCGCGGGCCGTCGGCCCCGGCGGCACGCCGTCGACGAGCACGTCGCCCTCGATCGGCGCGTAGCCGAGCAGGCCGGCGAACAGGCTCGACTTGCCGATGCCGCTCGGACCGGTCACGGCGACCACCTCGCCGGGGGCGGCCGCGAGATCGAGCCCGTCGATGACGACCCGACCGTCGCGCAGCACCCGCGCGCCGGCGAGCCGGAGTCCGACGTGCGGGGCATCCGCGGCCCCGCCCACGCCCGCGTGCGGGGCGGCATCCGGAACCGCGGCCGTGCGGGCACCGCTCGGATCCTTGCGGCCCGACGATGCCGCCCCGCCCGGCGCGCCCGCGGCCCTGAGCAGCTCGAACGCGTCGTCGGACGCGGCGACCCCGGCCGACGACGCGTGGAACGCGGCGCCCACGTTGCGCACAGGCAGGAAGATGTCGGGCGCGAGGATCAGCACGAACAACCCGGGCAGCAGGTCGATCTCGCCCCAGACGAGCCGGAAGCCGATCGACACCGCGACGATCGCGACCGACAGGCTCGCCGCGAACTCGAGCACGAAGCCCGACAGGAACGTCACGCGCAGCACCGCCATCGTGCGCCTGCGGAACTCGTCGGTCACCGCGCGGATGCGCTCGACCTGGCGCCGCGCCCGGCCGAAGACGATGAGCGTCGACAGGCCGCCCACGACTTCGAGGAAGCCGTGCGAGAGCGAGGCGAGCGTGTCGTACTGCCTGCGCTGCACACCGGCGGTGGCCATGCCGATGAGCGCCATGAAGAGCGGGATGAGCGGCAGCACGATCACGAAGACGAGGCCCGACAGGGGGTCGGCGAGCCACGCGACCGCGATGAGGATCGGCGTCGCGACGACCGTCAGCACGAGCTGCGGCAGGTACGAGCCGAAGTAGGCGTCGAGCGCGTCGAGCCCGGGCCCGAGCAGCGTCGCGATGCGCGAGCTCGGGAAGCCGGGCACCCCGGCCGGGCTCGACTCCGTCGCCTCGAGCACGTCGCGCCGCAGCTCCTGCTTCACGCGCATCGCACCCGCCGATCCGACGAGCTCCCACGCCCAGAAGGCGAGGGCTCGGACGGATGCCGCGACGACGAGCACCACGAGCAGCGGCCAGGCCTGCGACATCCGCTCGCCCGCGATGAGGCCGGACACGAGCGAGGCGAGCGCGTAGGCCAGCGCGATCGTCGCGGCCGCCTGCACGAGTGCCAGCAGCGCACCGACGGCGAGGAACCTGCGTGCGGCGCGCGAACGCCGCACGAGTCGAGGATCGAGAGGTTTCACGTTCAGTGCGCGGGGGCGGCCTCGATCGAGGCCCGCGACACGCGCTTGCGGAACACCCAGTACGTCCAGCCCTGGTAGAGCAGCACGATCGGCAGGGTGAAGACCGCGACCCAGGTCATGACCGTGAGCGTGTACTCGGTGCTCGAGGCGTTCTCGATCGTGAGGCTGTTCGCCGGGTCGTTCGAGGCGGGCATCACGTCGGGGAACAGCGCGGAGAACAGCGCGAGCACGGCGGTGGCGATGGTGATCGCGAGCAGCGTGAACGCGATGCCCTCGCTGCCGCGGAGGTTCGCCAGCCACCCGCCGATGAGCGCGAGCGCGGCCACCGCGGCGAAGATCCAGAACCAGAGCGTGCCGAACGCGAGGCCCGTCCACAGCAGGAACGCCGCCGCGACCACGATCGTCACGAGCCCCGAGCGCACGGCGAGCTTCTGCGCACGCTCGCGCAGGTCGCCCTCGGTCTTGAGCGACGCGAACACGACGCCGTGCGTGAAGAAGAGCAGCAGGGTCGTGAGGCCGCCGAGCAGCGCGTACGGGTTCAGCAGCGTGAACAGGTTTCCCGTGAAGTTGTGGTCGGCGTCGAGGGGCACCCCCGCGACGATGTTCGCGAACGCCACGCCCCAGAGCAGCGCGGGCACGGCCGAGCCGACGACGATCATGCCGTCGAACCACGCCTTCCACTTCGAGTCGGGCCGCTTGTGCCGGTACTCGAACGAGACGCCGCGCGCGATGAGCGCGAGCAGGATCAGCAGCAGTGCGAGGTAGAAGCCCGAGAAGAGGGTCGCGTACCACTCGGGGAACGCCGCGAACAGCGCCGCGCCCGCGACGATGACCCAGGTCTCGTTGAGGTCCCACACCGGGCCGATGGTGTTGATGAGCACGCGACGGTCGGTGTCGTCCTTGCCGAGGAACGGCAGCGACATGCCCACGCCGAAGTCGAACCCGTCGAGCACGAAGTACCCGACGAACAGGAACGCGACGATCCAGAACCAGAGAGTTGCGAGATCCATTTCGGGGCCTTCCTCAGTACACTGTCGTGGCGGGTTCGACCTTGCCGGTCTCGGGATCGGGCGCCCCGACCTCGGGCGGCCCCTTGCGGATCGCCTGGATGATCAGGCGCACCTCGACCACCGCGAGGATGCCGTAGATGAGCGTGAACGCCACGAGCGAGATCAGCACGTCGAGCCCGGTCACGTAGGGCGAGACGCCCGACTCGGTCTTCATCAGGCTGAACACGATCCAGGGCTGTCGGCCCATCTCGGTGAAGACCCACCCGACGCTCATGGCGGCGAGCGAGAGCGGGAAGCTCCAGATCGCGACCTTCCAGACCCAGGCCTGCTTCGGCATGCGGCCCTTGCGCGTGAGCCAGAGGCCGACGACGGCGACGAGCACGTGCGCGAGGCCGAGGCCGATCATCCAGCGGAAGGCCCAGTACGTGACCCAGAGGATGGGCGCGTAGTCGCCGGGGCCGAACTGCTGGGTGTACTGCTGCTGCAGGTCGTTGATGCCCTCGACGCAGCCGTCGAACGTGTGCGTCGACAGGAACGAGAGCAGGTACGGGATGCGGATCGAGAACAGTTCGCTCGACCCGTCGGGCGTGCCGAGCGTGAAGATCGAGAACGACGCGTCGGCGCCGCAGACCGTGTCGAACGTGGCCTCGGCGGCGGCCATCTTCATGGGCTGCGTCGCGACCATCGCGAGGCTCAGCTGGTCGCCGAAGAGCGTGGTGAGCACGCCCGAGCCGACCATGAGCCACATGCCGAACTTGAGCGCCGGCCGCATGGTGTCGAGGTGCTGGTTGCGGGCGAGGTGCCAGGCGGCGGCGCTGATGATGAGGCCGGCTGCGACCATGAAGCTGGCCGCGATCGTGTGCGGGAATGCGGCCAGTGCGACCCGGTTGGTGAGCAGCGCCCCGATGTCGACGAGCTCGGCACGCCCGCTCTCGGCGTTCATCTCGTAGCCGACCGGGTTCTGCATGAACGCGTTGGCCGCGATGATGAAGTACGCCGAGAGGATCGTGCCGACGGCCGTCGCCCAGATCGTCGCGAGGTGCACGCCGCGGGGCAGCTTGTCCCAGCCGAAGATCCAGAGGCCGATCATGGTCGCCTCGAAGAAGAACGCGAGCAGGCCCTCCATCGCGAGCGGGGCGCCGAACACGTCGCCGACGAATCGCGAGTACTCCGACCAGTTCATGCCGAACTGGAACTCCTGCACGATGCCGGTCACGACGCCCATGGCGAAGTTGATCAGGAAGATGTTGCCGAAGAACCGCGTGATGCGCAGGTACTCGGTCTTGCCCGTGCGGAACCACGCGGTCTGGAACACGGCGGTGCTCGTCGCGAGGCCGATCGTGATCGGCACGAACAGGAAGTGGTAGACGGTGGTGAGGCCGAACTGCCATCTGGCCAACAGCAGCGGATCGAGCAAGTCGTTCACGGATGCCCCTTTCACGCGTGACAGCGTCGCGAAACGTTCTTCTACAGAGCGTAGAACATTCAGGCAGTCGGCGGTAGCCTTGATGCATGGCGAGTCTTGGCGAGTTGGAGCGCTCCGTGATGGAGGTGCTCTGGAACACCGACGCCGACCTGTCCGCGAACGAACTGCGCGACGCGTTGGCGCTCCGCGACGACGCCTCCGGCCGTGCGGTCGCGACGACGACGGTGCTCACCGTGCTCTCGCGCCTCGAGCGCAAGGGCTTCGTGTCGCGCACGCGCGAGCAGCGCCCGCACCGCTATCGCGCCCTGCTCTCGCGCGAGGAGCACACCGCAGAACTCATGCACGAGGTGCTCGACCGCTCGAGCGACCGCGACGCCGCCCTCGCCCGATTCGTCGGCACGGTCTCGGCGGGCGAGGCGGCGACGCTCCGCCGCCTGCTCGACGAACTCGCGAACCACTGACCATGATCGCCCTCGCGATCGCCCTCGGCGCACTCGCCGTCGCCCTGGCCTGGCCGGTGCCGATGGCCCTCTCGCGCGCCGCGTGGCCCGCCGCCTCGCCCGCGCTCGCGCTCGTGCTCTGGCAGGCCATCGCGCTCGCGGGCGCCGGCTCGATGATCGGCTCGCTGCTCGCCTTCGGCGCGTCGCCCGCCGGCTCGCTCGACGCCGCCATCGGGCACCTGGTGCCGTCGTTGCTGCACGGATCGATCCCGCCCGAGTACGCGGTGGTGCACCTCGCCGCGATCACGCTCGCGATCGGCCTCGCGGTGCACCTGCTGCTCAACCTCGGCCAGACGATGGTGCGGGCCGAACGCGAACGTCGCCGCCAGCACCAGCTCATCGCCCTGCTCGGCGACCCCATGCCCGGCGTCCCGCGCACCCGCGTGCTCGCGCACCCCGAGCCGCTCGCCTACTGCGTGCCGGGCATCCGCACGGCGACCGTGATCACCGACGGACTCGTCGACGCCCTCCGGCCCGACGAGCTCGCGGCGGTCATCGCGCACGAACGGGCGCACCTCGACCAGTTCCACCACCTCGTCCTGCTGTCGTTCCGCGCGTGGCACAGCGCACTGCCCTGGTTCCCGATCGCCAACCGCGCCGAGCGGGCGGTCGCGCTGCTCACCGAGATGCTCGCCGACGACGCCGCCAGGCGCGCGGTCGGCGACCCGACGCTCTACTCGGCGATGGTCCTCGTCGGCACCTCCGGCGAACCGGGCGCCTACGCCGACTCGGGCGGCGTCTCCCCCGATCGCGCCATGCTCGACGCGCGCCTGGCCCGCCTCGGAATCACCCCGTAGTCTGATGCACCGTTCAGCGGCCGCGGTTACGCTCGAACGATGAACGAGATCCTCGACTGGATCCTGAGCACGGTGCAGAGCGTCGACCCGATCGCACGCACGCTGCTCGCCGGCCTGGGCATCATGTTGGAGACCTCGGTGCTCATCGGGCTCGTGGTTCCCGGCGACACCATCGTGCTCGTCGCGTCGACCGCCGTCGAAGGCGTCGGCGAGTACCTCGCACTCACCGTCACGGTCATCATCGGCGCACTCGTCGGCGAGAGCATCGGGTTCGCGCTCGGCCGGTGGTTCGGCCCGCACATCCAGCGGTCGCGGCTCGGCCGCCGCATCGGCGAGCAGAACTGGCATCGCGCGCAGGTCTACCTCGCGCGTCGCGGCGGCCCCGCCGTCTTCGTCTCCAGGTTCCTGCCCGTGCTGCACTCGCTCATCCCGCTCACCGTCGGCATGAGCGACATGCGCTACCGCAAGTTCATGGCGTGGACCGTGCCGGCCTGCGTGATCTGGGCGTTCGCCTACGTCACGGTCGGCTCCGCGGCCGCCGGCGGCTACCGCGAGCTCAGCCGCGACCTGCACTGGGCCGGCTACCTCTTCGTGGCCGTCATCGTGGTGTTCCTCGTCGTCGTGTGGGCGGTCAAGCGCTGGCTGTTCCGCTCCGAGGCCCACCACATGACGGATGCCGCCGACGCCGCCGATTCCGACGCCGGCGCGGCCTCCGGCACCCCGAGCGACGACGAAGGACCGGATGCCACGGCATCCGGCCCCTCGAATCCGACGGTCAGCGCGTAGCGCCTCCCTCGTCGTCGCTCAGAAGAGCGCCTTCTCGGCGAGCCAGTCCGAAGCGATCTGCTCCTCGGACTGCTGCTCGTTCACGCTGAGCCCGTTCAGCGCCACGAGGTCCTCGGGCGTGAGCGCCGCGCTCACGGTGTTGATGATCTCGGCGATCTCATCGGTCACCTTGTCGCTGACGACCGGCACGACGTTCGACGCCAGGAACAGGCCCTTGGGATCGGCGAGCGTCACGAGGTCGTTCGCCCCGATATTCGGGTCGGCGCTGTAGATGTTGACCATCTGCACCTGGTCGTCGACGAGCGCCTTGAGCGTCAGCGGTCCGCCGCTGTCCTCGATCGGCGTGAACGCCACGTCGACGCCGTAGACAGACTTGAGACCCTCGGGCCCGTAGGGTCGCGTGGCGAGCTCGGAGTTGCCGCCGAGCGTGATCGGCGTGGTCACGCCGGCGAGGTCCTCGAGGCTCGTGACGCCGTTCGCGTCGGAGAACGCCTTGGTGACGTTGTACGAGTCCTGGTCGGTCGCGGGCGACTGGTCGAGCACGCGAATGCCGTCGGGGAGGGCATCGGTCAGGGCGGCGTACACGTCGTCGCTCGTCTTCGCCTCGGTGTCGGGCACGTAGTACTGGAGGAGGTTGCCCGTGTACTCGGGGAACAGGTCGATCGACCCGCTCTCGATCTCGGGGATGTAGACCTCGCGCTGGCCGATGCGGAACTGGCGGTCGACCGTGATGTCGTTCGCCTCGAGCGCCTGGGCGTAGATCTCGGCGATGATCGCGTTCGAGTAGTAGTCCTGCGAACCGATCACGATCGTGGGCGAGTCGCTCGAACCGCCCGATCCGCTGTCGAGCGGATCACCGGAAGCACACCCTGCCAGGGCCACTGTCGCCCCGACCGCGACCGCCGCGAGTGCGGCGAGCCGGCCTTTTCCTGCTGTGAACATTGCATTTCCCTTCGGTTCGGGTCACCCCGTGACCGCTCGGGGCCGGGCCGGCCTCGAACGGAGCTCTCTGGATCGCGTCGCCCGCACGCCCTTCGGCACGGCCAGGCGTTGGATCACGGCGAACGTGCCGTCGACCACGAGCGCGAGGGCGATCACCAGAATGGAACCGCCGAGCATCTCGGCGTAATCCCTTGTCTTCAAGCCTTCGAAGATGTAACGGCCCAGACCCTCGTCGGCGATGTAGGCGGCGAGGGTCGCCGTGGCGATGACCTGCACGGAGGCCGAGCGGATGCCTCCCACGAGGATCGGCAGACCGAGCGGCAGTTCGACGCCGCCGACGATCTGGATCTCGCGCATGCCCATCGCACGCGCTGCGTCGACGGTGCGTCGGTCGACCGACTCGAACCCGGCGTAGGCCCCGGCGAGCAGCGGCGGGATCGCGAGGATCACGAGCGCCAGGATCGGCGCCGTCAGCCCGATGCCGATCCACAGCCCGAACAGGGTCAGCACGCCGAGCGTCGGCAACGCCCGCAGCCCGCCGGACACGAGCACCGCGACCTCCCGACCCCGACCGGTGTGTCCGATCACGGCACCGACGGGCAGGGCGATGAGCGCGGCGATGACGAGCACGACGCCCGAGACCGCGAGGTGCTCGGCGAGGCGCTGCGGGATGCTTCCGGGGCCGACCCAGTGGGCGGGGTCGAAGATCCACGCGAAGCCCTCGGCGAAGACGTTCATGCGACGCCACCCGCCCCGGGCGCCCGACCGGGTGCGGCCTGGTCGATCGAGGCGCCGGCACGCGGCATCCGCCCTCGTCGCCGCACCTTGGGGGCTGTGGTCCACGGCAGCAGCAGCCGTCCGAGCAGCACCGCCGCGAGGTCGAGTACGACCGCCAGCACGATGGTCGCGACGATGCCGGTGACGATCTCGGCCTGGATGCCGCGCTGGAACCCGTCGGTGAAGAGGCTGCCGAGGCTCGGCACGCCGATGACCGCGCCGACCGTGGCGAGGCTCACCGTGCTCACGATGACGACGCGGAGGCCCGAGAGCAGCACGGGCCCGGCGAGCGGCAACTCGACGCCCCAGAATCGGCCGGCGGGCGAGTAGCCGAGCGCAGTCGCCGACTGGCGCACGTCGCGCGACACCGAGTCGAAGGCGTCGGCGGCGGTGCGCATCATGACGGCGACGCCGTAGATCGTCAGCGCGATCACGAGGTTGAGCGGCGACCGCACGCCGAACCCGGTGATCGCCGGCAGCGACACGAAGAGCGCCAACGACGGGATCGCGTAGAGCACGGCCGCGACCGACAGCAGCACGCCGCGCGACCAGGCGTACCGGTGCGCGACCCACCCGAGCGGGATCGAGATCACGAAACTCAGCATGATGGCGGGCACCGACAATGCCAGGTGCACGAGCATCAGCTCGCCGACGTGATCGAGGTTCGACCAGAACCAGGTCACGAGGCGAGCACTCCCGCCGGTCGCCCGTCGCCGTCGACGACGACCCGCCGGCCGTCGACCTCGGTCACGTGCAGGGCGCGCTTGCCCCGGTCGGCGCCGACGAAGTCGCTGACGAACGCGTCCGCGGGCGAGGCGAGGATCTCGGCCGGCGACGCCGCCTGCGAGATGCGCCCGCCCTGCTGCATGATCACGACCTGGTCGCCGAGCAGGAACGCCTCGTCGATGTCGTGGGTCACGAAGACGACGGTCTTGCCGAGCTCGGCCTGCAGGCGCAGCAGCTCCTGCTGCAGCTCCGCGCGCACGATGGGGTCGACGGCGCCGAACGGCTCGTCCATGAGCAGGATGTTCGGGTCGACCGCCAGCCCGCGCGCGACGCCGACGCGCTGCTGCTGCCCGCCCGAGAGCTGGGAAGGGTACTTGTCGGCGAGCGACCGATCGAGACCGACGGTATCGAGCAGCTCGAGCGCGCGGGCGCGGGCCGTTCGCCTCGACACGCCCGTCAGCACGGGCACGGTCGCCACGTTCTCGACGACGGTGCGGTGCGGCAGCAGGCCGGAGTTCTGCATCACGTAGCCGATGCCCCGCCGCAGCCGGACGGGGTCGAGCGTGGCGACATCCGTGCCGTCGATGAGCACCTGGCCCGCGGTGGGATCGACCATGCGGTTGATCATGCGCAGGAGCGTCGTCTTGCCCGAACCCGACGACCCGACGAGCACGGTCGTCGTACGGGGCTGGATCACGATGTCGACGTGCTCGATCGCGAGCGTGCCGTCGGGGTACTGCTTCGTGACACCGCGGAACTCGATCATGGCCGCCTCACACCCTGTTCGAACGATCGTTCGAACTGCAAGTCACCAGCCAAGCACCGAATGCGGTGTCAGGCAACGCGGCGGGCGCGCGCGTCGAAAGACGGCGTCACGGATGTCACGGCCGGCGCGTCGGGCGGAGGGCTCCGGGTACCGCGACGCGTCGGTGGGCCGCACGACGCCCCGGCTCACCGACGGCTCGCCGAGGGATCGCCGTCGCCGACCGAGCGTCAGGCGGCGTTGGTCGCCGCTCGCGGAGCCCCGAGGTGCTGGCGGAGGTAGGACTGCACGAGCGAGCGGGCCTCGTCGAGGTACCGCTGCTCGCCGTCGACCGAGCGCTCGAACGCCCGGTTGATGAGCGAGTCGGCGACCTCGAGCGCGATGCCGATGCGGAACCGCAGCTCGTCGGCCTCGAGGTCGATCTCGAACTCGTCGGCGATCAGCTCGGCCATGCGCGCGGCGAACTCGGGCTCGTGGTCGTCGCCGCGGTCGCGTCGACCGGCGTGCACGACTGTGAAGCCGGGCTCGTCGCGGTAGAGCGAGATGCACGCGTCGAGCGAGAGGTCGATGATGTCCCACCAGGTCGCGGGCGACTGCCGCGCGAGCTCGTCGGCGACCCGCTCGCGGAAGCGACGGATCGCCCGCTCGCGCAGGGCGTCGACCACCGCGACGCGGTCGGGGAAGTAGCGGTACACCGTGCCGATCGAGGCGCCGGCGCGCTCGGCGACCATCTGGGTCGTCAGGCGCTCGAAGCCGGACTCGTCGACGATCTCGGCCGCGGCGTCGAGCAGCGCGTCGAGTCGCTGCGAGCTGCGTCGCTGCGTGGGCTCGGTGCGGACTGAGCGTTTCCTGCTCGAATCGGCCCCGAGGATCAGGTCGACATTCGGCACGGAACCTCCTCAGTTTGCGGGCTCAACTCTACCGGCCGTCGAACCCGCCCGATGACCACGCAACCTGTGCGTTTCACGTACGTTCCATTGGGCATGACAGACTGAGGGGATGCCGGCGAATCCCCCAGATCCGGCCGGATCCCCTGAGCTGCAGGTCCGGCACCGCGCCGCGCGCGTCGAAGACTGGATCCACGACCTGCACGTGCGCTGGGCGCGCCGCCGTGGGCAGGTGCCCACGGTGGTTCCGTACACGGGCTACGGGTCGACCGAATGGGTGCGCGTGCTGTGCCGCGTGCTCCTCAGTAAGCCGATCTCGGCCGACGAGACGTCGCCGCGTCGTCGCAAGCGGCGCGAGCAGGGCATCCGCGGCTGGCGCAGCTTCACGAGCGCGCCGGTCGGCGACGTGCCCGTGACGATCGAGGTCGGCGGCCAGCGCATCGAGGTGCGCACCGATCGCGGCGGCGTCGTCGACACGCGGATCCCGGTGTCGTTGGCGCCCGGCTGGCACGAGGCGACGCTCAGCACCCCCGGCTCCGAGCGCGTCGGAGCACCGATCCAGATCCTCGATCCCGAGGTCTCGTTCGGCATCATCTCCGACGTCGACGACACGGTCATGGTCACGGCGCTCCCCCGCCCGTTCGTGGCGTTCTGGAACACGTTCGTGCTCGACGAGCACGCCCGCATGCCCACGCAGGGCATGTCGGTGCTCTACGAGCGCCTGGTGCGCGCCCATCCCGGCGTGCCGGTGCTCTACCTCTCGACCGGCGCCTGGAACGTCGCGCCGACGCTCAACCGGTTCCTCTCCCGCAACCTCTATCCCGCCGGCCCCTTGCTGCTCACCGACTGGGGCCCGACGCACGACCGCTGGTTCCGCAGCGGCCGCGCGCACAAGGAGGAGAACCTGCGTCGTCTCGCGAGCGAGTTCCCTGGCGTCAAGTGGCTGCTCATCGGCGACGACGGCCAGCACGACGAGGTCATCTACGCGGACTTCGCGGCCGAGCATCCCGACAACGTCGCCGCGATCGCGATCCGGCAGCTCTCCAAGGGCGAGGCCGTGCTCGCGGGCGGTCGCGGCAAGGCCTCGCAGGTCGAGGTCAGCGTGCCGTGGGTCTCGGCGAGCGACGGGTCGACCATGGCCGACCAGCTCGCCGAGGCCGGCATCCTCTAGCCGTCGCCGGCGGCCGACCCGCGGCGCGCTTCCGAGCTGCCACGACCCGAGGCTGCGACGGCTCCTAGGCTGCGACGACGGATGCCGCGGCGCCGCGTTCGCGACGGATGCGGGCGAGTCCGCGATTGATCTGGCGGCCCCAGAACGGACCGCGGTAGATGAACGCGGAGTAGCCCTGCACGAGGTCCGCTCCCGCGTCGAGGCGGGCCTGCACGTCGTCGGCCGTCTCGACGCCGCCGACCGAGATCACGCACATCGCGTCGGGCACGTTCGCCCTGACGAGGCGGAGCACCTCGAGCGAGCGCGCCGCCAGCGGTGCTCCGGAGAGCCCGCCCGCGCCGATGCGCTCGACCTCGGCGTCCGACGCGCGGAGCCCCTCGCGCGAGATCGTGGTGTTCGTGGCGATGATGCCGTCGAGGCCGAGGCGCGAGGCGAGCTCGCAGATGCGCACGACCTCGTCGTCGACGAGGTCGGGCGCGATCTTCACGAGCAGCGGAGTCGTCCCCGCTGCGGCACGAACGGCCTCGAGCAGCGGCGCGAGCGCGTCGAGCTCCTGCAGCCCGCGAAGGCCCGGCGTGTTCGGCGAGCTCACGTTCACGACCAGGTAGTCGGCGTACGGGGCGAGCACGCGCGTGCTCCGCTCGTAGTCGCCCACGGCGTCCTCGACGGCCGTGACCCGGCTCTTGCCGATGTTCACGCCGAGCACGGGCCGGTGCCGACGACGAGCCAGCCGCGAGAGGCGGCCGACCGCGGCATCCGCACCGCCGTTGTTGAAGCCCATGCGGTTCACGAGCGCGCGGTCGCCGACGAGGCGGAACAGGCGCGGACGCTCGTTGCCGGGCTGCGCGATCGCCGTGATGGTGCCGACCTCGACATGGCCGAAGCCCAGGTTGCCGAGCCCGCGCACCGCGAAGCCGTCTTTGTCGAAGCCCGCCGCGACGCCGAACGGCGACGGGAAGGTGCGACCGAGCACCTCGACCGCGAGCGCGGGATCGGGCTTCGTGAACTGCTCGACCACCCTTCCGAAGCCGAGCGCGGGCAGTGCGCGGATGACGCGGAACGCGAGGTGGTGCGCGTCTTCGGGGTCCATGCGGGACAGGAAGAGCGAGAAGAGGAGTCGGTACATACCGCCTGACAGGCTATCGGAGTTCGGAGCCCGTCGAACGCGCGCTACTCGACCGGTCGCGCCGGCAGGCGCCCGTGCGCCTCGCGCAGCTGGCCGATCGCGGCCTCGAAGTCGTCGAGCGACTCGAACGCCTGATACACGCTCGCGAACCGCAGGTAGGCCACCTCGTCGAGGTCGCGCAGCGGCGGCAGGATCGCCAGGCCGATGTCGTTCGCGTCGATCTGGGAGGTGCCCGTCGAGCGGATCGTCTCCTCGACCGTCTGCGCGAGCAGCGCGAGGTCGGAGTCGGTCACCGGGCGGCCCTGGCACGCCTTCTTCACGCCGAGCACGACCTTCTCGCGACTGAACGGCTCGGTGACGCCGCTGCGCTTGATGACCGAGAGGCTCGCGGTCTCGGTGGTGGAGAACCGGCCCCCGCACTCGGGACACTGCCGACGACGACGGATCGAGAGACCGTCGTCGCTCGTGCGGGAATCGATGACTCGGGAATCCGGGTGGCGGCAGAACGGACAGTACATGGTGGTTCCAGCCTAGCGGGGCGCGCGCGACCGGAACCCGAGCCGGTTACGCGGGCGGGGTCGTGCCCGTCGGAGCAGGTCGTGCGGTCGGCCCGTCACGCCTCCCGGTCGAACCGGGCCGTGACCGCCTCGCCGTGCGCGGGCAGGTCCTCCTCGGCCGACAACGTCGCGATCACGGGGGCCACCTCGCGGAGCGCGGCCGCGTCGTAGCGCACGACCTGCTGCGGTCGCAGGAAGGTCGCCGCCGACAGACCGGACACGTGCCGGGCGGTGCCGCCCGTGGGCAGCACGTGGTTCGAACCCGCCGCGTAGTCGCCGAGGCTCACGGGCGAGTAGGGGCCGACGAAGATCGCGCCCGCGTTCTCGATGCGCGCGAGGGTCGCGTCGACGTCGGCGACCTGGATCTCGAGGTGCTCGGCGCCGAACGCGTTCGCGAAATCCGCGGCCCGCTCGAGATCGTCGACCAGCACGAGCGCCGACTGCGGGCCCTCGACCGCCGTGCGCACGCGAGCCGAGTGCTTCGTGGCGACGACGCGCGCTTCGAGCCTGGCCAGCACGGCCTCGGCGAAGGCGGGCGAATCGGTCACGAGCACGGATGCCGCGAGCTCGTCGTGCTCGGCCTGGCTCACCAGGTCGGCCGCGACGAAGTCGGCGTCGGCGCTCGCGTCGGCGATCACGAGGATGTCGGTGGGGCCCGCCTCGGCGTCGATGCCGGTGACCCCGGCGACGAGGCGCTTCGCTGCGGCGACGAACACGTTGCCGGGCCCGGTCACGCGCTGCACGGGCAGCAGGCCGAGATCGGGCACCCCGTAGGCGAAGGCGCCGATCGCTCCGGCCCCGCCCATGGCGTAGACCTCGTCGACGCCGAGCAGCGCGGCGACCGCGGCGATGGTCGGGTGGATGCGCCCGCCGTGATCGGCCTGCGCGGGCGAGGCCAGCGCGATCGAGCGGACGCCGGCGACCTGCGCGGGAACCACGTTCATGACCACGCTCGACGGGTACACCGCCTTGCCGCCCGGCACGTAGAGGCCGACCCGCTCGACCGGCTGCCACCGCTGCTCGACGACGGCACCCTGCGCGAGCACGGTCTTGACCGGGGCCGGCACCTGGGCGGCGCTCGCGGCGCGCACCCGTTCGATCGTGGACTCGACCGCGGAGCGCACCTCGGGGTCGAGCGCCTCGAGCGCCGCACGCAGCTCGTCGGCCGGCACGCGGATCGCCTCGGGGCGCACGCCGTCGAAACGCTCGGCCTGCTCGAGCAGTGCCCGCTCTCCGTGCTCGCGGACCTCGTCGATGATGCGCGCAGCCGGTGCCAGCGCTGCGGAGACGTCGGTCTCGGCGCGCGGGACGAGCGCGAGCAGCTCGGCAGTGGTCGGACGGGATCCGCGGAGGTCGATGGTGCGCAGCATGATGCATCCAGCGTACCGATCGGGCCGGGTGGCGCCCGACCCGGGCGTCACAGGAGGCAGCCGGGGCCGAGCAGGCTCTTCAGCTCGCCGTAGAAGTCGGCGGTCACCTTGACGGGGTACTGGCCGACCTCGAAGACGCGGCCGGTGCGACCCTTCGTGAGGGTGATCCGCACCTCGGTGTCGCCCTGATGGCGCACGAGCACCTCGCGCAGCGCCTCGGTGGTCTCGTGCGTCGCACGGTGGTCGGGGATCGTGATCCTCACGATGCCGGTGTCCTCGTCTTGACCGAGCTCGGGGGTGATCACGCTGTACGCGTGCAGGTTCATGCCGTCGTCGCGCATGCTGACCCGACCGCGCACGACCGCGATGGAGTCGGACTGCAGGCCCGGCGCGAACTCCTGGTACGCCTTGCCCATGAACATCACGGTGATCTCGCCCGAGAAGTCCTCGACGGTGATCATGCCGTACTGGTTGCCCGAGGCCTTCGCGATGCGATGCTGCACGCTCGTCACGAGTCCGGCGACCGTGACCGTGTCGCCGTCCTGCGTCGAGTCCGAGCTCGTGAGGTCGAGGATCGTCGTGGAGGCGTGCTTCGCGAGCGGCGCCTCGAGTCCGTCGAGCGGATGCTCGGAGACGTAGAGCCCGAGCATCTCCCGCTCGAAGGCGAGCTTCTGCTTCTTCGGCCACTCGGGGCGATCCGGCACGAGCGACGGTGCGGCGTCGCGCTCGTGGTCCTCGAAGAGGCTGTCGAAGTCGAAGCCGAAGTCGCCGACCTCTTCGGCGCGCTTCTCCTTCACGACCGACTCGACGGCGCCTTCGTGGACCTCGACGAGCGCCCGACGCGTGTGGCCGAGCGAGTCGAACGCGCCCGCCTTGACCAGCGACTCGACCGTCCGCTTGTTGGCGACCTGGAGCGGGGACTTCTTCAGGAAGTCCTGGAACGACTCGAACCGCCCCTTGGCCTCGCGCGCGCCGCGGATGGCGTCGACGACGTTGAAGCCGACGTTGCGCACGGCGCCGAGGCCGAATCGGATGTCCTCGCCGACGGCGGCGAAGTAGCCGATCGATTCGTTCACGTCGGGCGGCAGCACCTTGATGCCCATGCGACGGCACTCGTTCAGGTAGAGCGCGAGCTTGTCGCGGGCGTCGCCGACGCTCGTGAGGAGCGCCGCCATGTACTCGGCCGGGTAGTGCGCCTTGAGGTAGGCGGTCCAGTAGCTCAGCACGCCGTACGCGGCCGAGTGCGCTTTGTTGAACGCGTAGTCCGAGAACGGGAGCAGGATCTCCCAGAGCTTGCCGATCGCCTCCTCGGAGTAGCCGTTGGCCTTCATGCCTCCCGAGAAGCCCTCGTACTGCTTGTCGAGCTCGGACTTCTTCTTCTTGCCCATGGCGCGGCGCAGGATGTCGGCCTGGCCGAGCGAGAATCCGGCGACGCGCTGGGCGATCGCCATGACCTGCTCCTGGTAGATGATCAGGCCGTAGCTGGTGTCGAGGATGTCCTTCAGCGACTCCGCGAACTCGGGGTGGATCGGCGTGATCTCCTGCAGCGCGTTCTTGCGCAGGGCGTAGTTCGTGTGCGAGTTGGCGCCCATCGGGCCGGGACGGTACAGGGCGATGACGGCCGAGATGTCCTCGAAGTTGTCGGGCTTCATGAGCCGCAGCAGCGCTCGCATTGGCCCGCCGTCGAGCTGGAACACGCCGAGGGTGTCGCCTCGCCCGAGCAGTTCGTACGCGCCGGCGTCGTCGAGGTCGAGGTCTTCGAGCACCGGACGGAATCCGCGGTTCGCCTCGATGTTGTCGAGGGCGTCGTCGATGATCGTGAGGTTGCGCAGCCCCAGGAAGTCCATCTTGATGAGGCCGAGCGACTCGCACGCGGGGTAGTCGAACTGCGTGACGATCTGGCCGTCCTGCTCGCGCTTCATGATCGGGATGATGTCGATCAGCGGATCGCTCGACATGATCACGCCCGCCGCGTGCACGCCCCATTGCCGCTTCAGGTTCTCGAGGCCGAGCGCCGTCTCGAAGACCGTCTTCGCCTCGGGGTCGGTCTCGACGATCGCGCGGATGTCGCCGGCCTCCTTGTAGCGCGGATGCTTCGTGTCGAAGATGCCCGTCAACGGGATGTCCTTGCCCATGACCGCCGGCGGCATGGCCTTGGTGAGCTTCTCCCCCATCGAGAACGGGAACCCGAGCACGCGCCCGGAGTCCTTCAGCGCCTGCTTGGCCTTGATGGTGCCGTAGGTGACGATCTGCGCGACGCGCTCGTCGCCGTACTTGTCGGTGACGTAGCGGATGACCTCGCCGCGGCGACGCTCGTCGAAGTCGACGTCGAAGTCTGGCATCGAGACGCGGTCGGGGTTCAGGAACCGCTCGAAGATGAGGCCGTGCTGGAGCGGGTCGAGGTCGGTGATGCGCATGGCGTAGGCGGCCATCGAACCCGCGCCGGAGCCACGGCCCGGACCGACCCGGATGCCGTTGTTCTTCGACCAGTTGATGAAGTCCGCGACGACGAGGAAGTAGCCGGGGAACCCCATCTGCGAGATGACGCCGACCTCGTAGTCGGCCTGCTTGCGCACCGCGTCGGGGATGCCGTTCGGGTAGCGGAAGTGGAGGCCCTTCTCGACCTCCTTCACGAACCAGCTCTGCTCGTCTTCGCCGTCGGGCACCGGGAACCGGGGCATGTAGTTGGCGCTCGTGTTGAACTGCACGTCGCACCGCTCGGCGATCAGCAGCGTGTTGTCGCAGGCCTCGGGGTGGTCGCGGAACACCTGGCGCATCTCGGCCGGGGTCTTCAGGTAGAACTCGTCGGCGTCGAACTTGAACCGGTTCGGGTCGTCGAGCGTCGAGCCCGACTGCACGCAGAGCAGCGCGGCGTGGCTCTTCGCGTCGTGCGCGTGCGTGTAGTGCAGGTCGTTCGTCGCGACCAGCGGCAGGTCGAGCTCCTTCGCGAGCCTGATCAGGTCGCCCATGATGCGGCGCTCGATGCCGAGGCCGTGGTCCATGATCTCGGCGAAGTAGTTCTCCTTGCCGAAGATGTCTCGGTAGTCGGATGCGGCCTTCAACGCCTCGTCGTACTGTCCGAGCCTGAGCCTGGTCTGCACCTCGCCCGACGGGCAGCCGGTCGTCGCGATGAGGCCCGACGAGTACGTCGAGAGCAGCTCGCGGTCCATGCGCGGCTTGAAGTAGTAGCCCTCGATCGAGGCGCGGCTCGAGAGCCGGAACAGGTTGTGCATGCCCTCGGTGCTCTGCGAGAGCAGGGTCATGTGCGTGTAGGCGCCCGAACCCGAGACGTCGTCTCCCCCGCCGTTGCCCCACCGGATGCGGGTCTTGTCGCCGCGGTGCGTGCCGGGGGTGATGTAGGCCTCGGTGCCGATGATCGGCTTCACGCCTGCGTCGGTCGCCTGCTTCCAGAAGTCGTACGCGCCGAACACGTTGCCGTGGTCGGTGACCGCGACGGCCGGCATGCCCTGCTCCGCGGCTGCGGTGACGAGCTCACCGACCCGGGCCGCACCGTCGAGCATCGAGTACTCGCTGTGCACGTGCAGGTGGACGAAGGAATCGGTGGCCACTGGGCTCCTCTTCGGATGCTGCGGGGGTGGTTCAGGGGTGCTTCGAGTCTAGGCCGACCCACCGTCGGCACGGCCGCGTCGAGGCGGCCAGGTCACTCGCCGCGGAGCGTCTCGAGTGCGGCGGCGAGGTCGGCGGGGTACTCGGATTCGAACGTCACCCATTCGCCCGAGCCGGGGTGGGTGAGCGAGAGCCGGTGGGCGTGCAGCCACTGCCGGGTGAGGCCGAGTCTGGCCGAGATCGTCGGGTCGGCGCCGTACATGGCGTCGCCGACGCAGGGGTGCCGCTGCGCCGCCATGTGCACGCGGATCTGGTGCGTGCGCCCGGTCTCGAGGTGCACCTCGAGCAACGACGCGAAGGGGAACGCCTCGAGCGTCTCGTAGTGGGTCACCGCGTGCTTGCCGTCGGCGGTCACCGCGAACTTCCACTCGGAGCGCGGATGCCGGCCGACGGGGGCGTCGATCGTGCCCGCGAGCGGGTCGGGGTGCCCCTGCACGACCGTGTGGTAGACCTTCTCGACTTCGCGATCGTGGAACTGGCGCTTGAGCTCGGTGTACGCCCGCTCGGACTTCGCGACGACCATGAGGCCGCTCGTGCCGGCGTCGAGCCGATGCACGATGCCCTGGCGCTCGGGCGCGCCCGATGTCGAGATGCGGAACCCCGCGGCGGCGAGTGCGCCGACCACGGTCGGGCCCTCCCAGCCGAGCGAGGGATGCGCCGCGACGCCGGCGGGCTTGTCGACGACCACGAGGTCGTCGTCGTCGTGCACGATGCCGAGGTCGGGCACGGGGATCGCGACGACCTCGACGGTGCGCGGCGGCTGCCAGCTCACCTCGAGCCAGCCGCCCGCGCGGAGGCGATCGGACTTGTCGAGCGTGCGGCCGTCGAGCACCACGCCGCCGGCCGCGGCGATCTCGGCCGCCTGCGTGCGCGAGAAGCCGAGCAGCTTCGCGATGCCCTGGTCGACGCGGATGCCCTCGAGCCCGTCGGGAACGGGCACGGAACGGGATTCCATGACGCTCAGGCCTCGCGGACGACGGGTGCGACGCCGCCGGCGGGCGACCCGCCGTCGGTCGCCCCGTCGTCAGGAGCGCCGTCGGCGCGTGCGGCCGACTCGGCCTTCGCGCCGCCCTTGACCTCGCGCGTGCCGTCGAGGCCAACGCCGCGGATCGTGAGGATCATGAACAGCACCATGCTCGACACGATCGCCATGTCGGCGACGTTGTAGATCGCGGGGATGAGCCACGGCGTCGAGATGAAGTCGACGACGTGCCCGAGCCCGAAGCTCGGCTCGCGCAGCAGGCGATCGGTCAGGTTGCCCAGCACTCCGCCGAGCAGGAGCCCGAACACGAGCCCCCACGCCTTCGATCGGATGCGACGGGCGAACCAGATGATGAACGTGATCACCCCAGCGGCGAGGATCGTGAAGATCCACGTCATGCCGCTCGCGAGCGAGAAGGCCGCGCCGGGGTTGCGCACGAAGTGCCATTGGAGCAGGTTGCCGAGCACCGGCACCGTCTCCCCCTCGGTGAGGTTGGAGACGACGAGGAACTTCGTCAGCTGATCGAGCCCGTAGACCGAGAGGGCACCGATGGCGAGAACGACGAGTGCGGTCGAGGTTCCGGCCTTCGTGCCCCGCTCAGACTCCAAAGCCCTGGAAGGTGGGCGTGGGAGCCTGCTCGGCCGAGATGCCCGACGGAGCCTGGAAGCCCTGGTTGTCGGAGACCTGCACCGGAGCCGCCGTGTCGAGGTCGCGGAGCTGACCCTCGATGTAGCTCTTCAGCTTCTGGCGGTACTCGCGCTCGAAGAGGCGGAGGCCGTCGACGCGCTTCTCGAGCGCCTGGCGCTCCTGGTCGAGCACGCCGATCTGCGCGCGCTGCTTGGCCTCGGCCTCGGCGACGACACGTGCGGCGGTCGCGTGGCCCTCGGCGATGAGCGCGTCGCGCTTCTCGATGCCCTCGCGCACGTGCTCCTCGTGGAGACGGCGCGCGAGCTGCAGCAGGTTCGTGGTGCTCGTCTGCTCGTCGATCTCGGACTGCACGACGGGCGCGGGCACCTGCACGGCGACGGTCGCGGGCTGCGGCGCCGGCTCCGTGTACGAGGGTGCGGCGGCGGCCGGCGCGGACGCCGCGGCCTTGGCGGCCTCTGCGGCGCGTGCCTCCGCGGTCGAGACGCGCTGACGCAGCTCCTCGTTCTCCTGATTCAGTCGACGAAGCTCGACGACGACCTCGTCGAGGAAGTCGTCGACCTCATCCTGGTCGTACCCCTCGCGGAATTTCGTCGCCTGGAAGCGCTTGTTGACCACATCTTCCGGAGTTAGCGCCATGGCTTCTCACCCTCACATCTTCGAACTGTTCGTTGCGTTCTGCTAAACGGTAGCAAAGTCCACCCCGTTCCCCCAGTGCCGCCCACAGGCGTTGCACCGGGTTCGCAGGAGATCGTCAGGCGACGGCCGCGAGCCAGGAGACCACGGTCATCGCGACGATGACGACGAGCATCGCGAGCGACCACCCGAGGTCCAGTGCGACCTGCCCGATGCGGATCGGCGGGATCAACCGCCGGAACAGCCGCACGAGCGGGTCGGTCACGGTGTACACGAGCTCGACCACGACCAACCAGCCGCCCTGGGGGCGCCAGGACCGATTGAAGGTGCGGATCAGGTCGAGCACGAAGCGCGCCCACATCACGAAGAAGTAGAGGACGAGCAGGGAGTAGAGGATGTTCCAGACGACGGACAACGCGCCTACCGACGACTACGCGTGCGTGAAGAACGACGCGTCGACGTCGCCTTCGGCCTCACCGGTCTCCCCCGAGACGACCACGTGCGACGGCGAGAGCAGGAACACCTTGCTCGTGACCCGCTCGATCTTGCCGTGCAGCCCCTGCGAGAGGCCGCTGGCGAAGTCGATGAGCCGACGGGCGTCGCCGTCGGACATCTGGGAGAGGTTGATGATGACCGGGACTCCCTCGCGGAAGGACTCGGCGATGACCTGCGCGTCACGGTACTGACGCGGGTGCACGGTGAGGATCTCGTTCATCTCCGCCTGCGGGGTGCTCGGTTGGATGTGGGCCTTGCGGAGCGGCGTGACGGCCGCGCCGGTCTTGGGAGCCGGTGCTGCGTGCACGACCGGCGTCGCCGGTGCCGGCGACTCTCTGGGCTCGGCCTCGAATTCCTCGTCTGCGAGGCCGAGGTAGACCATGGTCTTCTTGAGCGGGTTGGACATCGCTGCCTCCGTCTGTGTTCCGTCTCTTCGAGGCTAACCGGCGATCGGCCGATTGCCGGTGATTGCCGTGCCGATCCGCAGGTGTGTCGCACCTTCGGCGACGGCCTCCTCGAGGTCGTGGCTCATGCCCATCGACAGCGAGGCGGCTTCCGGGGCCGACGGCAGCACGAAGCGCTCGGAGAGCGCTCGGACCCGCGCGAAGGCCGGGCGCGCCGGCTCGTCGAGCGGCGCGACCGCCATGAGGCCCTGCAACCGCAGGCCGGGCGTCGCGAGCACGTGGTCGACCAGGGCGCCGAGGTCGTCGGGGGCCACGCCTCCGCGTCCGGGGTCGTCGGTGAGGTTCACCTGCACGAAGCAGTCGACCGAGGTCTCCTCCGAGCGCAGGGCGTCGACGAGCGCCGGTCGGTCGATGGAGTGGATCGCGGCGGCGTAGGCCCGCACCTGTCGGGCCTTCTTGCTCTGCAGTTGTCCGATGAAGTGCCAGTCGAGGCCGAGGTCGGCGAGCTCGAGGGCCTTCGCCTGGGCCTCCTGGTGCCGGTTCTCGCCGACATCCGTGACGCCGAGCGAGGCGAGGTCCCGGACCAGCGACGCGGGGTGGAACTTGGTCACGACGATCGTGCGGATGCCGGCCGGGTCGCGGCCGGCGAGGCGGGCCGCCTCGTCGACGCGCGACGAGACGGCCTGCAGTCGCGCTCGCAGGTCGTCGACTCCCGCGGAGCGCTCGTCGGTCACTTCAGGAAGTCGGGGATGTCGAGGTCGTCGTCGGCTGCGTCGAACGCCGGGTCGGAGACGATCTGGTCGGCCGTCGAGGTCTCGGCACCGCCCCAGTTCGCGGTCTCCACCAGCTCGTCGATGTCGATCTCGCCGATGACGTCGGCGGAGTCGGCCGTGCCGCCCGCCGAGGAGCCTGCACCGACGCCGACCGAGGCCGCCGCGGGCACCAGTTGCTCGCGACGCACCTCCACCGGCTTGGCGTTGGGCTCGCCGCCGTCGAATCCGGCCGCGATGACGGTGACGCGCACCTCGTCGCCGAGCGTGTCGTCGATGACGGCGCCGAAGATGATGTTGGCCTCGGGGTGCACGGCCTCCTGCACGAGCCGTGCGGCGTCGTTGATCTCGAAGATGCCGAGGTTCGATCCGCCCTGGATGGAGAGGAGCACCCCGTGGGCGCCGTCGATCGAGGCTTCGAGCAGCGGGCTCGCCACGGCGAGTTCGGCCGCCTTGATCGCCCGATCGGCCCCGCGCGACGAGCCGATGCCCATGAGCGCCGAGCCCGCTCCCTGCATGACCGACTTGACGTCGGCGAAGTCGAGGTTGATGAGGCCCGGCGTCGTGATGAGGTCGGTGATGCCCTGCACACCGGCGAGGAGCACCTGGTCGGCGGTCGCGAAGGCCTCGAGCATCGAGATGCCGCGGTCGCTGATCTCGAGCAGGCGGTCGTTCGGCACCACGATGAGGGTGTCGACTTCTTCTTTCAGGCGTGCGACGCCCTGCTCGGCCTGGGTCTGGCGGCGCTTGCCCTCGAAGCCGAACGGCTTGGTGACGACACCGATGGTGAGCGCGCCGATCGACTTGGCGATGCGCGCGACGACGGGCGCGCCGCCCGTGCCGGTGCCGCCGCCCTCTCCGGCGGTGACGAAGACCATGTCGGCGCCGGCCAGCGCCTCTTCGATCTCTTCAGCGTGGTCTTCTGCCGCGCGGCGTCCGACCTCGGGGTCGGCTCCGGCGCCGAGGCCGCGGGTCAGGTCGCGTCCGACGTCGAGCTTGACGTCGGCGTCGCTCATGAGCAGCGCCTGCGCGTCGGTGTTGATCGCGATGAACTCGACGCCGCGAAGGCCGAGCTCGATCATGCGGTTGACGGCGTTGACGCCACCGCCGCCGATGCCGACCACCTTGATGACGGCGAGGTAGTTCTGGTTAGTCGACATCTCCGGCCCTCCGTGCGAACTCTGAACTTTGAACCTCAAGTCGAAGGTTAAAGTCTTGCCGAGTATGCAATTCCTGTGTTCGAAGGTAAGCGGATCGCGCACCTCGTGCGTCAAGGCACGCGGGCGTGTCGCGAAGACCCTCGCTCGATTGGCGCGCTCGACGAAGCAGAAGCCCGATCGAGCCTCCGATCACATCGTGACCGGACTCGTCGGCGCTGAGACATCGTACAGCGACACCGACCCCGGTGGCGCCGCGGCCAGGAGCGCGGCCAGCACGTCGGCCTTGAGGCCCGACTCCTCGGCGCTGCCCCACACGACTCTGGCGTCGCCGATCTGCAGCGTGACGTCGTCTGCCGTCTCAGCCGAGGCCGCAGTGACCTGGGCCCTGACGTCGGCGGGCAGCGCGCGCACGACGCTCGCGACCGCGCGGAACCCGTCGCCCGCTACTCCCCCGTCGACCGTGATGATCGGCTGACCCTCGGGCCTCGTCTCGGGGCGGTCCATGACCACGCCGGCGGCGTCGACGAGTTGCAGGCCGTCGTCGCCCTCGATCACCCCGACCGGCGTGCGCTCGACGATGCGCACCACGAGCGTGCCGGGGGGCACGGCCTCAGTCTGGTAGGTCTCGATGAGCGGGAACCCCGACATCGCCTGCTGCACGCTCGCGCGGTCGACGAGGGCGAGCGGCGTGCCGAGCATGGGCTCGAACGCCGCGGCGACCTCCGTGGCCGGCACCCTCGACGCCCCTTCGACCCGGACGTCGCGCAGCGCCATGATCGGCGAGTAGGCGCCGATCAGCACCACCGCGACGAGCAGCCCCACGGCCCCGAGCGAGACGCCCCAGGCCAGCCTGCGCCGACGGGATCGCACCGTGAAGCGCCGCACCTCGGCACGTTCGTACCGGCGGCGGGCTCGCGTGGCCTTGGCCAGCGCCCGCCGTGCCACCCAGCCGCCCGACGACGCGGCCGATGCAGCGGACCCGTTCGCGCCCGTGTCGGCGATGACGCGATCGCCCTCGGTCGCTCCGGTGATGACGTCATCGGGGTCGGCGACGCCTCCCGGCCCGACGCGAGGCCCGCGGGATGCGGCCTCCGGCATGCGCACCGGCTCGATGCGCTCGGTCGTGGCCGCCGATGAGGCCGGACCCGACGTACGCCGCCCCCCGGCCGCGGACCGGCGCGATGCGGCATCCGCCCGACGACCGGCGGCGGACGCGTCCGCGCCCGGACCGGCCGCCGTCGGTTCGGCGGACGGAGGTGTGCGCGAGGGCGTACGCGAAGCCGCGCCGGGAGCGGCCTGACGAGGTTGCGCCGGCCGTTCGAACCCCTGGGGCCGCTTCACGCGGCGGGAGCCCTCATCCGAGCTCGCGTTCGAGCGAACCGAGCAGCTGCGGCACGATGCGGTAGACGTCTCCGCAGCCGAGCGTGATGACGAAGTCGCCCGAGCGCGCGATGTGCGCGGTGTGGTCGGCCGCGGCCTGCCAGTCGGCGATGAACTCGACGTGCTCGGGGTGCGCGAAGCGCTCGCTGACGAGCGCCCCCGTGACGCCGGGCACCGGGTCCTCCCTGGCGCCGTAGACGTCGAGCACGACGGTCTCGTCGGCGTACTGCTCGAGCACCTCGGCGAACTCCTTCGCGAATGCCTGCGTGCGGCTGTACGTGTGCGGCTGGTGCACGGCGATGATGCGTCCGTCGCCGACGACCGTGCGCGCTGCGGCGAGGGCCGCGGCGACCTCGGTCGGGTGGTGTGCGTAGTCGTCGTAGACGCTCACGCCGCCGACCTGGCCGTGCAGCTCGAACCTGCGACCCGTGCCGGCGAAGCGCGCGATGCCCGCGAGGGCGGCCGCCGGGTCGAATCCGAGGCCGGTGAGCACGGCGAAAGCGCCGGCCGCATTGATCGCGTTGTGGTGCCCGGGGATGGCGAGGCGGGCCTCGTAGGTCGCCCCCTCGTAGTCGACGGCGAACGCGACGGGGCCGTCGGTGACGACCGAGTGCACGCGCACGGTGGCGTCGGCCGCCTCGCCGAACGTGACGACGCGCTCGTGCGACAGTCGTTCGTGCACCCGCACCGCGCCGGCGTCGTCGCTCGAGATGACGACGAGCTCGCGGGCGCGATCGGCGAACTCGACGAACGCCTGCTCGAACGCGTCGCGCGAGCCGTAGTGGTCGAGGTGGTCGGGATCGACGTTCGTGATGAGCGCGACCGAGGTGTCGTAGAGCAGGAACGAGCCGTCGGACTCGTCGGCCTCGACGACGAAGAGCTCGCCCTCGCCCGAGGCGGCGCTCAGCCCGAGGTCGGCCAGCACGCCGCCGTTCACGAAGCTCGGGTCGGCGCCGAGCGCGAGCAGGCCGGTCACGATCATGCCCGTCGAGGTCGTCTTGCCGTGCGCACCCGCCACGGACACGAGCCGCTGCCCGGCGATGAGCGCCGCGAGGGCCTGCGATCGGTGCAGCACGGGCAGTCCCCGCGAGAGCGCGAGCTGGTACTCGGGGTTGTCCTGCCAGAGCGCCCCCGTCACCACGACCGTGTCGATGTCGTCGCCCAGGTTGGCGGCGTCGTGCCCGATCGCGATCTCGGCGCCGAGCTCGCGGAGCGCGCCGATGTTCGCCGAGTCGCGCACGTCGGAACCCGTCACGCGGTGACCCGCCCCGAGGAACAGGCGCGCGATGCCGCTCATGCCCGACCCGCCGATGCCGACGAAGTGCACGGCGCCGAGCTCGGACGGGATCGTGGTGGACAGGTCGGGCTTGATGGTCACGGCGTTGCTTTCTCTGGGCTCTGGGCGGTGTCGCGCCGGCCGGCGTCGTCGGGCTGCGGCCGAGGGTTCGGTGCGACGGATGCCGCGGCACCCGTCGACTCAACGTTACGCGTCTGCGGCGGTGCCGTCGGCATTCGCGCCCGACGCGGCGTCGATGAGGTCGATCATGCGGTCGGTGCCGTCGCGATGGCCGACGGATGCCGCGGCGACCGCCATGCGTGCGACGCGCTCGTCGTCGGCCAGCATCGGGAGCACGGTCTCGCCGACCAGCTCCGGCGTGAAGTCGGCGTCGTCGACCAGGATCGCCCCGCCGGCGGCGACGACGTCGGCCGCGTTGAACCGCTGCTCGCCGTTGCCGACCGGATACGGCACGAGCACCGACGGGATGCCGAGCGCCGCGAGCTCGCTGACGGTCGCGGCGCCCGCCCGTGAGACGGCCGCATCGGCGACCGAGAGCGCAAGGTCCATGCGGTCGGCGTACTCGAGCATGCGGTAGTCGGCGATGCCGGGATCGCTCACGTCGGCGTTCGCGCCCGTGATGTGCAGCACCTGCCATCCGGCCGACGTCAGCGCCTGCGCCGAGGCGGTCATCGTGCGGTTGATGCGGCGCGCGCCGAGCGATCCGCCCGTCGCGAGCAGCACCGGCCGGTCGGAGTCGAGGCCGAAGAACTCCGCCGCGGTGCCCCGGAGGGCGGCGCGGTCGAGCTGCTC
This sequence comes from Agromyces sp. NPDC058110, assembly GCF_042884735.1. NCBI lineage: Bacteria > Bacillati > Actinomycetota > Actinomycetes > Micrococcales > Microbacteriaceae > Agromyces > Agromyces sp. NPDC058110. Next base: position 96,296 of record NZ_JBHVTI010000001.1, on the reverse strand, counting down.
GATCTCCCGGCGGAGCGGCATGCCGACGACCTCGGCGTGCCGCAGCGGGGTGTCGCTGAACACGACGCCGACCGTCTCGGCCCATCGCGCCCCGAGCCGGTTCGCGAGGCCGGGCTTGGCGTTGGCCTCGTGGATCGCGATGGGCACGCCGAGCCGACGCGCCGCGAGGTACGCCGGAGTCGACACGTAGCCGCCGAAGCCGACGACCACGTCGACGCCCCGCTGGGAGATGATCTCGCGCACGTCGGCGACCGAGTCGCGGAACCGCTTCGGGAACCGCACGGCCGCCCCGTTCGGGCGTCGGGGGAACGGCACCTTCGCGATCGTCAGGAGCTCGTAGCCGCGCGCGGGCACGAGCCTGGACTCGAGGCCCTCCGCGGTGCCGAGCACCAGCACCTCGGCCTCGGGGTCGCGTTCGCGCAACCGGTCGGCGACCGCGAGCAGGGGGTTCACGTGGCCGGCGGTCCCGCCGCCGGCGAGCAGGTAGACGGTCATCGCGCGCGCCCGGCGCGAGCGGCCGACCTGGCGGCCGACCGGGCCGCGAAACGCTCCGCGGCGCGCGCGGTCGCCGCGGGGTCCCGTGCGACCGAGAGCACGACGCCGATGGCGAACAGCGTCGTGACGAGCGCCGTGCCTCCTGCTGAGACGAGCGGGAGGGGAACGCCGAGAACGGGGAAGACACCAAGCACGACACCGATGTTGACACATGCCTGGCCGATGACCCACACCATGACGGCGGCGGTGACGGTCTTCGCGAACGGCGTCTGCGCCGAACGCAGCACCCGCGCGAACGCGACCGCGAGCAGCACGAACAGCGCGATCACGACGATGGCCCCGATCAGGCCGAGTTCCTCGCCGATGATCGCGAAGATGAAGTCGTTGTCGGCCGCGGGCAGCCACGACCACTTGGCCGTCGAATTGCCGAGTCCGACGCCGAAGATCCCGCCGTTCGCGAGCGCGAACCGGCCGTGCTGGATCTGCCAGCAGTCGTCGCCCGAGCCCTGCTCGCAGTTCTCCTGGAGGAACGCCGTGATGCGGCGCATGCGGTTGTCGCTCGAGACGGCGACGATCACGAACACGGCGGCGCTGATCAGCACCGGCGGCAGCAGCAGGCGGAATCGCACGCCGATGAGGAACAGCGTGCCGAGCAGCATCGCGCCCATGATCATGACGGTGCCGAGGTCGCCGCCGATGAGCACGAGGCCGATGGCGCCGCCGCCGACGAGGAGGATCGGCATGACGCCCTTGCCGAAGTCGCCCAGGTACGCCTGCTTCTTCGTGACGATGAGGCCCAGCCAGATCACGAGGGCGACCTTGATGATCTCGGAGGGCTGGAACTGCACGCCGGCCAGGTCGAGCCAGTTCGTGTTGCCGCCGACCTCGACGCCGAGCGGCGTCGCGACCACGAGCAGCTGGAGCGCGCACGCCCCGATCAGCAGCGGCCAGGCGAGCCGCATCCAGAACCGTTCGGGCATCCGGCTCGCGATCAGCATGACGGGCAGCCCGATGAGGGCGAACATGCCCTGCCTGGTCGCCTGCACGAAGAACCCGCCGTCCTCGAGGCGCGACTCGACGGTCGATGACGAGAGCACCATGACGAGGCCGAAGAGCACGAGGAACACCACCGTGCTGAGCAGCAGGAGGTAGTCCTTGGACTCGACCCTGAGCACCCGGCCGAGGCGGATGCGGGCGGCCACGCCGCCGCGGTCAGCCTCGGGCGTCGGGTTCGCGGGGGTCGTGCGGGGCGGAGTCGGCATCCGCCTCACCATCCAATCGTGCTCGTACCGCCTGCTGGAACCGACGGCCGCGATCGGCGTAGTCGGCGAACTGGTCCATCGAGGCGGCTGCCGGTGCCAGGAGCACCGTGTCCCCGTCTTCGGCGATCGACTCGGCGAAGCCGACGGCCAGTGCCATGACCGTTCCAGTGTCATCGGCATCGACCTCGAAGAGCGGCACGTCGCTCGCGTGTCGGGCGAACGCGGCGACGAGCGCCGCCCGATCGACGCCGATCACGACCGCAGCCCGCAGGCGACGCGCATGCGCGGCGACGAGCGCATCGACGTCGACGCCCTTGAGCAGGCCCCCGACGATCCAGACCACTCGCGGGAACGCACGGAGGGAGGCCTCGGCGGCGTGCGGGTTGGTCGCCTTCGAGTCGTCGACCCAGCGGATGCCTCCGGAGAGCGCCACGGTCTGGATGCGGTGCGCGTCGAGCGCGAACTCGCCGAGCGCGTCGTGGATGACGCCGACGGGCACGCCGGCCGCACGCACGAGCGCCGACGCGGCGAGGATGTTGGCCACGATGTGGGGCGCGGCGAGCCCGCGCGGCTCGAGCTCGTCGACCGTGATGATCTCGAGCGCCGACGAGTGCCGTTCCTCGAGGAACGCGCGGTCGCAGAGGATGCCCTCCACCACGCCGAAGTCGCTCGGCCCCGGCACGTCGAGGCCGAACCCGATGGCACGGGCGCCCTCCTCGACGTCGGCCTCCTCGACCATGCGCCTGGTCGCCTCGTCGGCGCGGTTGTACACGCACGCGACACGGGCGTTCGCGTACACCTTCGCCTTGGCCGCGCGGTACGCCTCGGCCGACCCGTGCCAGTCGAGATGGTCGTCGGCGACGTTCAGGCACACGCTCGCGAGCGGATGCAGCGCGCCGGGCCCCTCGAGCGGCAGTGCGTGCAGCTGGTAGCTCGACAGCTCGACGACGAGCACGTCGAAGCCGCCGGGATCACGGACGGCGTCGAGCACCGGCACGCCGATGTTGCCGCACGGCGCCGCGCGCAGCCCGTTCGCCGCGAGCAGGGTCGCGGCGAGCTGCGTGGTCGTGGTCTTGCCGTTGGTGCCGGTGACGAGGATCCAGTCGGCCGTGCTCACCTTGTCGCGCACGCGCCAGGCGAGTTCGATGTCGCCCCACACCGGCACGCCGGAGGCCGCGGCCCACTCGAGCACCGCGTTGTCGGGGTGGAACCCTGGCGACGCGACGACGAGCTCCGGCCCGAACCCGGCGACCTCGTCGGGCACGGCGTCGAGCGGATGCCGAAGCACCCCGACGCCGATGACGTCGAGGATCCGCGCGCGATCGTCGTCGACGGTCGTCGCGGCGAGCAGCACGTCGGCGCCGAGCTCGGCGAGCGTGTCGGCGACCGCGAACCCGGTGACGCCCGCACCGAGCACGAGCACCCGCAGGCCGCTCCAGTCGGCGTGCCAGCTCGTCAGCGAGTCGAGGCGGCCGCCCGCGGCATCCGCTCCGCTCATCGCTGGAGCCACTCGAAGTAGAAGGCACCGACGCCCGCGGCGACGAACATGCCCGCGATGAGCCAGAAGCGCACGACGATCGTGACCTCGGCCCAGCCCTTCAACTCGAAGTGGTGGTGGATCGGACTCATCAGGAAGATGCGTTTGCCGCCCGTGAGCTTGAAGTACGCGCGCTGCACGATCACCGAGCCGGTCTCGATGACGAAGATGCCGCCGATGAGCACGAGCAGGAGCTCGGTCTGGCTGACGATCGCGAGCGCCGCGAGGGCGCCGCCGAGGGCGAGCGAACCGGTGTCGCCCATGTAGATCTTCGCCGGATTCGTGTTCCACCACAGGAAGCCGATGAGGCCGCCGACGATCGCCGAGGCGACGATCGCGATGTCGAGGGGGTCGCGCACGTCGTAGGCGCGGTACGCGTCGCTCGGGTTCAGGCTCTCGCCGAACCGCGACTGGTTGAACTGCCAGAACCCGATGATGATGAACGACCCGATCGCGAGCACCGAGGCGCCGCCGGCGAGACCGTCGAGGCCGTCGGTCACGTTGACGCCGTTCGAGGCTGCGGCGGTGATCAGGCAGATCCAGACGACGTAGATGATCGTGCCGGCGATCGTGCCGAACACCATGAAGTCGAGCGGGAGGTCGCGGATGAACGAGATGCTCGTGCTCGCGGGCGTGACGCCCTCGGGGTTCGGGAAGTTGATCGCGAGCAGGGCGAACGCCGCGGCCACGGCCGTCTGCCCGGCCACCTTCGCCCAGCCGCCGAGCCCGAGGCTCTGCTTCTTGCGCGTCTTGAGGAAGTCGTCGAGGAACCCGACGAACCCGAGCCCGACCATCATGAACAGCACGAGCAGACCGGTGGCCGTCGGCTTCTCGTTGCTGAGCAGCAGCGTGGCGACGAAGTAGCCGAACAGCGTGCCCAGGATGAAGACGATGCCGCCCATGGTGGGCGTGCCGCGCTTGACGTGGTGGCTCTGCGGCCCGTCGTCGCGGATGAACTGGCCCCACCCGAGCTTCACGAAGAGGCGGATGAACAGGGGGGTCAGAAACAGCGTGAAGGCGAGCGACAAGGCGCCGGCGCTCAGAAGTGCTCTCACGAGAACCATTCTCCCAGTCGGTCGCCGAGGTGGCGGAGGCCCGCCGAGTTCGACGATTTCACCAGCACGGTGTCACCGGGCCGGGCGGATGCCACGACGAGGTCGTAGGCCTCGTCGGCCGTCTCGACGTAGGCCGACTCGCCGTCCCACGACCCCTCGTTGATGGCCGTGATGTGCAGGCGGCGCGCGCCCGGACCGACGACGACGAGCTGCGAGACGCCGAGCCGGACGGCCAGCAGCCCGATGCGGTCGTGCTCCTCTCCGGAGAACTCCCCCAGTTCGCTCATCTCGCCGAGCACGGCGATCGTGCGCGTGCCGGGCGCCTTGACCTGGGCGAGCGTCTTGATCGCCGCGCTCATCGAGTCGGGGCTCGCGTTGTACGCGTCGTTGATCACGGTGATGCCGTCGCGGCCGCCCATGACCTGCATGCGCCACCGCTCGGCGAGCGTCACCGACTCGAGCGCGTCGACGACGCCGGCGAGCGGCACGCCCAGTTCGACGGATGCCACGACGGCCGCCAGCGCATTCATCACGTGGTGCTCGCCGAGCACGCCGAACCGCACGCGTGCGGACGCTCCGCCGGGCACGTGGACCGTGAACTCGGTGCCGCGCGCGTGCACGACGACGTCGGTGGCGCGCACGTCGGCCGCGGCGCCGAGGCCGAAGGTCACGACGCGCGCGCGGGTGAGCCCGGCCATCGGGGCCACGCGCGGATCGTCGAGGTTCAGCACCGCGACATCCGTCGGAAGCAGGTCGGTGACCATCTCGGACTTCGCGCGGACGGTCTGCTCGATGCCGCCGAACTCGCCCGCGTGGGCGAGGCCGACCTTCAGCACGATGCCGATGTCGGGACGGGCCATGCGGATCAGGCGGGCGATCTCGCCCACGCCCGACGCGCCCATCTCGGCGACGAGGTACTTCGTGTCGGCTTCGAGCGCGAGCATCGTGATGGGTCCGCCGACCTCGTTGTTGTACGAGGCTCGTGCCGCGACCGTCGGACCGACGCGTTCGAGCACGGCGCGCAGCAGGTTCTTCGTGGTGGTCTTGCCGTTCGACCCCGTGACGCCGACGATCTTCAGGTCGCCGCCTGCGCGGACCCGCGCGACGACCTCGGTGGCGAGGGCGCCGAGCGCGACGACGGAATCGTCGACGACGATCTGCGGCACCTCGAGGTCGAGCTCCTGCTCGACGACGAGCAGCGCCGCGCCCTGCTCAGCGGCAGCAGGAGCGAAGCGGTGTCCGTCGTCGAACTCGCCGCGCTTGGCGAAGAAGACGTCTCCGGGCTGGATCTCGCGGGAGTCTGTGGTCACGGTGCCGTCGACGTGCGTCTCGGGCGTGGCCGTCGTGGAGCGCAGTCGGAGCGACCCGTCGATCGCCGCGGCGATCTCGTGCAGGCTGAGTGAGATCATGCGGGCCATCCGGCTTCGCGCAGGGCCGCGCGTGCATCGTCTCGTGCTGAGTAGGGGATCTTGACGCCTTTCACTTCGTGGTAGTCCTCGTGGCCCGGGCCGGCGTAGAGGATCGCATCGCCGTCGCCCGCGAGGGCGAGCGCCGCGCGGAACGCGGCGCGGGGGTCGGCGATCTCGTGGAGCTCGCGGTCGGGTACCGCGGCTCGCGCGCCCTCGATGAGTGCCGCGCGGATCGCCGCGGGGTCCTCCCATCTCGGGTGGAAGTCGGTGATCACCACGGCGTCGGCCCCGCGTGCGGCGATGGCGCCCATGTCGGCGCGCTTCGTCGTGTCGCGGTCGCCATCGGCGCCGAACACCATGATGACGCGCCCCGTGGTGGTGCGGCGGATCGCGTCGAGCGTCTGTAGGAACGCGTCGGGGCTGTGGCCGTAGTCGATGTAGACGATCGGGCCCCGCTCGCCCGAGATGCGCTCGGCGCGACCCGGGATGTACGCGTCGATGCCGTCGGCTCCGAGCGCCGCGGCGATGCGGTCGAGGTCGTGGCCGGCCTCGACGAGCATCACGATCGCGAGCGCCGCGTTGGCCGCCATGTACCAGCCGAGCAGCGGCACGCGAGTCTCGAGGCTGCGACCGTCGGGCCCGTCGAGGCGGAAGGCCGTGAACGACGGCTGCTCGTCGAGCACCGTGATGCGCCAGTCGGCCTCGACGTCGGGCATCGTCGTGAGCGTGGTGACCGGCACGCGTGCGTCCTGCACCAGCCTGCGGCCCCATTCGGAGTCGACGGTGACGACGCCGCGGCGGGATCGATCGGGCTGGAACAGGTCGCGCTTGGCCTCGTAGTAGACCTCCATCGACGCGTAGTCGTCGAGGTGGTCGTGCGTGAGGTTCGTGAACCCCGCGACGTCGAAGACGAGTCCGTCGACGCGGTGGCGCGAGAGCGCCTGCGCCGAGACCTCGACGCCGACGGCGCGGACGTCGACCTCGCGCATGCGGGCGAGCAGGGCGTGCAGCTCGCTCGCCTCGGGCGTGGTGAGGGAGCTCGTGACCGCCTCGTCGCCGATGCGGCGCTCGGCGGTGGAGGTGAGGCCGGCGACGACGCCGAGCTGGCGCAGGATGCCGTAGAGCAGGTAGACGACGCTCGTCTTGCCGTTCGTGCCGGTGACCGCGAAGAGCGTCGCCGGGTTCTCGTCGGTGCGGTGGATCCACGCCGCGACGTCGCCGAGCGCGGCACGCGCATCGTCGGCGACGAGGATGGGCAGACCCGAGCCGGCGGCGAGCTCGACGCCCGCGGCATCCGTCAGCACTGCGACGGCGCCCGCATCGCGCGCGGCGGCCGCGTACTGCGCCCCGTGCGCGTTGCGCCCGGGCACGCCGACGTACAGGTCGCCGGGGCGGACCGTGTTCGACGACAGCACGACGCCCGTGACCTCGAGATCGCCGAGGTCACCGACGGCCCGGAGCCCGAAGGTCTCGGCGAGGCCTCGCAGTGAACGCGGGGCGGGGTGCTGCGGCCGGAGGGCCGTGGGAGGCGATCCGGTCACGAACCCAACTTTCTCACCAGGTTGCTGGCAGGTCAGGCGCCGCGGCGCCGGATGGAATGGTCCGATACTTCTTCAGCACCTGACTCATGACCTGTTGGAACACGGGAGCCGATGCGGCGGACGAATTCATCTTAACGGGATCCATGTAGCTCACCGAAACGACGAACTCGGGATCGTCGGCCGGAGCGAAGCCCGAGACCGAGACGAGGTAGCCCGGCAGGTAGACCCCGTCGGGGCCGGCGACCTGCGCGGTTCCGGTCTTCGCGGCGACCCGGTAGCCGGGGATGTTCCACGTGTCGGCGAGCCAGCCCTTGGTGTAGACGTTCTCGAGCATCTGGCCGGTCTCGCTCGCGGCCTGCTCGCTGATCACCCGGGTGCCGTCGGTCGACGGCGAGGTGACCTCGCCGTCGGCGTCGGTGCAGCTCTCGACGAGCTGCACGGGCATGCGCACGCCCCCGTTGGCGATGGTCTGGTAGGCGCTCGCGATCTGCACCGCGGTCGTCGTCAGGCCCTGGCCGAACATCGTCGTGTACGTCGTCTGGTTGTCCCACTCGTCGGGCCCGCCGTTGAGGTCGCCCGACTCCTCGGCCGGGAACCCCACCTCGCTGGTGCGCCCGAAGCCGAACTTCTGCATGTACTCGAACCGGGCCTGGTCGCTCATCTGCTCGCCGAACTTCGCCGTGGCGGTGTTCGACGAGTCGATGAGCGCACCGGTCAGCGTGTAGGGCGTGTCGTCGTGGTAGAAGCTGTCCTGGAAGTTCGCGCCGTTCGGCGCGTCGTAGGAGTACCCCGCCATGACCTGGCTGAGCGGGTTTGCCTTGCCCGCGTCGATGAGCGATGCGGCCGTGACGGCCTTGAAGGTCGAGCCGGGTTCGAACGGTGCCGTGAACGTGCGCGAGCCCCGGTCGGCGGCGTCCGTCTCGGACGGGGCGTTGGGGTCGACGGTCGGCACGTCGGCGACGGCGAGCAGCTTGCCGGTCTTCGCCTCCATGACCGTGACGGTGGCCCACTGCGCGCCGACCGCGAGCCGCTGCGCCTCGGCGATGCGCTGCACCTCCCACTGCAGGTCGGCGTCGATCGTGAGCTTGAGCGTGCCGCCGTCCTTCGCCTGCTTGTGCACGACCTCGGTGCCGGGGATCTCGACCCAGTCCTGCAGGCTCGGGATGTAGGTGACCTCGCCGTCCTCTCCGGCGAGGCAGGAGTCCTGGCCGAGTTCGAGCCCGGCCTGCGCCTTGCCGTCTTCGCCGACGAAGCCGAGCAGGTTTCCGGCGACCGCCCCGTTCGGGTAGCTGCGGCTCGGGTGCCGCGACTGCACGACCCACGGGATATCGAGCGCCTCGATCTTCTCGTAGGTGTCGACGTCGACGAGCTTGGCGACGTACGCGAAGTCGGAGTCGGGGTCGTCTGCGAGCGCGGCGGCGATGATGCCGAGCACCTGGTCGCCGGTGAGCCCGACGACCCCGCCGAGCTCAGCCGCGATCTGCTCGAGCGGCACCTCGACGCGCACCGTCTTCGACGGGTCGGCGGGGTCGGGCTCCTCGCGCACGACTGGGCCCTTCTTCGCGTTCTTCGGCGAGAGCGCGACGTCGTAGCGCATGACGCTGTCGGCGAGCACGGCGCCGTTGCGATCGAGGATGTCGCCGCGGGCGCCGTAGACCGCGATCGGCTCGGTCGATCGCACCTCGTCGGCCTGCTCGTTCAGCGCGGACGCGCGCAGCACCTGGATGTCGACGAGCCGCACGACGAACAGCACGACGAGCACGACGAGCACCACCCCCGCCGCGAGGATCCTCCGCATCGGATGACGGCTGATGCGGTTCACCTGGATCCCCCTCCGGTGGTTCGGTTCTTCACGTCTCGGTACGTCGGTTCGTCGGGGTGCGGGCTCGGTGGGCCGGTCAGTGGGTCGTCGGGGTCGGAAGGGCGTCGGTGACGGCCGGCGTCGCGGGTTCGACCGGGTCGACCGCCACGGCTCCGCCCACTCCGGCCCCCTGACCTCCCACGGGTGCAGTCTCCCCCGCCTGTTCCTCGGTCACGAGCGGCACGCCGCCGATCAGCGAATTCGGAACCAGGGCGGCGGATGCCACGGCTCCCCCGGCTGCGGCGGTCGGCTGCCCGAGCACCGCGCCGTCGCTGAGCCTCAGGAACACCGGATTGGAGTTCGGCACCATGCCGAGGGCCTCGGCGTTCTGCGCGAGGTACTGCGGGGACTGCACGCGGTCGAGGTCCTCGGCGAGCGTCTGCTGCTGCCGGGAGAGCTTCGCCTGGCTGAGCTGATACCCGTCGATCTCGTAGGCGCCCTGGGTGACCGCGATCGACAGCATGAGCTGCGCGAGTGCGATGACCGCGACGCCGCCCACGGCGATGATCGCGTAGGCGAGCCGGGGCCGCGACCGGGCGACCCGGTCGGGAGCGGGGCGCAGGATCGCGGGGATCCGGACGCGCCGCCGGATCGGGCTCGGCTGGCTCTGCGCGGGAAGCGCGCTCATGTCGCACTCCTCACTCGTTCGGCGGCACGCAGGCGCACCGGCTTGGCGCGCGGGTTCTCGGCCTGTTCGGCCTCGCTCGCGAGCTCGGCACCGCGCACGAGCAGCTTGAACTGCGGCCGGTGCTCGGGCAGCTCCATCGGCAGGTCGGCGGGGGCCGACGAGGTCGACGCCGTCTGGAGCACGCGCTTGACGATGCGGTCCTCGAGCGACTGGTACGCGAGCACGACGATGCGACCGCCGACGTTCAGCATGTCGAGGGCGGCGGGCATCGCGCGCTGGAGCACCGAGAGCTCCTCGTTGACCTCGATGCGCAGCGCCTGGAACACGCGCTTGGCCGGGTGCCCCTGCCGCTGCACGGCCACCGGGGTCGCGTCGTGGATGATCGACACGAGCTCGGCCGAGCGCAGGATCGGCTCGGTCTCCCTGGCCTTCACGATGGCCTTGGCGTAGCGCCCGGCGAGCTTCTCCTCGCCGAAGTCCTGGAAGATGTGCCGGAGTTCCGTCTCGCTGTACGTCGCGATGATGTCGGCCGCCGTGCGACCGCGCGTGCCGTCCATGCGCATGTCGAGCGGTGCGTCCTTCGAGTAGGCGAAGCCGCGCTCGGCCCGGTCGAGCTGCAGCGAGGAGACGCCGAGGTCGAACAGCACGGCGTCGACCTCGCGGAAGCCCTCCGACCGGATCGCCTCGGCGATGCCGTCGTAGACGGTGTGCACGAAACGGGCGCGGTCGCCGAAGGGTGCGAGGCGTTCGCGGGCGATCGCCAGTGCGTCGGTGTCGCGGTCGAGGCCGATGACCGTGAGCGACGGGAACCGCTCGAGCATCGCGGCCGTGTGGCCGCCCATGCCGAGCGTCGCGTCGACCACGACCGCACCGTCGCGGCCCAGCGCCGGCGAGAGGAGCTCGAGCGTGCGCTCGAGCATGACGGGTGTGTGGATGCGTTCGATGTCCATGATGCCTCCGGGGATCGTCTCCGACGGATTCCGATGCCCATCCGTTCGTCCTGTTGCGGGGAAGTGCAGCAGGCGCGTACGGCTGGGAGTCGCAACCCGCCGGGCTAGAAGAGCCCGGGAATCACCTCCTCCGCCGTCTCTGCGAAGGCCGCCTCCTGTTCGGCGAGGTATGTCTGCCACGCCGTGGCATCCCAGATCTCGACCCTGCTGCCCGCGCCGATGACCGCGAGGTCTCGGCCGAGGCCCGCATAGCTGCGGAGCGTTGCGGGGACGGTGATCCGGTGCTGCTTGTCGGGGGTCTCCGCTGAGGCTCCCGACAGGAAGACGCGCATGTAGTCGCGCGCCTGCTTGCTGGTGACGGGGGCTTGGCGGATCTTCTCGTTCATCTGCTCGAACTCCCGGGCGCTGAACACGTAGATGCAGCGCTCCTGTCCGCGCGTGAGCACGAGACCGGTCGAGAGTTCGTCCCGGAATTTGGCCGGAAGAATGACGCGGCCCTTCTCGTCGAGCTTCGGCTCGTAGGTCCCGAGGAACACCGCACCACCCCCTTTCCTCCGACCAGGATCCAGGTGCCCCCACTTTACTCCACTCCCATCCCCCTGACAACGACACGCGGACGATCGAGACGGAATCGGTGCGACAGAGGCCCGGAATCACGCGGATTCGGGGAGTGGAGCGCGGTGGAGGGATTCGTGCACCTCGAGGAGGGAAACGGGGTGTCGGTCCACGCCGGCGGGCGCTGGCGCGGCGCTGACGGGCCCATCGCACGACCGATGCCGCCCCGCGGTGATCAGGCGGAATCGCCGATCAGCGGCGAGATCTCGCACGGCGCACGAAAAAACGGGCCGACCCGATGGATCGACCCGTTCGACGGTGGAGGAACGTGGAGGACTTAGTCGCCGCGCTCCTGTCGGCGATCCCAGCGCTCGTTGAGGCGGTCCATGAACCCGGCGGACTGGCCGCCCTGGGACTTGCCCGAATTCGGCGAGGCCTCCTCGGGCGCAGGAGCGGCAGCGCCGCGCTTGCCCGGCGTGATGGCGACGAGCACGCCGGCGAACATCATGGCGAAGCCGATGATGCCGACGATGAGCATCTGCAACGCGACTCCGGCGATCAGCGCGCCTGCGCCGACGACCGCGAGCAGAACACCGAGCACGATCGCCCGGTAGTTCGGGCGGCGCCCACGGCCACCCCCGACCGCATGCACGAAGTCCGCATCATTGCGGTAGAGGTTCCGCTCCATCTCCTCGAGAAGACGTTGCTCCTGCTCTGAAAGCGGCATCTCTTTCCCCTCAGGCTCGGGACCGACGCATCCGTGCTCATTCTAGCGCCGCGCGGCCTCGGTAGGCTAGGCGCGTGGCCCAAGGTTCTCGTCTCGTCGATCTGGTTCAAGCACGCATCGATGGGTTCCTCGATGAGCGCAGCACCATTCTCCGCTCGATCACACCCGAGCTGGAGCCGCTCGACGTGTTCTCAAGGCGCTTTCTCAGCGGAGGCAAACGCTTCCGCGCGCTGTTCTGCTACTGGGGCTGGGAGGCCGTGGTCGGCCGCGGCTTCGACCCGTTCGGCGACGACGCCGAGCGCGACGCGTTCCCGGTGGTCTCGGCGGCCTCGGCGCTCGAGGTGTTCCACGCCGCCGCCCTCGTGCACGACGACCTCATCGACAACTCCGACACCCGCAGGGGCGCACCGGCCGCGCACCGGCTCTTCGAGGCGCAGCACGCCCAGGCCGGGTGGCTCCGCAGCAGCGACGAGTTCGGACGCGCCTCGGCGATCCTGCTGGGCGACCTCCTGCTCGGATGGAGCGACGAGCTCCTCGACGAGGGCCTCGACGCCCTCGGCGACCGCGCTGCCGCGCGAGCCGCCCGCAGCGAGTTCGTCCGCATGCGGACCGAGGTGACCGCTGGCCAGTACCTCGACATCCTCGCCGAGCAGTCGTGGCACACCCGCTCCGACGAAGCGCAGCGCGCGACCGCCGAGCGCGTCATCACCTACAAGGCCGCGAAGTACTCGGTCGAGTCGCCGCTCGCGCTCGGCGGCTTCATCGGCGGAGGCACCACGGAGCAGATCGACGCACTGCGCGCCTTCGGACTGCCCCTCGGCATGGCCTACCAGCTGCGCGACGACCTCCTGGGCGTCTTCGGCGACCCGGAGGTCACCGGCAAGCCGAGCGGTGACGACCTCCGCGAAGGCAAGCGCACCATGCTCGTCGCGATCGCGCGCGAGCGCCTCGCCCCCGGCCCGCGCAACCTGCTCGACGAACTGCTCGGCGATCCCGACCTGACCGAGGCCCAGATCCGGATGCTGCAGCGCACGATCGCCGACACCGGCGCGGTCGACGAGATCGAGTCCCTCATCGCCGCGGAGGTCGGGCGCTCGCGCGCCGCCCTCGAGGACGCCCCGCTGAGCGGTGCGGCTCGCACGGAGCTCGCCTCGCTCGCGACGACCGTCAGTCGCCGCAGCAGCTGATCGGGCGGGCGTCGGGCGACGATCGGCTCAGGCGAGGGCCTGGGCGACGCGTCGCACCTCGGCCTTGCGCCCGGCGAGCAACGCGGCGATCGGCGAGACGCCCAGGCTGTCGTCTTCGTTCAGCAGCCAGTCGAGCGCCTCGGCGTCGCTGAACCCGCCGTCGCCGAGGACCATGATCGTGCCGTGCAGTTCGGGCAGCGGGTGCCCGTCGCGGATGAACACCGCGGGCACCTTGAGCACGCCGTCGATGCGGGCGGCGAGCAGGTGTCGGTCGTCGATGAGCCGGCGGACACGGCTCGGCGTCGAGTCGAAGAGCTCGACGAGGTCGGGCACGGTCAGCCACTCGGTCGCGGTCGAATCGGGCGAAGTCGCATCGGTCACCGCTCCAGCCTAGCCAGAGCGCGGATCCGGGCGATACCCACCGCACCGGCGCCCACGGCGCCTCCCGTGTCCTCGCACGGCTCCTGCGGACACGCGCGCATGTCGTTGACACGTCACCGCTGCTGTGGAACGGTGTCGCCAAGCCGATGGGGGTCGGACGAGGGGGCGACATGACGAACCGCGACGCAGCGGCCGACGGGCAACCGGAGGGCGCGCGCGCACCCGCCACCAGGCGGGAGCTCTCCCGTGCGCGCCGACCGCGCGGCATCCGCCGGCTGACGACGTTGCCGGTCGCCATCGTGGGCACGATCGCGGTCTCGCTCGGCATCGTGCAGCCCGCGGAGGCCGCACCGCAGACGCCGAAGCGCCTGGCGAAGGACCGGGCCGCGGGTGTCGACACGCGTCGCACGGCGGTCGTCGCCGCCTCCGCACCCCCGGCCGAGGTCGTCGTGGCCGAGGGTGACACGGTGAGCGGCATCGCCGAGCGCTACGGGCTCGCGACCGCCGAGGTGCTCGCCGCCAACGGACTCGGCTGGTCGAGCCTCATCTTCCCCGGCCAACGGCTCGCGCTGCCCGGCGCATCGGCCCCGGTCGCGCCGAAGCCGACGGCACCGCCCGACATCCGTCGCCACACGGTCGCCTCGGGCGACACCATCAGCGGGATCGCCGCGCGGTACGGGCTCGACACGGCCCAGGTGCTGAGCGCGAACGGGCTGAGCGGGTCGAGCCTCATCTTCCCGGGCGAGCAGATCGTGCTCCCGAGCGCGTTGGAGACGGCGGATGCCCCGGCTCCGCCCGCTGCGCCCGCGCCCGCGCCGGCGCCGGCGGAACCCGTCGCGGCCGAGCCCGTCGCGCAGGTGCAGCCGGAGCCCGACCGTCCGGCCACGCTCACCGACGAGATGCGCACGAACGCGCAGCTCGTGATCGACGTGGGCCGCTCGCTCGGCGTCCCCGACGCGGGAATCGTCGTGGCGCTGGTCGCCGCCGCCCAGGAGTCGGGCATGCGCGACGTCGACTCGGGCGACCGTGATTCGCTCGGCCTGTTCCAGCAGCGCCCGAGCCAGGGCTGGGGCACGGTCGAGGAGGTCTCGGATCCGGCCCACGCCGCCCGATCGTTCTACGGCGGCCCCGACGGGCCGAACGTCGGGCGCGCACCCGGACTGCTCGACCTCGACGACTGGGAGGGCATGTCCGTCGCCGACGCGGCCCAGGCGGTGCAGAAGTCGGCCCACCCCGAGAAGTACGCCAAGTGGGAGCGGGCCGCGCGGGCCTGGCTCGCCGAGCTCGGCTGACCCGCCCGCATCCGGCATGGCCGGGTGCGGCCCGAGGTCGGCTCCTCGCGGCCGTGCTGCGCATCACGAAGCGGTTTCGATCATCGGGCACTCGGTGTGTAGTCAGCGAGAGGCATGTACGAGTTCGTACACTCGTCTGGTGACCACTGCGCCCGCCGACCCCATGATCGGACGTCTCATCGACGGCCGGTATCAGGTGCGCTCGCGCATCGCGCGCGGCGGCATGGCCACGGTGTACCTCGCGACCGACCTCCGACTCGAGCGTCGGGTCGCGATCAAGATCATGCACGGGCACCTCGCCGACGACAACACGTTCAAGACCCGGTTCGTGCAGGAGGCCCGCTCGGCGGCCCGGCTCGCGCACCCCAATGTCGTCAACGTGTTCGACCAGGGCCAGGACTCCGACATGGCGTACCTCGTCATGGAGTACCTGCCGGGCATCACCCTGCGCGACCTGCTGAAGGACTACAAGAAGCTGACCCCCGAGCAGACCGTCGACATCCTCGACGCCGTGCTCGCCGGGCTCGCCGCAGCGCACAAGGCCGGCATCGTGCACCGCGACCTCAAGCCCGAGAACGTGCTGCTCGCCGATGACGGCCGCATCAAGCTCGGCGACTTCGGACTCGCGCGGGCCGCGAGCGCCAACACCGCCACCGGGCAGGCGCTGCTCGGCACGATCGCCTACCTCTCCCCCGAACTCGTCACCCGCGGCATCGCCGATGCCCGCAGCGACATCTACGCCGTCGGCATCATGGTCTACGAGATGCTCACGGGCGAGCAGCCGTACGTGGGCGAGGCGCCCATGCAGATCGCGTACCAGCACGCCAACGACCAGGTGCCGATGCCGAGCGCCAAGAACCCGTCGGTGCCCGTCGAGCTCGACGAGCTCGTGCTCTGGTCGACCTCGCGCGATCCCGAGGCCCGGCCCCGCGACGCCAAGGACATGCTCGATCGGCTCCGGCAGATCGAAGCCGGCATCCGCGGCGGATCGCACGCGACGCAGGCCACCGCGGTGCTCTCCGGCGTGGGTCTCGCGGCGTCGACCTCCGGCGCGACGACCGCCGCGACGACCGTGCTCACCGGTGCGATGTCGCCGCCGAGCCCGCTCGCACCACCCGAGTTCCCGCCGTCCGATGCCGACGGAGACGGGCCCGACGCCGGTGCGCTGACCGCCGCGGTGTCGCGCCGGCGTCGACGCGGCTACTGGCTGCTCGCGCTCGTGCTGCTGATCGCCGGAGTCGCCGGCGGCGCCGGTTGGTACTTCGGCGCAGGCCCCGGCTCGTACGCGACGGTGCCGACCGACATCGTGAACGCGGCACCCGCCGACGCCGAGGCGGCGCTCGTCGACGCCGGCTTCACGGTCGAGCAGGCCGAACGCAGCGATCCGGAGGTCGCCGACGGCAAGGTCTCCGGCAGCGACCCCGAGCCCGGCACGCAGGCGCAACGCGGGTCGAAGGTCACGATGTACGTCTCCACCGGGCCGGCGATCATCGCGGTTCCCGACGTGGTCGGCGCGGAGGAGGCCGACGCCAGGACGCAGCTCGCAGCCTTCTCGGTCGCCGAGAAACCGATCGAGCAGTTCTCGGGCGATGTCGCGGCCGGACTCGTGATCGCCGTGCTCACCGACGAGGGCGAGCCCGTGCCCGGCGAGTACGCCGAGCGCGGCAAGCTGAGCCTCGTGGTCTCGGTCGGCGCCGTGCCGCCGGTCGAGGGCCAGCCGGCCGACGAGGCCGAGGCGAAGCTCACCGCCGCGGGCCTCACCGTGGAGTACAACGACCCCGTCTTCGACAACGAGGTCCCGAAAGACCACGTGAAGACCGCCGACTGGACCGAAGACCCCATGGTCCCCGGATCGAAGGTCGTGCTCACGGTGTCGAAGGGTCCCGACCTCGTCGCCGTTCCCGATGTCGTCGGCAAGACCGTCGCCGAGGCGAAGGACGAACTCGAGGCCGCGGGATTCGCGGTGAGCTACAGCCTTCCCGACGTGTTCCTCGAGTTCGCGAAGGTCACGTCGTCGGACCCCGCCGCGGGCGAGCAGGCCCCGCGCGGCTCCACGATCACCATCGTGGGCCAGCTCACGCTCTGACGCGCTCGCAAGCGGGAGCGGGAGTGCGTTCACGCGACCGACATCTCGCGCAGCACTGCATCCCGCGCCCGGCGCCGGACCCCCGAACGCCGCGCAGGGCGTGAGGGCCCGACCGACACCTCCGACGGTCGGCCCGTCGCACGCAGCGCATCACGCCGCAGAACGCGAATGCGCGGCATCCGCTCAAATGGAACGCATGCCGCGCACGCGGGTGGATCAGCGGGCCGAGAGCTCCTCGGCCACGAGGAACGCGAGCTCCAGCGACTGCATGTGGTTCAGGCGAGGGTCGCACAGCGACTCGTAGCGCGTCGCGAGGGTCGCCTCGTCGATGTGCTCGGAGCCGCCCAGGCACTCGGTGACGTCGTCGCCCGTGAGCTCCACGTGGATGCCGCCCGGGAACGTGCCCGCCGCACGGTGCGCCTCGAAGAAGCCCTTGACCTCGTCGACGACGTCGTCGAACCGACGCGTCTTGTAGCCGTTCGGCGTCGTGATGCCGTTGCCGTGCATGGGGTCGGTGACCCAGAGCGGCGTGGCGTCGCTCGACTTGACGGCCTCGAGCAGCGGCGGCAGTCCCTCGCGGATCTTCGAGGCGCCCATGCGCGTGATGAAGGTGAGGCGGCCGGGCTCGCGGTTCGGGTCGAGCTTGTCGATGAGTTCGAGCATGGTCTCGGGCGACGTGGTCGGGCCGAGCTTCACGCCGATCGGATTGCGCACCCGCGACAGGAAGTCGACGTGCGCGCCGTCGAGCTCGCGCGTGCGCTCGCCGATCCAGATGAAGTGCGCCGACGTGTCGTACGGGGTGCCCGTGCGAGAGTCGATGCGCGTCATCGGGCGCTCGTAGTCCATGAGCAGGCCCTCGTGGCCGGTGAAGAACTCGGTGTGCTTCAGCGCGTCGAAGTCGGCGCCGCAGGCGTCCATGAACTTCACGGCGCGGTCGATCTCGCGCGCCATGGTCTCGTAGCGCGCGTTCGCCGGGTTCGAGGCGAAGCCCTGGTTCCAGGCGTGCACCTGACGTAGGTCGGCGAACCCGCCCTGCGTGAACGCGCGGATGAGGTTCAGCGTCGACGCGGCCATGTGGTAGCCGCGCACGAGTCGCGACGGGTCGGCCTGGCGCGACTCGGGCGTGAAGTCGTAGCCGTTCACGATGTCGCCGCGGTAGGCGGGCAGCGTCACATCGCCGCGGGTCTCGGTGTCGCTCGAGCGGGGCTTGGCGAACTGGCCCGCCATGCGACCCATCTTCACCACGGGCATCGAGGCGCCGTAGGTCAGGACGACCGCCATCTGCAGCACGGTCTTCACGCGGTTGCGGATCTGGTCTGCCGTGGCCCCGGCGAAGGTCTCGGCGCAGTCGCCGCCCTGCAGCAGGAACGCCTCGCCGCGCGAGGCCGCGGCCAGGCGGTCGCGGAGGTTGTCGACCTCGCCGGCGAACACCAGCGGCGGCAGCGAGGCGAGCTCGGCCGACGCCGCGGCCGCGGCGGCCGCGTCGGGCCACTGCGGCTGCTGCTTGATCGGCAGCGTGCGCCAATAGTCGAGGCCGTCGATCACGGAGGGATCTGCATTGACGACGGGCTCGACGAGCTGTACCACGGGTATGTCCTGAGGGGTTCGGGGCGCTGTGCGCCGGAGATGACGATCGGCGACGCGAACGCGTCACCGCAGATCGAGCCTACCCCGATTGCGCGGCCCGCTGCTCCCGCACCGAACTCGCGTAGACGTCGACGTACTCCTGCCCGCTCAAAGCCCGGAGCGAGTGCACGAGCTCGTCGGTCACGGACCGCAACACGAAGCGGTCGCCCTCGAGTCCCTCGAAGCGCGTGAAGTCGATCGGCGGACCGATGATGATGCCGATGCGCCGCACCTTCGGCAGGCGCGTGCCGATGGGCATGACCTTCTCGGTGTCGATCATCGCGACCGGGATCACCGGCACGCCCGCCTCGAGCACCATGCGCGCGACACCCGTGCGCCCACGGTACAGCCTGGCGTCGGGGCTGCGGGTGCCCTCGGGGTAGATGCCGAGGATGCCGCCGCCGCCGAGCACCCGGAGGCCGGTCTCGAGCGACGCCTCGGAGGCCTTGCCGCCCGAACGGTCGATCGGCAGCTGACCTGCCGCCTGGAAGAACATCTTCGTCGCCCAGCCCTTGAGGCCCTTGCCGGTGAAGTACTCGCTCTTCGCGAGGAACACGACCGGTCGGTCGACCACGAGCGGCAGGAAGATCGAGTCGATGAACGACAGGTGGTTGCTGGCGAGCACCACGGGGCCGTCCTTCGGCACGTGCTCGAGTCCGACGACCCACGGGCGGAAGATCGCGAGGAGGATCGGTCCGACCACGATGTGCTTCATGATCCAGTAGAACACCGCGCCGCGTCTCCTTCCGTTCGACCGCTCAACCCTACCGCCGCAGCGGTTCAGGCGTGCTCGGCCGCCCAGACGCGCGCGAGATCGGCCGCACCGACGACGCCGGCGTCGTTCACGAGCTCGGCGATCACGAAGTCGGGCTCCGGGTGATAGCCCCGCGCCGGGAGGTGCTCGAGGAACGCCTCGCGGATCGGCCCGAGCAGCAGGTCGCCCGCTGCGGCGACGCCGCCGCCGAACACGAAGCGCTGCGGGTCGAGCACGGCGGAGATCGACGCCGCGGCCTCGCCGAGCCAGTGCCCGAGCTGGCGCAGTGCGGCGATCGCACCCGGGTCTTCGGCCTGGATCATCTCGCCCACGATGCGGCCGTCGAGCGCGCCGTTCGCCTCGCGAGCGCGCGCCAGCTGCAGGCCGATGCCACCGGCATCCGCGATCTCGTTGGCCATGCGGAGCAGCGCCCGACCGGAGCCGTACATCTCGATGCAGCCGCGCTGCCCGCACCCGCAGGGCAGGCCGCCGGGCACGACCCGCAGGTGGCCGAGCTCGGCGCCCGCGCCGAATCCGCCGCGGAACAGGCGGTCGCCCGCCACGATCGCGCCGCCCACGCCCGTGCCGATCGTGAGCATGACCATGTCGCTGACCATGCGACCGGCGCCGAAGCGGAACTCCGCCCAGCCGGCGGCGTTCGCGTCGTTGTCGACGACGACCGTCGCGCCCACGCGCGCCTCGAGCTTCGCCCGGAACGGCTCGTTGCGCCAGTCGATGTTCGGCGCGTAGTAGACGGTCGACTGGGCGGCGTCGATGAACCCGGCGGCCGCGACGCCGACGACGACCGGCTCGGTCGCGCCCTCGGCGAGCGTGCGGATCATCTCGACGACCGCGTCTTCGAGGAGCTGCGCGTCGCCAGCGGGCGTCGGCACGCGTTCGCTGCGGACGATGCCGCCGGCCTCGTCGACGACCGCTCCCGCGATCTTGGTTCCGCCGATGTCGATGCCGATCGCGTGCACGGTGGAACGCCCTTCCGTTTGGCTGCCGTGGGGAATCGCCCCACGGCCGCTGAGCTCCGAGGGCAAGGACTAGAGTAGTAGACCCGGACGTGTCCCCTACCCGCGCTCGGACGCCCCCCGCTCGACCCCGGTGCCGAAGGAGCTACCGTGATTCAGTTCGATACCCCCGTCCTGGTCCCCGCCGATCCCGAAGCGAATGCGACAGACCTCCTGGTCCAGCGCGTCGCGGCGACCCCGGACTCCGTCCTCTTCAGCCTCCCGACCGCCGACGGCGGTTGGTCGCCCGTGACCACGCGCGAGTTCTACGACCAGGTCATCGCCCTCGCGAAGGGGTTCGTCGCCGCCGGCATCCAGCCCGGTGACAAGGTCGGCCTCATGAGCAAGGTGCGCTACGAGTGGACCCTCATCGACTTCGCGATGTGGTTCGCCGGCGGCATCCTCGTTCCCGTCTACGAGACGAACTCCCCGGCTCAGGTGCGCTGGAGCCTCAGCGACTCCGGCGCCGTCGCCGCGATCCTCGAGACGCCCGACCACTTCACCCGCTTCGACGAGGTCCACCCCGACCTGCCCGACATCCGCAACACGTGGCAGATCGACCTCGGCGACCTCGACAAGCTCGTCGCCGCCGGCGTCGACGTGCCCGACGAGGAGATCGAGCGGCGCCGCAACCTCGCGGTCGGCTCCGACATCGCGACGCTCATCTACACCTCCGGCTCGACCGGCAAGCCCAAGGGCTGCGTGCTGACGCACTCCAACTTCGTCGAACTCTCCCGCAACGCCGGCGTCGCGCTCTCCGACGTCGTCGCCGACCCGAACGGCGCGTCGACGCTGCTGTTCATCACGACCGCGCACGTGTTCGCCCGCTTCATCGCGGTGCTGTGCGTGCACGCCGGCGTGCGCGTCGGCCACCAGGCCGACACGAAGCAGCTCCTGCCCTCGCTCGCGAGCTTCAAGCCGACGTTCCTGCTCGCGGTCCCCCGCGTGTTCGAGAAGGTCTACAACGTCTCCGAGCAGAAGGCCGAGGCCGGCGGCAAGGGCAAGATCTTCCGCGCCGCGGCCGAGACGGCCGTCGCATACTCGACCGCGAAGGAGGCCGGCACCGGCATCCCGCTCGGCCTCAAGCTCAAGTTCAAGCTCTTCGATGCGCTCGTGTTCTCGAAGCTCCGCGAGGCGATGGGCGGCAACGTCAAGTACGCCGTCTCGGGCTCCGCTCCGCTCGGCCCCCGACTCGGGCACTTCTACCACGCGCTCGGCATCACGATCCTCGAGGGCTACGGCCTGACCGAGACCACCGCGCCGGCGACCGTGAACCTCACGACCCGTTCGAAGATCGGCACTGTCGGCCCCGCGCTGCCCGGTGTCTCGATCCGACTGGCCGACGACGGAGAGATCCAGGTCAAGGGCATCGACGTGTTCAAGGAGTACTGGAACAACCCCGAGGCGACCGCCGAGGCGTTCGACGGCGAGTGGTTCAAGACGGGCGACCTCGGCTCGTTCGACGACGAGGGCTTCCTCACGATCACGGGCCGCAAGAAGGAGATCATCGTCACCGCGGGCGGCAAGAACGTCTCCCCCGCGATGCTCGAGGACCCCATCCGCGCGAACCCGCTCATCGGGCAGGTCGTCGTCGTCGGCGACCAGAAGCCGTTCATCTCGGCGCTGATCACGCTCGACCCCGAGATGCTGCCCGTGTGGCTCAACAACAACGGAGAAGACGCCACGATGTCGGTCGAGGAGGCCGCGACGAACCCGGCCGTGCTCGCCGAGGTGCAGCGCGCGATCGATGTGGCGAACGACCACGTGTCGCGCGCCGAGTCGATCCGCAAGTTCGCGATCCTGCCGGGCGAGCTCACCGAGGCGAGCGGTCACCTGACGCCGAAGCTCAGCATCAAGCGCAACGTGATCCTCGAGGACTTCTCGAGCCAGATCGAGGGCATGTACGCCGGCGCCCCCGCGACCGAGGGGCACTCGATCATCCGCTGATCGGGCACGACACGAGAAGGGGCCTCGCGGAGACATCCGCGAGGCCCCTTCTTCGCTTCGAGCGCGCCGGTCGCTCAGAACCAGTCGGACTCGCGCACCGCCCGCATCGCGGCGCGACGCTCGTCTTTCTCGAGGCGATCGAGGTAGAGCAGCCCGTCGAGGTGGTCGCACTCGTGCTGCAGCGCCTGCGCCATGAGCCCCTCGCCCGACAGCTCGATCTCGTGGCCGTCGAGGTCGGTGCCGCGCACCCGGGCGAACGGGTAGCGAGGGGTCTTCTGCCAGAGACCCGGAACCGACAGGCATCCCTCGTCGATGAGCTCGAGATCACCGGATGTCTCGACGACGACGGGATTGATGATGTACCCGACCTCGCCGTCGACGTTGTAGCTGAACACCCGCAGGTTGACCCCGATCTGCGACGCGGCGACACCCGCACGCCCGGGAACCCGGACGCTGTCGAGCAGGTCGGTCACGAGCGAGCGCACGCGATCATCGACCTGTTCGACGGGTGCTGAGACGGTCTTCAATACGGGGTCGCCGAACAGGCGAATGGGTCGTTCCGGCAATGCCGCTCCGTTCAATGGCCGCCGCGGTCGACCGGCAGCCCCTCCACGACGAGCGCGGCGAGCTCGCGTGCGGCGTGGCGCGTGACGGGACGGAGTTCGTCCCAGTGCACCACGGATCCGGCGGCCAGTTGGGGGTCGTACGGGATGCGCACGATCTCGCGGACCCTCGACTGGAAGTGGGCCTCGATCTCGTCGACCTTGACCAGGTGCGTTCCCTGGGTCGCGAGGTTGATCGCGACGATGGCGTTGCGCACGAGTTCGCCGAAGCCGTTCGCCTCGAGCCACGTGAGGGTCTCGGATGCGAGCCTGGCTTCGTCGACGCTGCCGCCCGAGACGATCACGATCGAATCGGCCCGCTGGAGGGTGGCGCGCATGACGGAGTGGACGATGCCGGTGCCGCAGTCGGTGAGCACGAGCGAGTAGTAGCGGGCAGCAAGCCCGGCGACGACGTTGTAGTCGTCGTCGTTGAACGCCTCCGACAGCGTGGGATCCGTGTCGGAGGCGAGGATGTCGAGCCGCGTCTCGTCGCGCGAGACGAACGCCGAGAAATCGGTGTATCCGCCGATCGAGGAGGCGCGGGTCACGACGTCGCGCACGGTCTCGCGGGTCTGGCGGTCGACGCGTTCGGCGAGCGTGCCGCGGTCGGGGTTCGCGTCGATCGCGATGACGCGGTCGTCGCGGGCGTCAGCGAGGGCCATGCCGAGCAGGGCCGTGATCGTCGTCTTGCCGACGCCGCCCTTGCGCGTGAGCACCGGCACGAACCTCGCTCCACCGTCGAATCGGCGCTGGATGCGGGCGCTCAGCTCCTTGTAGGCACGGGCCTTGGCCGAGTCGCCGAGGTTGACGAGGTGCAGCGACGCCTCGTAGATGAAGCGGTTGAACCCGCCGTGGGGCGCTGGCCGTGTCGTGCGGTTGAGGTCGATGAGGCGGTCGGCGGTGAGGGACTCCGAGGTCTCGGGCACTTCGGCCGGCGTCGCGGCGTCTGCCGGCACGTCGACGATGGCGACGTGGCTGCCGGTGTCGGTGCTGACCCGCTCGCGCCGCAGGCGAGAGGCGTCGGCGGCGAGCAGCGCGCCGTAGGGCGAGGGGTCGGCGTGGGCGCCGGAGCGCGCCGCGGCGCCGGCCAGCGCAGGGGTGATCACCTCGACCGAGGTCGTGGTCGGGCCCGCGACGAGGCCGCCGGGGTCGACCGCGACGTCGTCGATGGCCACGGCCACCTCGTCGTCGGGCATGACGGGGCGCGGCGTCGGCGGCAGGTCGACCCTGATGTTCAGGCTGTCGGGAATGGCCGACGCCGCGTGGGCGCCGCCCGCCGCGTCGACGGCCGATCGATCCATCGCCGTCGTGCGACCGCGGTCGCCCCTCGACCCCGCGAGATCTTCTCCCCTGTTGTCAGCCACCGATAACCCCTCCTCAGTGCGAACGTGAGCTCACGTTACCGTGAGCTCACGCTCAGCCTACAGCGGACGGACCACCGCGAGGAGGTCGCCGGCCTCGACCTGCTGGGTCTTCGGGATGGCGACGCGCTCGACCACACCCGCGATCGGCGACGTGATGGCGGCCTCCATCTTCATGGCCTCGATCGACGCGATGCTCTGGCCGACGGCGATCTCGGCGCCCGGCTCGACCTGCAGGGTCACCACGCCGGAGAACGGCGCGGCGATGTGCCCGGGCTGCGACGCGTCGGCCTTCTCGGCCGCACGCGAGTCGACCTCGATGCCGCGATCGCGCACGAAGACGGGCCGGAGTTGGCCGTTCAGGATCGTCATGACCGTGCGCATGCCCTTGTCGTCGGCCTCGCCTATCGCCTCGAGGCCCGCGTAGAGCCGAACGCCGCGGTCGATCTCGACCACGTGCTCGGAGCCCTGGCGGAGCCCGTAGAGGTAGTCGAGCGTGTCGACGGCGGACAGGTCGCCGAAGAGCTCGCGGATCTGCTCGAACTGACGCGTCGGCGCCGGGAAGAGCAGGTTGTTCAGCATCGAGCGGCGCGTGGCGCTGTCGGCGCCGAGCGCCTCGGCCTGCTCGGCGGTGAGCTCGGTGACGCCGATGCGCACGTCGCGGCCCGCGAGCACCTTCGTGCGGAAGGGCTCCGGCCACCCGCCGGGCAGGTCGCCCAGCTCGCCGGCCATGAACCCGATCACGGAGTCGGGCACGTCGTACTTCTCGGGGTTCGCGGCGAAGTCGGCCGGGTCGGCGCGCACCGCGGCGAGGTGGAGCGCGAGGTCGCCGACGACCTTCGACGACGGCGTGACCTTCGGCACGCGGCCGAGGATCTCGTTCGCGGCCGCGTACATGTCCTCGATGAGCTCGAAGTCGTCGGCGAGGCCGAGCGCGATCGCCTGCTGGCGCAGGTTCGAGAGCTGCCCGCCGGGGATTTCGTGGTGGTAGACCCGGCCCGTGGGCCCCGGCAGTCCGGACTCGAACGGCCGGTAGACCCGACGGACGGCCTCCCAGTAGGGCTCGAGGTCGGAGACCGCCTGCAGCGAGATGCCGGTGTCGCGCTCGGTGTGGGCGAGCGCCGCGACCAGCGAGGAGGCCGAGGGCTGGCTCGTCGTGCCGGCCATCGGAGCGCTCGCGACGTCGACCGCGTCGACGCCTGCGCGGCTCGCGGCGAGCAGGGTCGCGAGCTGTCCGCCGGCGGTGTCGTGCGTGTGCAGGTGCACGGGCAGGTCGAAGCGTTCGCGCAGTGCGGTCACGAGCTTCTCGGCCGCGGCCGGGCGCAGCAGGCCCGCCATGTCCTTGATGGCGAGGATGTGGGCGCCGGCGGCGACGATCTCGTCGGCCAGGCCCAGGTAGTAGTCGAGCGTGTACAGGTCTTCTGCGGGGTCGAGCAGGTCGCCCGTGTAGCACATGGCCACCTCGGCGACCGCGGTGCCGGTCGCGAGCACCGACTCGATCGCGGGGCGCATCTGGGCGACGTCGTTCAGCGCGTCGAAGATGCGGAAGATGTCGACGCCGGTCGCGGCGGCCTCGCGGATGAACGCGTCGGTGACCTCGGTGGGGTACGGCGTGTAGCCGACCGTGTTGCGACCGCGCAGCAGCATCTGGATGTTCACGTTCGGCAGCGCCTCACGCAGGGCGGCGAGGCGCTCCCACGGGTCTTCGCCGAGGAAGCGGAGCGCGACGTCGTAGGTCGCCCCGCCCCACGCCTCGACCGAGAGCAGCTCGGGGGTCATGCGTGCGACGTAGGGCGCCACGGCGACGAGGTCCTTCGTGCGCACCCGCGTCGCCAGCAGCGACTGGTGGGCGTCGCGGAAGGTCGTGTCGGTCACGGCGAGCGGCGTCTGCGCGCGCAGTTCGGCCGCGAACCCGACCGGGCCGAGTTCGAGGAGCCGCTGCCGCGAACCCGCCGGGGCCGGGGTCGAGAGGTCGATCGAGGGCAGCTTCTCGGCGGGGCTCACCGTCGTGGGCGCCGGCCCGTTGGGCTGGTTGACCGTCACGTCGGCGAGCCAGTTGAGGATCTTCGTGCCGCGGTCCTTCGACACGCGCCCGCGCAGCAGCTGCGGGCGCTCGTCGATGAACGACGTGCTGAGGTCGCCGGCGAGGAACGCCGGGTCGTCGAGCACGCCCTGCAGGAAGGGGATGTTCGTCGAGACGCCGCGGATGCGGAACTCGGCGAGGGCGCGGCGCGCGCGGGCGACGGCGGCCGGGTAGTCGCGGCCTCGGCACGTGAGCTTCGCCAGCATCGAGTCGAAGTGCGGGCTGATCTGGGCGCCGGGGTTCACGGTGCCGCCGTCGAGGCGGATGCCCGCGCCGCCCGGCGAGCGGTACGTCGTGATCTTGCCCGTGTCGGGGCGGAACCCGGCGGTCGGGTCCTCGGTCGTGATGCGCGACTGGAGCGCGGCGCCGCGGAGTCGGATGTCGCCCTGCTCGAGCCCGAGCTCGGCGAGCGTCTCGCCGGCCGCGATGCGGATCTGCGACTGCACGAGGTCGACGTCGGTGACCTCCTCGGTCACGGTGTGCTCGACCTGGATGCGCGGGTTCATCTCGATGAAGACGTGCTGGCCGGCGCGCTCGCCCGCGGTGTCGAGCAGGAACTCGACCGTGCCGGCGTTGACGTAGCCGATGGAGCGGGCGAAGGCGATCGCGTCGCGGTAGAGCGACTGGCGGACGTCGTCGGAGAGGTTCGGCGCCGGCGCGATCTCGATGACCTTCTGGTGGCGGCGCTGCACCGAGCAGTCGCGCTCGAACAGGTGCACGGTCTCGCCCGAGGCGTCCGCCAGCACCTGGACCTCGATGTGGCGGGGACGGAGCACCGCCTGCTCGAGGAACATCGTGGAGTCGCCGAACGCGCTGTCGGCCTCGCGCATGGCCTCTTCGAGCGCAGCCCGGAGGTCGTCCTTCGCGTTGACCCGGCGCATGCCGCGTCCGCCGCCGCCTGCGACGGCCTTGGCGAAGATCGGGAAGCCGATCTCGTCGGACTGGGCGATGAGCGCCTCGATGTCGCGCGACGGCGGAGTGGACTTCAGCACGGGCACGCCGGCGGCGATCGCGTGCTCCTTCGCCGTGACCTTGTTGCCGGCCATCTCGAGGACCTGCTTCGGCGGCCCGATGAAGGTGATGCCCGCCTCGGCCGCGGCCTGGGCGAGCTCGGGGTTCTCGGACAGGAACCCGTAGCCGGGGTAGATCGCGTCGGCGCCGGACTCGCGGGCCACGCGGATGATCTCGGAGACGTCGAGGTAGGCGCGCACCGGGTGGCCGGGCTCGCCGATCTGGTAGGCCTCGTCGGCCTTCAGCCGATGGAGGGAGTTGCGGTCCTCGAACGGGTACACCGCCACCGTCTTCGCACCGAGTTCGACGGCGGCCCGGAACGCCCGAATGGCGATCTCTCCGCGGTTGGCTACCAGGATCTTCGAGAACATGCAGGCCTTTCGGTGGGGGGTTTCCGCACAGCGAACGTTTAGGTTTCGCGCAAGCAATAGAGGTAGCGTATCTGTTCGTGCACGTACTCAGCGTCAGTTCCCTCAAGGGCGGTGTCGGCAAGACGACCGTCACCCTCGGACTGGCGTCGGCGGCGTTCGCCCGCGGCGTCCGGACCCTCGTCGTCGACCTCGATCCGCAGTCCGACGTGTCGACCGGCATGGACATCCAGGTCGCCGGACACCTCAACGTCGCCGACGTGCTCGCGTCTCCGAAGGAGAAGATCGTCCGCTCGGCGATCGCCCCGAGCGGGTGGGCGCGGTCGAACCCGCAGTCCACGATCGACGTCATGATCGGCAGCCCGTCGGCCATCAACTTCGACGGGCCGCACCCCTCGATCCGCGACATCTGGAAGCTCGAAGAGGCCCTCGCGAACGTCGAGTCCGACTACGAGCTCGTGCTCATCGACTGCGCGCCCTCGCTGAACGCGCTCACGCGCACCGCCTGGGCGGCGAGCGACCGCGTCGCCGTCGTCACCGAGCCCGGCCTCTTCTCCGTGGCCGCCGCCGACCGCGCCCTTCGCGCGATCGAGG
Source organism: Agromyces sp. NPDC058110 (assembly GCF_042884735.1). Taxonomy (NCBI): domain Bacteria; kingdom Bacillati; phylum Actinomycetota; class Actinomycetes; order Micrococcales; family Microbacteriaceae; genus Agromyces; species Agromyces sp. NPDC058110. The sequence continues at coordinate 67,968 of NZ_JBHVTI010000001.1, read as the reverse complement.
AGATCCGCCGCGGCCTCTCCCCCAGGCTCCAGCCGCTCGGCATCATCGTGAACCGCGCTCGCGTGCAGTCGCTCGAGCACCAGTTCCGCATCAAGGAGCTGCGCGACATGTTCGGACCGCTCGTGCTCTCGCCGCAGCTGCCCGAGCGCACGTCGCTGCAGCAGGCGCAGGGCGCTGCGAAGCCCCTGCACATGTGGCCCGGCGAGTCGGCTGAAGAGATGTCGGCCAACTTCGACCAGTTGCTCGAGCGCGTGCTGCGCACGGCCCGCATCGGCGAGTTCGCGTCGGCACCGCCCTACGAGCTCGAGTCGCCGAGCCTCTGAGCCGCACGCGCGGCGAAGCGACCGTCGACCTGCCGAGGCGAGCCTCAGCAGACCGGCCGACGCCCGACGGCCGTCAGGAGATGCGACGGGACTTCGCGCCGCGGCGGGCGGCGAGCTCGTCCATGGCGTCGACGGGCTGCGTGTCGAGTTCGACGAGCGAGTTCTCGACCTCGCGGAGCACCTTGCCCACCGCGATGCCGAAGACGCCCTGACCGCGGTTGACGAGGTCGATCACCTCATCGTCGGACGTGCAGAGGTAGACGCTCGCGCCGTCGCTCATGAGCGTCGTCTGCGCCAGGTCTTCGACGCCGGATTCGCGCAGCTGCGTCACGGCGGTGCGGATCTGCTGCAGCGAGATGCCGGTGTCGAGCAGTCGCTTGACCAGCTTCAGCACGAGGATGTCGCGGAATCCGTAGAGTCGCTGCGATCCGGAGCCGGCAGCTCCCCGCACGGTTGGCTCGACGAGCTGCGTGCGAGCCCAGTAGTCGAGCTGGCGGTAGCTGATGCCCGCCGCACCGGCAGCGACCGCACCGCGGTAGCCGGTGCCGTCTTCGTGCTCGGGCATGCCGTCGGTGAACAGCAGGCCGAGGTCGTATCGATCGCGCGCGCTCCGGTCGAGCTCACTCATGCGATCCCCTCACTCTCGGCCTCTTCACCCTGACGGGCATCGTCCACGCTATCGAGCGGAGCGGGTGCGACCAAACACATCCGGCCGAACGTCTCGGCGTGTCGCGATCGTGCACAGGCGACGCACAGCGGGCGTTCAGCGTGCGAGTCGCGCGAGCGCCGCGCGCACGACCTCGGCGCGCACGACCTCGAGTCGGGCGGCGAGCTCGGCGGCGTGCTCGGAGACGCGCGCTTTGCCCGCGGCATCCGTTCGCCTCGACGGCGCGAGCGCGCGCTCGATGAGGGCGGCGTCGCGCTCGGCCGCGGCCCGGAACGCGCGCAGGTGCCGCGGCTCGATGCCGACCTCGCGAAGGGCGACGAGGGATTCGAGCACACCCAGGTCTTCGGCGTCGTACGGCTCGGACGCCGTCATGAGCGAGGCGGAGACCGCCTCGTCGATCAGGCCCCTCGGCGCCTTCGCCGTCGCCACGAGCTCGTCGCGCGAGTACCGCCTCGCGCCGAGGAAGCCGCTCGCGTCGGTGGCGCCCGGCAGGGCGGGCGTCTCGCCGGCGTCGACCGACTCGAGGTGGGCCCTGATGACCTTGAGCGGCAGGTAGTGGTCTCGCTGCATCGACAGCACGAGCGTGAGCCGTTCGACGTCGCCCGTCGAGAACTTGCGGTATCCGGCGGCGGTGCGCGCCGGGGAGACCAGTCGCTGCTCTTCGAGGAACCGCAGCTTGGAGGGCGTGAGGTCGGGGAACTCGGGCTGCAGGCGCGCGAGAACCTGACCGATGCCGAGCAGGGGGGCCGAGCCGCTCGCGTGCGTGGAGGCGGCGTGGCCCGACACTAGCTGCTCGCCAGCGGTGCCAGGTCGCGACGCGATGCGTAGAACGTGAGCCGGAACTTGCCGATCTGCACCTCGGCTCCGTCGCTCAGGAGCGCGGTCTCGATGCGCACGCCGTCGAAGTACGTGCCGTTCAGCGACGAGAGGTCTTTCACCTCGAACGCCGTGCGGTGCCGGAGGAACTCGGCGTGCCGGCGCGAGACCGTGACGTCGTCGAGAAAGATGTCGGCGTCGGGGTGACGGCCGACCGTGGTGACGTCGGTGTCGAGCAGGAACCGCGCCCCGCTGTTCGGCCCTCGGCGGACCACGAGCAGTGCGGAACCGGACGGCAGTGCCGCGATCGCCTCCTGCTCCTCGGCCGTGATGTCGGAATCGACGATCGACAGCTGCGCAGCGGCTTCACGGCTGAAGCCGATCGTCGTTCCCGCCGTGTTGCTGTCGCCGAACTCGCCGCTCGACGTGCTGCGGTCGCCCTCAGCGCCGCCAGCCTGTGAAAAATCGGTATCCGCCACGCTAGCCTCCCTGCTCAAGCGTATCGGATCGAGCCTCATCCGCCACCCGCGGAATGCGGATGACCCGCGCGGTCTCGATCGCGTAGATCACGCCGGCCCACCAGTAGAGGAAGGCGCCCCAGATCGTGATGGCCCAGCCGATGGGAGCGCTCACCGGTTCGACGGCCGGGAAGGCGAGTCCGAGCATGATCACGGGCAGCCCGAAGAAGAGCGCGAACGTCGCGACCTTGCCGAGCTGATGCACGGGCAGCGGGCCGTATCCGTGGTTCGCGAGCACGACCCCCAGGATGAGCAGGAACACGTCGCGCGCGACGATGACGATGACGATCCACCAGGGCACGAGCGCGTTCGCGGCGAGCCCGACGAGGGCGGCGAAGATGTAGAGCCGGTCGGCGGCCGGGTCGAGCAGCTGCCCGAGTCGGGTGATCTGGTTCAGGCGCCTCGCGAGGAATCCGTCGAGCAGGTCGGTGAGGCTCGCGGCGACGAGCACCACCAGCGCGGTGACGTACTCGCCGACCACGACGGCCCAGAGGAAGAGCGGCACGAGCAGGAGTCGGAGCATGCTGAGGACGTTCGGAATCGTCCATACCTGCGTTCCGACCGCCCCCGCGCTCCGCCCAGCCACAGGCCGATCCTATCGAGCCGTAGAATCCAGCCATGACTGCCCTCGCCGTGTGTCTGGCCCTCTGCGCCCTGATCACCGCCGCCACGTGGATCCTGTCGCTCGTGACGAACGAGCACTCGTGGGTCGACCGCATCTGGTCCATCGCGCCGGTGGCATACGTCTGGGTCTTCGCGGTCGACGGCGGACTCGATCCCCGGCTCGTGCTCATGGCCGTGCTCGTGACCGCCTGGGGCGCCCGCCTGACGTTCAACTTCGCCCGCAAGGGCGGCTACCGACCCGGCGGCGAGGACTACCGGTGGGCGATCCTGCGGGGGCGGATGCCGCGGCTCGGCTTCGAGGCCTTCAACCTGTTCTTCATCTCGATCTACCAGAACGCGCTGATCCTGCTCATCACGCTCCCGGCGTTGACGGCCTCCGATTCGGCGAGCATGCCCCTCGGAGCATGGGACGCGCTGCTCGCCGTGGCCTTCGTCGCCTTCCTCATCGGCGAGACGGTCGCCGACGAGCAGCAGTGGCGGTTCCATCAGTGGAAGGCGGCCGAGCGCGCCGCCGGGCGCACGCCCACCCCGGGCTTCATGCAGTCGGGCCTGTTCGCCGTGTCGAGGCATCCGAACTTCTTCTTCGAGCAGGCCCAGTGGTGGGTGTTCTACGGCTTCGCGATCGCGGCGACCGGCGTCTGGCTGCACTGGACGGTCGCCGGCGCGCTGCTGCTCACGGTGCTGTTCATCGGGTCGACGGTGTTCACGGAGTCGATCTCCCGCGGCCGGTATGCCGAATACGACGCGTACCGTGCGCGGGTCTCGCCGATCGTGCCGTGGTTCCCGAAGCCGGTTCGCGAGGGCGCCGCGGTCGCGACGGATCGGTAGCGGCGTCAGAGGCGGGCGCGGAGCCCCGGCCAGGCCTCGGCGAACCGCGGATGCAGCGGCAGCGCGTCGACCTCGTCGATGGGCGTCCAGGCGATCGTGATCGACTCGGGGTCGCCGATGACGGGCTCGAACCGGCGCTCGGCGTCGGCGACGACGGTCGTGTACGACCAGTACCCGAGGTCGAGCACGCTCGAGAACCGCACCTCGAGCGCATCGGCCGGGACTCCGGCCTCCTCGCCCGCCTCGCGGAACGCGGCCTCGCGCGCGCTCTCGTGCTCGTGACGGGCTCCCCCGGGCATGCCCCAGGTTCCGCCGAAGTGGCTCCACTCGGCGCGGTGCTGCAGCAGCACCTCCCGCCCGGGGCTCACGACCAGGAGCCCGGCGGCGCCGAAGCGCCCCCAGTACCTGGTGCCGTCGGGGCCCTCGACCCAGCCGTCCCCGCTCGCTCCGCTCATGCCTTCAAGCATGGCCCACGGCGCGACCTGCCGCGTGCTGCGTGACGCCCGGTGGCAGGGCCGATCGGGTCGCGCCGGCTCAGCGGGCGGCCTCAGGCTCGATCGGCGGGGCGATGGCGGCGGCGAGTTCGTCGAGGAACCGGATGAGCACCCGCTGCTCGCGCGGGTCGAAGGACTCCGCGACGCGCCGCATGCGATCGTGCATCTCGCCGAGGGTGCGGCGCAGCCTCACGTGCGCCTCCGGCAGCGTGCGCAGCAGGAGCACCCGCCGGTCGGTGGGATGCGGTTCGCGCACGAGATCCCCGCTCGCGATGAGCCTCGCCACGATCTTCACGGTGGCGGCGGTCGTGACGCCCAGCTCGCGGGCGAGGCCGGCGCTCGTCGGGCTGCGGTCGGCGCGCTCCTCGGCGACGATCCAGCGCAGTGCCGCGGCATCCGTGTCGCCCATGTCCATGTCGACGCGCAGGCGCCGACGCATCTCGGCCTCAGCGGCGCGGTGGCGGCGCACGGCCTCGAGGAGCGCCACCGTGCGGTCGTCGTCGTCGCCGTCGTACCAGTAGCGCTCGGGAGTCGAACTTTCGATTGTTCCGTCGGGCACCCTGCAATGGTAACGTCAGATTCACTAACCGAGTTAGTGATTAATGGCCGCGACTCCCGGGAGGCCCGATGACCACCGCGATCGACCTGATCGACGACCACGTCGTCCTGCTCGACGACCACGGCACGCCGATCGGCACGGCGCCGAAGACCGCGGCCCACGGGCCCGACACGGCCCTGCACCTCGCCTTCTCGTGCCACGTGCTGAACACCGACGGCGAGGTGCTCGTCACCCGTCGTGCGCTCACGAAGCAGGCCTGGCCCGGCGTGTGGACGAACTCGTTCTGCGGTCACCCCCGCCCCTCCGAGCCGCTCACGGCCGCCGTGCGGCGCCGGGCGGACTTCGAGCTCGGGCTCGAACCCGTCGCGCTCGAGCTCGCGCTGCCGACGTTCCGGTACCGTGCCGTCGACGCCGACGGCACGGTCGAGAACGAGATCTGCCCGGTCTACCTCGCGACCGTCGACGGCGAGCCCGACCCCAACCCCCGCGAGGTCGCCGAGTACCGTTGGGTGCGGCCCGGCGACCTCAGACTGGCGATCGCCGCCGCGCCCTGGGCGTTCAGTCCGTGGCTCACCCTGCAGGTCGGCCTGCTGGAGCTCTACCGTGACTGACGTCGTCGACACCGGCATCGAGCACGAGCTCGGCGCCCTGTTCGCCGACGCCCGTCGGCGGGCCGGCGATCTCGACCCGCACTACGGGGCGCTCTGGAACTCCCTCGCGAGGCAGAGCTCGGGCGGCAAGCGCATCCGCCCGCAGCTCGTGCGCCTCGCGTACGAGGGCCTCGGCGGCACCGACACGGCCCTGGTCACCCGGGTCGCCGTCGCGTTCGAACTGCTGCACACCGCGTTCCTGATCCACGACGACGTCATCGACCGCGACACCGTGCGCCGCGGCGACCCGAACATCGCCGCGCGATTCGCCGCCCGCGCGCTCCGCAACGGCACCGACGAGCGCACGAGCGCCGTCTGGGGCGAGACCGCCGCCGTGCTGGCGGGCGACCTCGCACTGAGCCTCGCCCACCGCGAGATCGCCCTGCTCCCGGTCGAGCCCCGCCGCCGCGAACGGCTGCTCGACATCCTCGACCGCGCCGTGTTCGTGTCGGCCGCGGGCGAGCTGGCCGACGTCGTGAACGCCGGAGCGACCGAGCCGACGACCATGCCGAGGGTGCTCGCCACGCTCGAGCAGAAGACGGCGGTCTACTCGTTCGAGTGCCCGCTCGCCGCGGGCGCCGTGCTCGCGGGGGCCGACGAATCCTCGATCGCCGCGCTCGAGCGCTTCGGACGCCTCATCGGCATCGCGTTCCAGATCACCGACGACGTGCTCGGCGTCTTCGGCGACCCCGCCGTCACCGGCAAGTCCGCGGCATCCGACCTGCGCGAGGGCAAGCGCACGGCCCTCATCGCGCACGCCGCGACGACCGCCGAATGGCCGCGGATCGCCGCCGGACTCGGCGACCCGACGCTCGACGACGCCGAGGCCGACGAGCTCCGCGAGGCGCTGCGGGCGTGCGGGGCGCTCGACGCGTCGCTCGCCCTCGCCGACGAGCACGTCACGCTCGCCCGCTACGAACTCGACAACGCCGACCTGCCCGACGAGCTCGCGGCCGGCCTCGGCGCGATCGCACGGCGCGCCGTGGAGCGGGCACGATGAGCCGCGCGACCCGCCTGCCGGGCCGGTCGGTGCTGCTCGCGCGCTACGACGACGCGGCCGCGGCGAGCGCTGCGAAGGTCATCAGCCGCTACTCGACCTCGTTCGGCGCCGCGGCGCGCCTGCTCGATCCGCCGACTCGGCGCGGCATCCGCTCGATCTACGCGCTCGTGCGGGTCGCCGACGAGCTGGTCGATGGCACAGCGGAGGACGCCGGCCTGTCGCGGCCGGAGCTCCGCCGCCTGCTCGACGACCTCGAGGCCGAGACCGAGACGGCCATGTCGCGGGGGTTCTCGACGAACCTGGTGGTGCACGCCTTCGCCGACACGGCGACGGCAGCCGGCATCGACACGAGCCTCACGCGCCCGTTCTTCGCGTCGATGCGGCGCGACCTCGACCCGAGCCCGATCCTGGCCGAGGAGGTGGGCCCGTACATCCACGGGTCGGCCGAGGTCGTCGGGCTCATGTGCCTGGCGGTGTTCCTCGCCGAGGAGGCCGCGGCCAACGGCTCGGCGCCGGCCGACGGGTCGACGGCCGCCGACAGCACGGCGCCCGGCTCCGAGTCGGCGGCCGCCGACCGGCGGAGGCGCCTCGAGGTCGGCGCGACCCACCTCGGCGCGGCGTTCCAGAAGATCAACTTCCTGCGCGACCTCGAGACCGACTGGCGCACCCTGGGCCGCAACTACTTCCCGTGGTGCGACCCCGAGGCCTTCACCGAGGCCGACAAGGCGCGCATCCTCGACGACATCGACCACGACCTCGAATTGGCGGGCCGGTCGATCCCCGAGCTGCCGCGGCGCGCGCGCGGCGCGGTGCTCGCGGCGCACGGGCTCTTCGCCGGGCTCGCGGCGCGGTGCCGGGCGACTCCGGCCGAGCGGCTCATGACGACGCGCATCCGGGTTCCGGATGCCGCGAAGCTCGCCATCGTGGCGAGGTCCATGCTCGCCGCGGCGGGGCAGGGCGGCGGCGCGGCGTGATCGACGGCTCAGAGCGCATCGCCGTCATCGGCGGCGGCATCGCAGGCCTCGCGACCGCGGCCCTGCTCGCGCGCGACGGTCACCGGGTGACCCTCCTCGAAGCCTCGCCGACCGTGGGCGGGCGCGCGGGCACGTGGAGCCGCGACGGGTTCCGCTTCGACACCGGTCCGTCGTGGTACCTCATGCCCGAGGTGTTCGACCACTTCTTCCGCCTCTTCGGCACGAGCGCGGAGCAGGTGCTCGAGCTCGAGCGGCTCGATCCCGGCTACCGCGTGTACGCCGACGGCTACGACGACGCCATCGACATCCGCGCCACGCGGGCCGAGAACGTCGCGCTGTTCGAATCGATCGAGCCGGGCGCCGGTGCGGCGCTCGAGCGCTACCTCGACTCCGCGGCCTCGACGTACGACATCGCGCGCCGCCGGTTCCTCTACACGAACTTCGACGGGCTGCGGGGCATCCTCTCGCCCGAGGTGCTGCGTGGCTCTGCACGGCTCGCCGGGCTGCTGACGACCCCGCTCGACCGGTTCGCGGCGCGCGCCGTGCACGATCGTCGCCTGCGCCAGGTGCTCGGCTACCCGGCCGTGTTCCTCGGCTCGTCGCCGTCGATGACGCCCGCGATGTACCACCTCATGAGCCACATGGACCTCGAGCAGGGCGTGTTCTACCCGCAGGGCGGGTTCTCGGCGCTCATCTCGGCCATCGCCGCCATCGCCGCCGACGCCGGGGTCGAGATCGTCTGCAACGCCAGGGTCGAGCAGATCGAGCTGACGGGCGAGGCCGACGCCATGGTCACGGGGGTGCGGTTCCGCGAGGAGTCGGGGGCCGTTCGTCGCGTGCCGGCCCACCGCGTGGTCTCGGCCGCCGACCTGCACCACACCGAGACCGAGTTGCTGCCGCCGCATGCGCGGACCTACCCCGAGCGGTGGTGGGAGCGCCGCACGTCCGGACCGGGCGCGGTGCTCGCGATGCTCGGCGTGCGCGGCGAGGTGCCGGGTCTCGCGCACCACACCCTCTTCTTCACCGAGGACTGGCGCGAGAACTTCGGCCGCATCTTCGGCGCCGATCCGTCGGTGCCCGACCCCGCGTCGTTCTACGTGTGCATGCCGAGTGCGACGGATGCCTCGGTCGCGCCGCCCGGTGACACGAACCTGTTCGTGCTGGTGCCCGTGCCCGCCGACGTCTCGATCGGCAGGGGCGGCGAGGACGGCCGTGGGGATCGGCTCGTCGAGGCGGCCGCCGATCGGGCGATCGCGCGCATCGCGGATGCCGCGGGCGCACCCGATCTCGCCTCGCGCGTCGTGGTGCGGCGCACCGTCGGCCCCGCCGACTTCGCGACGGATCTCAACTCGTGGCGCGGCGGAGCGCTCGGGCCGGCGCACACGCTCAGGCAGAGCGCGTTCCTGCGCGGCTCGAACCGGTCCCGCCGGGTGGCCGGCCTCCTGTACGCGGGCGGCTCGAGCGTGCCGGGCATCGGACTGCCGATGTGCCTGATCAGCGCCGAGAACGTGGTCAAGCGAGTGCGCGGCGACCGGTCGAGCGGACCTCTGGCCGAGCCGGAGGCGACCGGAGCGAGCGCGCCCCGGCCGGCGCGACTCGCCGGTCGGACGGGAGCCGCGCGATGACCGGGCTGGTGTACCTCGGCGCGCTGCTGGCCTCGATCGGGGCGATGGCGCTCATCGACGCCAGGTGGCGGCTCGCCTTCTGGCGTCATCCGCTCGCCGCGACGGCGGCGGTCGGCACGGGCACCGCGATGCTGCTGCTGTGGGACCTCGTCGGCATCGGCTTCGGCGTGTTCTTCCGCGGCGAGTCGATCTGGGCCACAGGGCTGCTGCTCGCGCCAGAGCTGCCCGTCGAGGAGCCGGTCTTCCTCGCCTTCCTCTGCTACCTGTCGCTCGTCGTCGTGCTCGGGGTCGAGCGCGTGCTCGCGGCCCGCTCGCGCACGGGGGCCGCTGCCGACGCGGTCGGCGACGCGTCGCCCCGCAACGCCGATGCCGCGCCGGAGGTGCGCGCATGACCTACCTGTTCATCTGCGTGCCGTTCCTGGTGGTCGCCCTCATCGCCGCGATCGTCGCGCCCCGACGGATGCCGCGGGCCGAGCGCCCGCGGCGGATCGCGGCCGTGGCGATCGCGGCGGCCGTGCTGCTCGTGCTCACCGCCGTGTTCGACTCCCTCATGATCGCGGCGGGCCTGTTCGGCTACGCCGACGGCACGAGGCTCGGTCCGACGATCGGCCTCGCCCCGATCGAGGACTTCGCGTACCCGCTCGCGGCGGTGCTGCTCGTGCCTGCGGTGTGGACGCTCGCCGTGTCGCGGGAACGCCGATCGGCGCGGGCGCCGCGGGCCGCGTCGGGCCGCAAGGCGGCGTCGTGAGTGCCGCGGCCGGCGCGTCGGCCTCCGGCGCCCCCGCACTCCGCACCCGCGCCGTGCAGGTGCTGCTCTCCTCACGCCCGATCAGCTGGATCAACACCGGGTTCCCGTTCGCCGCCGCCTACCTGCTCACGACGGGCGCGGTCGATGCGACGTTCGTCGCCGGCACCCTCTTCTTCCTCGTGCCCTACAACCTGCTGATGTACGGCGTGAACGACGTGTACGACTACGAGTCCGACCTGCGCAACCCGCGCAAGGGCGGAGCCGAAGGCGCGCTGCTCGACCCGTCGCTGCACCGCACCGTGGTCTGGGCCGGCATCGTGACGGCGACCCCGTGCCTGGTCGTGATGCTGTGGTCGGCCGGCACGGGGCATCCGTGGTCCTGGCCCGTGCTCGCGCTCAGCCTGTTCGCGGTCTTCGCGTACTCGGTGCCCGGCCTGCGCTTCAAGGAGCGACCGGTGCTCGACTCGATCACCTCGAGCTTCCACTTCGTGAGCCCGGCGCTCTACGGCCTCGCGGTCGCCGGCGCGACGCCGACCCCGCAGCTCGCGGCGCTGCTGACCGCGTTCTTCTGCTGGGGCATGGCCAGCCACGCGTTCGGCGCGGTGCAGGACGTCGAGCCCGACCGCGAGGCCGGCATCGCGTCGATCGCGACGGCCCTCGGCGCCAGGGCGACCGTGCGGATCGCACTCGCGCTCTGGGCCTTCGCGGGTGTACTCATGCTCGCCACGTCGTGGCCCGGGCCGCTCGCGAGCCTGCTGGTGCTGCCCTACCTCGTCGTCGTGTGGCCGTTCCGCTCGGTCGACGACGCGCACTCGGGCGAGGCCAACCGCGGCTGGCGCAGGTTCATCGCCCTGAACTACGCCGTCGGGTTCCTCGTGACGATGCTCCTCATCTGGTGGGCCGCCGTGCGCGCGTAGGCTTGCCGCATGCCCACCCCGCCCTCCGACGCCCCCGTGCGCATCGACGCGTGGCTCTGGGCCGTGCGGCAGTACAAGACGCGGTCGGCGGCGACCGCCGCGTGCCGGGCCGGGCATGTGCGCGTGAACGGCGAGCGGGCGAAGGCCGCGCAATCGGTGCGGCCGGGCGACGAGGTGCGCGTCAGGGTCGACGGCTTCGACCGGCAGCTCATCGTGCGCCAGACGCTCGTGAAGCGCGTGTCGGCCACGATCGCGGCGACCGCGGTCGAGGACCGCACTCCCCCGCCGCCGCCGCGCGAGTCGGTCGCGATCCTGCCGGTCCGCGACCGCGGCGCCGGTCGCCCGACGAAGCGCGAGCGCCGCGACCTCGAACGGCTGCGCGGGCGCGATGCCTGAGCGCCGAGGCTCCGACCGGGCGTAGCCTGAACCGATGCAGAAGGAGTTCAGCCACGAGCCCGACGCCGGCCGCTACGTGCTGCGCCTCGGCGACGAGGTCGCGAGCGTGCTCGACTACCGCGTGCTCGGCGACGCGATCGCGATGACGCGCGCGTTCACGAATCCCCGCCATCGCGGATCCGGCCTCGCGGGCGAGCTCGTCGCCTTCGCCGTCGACGACGTCGAGTCGACGACGTCGCGGCACGTGGTGCCGAGCTGCTGGTACGTGGCCGAGTGGTTCGACCGGCATCCGGAGCGAACGGGGCTGCTCCACCCGCGCACCGCCTGAGCCGACGGACAGGCGGCCGGCGGCGCGGTGCGAAGGGCGGTGCGAGGCGCCGAGCCCCGCGAGGGTGACCGCCAGCCCGCACCGCAGGCATGGATCGGGCCGGCCGCCGAAGCGACCGGCCCGGGTCGGCCGATCAGTACCAGTTGACCGACTGGGAGTGCGACCAGGCGCTGCACGGCGAGCCGTACGACCCGGCGATGTAGCCGAGTCCCCACTTGATCTGGGTCGCGGCGTTGGTCTCCCAGTCCGCGCCGGCGGTGGCCATCTTGCTGCCGGGCAGCGACTGCGGGATGCCGGTGGCACCGCTCGAGCCGTTGTAGGCGGTGTACGACCAGCCGGACTCCTTCGCCCAGAGGCTGTCGAGGCACTGGAACTGGTCGTCGCCCCAGCCGTACATCGACGCGGCGAGGGATCGCGCGGTGGCGCGGGCGCCGTCGGGCGTGTTCGCGTTCGCGAGCGCCTGCGCGGCCTCGGCTGCGGCCTGCTCGGCCGCGATGCGCTGCTGCTCGTCGTAGGCCTTCGTCGCGGCGTCGGTCTTCGCGGCCTCGGCCTTGGTCTGCTTGGTGAGGTCGACGAGGTCGGACGTCGGGATGACCTCGTAGTCGCTGAGCGAGGCGACCGAGGCCCGCAGCCCCGAGGCGTCGACCTTGCCGTCGGCGGCGGCGAGCGTCGCATTCGCGAGCGAGAGGGTGTCCTTCGCCTGGGCGGCGGCCTTGGCTGCGGCGATGCCCTTGTAGACGCCCAGGCCGTCGCGGCTGAGGCCGGTCGAGGCGGTGAGCTGCGCGGTCGCGTCGATGCGCTCCTGCGTCTTGACGGCGTCCTGCACGGCGAAGCCGGTGCCGACGACGAGGCCGAGGGCGGCGACGGCACCGACCGCGACGAGACGACGGCGGCCGATGCGGCGCGCGCGGTTGCCGCGGCGGGTGGTGGGTTCGGGGGTGGTATTCGAGCGTTCTGACGTTGAGTTCGTGGTGGTGCGCATGAATCCTGAGCGCTCGGAGATCGGGGGAAACGGGAAGGCGCCCGCCGAGCTCGGGGCACAAGGCACACACTCTGCCGATCGATTCTGGACAGATCCTCACTTCTGCCTGTGCGGGTCATGACCGCACCCGCGCGAGGCCCCGGAATACTGGGGTGATGGCGCAAACCTCCGAATCCCCTGAGTTCCCGGCCGACGGCGCCCGCTGTCCGTGCACGAGCGGCCTCGTGTTCGGCGAGTGCTGCGGTCCGATCGTCGGCGGGATCCGGCCCGCGCCGACCGCCGCGCAACTCATGCGATCGCGGTTCACGGCCTTCGCGATCGGCCTCCCCGCGTACCTCCTCGCGACGTGGCACGCGACCACCAGGCCGAGCGGGCTCGAACTCGACCCCGACCTGCGGTGGTTCCGTCTCGACATCCTGCGCGCTGAACGCGGCGGGCCGCTCGATCGCGACGGCGTGGTGGAGTTCGACGCCGTCTACAAGCACGACGGCGAGCGCGGCGTGCAGCACGAGGTGAGCACGTTCGTGCGCGAATCCGGCCGCTGGTACTACGTCGCCGCGCTCGACTGAACGCTAGGCGTCTTCGGTGCCGCCCTCGTCGAGCCGGTGCCCGTCGAGCGCGAGGTACGCCCGCTCGACGGCACCGGTCAGGCCCGCGACGGGCAGCGGCCAGTCGGCGTGCTCCGCGAGCGCGGACCCGGCCGGCACGCCCTGGGCGTGGGCCGCGGCCAGTCGGTCGGCGATGACCCGCAGCACGCGGGCCTGCTCCGCGACGAACCCGCGGTCGACGACGGCACCGTGCCCGGGCACGACGAGGTCGTCGACGCGCATCTCGGCGACGAGGGCGTCGAGCACCGAGGGCCAGGTGAGCGGATAGCTGCCGGAGCCGTACATGGGCGGCCCCGACTCCTCGACGAGGTCGCCGACGATCCAGACCCGCACGTCGTGCACGAACAGCACGAGGTCGGTGTCGCTGTGCGCGGGCGTCTGCGGCAGCAGCCGCACGGTGCGTCCGCCGAGGTCGAGGTCGACGGGCTCGTCGACCGGATGCGTCGGCGCGACGAGCTGCACGTCGGCCCACGACCGGTCGGGCTCGCGCGACGGGTCGGCACGCCACGCGGCGAGCCTCGGCCCCTCGTAGTGCTCGAAGTGACGGGCGACGGCCGCATGGCCGTGGATCGCGACATCCTCCCCTGCAGCGAGGAACGCCTGGTTGCCGAACGTGTGGTCGAAGTGCGCGTGGGTGTTGACCAGGCCGAGGATCGGCCGGTCGAAGCGGTCGCGCACGGCGGCGAGGATCGCGGCACCCTCGACGGCATCGCCGCCGGAGTCGACCACCAGCACCCCGTCGTCGCCCTCGACGACCACGGTGGAGAGGTCGAACGGGCCGCCGCGGTACTGGTGCACGCCCGGTGCGACCACGGTCCAGCTCGACATGCCCGCAGCTTAGCCGTGCGAGCGCGGCGCCCACGGTCAGGTCAAAGGGAATGCAGAGGTTGGCCTCGTAGCGTGGTGGTCGTGACTGCGATCGAACCCACCGCCGACCGAGACGCCGGCGCGCGAGGCCTCACCGAACGTGCCCAACGCGCGATCGAGGGCATCGACGGCACCACGCTCGAGGAGATGCGTTCGCTGCGCGACGAGACCGAGCGGTTCATGCAGCGCTACAAGTTCGGCATGGACGAGGTCATCACCAAGCTGTCGATCCTGCGCGAGGAGTTCGGGCAGACGCACGCGTACAACCCGATCGAGCACATCTCGAGCCGCCTGAAGAGCCTCGACAGCGTGATCGAGAAGCTCGAGCGCAAGGGCGTCGACCCGACGTTCGACTCCATCCGCGAGACCATCACCGACATCGCCGGGGTCCGCGTGACGTGCAGCTTCGTCTCCGACGTGTACCGGGTCGCCGAGCTGCTCACGGCTCAGGGCGACATCCGCGTGCTGAAGGAGAAGGACTACATCGCCACGCCGAAGGCGAACGGCTACCAGAGCCTGCATCTCGTCGTCGAGGTGCCCGTGTTCCTCTCGACCGGCACGCACCTCGTGCCCGTCGAGGTGCAGGTGCGCACGATCGCGATGGACTTCTGGGCGAGCCTCGAGCACAAGATCTACTACAAGTACGACCGCCAGGTTCCGGCCGCGCTGCTGGAAGACCTGACGGATGCCGCGCACACCGCCTCGGAGCTCGACGCGCGCATGGAGCGGCTGCACCGCGAACTGCACGGCGGCGGTCCCGCCAGGTCGAGCGGGAACCGACCGGTCGCGGTCTGACGCCGCGGGCGCCCCGGCCGCCCGGCAGGTCGTCTCAGTCCGCTACGCCCGGCTCAGCCGTGTCGTCGCGCTTGGCCCGGCTCGGCTGCACTCGGGTCGGCTCGCCCGGCATCTTCGGGAAGTCGGGCGGGAACGCCAGCTCGCCGAGTCCGTCGTCGAGGTCGCGCTGCCACCATTCGAGCAGCGTGTCGATGCGTCCGGGGTGCTCGTGCATGCCCGCCCACGGATCGCCGACCTCGGCCAGGCGCGCGGGCACCGTGCGGATCGTGTGCGCGGCCGGGTCGGTCGTCTCGAGCTCGCTCCACTCGAGCGGGCACGAGACCGGCGCGTGGGCCAGCGGACGCGGGCTGTAGGCGCCCGCCATGGTGCGATCGCGGTTGGCCTGGTTGTAGTCGATGAAGATGCGGTCGCCGCGCTCCTCCTTCCACCAGGCGGTGGTGACGAGGTCGGGCATGCGGCGCTCCAGCTCGCGGCCGAGCGCGATGACCGCGTGCCGCACGTCGAGGAACTCGTGCTCGGGCTCGATGGGCGCGAACACGTGGATGCCGCGGCTCCCGGAGGTCTTGACGAACCCGGTGAGCCCGACCTCCCCGAGCAGGTCGCGCAGGGCGAGCGCGATCGGCACGGCCTCGGAGAACCCGGTGCCTGGCTGGGGATCGAGGTCGATGCGGAGCTGGTCGGGGTTGTCGGTGTCGACCGCGCGCGACGCCCACGGATGGAACACGACGGTGTTCATCTGCGCCGCCCAGACCGCGCCCGCGGGTTCGTCGAGCACGACCTGCGGATGCCGCCGCCCGCTGGGGTAGGTCACCGTCACCGATCGCAGCCACTCGGGCGCGCCTCGCGGCGGGTTCTTCGAGAAGAACTGCTCGCCGTCGATGCCCTCCGGGAACCGTTGGAGCGACACCGGCCGGCCGCCGTTCGCCTCGATGAACGGCCCGCCGACGGCGACGAGGTACTCGGCGAGGTCGAGCTTGGTGATGCCGACGTCGGGCCACAGCACGCGCGACGGCGACGAGACGCGCACCTGACGCTCGCCCTGCGGACCCGGAACGGTGAGCTGTGCGGCTTCGCCTGCCATGCGTGCGACGCTACCCCACGCCCCCGACGGTGCGCGAGGTCGGAGCGGCGGTGCCGGCGTCCGCGCTCGACGCCGCACCTCGTGCGCCGGCCTGCGGCTCGGGGCCGGGTGCGCCGGCCGCATCGCCGTCGTCGCGCCCCACGCGCCGCACGGGCTGCAGGCGGAAGAGCCGCACGACCCGACCCGAATCGCGCTCGTAGCCCCGGTAGCCGGGCCACTGGGCCTCGATGATCGTCCACACGCGCTCGCGCTCGGCGTCGTCGTCGATGAGCGAGGCCCGCACGGCGAGGTCTCGGCCCCGCACGGTGATCGAGGCATCCGGCCGTGCGATCAGGTTGTAGGTCCAGCCCGGGTGATGCTCCATCGCGAACTTCGTTCCCGCGACGATCGCGCGACCGTGGCCGTCGGGCGTGTACATGAGGAAGCTCTCGCGCGGCTCCCCCGACTTCGCCCCGACGGTGTGCAGCACGAGCGAGGGCACGAGCAGGCCGCTCAGCTGGATGCGCCCGCCCGTCACGACGCGCACGAACGCCTCGATCGGCGGCAGCAGCGTCGGCGCGGTCGCCCGGAACACCCGGGTCCTGGTGATCGGTGCGACGACGCCGCGCACGACGCGGAGCACGACCGAAGGCCGGCGCTGCTCCGGGAGGCCGCCGCCGTCGGATCCGCGCCGGCGGCGGACGCGTCGGGTGCGGACGCGCTCCAGCACTCGGTCCTGCTCGCGGCTGAATTCGCGCCGGCGGCGGTCCTCGATGCCGGTGATGATGTACGACGACGCCAGCAGGATCACCTGCGTCGAGAGGTTCAGCCACAGCAGCAGGGCGATCAGCGACCCGAACGAGGCGAGGAGCGGGTTGGCCGTGGCCCCGCCGATGAACAGGCCGGAGAGCTCCTGCAGCACCGTGAGCCCGACCGCGCCGATCATGGCCCCGGTCCAGAGTTCACGCGCTCGGGGGCGCTGGCCCGAGAGCATGAGGAACAGCCCGACGATGGCGAGGGCGTCGATCGCGAAGATGACGACGATCGAGAGCGCGCCGGTGAGGAACGCGTAGCCCTCCTCCCCCGTCGAGACCCCGAGCCAGCCGAACAGCACGTCGAGCGCGGCCGTGCTGAAGACCGTGACGGCCGCGGCCACGGCGAACGCCGCGCCGAAGCCGATGGCGAGCAGGAGGTCGCGCAGCATCACCCAGCCGAAGAACCCCTTCGGGTCGGGTTGGCCGCCGATCGTCCGGATGGCGACCCGCATCGACCCGATGGCCCCGATCGCGGCGGTCACGAGGCCGATGAGCGCGAACGCCCCGGCGATGCTGAGCGTGACGGGCTGCACGAGGTCGTCGGGGTCGATGAGCGCACCCTCGCCGACGAGGCCGGGGATCGCCTGCTCCACGGTCGCGACGAGCGCGTCCATGGCCTCGGGGTTGCCGGCGAGCCAGATGCCGGCGATCGCGAAGCCGAGGAAGACTCCCGCGAAGACCGAGAACAGCGTGCGGTACGTGACGCTGTCGGCGAGCACGGCGCCGTGGTGCCCGAGGTACAGCAGGTACGCGCGCACCGGTTTGCGCGCCATCGCCCAGTCGATCAGTCCGCGCACGCGAGCCGCGAACCCGGTCGTCGCCGGCATCCGTTCCGGCTCGGAGACTCCACCACCCATGGGGTCAGGCTATCGAGGGCGGATGCCGCGGCGCAGGCGGTTGACCGCAGGCGCGTCGAGTGCTGGCCCGCCGAGCATCGAGTGCCCGAGGGCCGTGCCGCACGTCACCCGGCGCACCCCGGAGACGCCGACGGCGCCCGAGCCGGAGCTCGGGCGCCGTCGGCGGATCAGCGGGCGATCAGTACCAGCCCTGCGACTCCGAGGTGCTCCAGGCGCCGCACGCGCTGCCGTAGCGGCCGGCGATGTAGCCGAGGCCCCACGAGATCTGCGTGGCGGCACTGGTGGCCCAGTCGGCACCGGCCGAGGACATCTTGCTGCCGGGGAGGGCCTGCGGGATGCCGTAGGCCCCGCTCGGGTTGGAGGCGTAGACGTTCCAGCCCGACTCCTTGTTCCAGAGGGCGACGAGGCAGCCGAACTGGTCCTCGCCCCAGCCGTAGCGTGCGGCCATCATGTCGCGTGCGATGGCCTGGGCCTCACTCGGGTTCGAGGGAGCGCTCGGCGCGGAGACTGCGCCGCCGGTGGAGCCCGACGAGCTCTCCTCTTCTGCGGCCTCGGCGGCGGCTGCGGCCTCGGCTTCGGCCTTCGCCTTGGCGGCGGCCTCGGCGGCGGCCTTCTCGGCGGCCACGCGGTCGGCCTCGGCGACGGCCTTGACGACCTGGTCGGTCTGCGACTTCGTGGTGTCGACCAGCTCGAACACCTTGCTGGGGCTCAGCCGCTCGTAGGAGTCGAGCGCCGCGACGGTCGTGGCGAGCGCCGAGGCGTCGGTCTTGCCCGCTGCCGAGGCGATCGCCTTGGTCGCGACCGTGAGCGTGTCCTCGGCCTGCTTCGCGGCCCGCATGTCGAGCACGGCGCCGTGGTCGACCGCGAGGCCCTGGCGCGAGTCGCGCTCTGCGGCGAGCGCGAGCGCCGCCGTCTCCTCGACGCGCTGCGCCTTCGCGGTGGCCTCGCTCTGCACGGCGTAGCCGCTGCCGACGAGGGCTCCGACGGCGACGATGGCGCCGGCGGTGATGAGCGGGGCCTTGAACCGACGGGCGGTCGTTGCGGCCCGGCGACCGCTGCGCGTGGCTTCGGCCTCGGCGACGATCTGGGTGGTTTCGGGGGAAGAAGTCTGGTTCTGCATGTCTTTCACACGGGGCGGAACGAACCACCTGAGGCGCTTCGAACCTGTACTCGGCGTTCCACGGTCGCGGGGGCGGCCGGGCGAAGTCGCCAGTCTGCCGAGAGGTTCTGAACAACCCCTCACTTCTTCCTGTGAATGTCATCTGAGGTATTGACGAAACCTCATTGGTCACGATTCGGATACATCGCCTGATGGGAGGCGCAATTCCAGACTGATCTGCGCCGCATCGAGCGCCTCGAGCACGCCGGTGAGGGCCGTCGAGCTGAACCGACCCTCGTCGCGCTGCACCGCGAGCACCGCCCGCTGCTCCTCGATCACGCGCAGCCGGAACCTGATCCGATCCGCCGACCGCGCCCGCCCCGCGTCCGGACCGGCCCCACTGCCGGCGCCACTGCCGGCGCCACTGCCGGCGCCACTGCCATCGTCAGTGCCAGCGCCCCGGTCCGCCCGCGATTCGCCGCCTGGGCCGACCGGTTCGGCAGCCGCCTCCTCGGCCATCGTGCGCGCGACCTCGCGGAGCATGCCGTCGATCTCCTCCCGGTCGGCGGCGACCGCGGCGCGGTCCTCGCGAGCCGGCTTGACCCAGCGCACGACCATCGGCAGGGTGCCGCCTTGCACGATGAGCGACGCCGCCGCGACGACGAACGCGACGAACACGAGCAGCGACCGATCCGGCAGGTCGGCGGGCAGCGTCTGCGCGGCGGCGAGGGTCAGCGCACCGCGCATGCCCGCCCACACGATGACGGTGCCTTCGCGCCAGCCGAGCGGCACCGCGGTGAAGTACTCGATGTCGGCGACCTTGCGCCTGATCCGGGAGCGGAAGACCGACAGCCGCGCCGTCGTCGCCTCGGGTCCGGGTGCGCCGAGCAGGTCGCGGACCCCGGCCGCGTGTGCACGGCCGGCGTCGAGGCCGTCGAGGCGGGCCTGCATGCCCGCGAGGCCCTCCCTGGCGCGCGCGCTGCGGAGCACGCGCCTCCGCTGGATCCTGAGCGTCGGGAAGACGTAGAGCGTGCGCACGACGAGCACGAAGAACAGCGCCACGAGCGCGATGACGATGCCGCCCGCGATGTCGGAGCGACCGCCCTGCACGTCGGCGACGATCGCGGCCATCTCCAACCCCATCAGCAGGAAGACGGTGCCCTCGAGGATGAGCTCGACCGTGCGCCACGCCTGCGTGTCGGAGGCGCGATGCTGCGGAGACAGCCTGGTCACCGCGCCGCGCCCGGTCACGAGGCCGGCGACGACGGCGGCGACCAGTCCCGAGGCGCCGAGCGCCTCGCTCGGCACCGAGGCGAGGAACGGCACGGTGAACGAGATGACCGTGTTCACGGTGGGATCGGTCACGCGCTCGCGAACCCACAGGTTGGCCTTGCCGACCACGTAGCCGATCACGACGGCGACCACGACCGCGAAGACGAAGTCGCCGAGCACGTCCCAGAACGTCACGGACACGCCGGTCGCGACGATCGCGGAGCGCAGCAGCACGAGCGCCGTGGCGTCGTTGAGCAGGCTCTCGCCCTCGAGCACCGTCACGAGTCGCGAGCTGACGCCGAGCCGCTTCACGATGGAGGTCGCGACGGCGTCGGTCGGGCTCACGATCGCGCCGAGCGCGAGACCGGCCGCGAACCCCATGCCCGGGATGAGCCACGTGAACAGCAGCCCCAGCACGATCGAGCTCACGACCACGAGCCCCACCGACAGGCCGCCGATGGCGCTGAACTCCCGGCGGAACTCCATGGCCGGCATCGAGACCGACGCCGAGTAGAGCAGTGGCGGGATCACCCCCGCCAGGATGAACTCGGGATCGACCTCGATCTCGGGCACGAACGGGAGCAGGCTCACGCCGATGCCGACGATCACGAGCAGCAGCGGAGCGGCCACGCCCAGGCGGGGGCCGACCGCCGTCGCTGCGGCGATGCCGAGCAGTCCGAGCACGACCACGACGAGCAGTTCCACTGGCCCTCCCTCGACGTCCGCGACCGGAGGGCGTCCGGCGACGGCGCTGCAGAAAGTCTGGCGCACGGGCGGCGGCCTGTCACGACGCAGCGCCACGGGCGCCGCACGCGCTCACAGCGAAGTCACAGCGTGCGGGCTCGACATCCGGAACAGCACGGCCCCCTCGATCGTTTTCTCTGGTGTCGCGCTTCGCACGGCGACCAGCGACCACCGGGTGCCGCAGCCAGCGGTGCCCCATGAAGGAGGAACGACATGTCGAACGACTACCGAAGCACTCCCGAGGCGATCGCCCGCCTCACCCCGCTGCAGCGCAGCGTCACGCAGGACGACGGCACCGAGCCCGCGTTCCGCAACGAGTACTGGAACCACCACGAGCCCGGCATCTACGTCGACGTGGTCTCGGGCCAGCCGCTCTTCTCCTCGACCGACAAGTACGACAGCCGGTCGGGCTGGCCGAGCTTCACGAAGCCCATCGACGCCGAGGCCGTGACGGAGCATGTCGACCGCTCCCTCTGGATGAAGCGCGTGGAGGTACGCTCATCGGGAGCCGACAGCCACCTCGGGCACGTCTTCGACGACGGCCCCGCCGACGCCGGCGGCCTGAGGTACTGCATGAACTCGGCGTCGCTGCGATTCGTGCCGGCGTCCGAGCTCGACGAGCAGGGCTACGGCGCCTACCGCAGCCTGTTCACGACGACGGATGCCGCACCCGCCGCATCCCGCAAGGAGGACGCATCATGACGAACCAGACCGAGACCGCGATCCTCGCGGGCGGATGCTTCTGGGGCATGCAGGACCTGATCCGCAAGCGGCCGGGCGTCGAGTCGACGCGCGTCGGCTACACGGGCGGCACGAACGCCGAGCCGACGTACCGCAACCACCCCGGGCACGCCGAGGCGATCGAGATCGTCTACGACCCGACCGTCACGAGCTACCGCGAGCTGCTGGAGTTCTTCTTCCAGGTGCACGACCCGTCGACCCTGAACCGACAGGGCAACGACATCGGCACGAGCTACCGGTCGGCGATCTTCCCGCAGAGCCTCGAGCAGCAGGAGGTCGCGCTCGACACGATCGCCGACGTCGACGCGTCGGGCCTCTGGCCCGCGAAGGTCGTCACGACGATCGAGGAGGCCGCCCCGTTCTGGGAGGCCGAGCCCGAGCACCAGGACTACCTCGAGAAGTACCCCAACGGCTACACCTGCCACTACGTGCGGCCCGGCTGGAAGCTGCCCAAGCGCGACGCCGAGACGCTCGCGTAGCGAGACCCGCGAACGGATGCCCCGTCGAACCCCGGTTCGGCGGGGCATCCGTCGTTCGCACGGTCTCGAGCGGCCGGTGCGCCTCGCAGCGGTGCGTGTTCGGCGGGAACGCCGGCGTGGTGCCGGGACACAGCTTCACGAACGTAGGCTTGAGGTCATGGCCGTGCCCGATCCGAATCCCCTTGCAGACTCCCTGCCGACGGATGCCGCACCGCCGACCCTGCTCGAGGCGAATGCCGAGGCCTTCAAGGCCGCCTTCCGCGACCACCCCGCCGGGGTGGCCCTGATCACGGCCTCGACGCCCGTCGGTCCGGTGGGGCTCACGGCCTCGAGCGTCGCATCCGTCTCGGCCGAGCCCGCGGCGCTGTCGTTCTCGGTGACGCGGGCGACGGGGTCGGCCGGAGGACTGCTCGCGGCCGAGTCCGTCGTGGTGCACCTGCTCTCGGCCGAGCAGGTCGAGGTGGCCCGCGCCTTCGCCCGCTCGGGCGAGCCCCGCTTCACGCCCGACCAGGGCTGGTCGTCGCTGCCGACCGGCGAGCCGTGGCTCGTCGCCGCTCCGGTCGCGCTGCGTGCGCGCGTCACGCACACGCTGCCCGTCGGCGGGTCGTCGCTCGTCGTCGCCGAGGTGCTCGACGTGCACCTGGGCGAGCGTGCGCCGTCGCTCGTGTACCGCGACCGCCGCTTCCACGTGCTCCACGACGATTCGCCGCAGGCGTGATGTCCGAGCCCACTCCCCCTCGGCGCCGCAGGCGTCGTCGGCCGGTGTCGGTCGCGCTCCTGTCGGTGCAGCTGCGCCGCTACGGCCTCGTCGCGATCATCGCGTTGACCGCGATCGGCACGCTCATCGCGGCCCTGCTCAGCTGACACCGAGCCGGTCGAGGGCGTCCTGCACGATCGTCAGGCCGTCGAGGCCCGGCATGCCGCTGATGCTGTCGTCGACCTTGCGTGCCGCGCGCCGACCGTCGGGTCCGCTCATGAGGTGCGTCATGACGTGCCGCACGTCGTCTTCCGTCGAGATGCTCGACCCGACCGGAGCCCAGAACCGGCTGAGCGCGAACCGGGTCACCTTCTGCGCCTTGGTGCTCGCGGCGAGCCGTTCGCGCGCCTGCGACGTGTAGAACGCGACGTGCCTGGCCTCCTGCTTGGCGATGCGCCGCAGCAGCTCGGCGAGCACCGGATGCTCCTCGAGCTCGGCCATGCGCTGGTACGCGGTGATCGCCGACCACTCGTTCGCGGCGCCCCACGACATGTGCACGGCCACGAAGTCCTGCCCGACGAGGCCCCCGAGCACCGACTGCTTGATGGGGTCGAGCCGGTCCTTCCACCCGAGCTTCAGCCGACTCGCCTTCAGCTGGTCGTAGTCGACGGTGATGCCGTGCACCGCGAGCACGGCGGCGAGGGCCTCGCCGTGCCAGAACTCCTCGCGGTTCCACATGGTCATGAAGGCGCTGACGTCGGCCTCGCGATGCGACGGGGTCGTGAGCAGGTCGCGCGTGTAGCAGACGGTGTGGTACTCGACATCCGCCATGTAGCGGAGCGTGCGCAACGACGATGCGGGCAGCGGCTCGTCGCGGAACACCTCGAGGTCGAGGTCGCTCCAGTCCACGCCGACCGAGGTCGCGGTGTACCGGTCGATGTCGAAGGCCATGTCGATCCCTCCGCTCAGGCCCCGAGGCGTCGCACGACGGCATCCGCTGTGCGTCGGTCGAGGCCGGGGACCGAACGGATGTCGTGGGCCAGTCGCTCGCGTCGGTCTCGCGTCGGCACGGCGAACCGCACGAGAGCGAGGCGTTCGGCCTTCGTGACTGCCGCGGCGCCGAGCGGCCAGGCCGACCGTCGCAGTTCTCGTCGGGCGAGGCGGGATGCGCGGGCCGACCCCGCCAGGCGCGAGCGGGTCTCGCCCTCGAAGAAGGCCGAGTGCCTCGCCTTGATCGAGCGGATGCGGGCGACGGCGCCGCCGAGGGTCGCGACGACGACGTCGGCTGCGCCGTCGCCGCCGACTTCGGCATCGTCGCCGGAGTCTTCGTCGGCGCCCGTCTCGGCGTCGTGCTGGAGCCGCTCGTAGGCGAGGTCGAGCACGAGGTCGTCGACCTGCCCGAGCGCGAGGTGGGCGCCGACGATGTCTGGGCCCTGCACGAACCCCGCGAGCGCGCGACGCACCGGGCCGGGCCCAGCGCCGACCGGAGCCGTACCTACCCGGCCCGCACCGACGGCTTCGGCCGGCCCCGCCCCGGAGATCCGGCGCAGCGCGTCGGCGATCCAGTACTTCTCGTACGCCCACGAGACGAGGAACGCGGTGACCCGTGCGTCCTTGTGCGTGGAGGTCACGAGCACGTTGCGGAGGTGGGTCATGGTCGCGCCCTCGAGCTCGGCGAGCGTCGCGATCGTCTCGCGCGCGGCGAGCGCCCGTGGGCTCAGGGCGATCGCGTCGAGGTCGAGCTCACCGCGCAGGCTGCCCTGCGCGGTTCGCGCGTACCCTCGGACGTCGAACGTGACCGGCACCTGCTCAGAACTTGCTGCCGAGCGCCTTCGCCTTGATCGCCTCGAACTCGCCCTCGCTGATCACGCCCTGGTCGCGCAGTGCGGACGCCTTCGTGATCTCGTCGGCCGGGTTCGCGAACGACACCTTGCGGACCTCCTCGTCGGAGTACTCCACGATGTCGGGCCGGCGCCCCGCCGAGCGCTCCGCCATGCCCTGCCCGCGCACGATGAGGTACACGAGCCCGGTGATGAACGGCAGGCAGACGAGCAGCACGATCCACAGCGCCTTCATCCAGCCGTTGATGTCGTGCGAACGGAAGATGTCGATCGCGATGTAGATCAGCGCGAACAGGTAGGCGACGTAGGCGAAGATCAGGAAGCTGAACCAGATCCAGTCCCATACGGTGGCGAACATCCCCATGTGCGAGCCCTTTCGGTCGGGACACGTACTCGGCCGTGCCTCTGGCGCTCAACCTATCGCCGCGAGACCTGCCGCGGAAGAGGCGCGCGCGCGGCGCGCCGAACGTCGCGCCCGCGCGCCCCACCGGCCGTCGCGGTACTCGACGTCGATCGGATGCTCGAAGGCGGCCGTGACGTGCTCGCCCGTGATCACCTCGCGGGCGTCGCCGCTGGCCACCACCCGCCCGTGGGCGATGAGGAGCGCGTGCGTCGTCGAGCTCGGCAGCTCCTCGAGGTGATGCGTCACGAGGATCGAGGCGACCTCGGGGTGGGTCTGCTCGAGCAGGTCGATCGTCTCGAGGAGCTGTTCGCGCGCCGCGACGTCGAGGCCCGTCGACGGCTCGTCGAGCAGCAGCAGCCGCGGCTCCGAGATGAGCGCCCTCGCGATGAGCGTGCGGCCCCGCTCGCCCTGCGAGAGCGTCGGCCAGACGGATGCCGATGCGCCGCCGAGTCCGAGGGCGTCGATGAGCTCGTCGGCGCGGGCGATCTCGTCGGCTGCCGGTTCCCACCGCATCGCGGTCTCGATCGTGCCGGTCAGGCCCGTGAGCACGACCTCGCGCACCGTCAGCGGCGAGCGCAGCGGATGACGCGGGTTCACGTGTCCGATCTCGCGCCGCAGCGCCTGCAGCTCGACGCGCCCGAGTCGGCCGCCGAGCACCTCGACGGATCCGGACGTCGGATGCGCGAGGGCGCCGCAGAACCCGAGGATCGTGCTCTTGCCCGCACCGTTCGGCCCGAGCAGCGCCCAGTGCTCGCCCGCCTCGACGGTGAGGCTCACGCGGTCGAGGATCGTGCGGCCGTCGCGCACGAACACGACCTCGTCGAGGCGGAGCACGGGAACGTCGGGGGCTGCACCGGTCACCCGTGCGATGCTACGGGATGCCCGGGGGTCCTCCACGACCGCCCGGGCGGCCCGCCGCACCCGCCCTCACACGGCCGCCGGCTGCTCCGGTTCGTCGGCACGCACGGCTGCCGCGGCATCCGACCGATCGCGGATGAGGAACCCGAAGCCGAACGCGATGAAGAACATCAGCACCCCGTAGACCGCCGCCGGGAGGCTGAGCTCCTTCGAGCCGAGCACCGACTGCGCGATCACGATCGCGAGCGTCGCGTTGTGGATGCCGATCTCGAACGAGGCGGCGATGGCCTGGCGCTTGCCGACGCGCAGCCACCGCGGCACCAGGTAGCCGACGGTCAGGCTGATGAGGCAGAACACCACGGTGATGAGCGCGAGCTGCGCGAAGTTCGCGACGAGCAGCGTCCAGTTCGATGCGACCGCTCCCGCGATGACGACCACGAGGATCACGACCGAGGCGATGCGCACCGGCTTGTCCATCGCATCGGCGAACTTCGGCCAGAAGCGGCGCACGACCATGCCGATGGCAACGGGCAGCAGCACGATCGCGAACACCTCGAGGGTCTTCGACCACTGCAGGCCGAGCTGGTCGTCGAACGGGTTGAAGTAGACGATCGCGAGGTTGGTGATGATCGGCAGGGTGAAGACGGCGACGACCGAGTTGACCGCGGTGAGCGAGATGTTCAGCGCGACGTCGCCGCGGAACAGGTGGCTGTACAGGTTCGCGGTCGTGCCGCCCGGCGACGCGGCCAGCATCATCATGCCGACGGCGAGCACCGGCGGCAGCTGGAAGGCGAGCACGAGGCCGAAGCAGATCGCGGGCAGCGCGATGAGCTGGCAGAGCAGGGCGATGATCACCGCCTTCGGCTGCTTGAGGACCCTGGCGAAGTCGCCGAGGGTCAGACTGAGCCCGAGACCGAACATGATGATGCCCAGGGCCACGGGAAGGCCGATGGTGGTCAACGCTGACATGCACACAGTGTGCCGGATGTCGCGGGCGGGCGTGAGGCCCCTGTGGAGGGGGTCAGCCAGGGACCCCGGCTCGCGGGACGTCAGTCGAGCGAGTCGAGCCAGCCGTCGAGCGCGGGCAGGGCGAGGTAGGCGATCGTGCTGTGCGTCGCGAGCGGCACGACGTCGTAATCGACGTCGTCGCCCAGCTCGCGCACGTGCCCGACGAACGTCGCGGTGTCGGCCGGCAGCACGAGTTCGTCGTCGGCCCCCTGCGCGATGAAGACGGGCGCGTCGATCGCCCGCTGTCCTGCGGAGTTCTCGGCGAGCAGCGTCGCCCACGGCTCGGTCGTGGTCGGGTCGTGCGCGAAGAAGTCGCCGATGAGCGGCGTGCCGATCTCGTGCAGCCGGTCGAGGTTCTCGAGCAGGCAGAGCCGGTTCATCTCGGACGACGCGGCGATCGCGGCCGGGGTCAGGATGTCGTCGAGATCGGCCCCCGGCACGGTCGGACCGTACACCGAGGCGAACGCCGGGAACGCGTACGAGCCGATCGTGACGCCCGAGATGTCGTCGAGGTGCGAGCCCATCAGCGCGGTGAGGTCGGCTGCGGGCGCGGCGGCGGCGACTCCGGCGATCGTGAGCTCCGGTGCGTAGTCGGGCGCCTGCTCGGCCGCGACGAGCACGGCCTGCCCGCCCTGCGAGTGCCCCCAGAGCACCACCCGGTCGCCCGCGGCGGCGCCGTCGAGGTGCTGCGCCGCGCGCACGGCGTCGAGCACGCTGCGCGCCGCGGTCTGCGCGACGAGGTACGAGTCGGGGCCGTCGGTGCCCATGCCCGCGTAGTCGGTCGCCACGACGGTGTAGCCGCGGTCGAGCATGAGCCGCAGCCCCTCGATGCCGATGAACGGGTCGAATCCGCGCGACGGTGCGCACGAGGCATCCGTGCCGGTGGTCGGATGCCCCCACGCGAGCACCGTGCGCCCGCCGGCGGGTGCGGGCCCGAGCGGGGTCACGACGATGCCGGTCACGACGATCGGCTCGCCGTGCAGGTCGGTCGAACGGTACATGATGCGCCAGGCCTCGGATGCCGCGGGCACGCCCTCGAGCGACTCGCTGCGCACCAGGGTGCCCGGCTCGCCGTCGGCCGCGCCTGCCGGCTGCTCGTAGAAGTCGGCGAGTGCCGGCTGCTCCGCGGCGTCGCCCGCGATGCGGATCAGCTCGACGGCCGCGATCGCGGCGACGGCCGCGATGACGGATACCGCGATGATCGCGACGACTCGGCGCCCTCGCACGCTCATCTCCCCCAGCGCCCCGCGAGCAGCGCGTGCAGCAGCGGCACCACCGACCCGACCATGAGCACCGTGCCGAGCACGACCTCGTCGGCGCGCAGCACGGCGCCCGCGACGAGCAGCCCGGCGAAGACCGCCGCCGAGACCGCGCGTCGGGCACTGCGCTCGAGCCGGGCGACCCGGCGTTCGAGCGACGGGTTCGTGACGACGACCGAGCCCTCGTCGAGGCGCGTCACCAGGCCGTCGAGGCGCTTCGGCAGCCGCCAGGCGAGGCCGGCGGTCTCGAGCGCCTGCTTCGCGAGGTCCTGCACGACGTTGCCGCGTTCGTCGCGCAGGAGCTTCGTCGCGTAGGGCTCGATCGAGTCCCACAGGTTGAACCCGGGGTCGAGGGCGCTGCACACGCCCGACGTGAGCGACATCGCGCGGATGACGAGCAGGAAGTTCTCGGGCAGCTGGAACGGCAGCGAGCGCACGACGTCGCCGAACTGCGTCGCGAACTCGCGGAACTCCCGCGGATCGACCTCGCGCAGCTCGGCGAAGCCCATGCCGCCGAACCGGGCGAAGAGCTGGGTCATCGCGCGCTCGAGCTCGGCGGTGTCGGCCGACGGCAGCAGCACGCCGACGTCGCGCACGGCGTCGACCAGGCTCTTGCCGTCGCGCGAGGCGGCCGCGATGAGCAGCTTGCGCAGGCCCCTCCTGGTGCTCGGCGGCACCTCGCCCATCATGCCGAAGTCGATGAAGGTGAGCTTCCACGCCGGTCCGCCCGAGGCGGGCTCCGTGCCGGTCGTGGCCTGCGCCGCCGCCGGGGTCACGAAGATGTTGCCGGGGTGCGGGTCGGCATGGAAGAAGCCGTTCGTGAACAGCTGGTCGAACATGACGGCGGCGAACACGGGGGCGACCTCGGCGGGGTCGATGCCGGCCGCGGCGAGCGCGGCGGCATCCGTGATCTTGATGGCCGTGACGTCTTCGAGCGTCAGCACGCGCCGGGTCGTGCGTTCCCACGCGATGACCGGCACCGCGACCCGGTCGTCTGCGGCGAAGTCGGCGGCGAAGCGCTCGGCGTTGGCCGCCTCGTGCAGGTAGTCGATCTCCTCGAGGCTCGTCTGCGCGAACTCCTCGACGAGCGCGTGCGTGTTCACGCGATCGGCGACGAGCCGCACGTGGCTGAGCCACCCGGCGACCTTGCGCAGCGCCGCGAGGTCGACGTCGACGATCGCGTCGATGCCGGGGCGCTGCACCTTGACCACCACGGCGTCGAGGCCGGTGTCGGCGCGGTCGAGCGGGCCGAGCCGCGCCCGATGCGCCTGGCCGAGGGATGCGGCGGCGATGGGCACCTCGTCGATCGAGGCGTAGGCGCGCTCGAGCGGCATGCCGAGCTCGGCCTCGGCGAGCGCGCGGATCGCCGGGAACGGCACCGCCGGCACCTCGTCCTGGAGTCCGGCGAGTTCGGCGGTGATCTCGGGCGGCAGCACGTCGAGGCGCGACGACATGAACTGCCCGACCTTGATCATGAGCCCGCCGAGGTCGACCGCGAGCACGTGGAAGCGCTGGGCGAAGCGTCGCATCCGCTTCGACCTCGTGCGCTCGGCGACGCCGGCGAGCCCGATGCGCGGGAGCAGCAGCTCGTACCACCAGATCACGGCGAGGTTGCGCCCGGCGAACCTCAGGATGCGGCGGTAGCGGGCGCGCGTGTCACCGGCACCGGGCGTCGAGTCGCCTCGGACCCGACGTTCGGAGGCCACCCGCGTCAGTCCTGGGCGAGGATCGAGTAGAGCCGGCGACGCGTCTCGTCGAGCGCGGCGACGGCCTGCTGCACCTGCTCGGGGGTTCCGGTGCGGCCGACCTGCGCTGCAGCCTGGGCGAGCTCGAAGCCCGCCTTCGCCAGCGCCGGGTACCCCTGGTCGTCGCCGGAGCCCTGGGGATCCCATGGCGAGGAGCCCGCGGTCTCGTCGACCGCCGCGCGCCCCGCGTCGGTGAGCGAGAAGGTCTTGCGGCCGTTCGACTCCTCGGCGCTGATGAGGCCCTCGTCGGCGAGCAGCTGGAGCGTCGGGTACACCGAGCCGGCGCTGGGCTTCCAGGCGCCGCCGCTGCGCTCCTCGATCTCCCTGATGATCTGGTAGCCGTGCATGGGCTGCTCGGCGAGCAGCGCGAGCACCGCGGCGCGCACGTCGCCGCGGGCGACGCGGCTGCCGGCGCGCTTCTCGAACGTCGAGCGCAACTGCTCGAACGCCTGCCGGATGCTCTCGGTCGGGATGCCGGCTCCGAATCCGCCGGTCGGGAACGAGTTGCTCATGACGACCTCTTTCGAAACGTGAACGATACTCGACGATATATCCGGACGAACGCGAGCGATAGGGGTGCGCACCGGTCTGGCGCTAACGTCGTGATGGGTGCGCGTGCACCCCGGCGATGGAGGTTCACGAACATGGAGCGCTTCGACACGATCGTGGTGGGCGCGGGCGTCGCCGGGCTGACCGCCGCCCGCCTGCTGTCGCGGGCCGGTCGCCGGGTCGTGGTGCTCGAGGCGCGCGACCGCATCGGCGGCCGGGTCACCACCGAACGCGTCGACGGGTTCGTCACCGACCTCGGCGCCTCGTGGATCCACGGCGTCGTGGGCAGCCCCGTCGCCGACGCCGCCGCCGCGTTCGGCATGCGCACGGTCGAGTTCACGGTGGGCGGATACCAGCCCGACAGCAGGCCGATCGCGTACTACGGGCCCGACGGCGAGCGACTCCCGGATGCCGCGGCGCGGCGGTTCGTCGATGACGTGCACGCCGTCGACGCCACCCTACTCGACGTGGTCGCCGCCTCCGCACCCGATGCGTCGTACCGCGACGTGACCGAGGCCGCGATCGCCGAGCAGGGGTGGGATGCGGATCGAGCCCAGCGCGTGCGCGAGTACCTGGAGCACCGCTCGGAGGAGCAGTACGGCGCCTGGATCGACGACCTCGCCGCGCACGGGCTCGACGACGACTCGATCGACGGCGACGAGGTCGTCTTCCCCGACGGCTACGACCGCCTGCCCGAGCACCTCGCGGCCGGCCTCGACGTGCGCCTCGAGCATGTCGTCGAGGCGGTGCACTGGTCGTCGCACGGTGTCGAGGTCACGACCGACCGCGGTGCGTTCGCCGCTGAGTCCGCCGTGGTGACCGTGCCCGTCGGCGTGCTGAAGTCGCCGGCGTTCACGATCGACCCGCCACTGCCCGAGCCCGTGGCCGGCGCACTCGGCCGGCTCGAGATGAACGCGTTCGAGAAGGTGTTCCTGCGGTTCGGGTCGAAGTTCTGGGACGACGGCGTCTACGCGATCCGGCAGCAGGGCCCCGAGAGCCGCCGGTGGCACTCCTGGTACGACCTCACCGCGCTGCACGGCTCGCCCGCGCTGCTCACCTTCGCCGCCGGCCCCACCGGCGAGGAGACGCGCGGCTGGAGCGACGAGCAGCTCGTCGACTCGATCCTCGAGCAGCTGCGCCGCCTCTACGGCGAGCGCGTCGAACGGCCGACGCGCGTGCACCGCACCGACTGGCAGGGCGACCCGTTCGCACACGGTGCGTACGCCTACATGACCGTCGGCTCGACGACCTCCGACCACGACGACCTCGCGACCCCGATCGGCGGGGTGCTCCACCTCGCGGGCGAGGCGACCTGGACCGACGACCCCGCGACGGTGCCCGCCGCGATGTACTCCGGCCATCGCGCCGCGTCGAACGTGCTCGGTCGCGACATCCCGATCTCCGAGGTGTGGGCCGGCGCCTGACGGCGGCGACGGGCGCTCAGCCGAGCGGCAGCGGCGAGCGCGGCTTCGTGACGCCGAACGCGAACGTCGTCGTGATGCCCGCGATCGACGGGATCGCGCGCAGCTGATCGCGCATGAGGTCCTCGTACTCGCTGAACGATGCGACGGCCACCTTCGCGAGGTAGTCGTCGTCACCGGCGAGCAGGTACGCCTCGACGACCTCGGGGATCGACCGCAGGCGCGCCTCGACCGCGTCGACGACCTCGGTGGCGTGCGACGACAGCCGCAGGCGCACGAAGGCCGTGATCGCGAGCCCGACTCTGCCCGCGGCGATCTCGGCGGAGTAGCCGGTGATGACCCCGTCGTCCTGCAACTGCCGCACCCGGCGCAGGCAGGGCGACGGCGACAGGCCCACGCGGTCGGCGAGCTCCTGGTTGGTGAGCCGGCCGTCCTGCTGCAGTTCGAGCAGGATGTGGCGATCGATCGCGTCGAGGGTTCGCATTGGCATATTCTGCCAAACGAACTGCGGTGCCAGGCACGATCGGCAATCGGCTGCGCCTGCGGATTTCCTATCGTTGCGGCATGCCCCAGTCCTCGGCTCGTCGCCCGCCCATCGTCGGGATCGTCGCGATGGCGACCGCGGTGCTGCTGTGGGCCTCGTTCGCGCTCACGCTGCGAGGGGTCGGCGCGTCGTCGCTCACGGTCGTCGACCTGAGCGTGCTGCGCTTCGCGACGCCGCTGATCGTGCTCGCGCCGTGGATCCCGAGGGCGATCCGCGAGGTCGGGGCCGAACGGCCCGCGACGCTCGCGCTGCTGCTCGTCGGCGGCCTGCCGCACTTCCTCGTCTCGGCGCTCGGCGGGCATCTCGCGCCCGCCGCCCTCGTCGGCCTCATCATCCCGGGCACGGTGCCGCTCTTCGCGACCCTGCTCGCCGTCGCGACGGTGCGCGCTCGCGTCACGGTCCGGCAGGCGGCATCCGTCGCGCTCATCGTGTCGGGCGTCGCGGCCGCGGCACTGCTCATGGGCGGCGCCGTGCCGCCGCTCGGCCTCGGCGCCCTGCTGACCGCGGGCTTCGTGTGGGCCGTCTACACGCTCGGGCTGAAGCGCAGCTCGCTGAGCCTCACCAGCACGGTGCTCGTGATCTGCGCGCCCTCCGCCGCGATCGCCGTCGCGCTCGCGGCGACGGGGGCCATGCCGTCGAACCTGCTCGCCGGAGCGGCACGCCCCGGCGACATTCTGCTCTTCACCGCGTTGCAGGGCCTCGGAACCGGTGTGGTCTCGACGATCGCCTACGCCCACGCCGTGCGCGCCCTGGGCGGCGGCGTCGCGGCGACCGCTGGCGCGCTCAGCCCGGTCGTGGCGGCGATGATGGCCGTACCGCTGCTCGGCGAGCCGATCACGGCCGGCCTCGTGGTCGCGATGGCGATGATCGTCTCGGGGGTGCTCGTGTTCACCGCCCCGGCGCGTCGCCGGGCGGTCGTGCGCGACGACGGATGCCGCGTGCCGCACGCTGCGACGCAGCTGCCCGTGCCGGCGGTGCCCGCGCCGGCAGTGCCCGCGCCGGCGGTGCCCGCCGAGCCTCGAGCCGTCGTCGCGGCGTAGCGCCCGGCCGTGCGACCGGCGCACGACCGACGGGGCGTGCGAGCATGGTGACGATGACCCACCGACCCGGCCGCATACTCACTCTCGGCGTGCTCGCGATCGCCGCGACGCTGCTGAGCGGGTGCGCGACGGCCTCAGACGGCGATCGCGCCGACGTGTCCGTGCCCCCTGCGGGCACGGCTCCCGATTACCAGCTCGGCGGCGCCTACGAGCCCGACGCCGCCGTCGGCACCGTCGCCCGTGACCGCACGAGCGCCCCCGACCCCGACCGGTACTCGATCTGCTACGTCAACGGCTTCCAGACCCAGCCCGGCGAACGCGGGCTCTGGCCCGACGACGTCGTGCTCGAGCACGACGGCGCCGAGGTCGTCGACCCCGACTGGCCCGACGAGGTGCTGCTCGACACGTCGACGCCCGAGCGCCGCGACCGGATCGTCGACGTCGTCGGCCCGTGGGTCCGCGGCTGCGCCGACGACGGATTCGACGCGGTGGAGTTCGACAACCTCGATTCGTACACGCGCTCGGGCGGGGCGATGTCGCTCGACGACAACCTCGAGCTCGCCGCCGCGCTGGTCGGCATCGCCCACGCCGCAGGGCTCGCCGCAGGCCAGAAGAACGCCGCCGAGGCGAGCGAACGACTGCACGACGAGGCCGGCTTCGACTTCGCCGTCGTCGAGGAGTGCCTTGCCTACGACGAATGCGGCGCCTACTCCGACGTGTACGGCGACCACGTCATCGCGATCGAGTACTCCGACGAACTCCCCCGCCCCTTCTCGCAGGCGTGCCGCGACCGCGACGCGCCGGCCTCGCTCGTGCTGCGCGACCGCGACCTGACCGTGCCTGGCGACCCCGCGCACGTCTTCGAGCTGTGCGATCGGTGACGTGGCAACATGAAGTCCATGCCCACCGATCCGACGCACGTCTCAGCTGAAGACGAGATGCACCTGCTGCACGCCATCGAGGTCGCCCGCCGGTCGCGCGCAGCGGGCAACCACCCCTTCGGCGCGATCCTCGTCGCGCCCGACGGCACCGTGCTCGAGGGCACCAACTCGGTCGTCACCACCGGCGACCCCACCGGGCACGCCGAGACGAACCTCGTGCGGCTCGCGAGCGGCCGCGTGACCGCCGAGCTGCGCGCACGGAGCATCCTCTACACGAGCACCGAGCCCTGCGCGATGTGCGCCGGCGCGATCTACTGGTCGGGCATCGGGCGCGTCGTGTACGCCCTGCCCGAGCAGGCCCTGGCGGCCATGGTGCCGAGTCAGGACGGCGAGCCCACCATGGACCTGCCCTGCCGCGACGTGTTCGCCCGCGGAGGTCGCGCGGTGCACGTGGCCGGCCCCGCACTCGTCGACCAGGCGGCCGACGTGCACCGGGGGTTCTGGGACGCCTGAGCCCGCGAGCCGAGACCGAACCGGCCGCCACCCGCAGTGCGGGTGGCGGCCGGGTGCCTGGTGGCTGGTGCCTGGCGCCTGATATCTGGCGCCGGCCTCAGTCGACGGCGATATCAGGGAAGGCCTTCGTCGCCCAGTCGGGCCAGGCGACCGTCGCACGGCCTGCCGCGGGCGGCGTGCCCGCCTCGGCACCGGCGCTCTCCTGCCCCGTCGCGGCGCGGAACGCGCTGAGCGTGCCGTACTGCACGGTCCCGTTCTTCGTCGTGTTGAACTTGAACGGCGATGCGGGAGCACCGTTCGTGCGCACGTACAGGTTGCCGTTCGCCACGTTGCCCTGCGCGGTCCAGCTGCGCGTGCTCGTGTAGTCCTCCGACCACAGCAGCGGCGTCGCGTTCGTGCCGACCATCGTGTTGCCGATGACCTGGATCTCGGTGTTCAACCACGGCATGGTGGGGTCGGGCGCGGTGAACCGGCTGTCGACGCCGTAGTGCCCGGGAACGGGAACGCGGTTGTCCTGCAGGAGCACCACGTTGCCGTTGCCGTTCCCCGAGACGGAGTTGCGCGTGATGATCGACTTCGTGCCGTCATTGATGCGGATGCCGTTCCCGGCGTTGCCCTCGATCCGGTTGCCTGCGAACACCCCGCGGGACGAGATCTCGAAGTAGACGCCGTGGTTGTCGTTGCCGCTCACGCGGGAGTCGCTCACGGCGACCTGGAAGCACGACACGTCGAACCAGATGCCCGTTCCGCCGTTGTCGGTGACATCCGAGTGCTCGATCGTGACGCCACGCGCCCGGTTCAGCTTGATGCCGCCCGCGCTCGGTGCCATGTTGAAGTGCTCGGTGTTGTTGCCGTCGACCTTCACCCCGTCCATGACGAGGCCGTCGGACTTGTTCGAGTTCACGCCGAGCATGCCGGCTCCCTCGACGGTGACGTTCCGGATGGTGGCCCCGGCGTTGCCGATGAACAGTCCGGTCGTGGCCGAGTCGGAGATGATCACGTTCTCGAGCGTGGCGTTCGTCGACTCGAGCGTCACCGAGCCCATCTCGGGGTTCGGGGTCGAGTATCGGCGGATGCCGATGCCGCGCACGGTCACGTCGTCGGCGCGGACGGAGATCGCCCGCGTGGTGTCGCCGGAACGCACGGACTTGCCGGTCGGGTCGGTGCCGACGACGAGCGCGTCGTTCGCGTCGTCGACCCAGAACGTGCCCGCGACCACCTGCGCGCGGCTCTGCACCTCGCGGAGCTCGGCGTCGTTCACGTATGTCTGGTCAGGGTGCGCGGCCATCGGGTTCGACGGGTTGACGAAGCTCCAGTTGCCCTCGGTGTTGTCCGGGGCGCCGCGCGTGAAGGTCGGGCTGGAGTCCAACGACACGGTCCATCCGTCATGGCGCCAGGCGGAGCCGTCGCGCACCCAACCCGTGACGGGCACGGTGCCGTCCATCCAGACGCTCTCGCCCGGGTAGGCCTGGATCGTGATACCCGCCTTGTAGACGGCGACGGACTCGTGGTACTCGCCGCCGCGGAGCACGATCGTGCCGCCGGCCGCGGTGCCGCTCAACGCGGCGTTGAGCGACTGGTACGGCTTGCCGATGCTGCCGTCGCCGCCGGCCGCAGCCTTCGGGTCGACGTACTTCGCGCCCGCGGGGATCGCGTAGTCGGTGCCGCCGAGCGGCGCCGAGCCCGCGTCAGGGTCGAGGTTCGAGACGGATGCCGGTGCGCCGGCCGTGCTCCCCGGGGTCGGGGTGGGCGTCGGAGTCGGAGTCGGAGTCGGAGTGGGAGTCGGAGTCGGAGTCGGAGTCGGAGTCGGAGTCGGAGTCGGAGTCGGAGTCGGCGTCGGCGTCGGCGTCGGCGTCGGCGTCGGGGCGACCGGAGCGGTCCCTGACGCGACCTTCACCGGGGCGCCGCCCGACCACACGCGATTCGCCAAGCCGGCCTTGGCGTAGACCACGCCGACGTGGAGGTACTTGCCGGCGTCCGCGGCCGTGGGCGTGTACGACTTCGACGAGGCACCCTCGTCGATCATCGCCCAGTTGCCGCCCGGCTTCGCCGAGTCGGACCGGTACCACTGGTACCAGGCGACATCCGGCGACGGCGCCCAGTCGGCACCGTCGACGATCGTCAACGGAGCACCCACCTGCGGCGTGCCCGAGATGGTCGGCGACGCCGAACCCGAGAACGCCGTCGCGGGTGCAGCGGTCGGAGTGGTCGCCTCGGCGACCTTCACCGGAGCGCCGCCCGACCACACGCGATTCGCCAAGCCGGCCTTGGCGTAGATCACGCCGACGTGGAGGTACTTCCCGGCGTCCGCGGCCGTGGGCGTGTACGACTTCGACGAAGCACCCTCGTCGATCATCACCCAGTTGCCGCCCGGCTTCGCCGAGTCGGACCGGTACCACTGGTACCAGGCGACATCCGGCGACGGCGCCCAGTCGGCACCATCGACGATCGTCAGCGGAGCGCCCACCTGCGGCGTGCCCGAGATGGTCGGCGACGCCGAACCCGAGAACGCCGTCGCGGCAGTCCGGGCGGCGCCGGCCGAGGCCGCGGTCCGGGACGGCGCGGCGAACGCGGACTGAGCGGCTCCGTCGGCCCCGATCATCGCCGCGACGGCGACGACCGCACCGAGCACGAGTCCGACCCGCACCTGCGTGCGGCGGACTCGATCGATGGGGATGGCTTCTGTAGTGGGTCGGTGTGAGGGTCGTGCGGGGTGTTGGTTCTGCATAGGCTCTCTGGCGCCGTCGCACGCTGCTGGTCGTGCGGGCGCGATCTCGTCACTCGAAGTACAGGGGGAACCGCCGAAGCGTAGAGGGCAGTTTGCAGTGACTTTCTGGACGAATCCTCACCTTTTTCCGCCAATGTGCCCGGGCCCGCTGCGGCCGGAACGAGAACCTGATAGAAGACCCCCCATTCGGGGGCGACGCCGCACCCTGCGCGTCAGCCGCGCGGATCCTCGAGGGAACCCATCGCCTCCATGAGGGTGTCGTGGATGTATTCGAGCTCAGGGCTCGTGAAGCTCGACCAGTCGTCGTCCCCGTCGGACTCCGTCCAGTCCGAGGCATCCGCTTCGGTCTCGCCGTTCCACGTCGGGGCCGGCGTGTGCTTGTAGACCCACCAGATGTTGCCCGACGGGTCTGAGAACCTCGACAGCGTGTCACCGAAGAAGGCGGTCGGCTTCGTGATGACCGTACCGCCGTGCTCCTCGGCGCGAGCGAGCGTCGCGTCGACATCGTCGACGTACACGCGCGTGAACGCGGGAGTGAACGGCCACTCCGGTTTGCGGTCGGCGACCGTCAGGGTCGAGTCGCCGAGCCGCAGCTCGGAATGCAGGACGAGCCCGTCAGTGTCGAGCGTGCGAGCCTCGGCGACGTCGGTCGCCCCGAACACCGCGATGATGAAGTCGATCAGTGCGGCCGCGCCGTCGGACATGATGAAGGGGTTCACGGTGTTCGAACCCTCGGGGGCTGCTGGAATGTTGTTCACGTCGGTACCTTTCGCTCACCCTCAGGATCAGCCACAGGCTCGCGCGCACCCTTGGACAATTGCGACAAGCCGGCACCCGATCGTTCGGGTGCGGCGATCAGGGCCGGCGGATGTCGGAGGGCCTCTCCGCCCGAAGCGCGACGAACGAACGGGTGAGGTGAGCCTGGTCGGCGAAGCCGAGTTCGGCTGCGACCTCGGTCGCCGTCTTCCCACGGCGGAGAGCGGCCTCGGCTGCCCTGGCCCGCGCGAACTGCGTGATGCGCATCGGGCTCAGCCCGGTGACCAGTTTCACCCGGCGCTGCCAGCTTCTCGTGGAGTACCCGGCGCGGTCGCCCCGGAGAGCCCGTCGTGTCTGCGGATCGACCCGCAGCACGCCTCGATGCTCGAGCGCCTCGATGCAGGCCTCGAGCTCGTTGAACCCGGGAATAGGGAGCGCTGCACCAGACAACGTGAACATGCCGCCTGCACAGGTCAGCGGAACGAACCGGCCGACGAGCTGTGACTTCGGCAGCCGCGCAATGGCCACCTCGGGGTGGAGCTCGGCACCCCAGTGGCTCGCGCCGGCGATACCGACGAGGACGCGGGGCTTCGGCGTCGGGCCCGTGAGTTCGGCCGAGACCGTGCCGTCTGGCAGCCGCGTGAACGCGAAGCCCCAATGCTCGTTCGCCGGCTCGAGATACTCGTCGGCCTCGTCGACGTGTGCTCGCCAGATCGAGTTGATCAGTCGATGATCGGCTCGAGTTTCGATCTCGTACATGCACTCCCCCGGGGCGCCTACGGCATCTGCGGTCGCCCGCTTGCGTGTGCTGTGGATGTTAGCCACTCCACCGTTCGCCCGGCGACCCTCTTCGACGGGCCCGTAGGTGAATCTCGTTCGGATGTCGTTACCCGGTTGGCTCGAGTGACCGATCGTCGTTCCACGTCAGTTCGATGTCGTACTTGCTCAGACTGCTCTTGACCAGCTGGAGGTCGGCGACGGCAGCCGAGGTCAACTTGAAGTGGGCGTCGATTTCGATCCGTATCGGAAGTCCAGCAACGTCGGGGTAGGTCGCGACGAGCTGGCCGTCGAGGGCGAATCCGACATAGTTCAGTAGCTTCTGATTGAGACACCCCGGATCCGGGCGGTCTGGCCACGGTTCGGTCTCTACGACGTGGAGGCAGCACGTGGCCCCGTCCGGCGTTACGCTAACGAGATCGATTACTTCCGGATCGCTCAGCCCAGGCACGGATCGAGCATAGGGCGCCGCGGGCTGGGGTGCGAGCGTGCTGTGAGCTTGCCAAACGCGGAGTTCAGGACTTCTCGGAATCGCGCGGATCTGCGGGGTCAAGCAGCCGCGCGCACGTCGATTCCGGTTGTCTCCGGTCGTTCGTCGAGCACTTCTCGAATCACACCGAGAAAACAGAAAAGCCCCGGCGAGAAATCACTTCTCACCGGGACTTTTTCACACGGTCGGGCTGACAGGATTTGAACCTGCGACCCCTTGGAGATTCCAGCCCGTTTCGGGATGGCTCCGGATGTCTCGGAAACTCGCGGATTCCCTCATGATGACTGGGGAACCGGGCGGTTCGACAGTTCCGAGTGTACGCGGATGATGCCGGACGTTCACGGTTGATTTCGATGGGAAAGCGGTGAGCGAGCGCGATTCAGTCGATTCCCGCGTCGCCATATCGCCCTTGGCAACTGGTCGGCGCCCACCCTGCCAAGGCCTCTGGTGTAGGAGGCTCACTCCGCAAGTTCATCGCGAATCCTTCCTCCCCGCGGGACCCGATTCCACCACCAACCGACTTCCTCACTTTCCCTCCCCGCGAAGGCGCGAACTAGTCCGTCCATGTCCTCCTCAGTGGATGAGCGAAGTGTTTCATCCGACGACGACACGGTCGGCCAAATCCGAGCCAGAGCGGAAGGCTCCAAAGCCGCCAGCGCCTGTTCCATTGCGTCTCGGAGGTAGAGAGCTCCAATAAGGTCATCCGCTCCCCAGGCGAACCGGCCGACGTAATCGAACGCATCGGACTGCAACCTGTCTACATGCTGCGTCCATGCGGCGACTAGATCCCCCAATCGGATCGAATTCTGCTCAGTCAGCCTTACTAGATAGTCCTCAGGGTCGATCATGTGATCCCTTCAATCACGAAAGTACGCGGTACTTCTCCACGGCGTTCGCTCATTCACAATCACTCGCACGCCGCGATACTGCAATTGCACACGATCGCGTTCCAAGTAGGTCACCGCGCCTCGCTCCAATGTTGTCCTAATTTGAGTGAGGTTCGGCTTACCAGCGACATCACCGGCAGAATGGTCACGATTTTCGTGAGTCCGTGACGCCACGCGTTGATGAGGGCGTCTAGGGAACGGTGCTCGGGTTGCTCTTCGGCTGAGGTAGGGCGCGTGGCCCGAGACCCGCGCCGACCCCTAATCCTTCAGCACGGCACTCCGCCAGTCAACTCCTGAGCCCGACAGCGGATCCCGATGCGCGCAGGTTACGGGATTCATCGGCGGGCGCTTGGGGCAGATGGTTCTCTCCGCTCGGCGAGGCTTGTGAAGATCACCTCGTACTCGCCCTCCGGCCATAGGAGCACCCGATGTACGAATCGACCGTCGCTTTGCACGTCAACTTCGTCGTAGATGATCTCTGTCTCGTCGTCCAGTAGCCGCAGTGATTCGAGGGTCGAGCCTGGCTCGAGGCGGAGTTGCGAATCGTGGAAGGTCAGCTCGATGAACTGGTAGCCAACCTGCAGGTCGCCGATCAATGCGCGCATCACGAGGTCGTGGTCGGCTCGGTGCTCGAAGGCATGGATTTGCGCGTCGTGCAGGTTGATCTCCTGGATCAATCGCTCCGCACCGTTGCTCAGTCGAGGAAGGACCTCGTCGTTGTGCGCCTGGTACTCCTCACAACGCCTGTCCCACTCGTCGTCATCAAGCCCGCCTGAAGCCCATTCACGGGTGAGCCATTTCATCGTCACGTTCAGGAACCTAACTGCCCAGGGGCGCGAAGCGAAACCGCCCGCAAGCCGGTCCCCACCGATGCTGCGATCGGAGTCAGAGCCTCCGACGAAAGTCAACTGGCCTCGATGCCCGTATGGCCCGCCCGCGATACTGCCCGGTGACGGTGCCCTTTCCGCGACAAGAATTGAACATCGATCACTGGTCAGTGTCTTCTGCTGGCAGGGTTCGAGCGACGAGTCTGCGGCCCTGAATCCCGATCGTCCCGTGGGGAACGAACCCACGACTTTCTCACCTCGCATCAAATGGCGGGGCGAATGGCGATCTCAACCGGACGCGCGAGCAGTGGTCAGTCGCACACCGCTTTCGCGCCGGCCTG
This sequence comes from Agromyces sp. NPDC058110, assembly GCF_042884735.1. Classification (NCBI taxonomy): domain Bacteria; kingdom Bacillati; phylum Actinomycetota; class Actinomycetes; order Micrococcales; family Microbacteriaceae; genus Agromyces; species Agromyces sp. NPDC058110. Next base: position 26,617 of record NZ_JBHVTI010000001.1, on the reverse strand, counting down.
TCGGGGAAAAAGCCCGGTCAGCGCCATATATTTCTGACTTGAACCTGCAACCCGCCGACTTACAGATCAAATCTCACTCGTTTGCGGCGTCCTGAACGCCTCGGCTGACGAGTTGTCAGGCGCCAACTCCCCCGGAATCACGCGGATCCACGTCGCCTGTCAGCCCCGTGTCCGACCGCTTTGCTCTGTCGCCAGCTGTTCGTCGAGGGAGTTCGACCACGCCGCCAAAACAGAAAAGCCCCGGCGAGAAATAGCTTCTCACCGGGACTTTTTCACTCGGTCGGGCTGACAGGATTTGAACCTGCGACCCCTTGGAGATCTCAGTCCGTTTCGGGTTGACTCCGGATGTCTCGAGAACTCGCGGATTCCCTCATGATGACTGGGGAACCGGGCGGTTCGACAGTTCCGAGTGTACGCGGATGATGCCGGACGTTCACGGTTGATTTCGATGGGAAAGCGGTGAGGGAGCCCGATTCAATCGAATCCCGCGGCATCCATTAAGTCGGCTTTCTGGATCGTCGAGTGTGATCGTGGTTCCACTCGGGTCTCGCGAGTTCGATTGCGGATTGAGCAACGGGACGGATGCCTAGTAGTCGGCGCCGAGTTCGTCTCGTAGCCGGCTGGTCAGGCGCTCGAGATTCGCGACGACCACACGTTCGTCGGTGCCGCCGTCATCCGAGGCATCTACGATCATCCGCTGTCGCAACGTAGCCGTCGCATCTGGGTCTATCCGACCGGACAGAACCATCACTCGCGCAGCGTCGCAACGTCGCGCAAGCATCCGTAAGTCCCTGACATCGAGCTTCGACGGGTCTGTCACGGCATCATCATCCACGATTCTCAGGGTCCTGGGTACGGAGACCGGGCCTACGCCCACCTTCGAAAGAAGGACTACAGCTCGCACCGCCCCCGGTTCTCCGCGCTCGTCGCTACAGCGAGGATCACGCCCATCGCCACTATCGGAGCTAGAACAGCATCGTGACTAACTCTTCGATGTGGGCCTTCGCTTTGTGCTCGCCGGGACGGAGTTTGTTGGGATGTCCGGCACCGTTACGGAGGTCGAGAGCCTTCTTCAACTCAGTCTTCTGATTCTTGTCGACTACGCCCAAGTCTTGCGCTACCTGCAACAACAATTCCTCGTTGTACTCGCTGAGATCGTCCCGCTTCTTACAGACTTTCGCTTTGGGGTTGTGCGATTGGGCGGCCGTGGTGATGGCGGACGGGTTGGAAGCGGACCAGATGCGCTCCTGGATCTCATGAACTGCTGCAACCCATATGAAGACGATCGCAGCTCGGTGCGCGCCAACCTCCAGACAATCGACGGCCTCGGACGCGAAGGCACGGGCCTCGGCATCTTGGATCGTCGCCACTTGCGCTCGAAGCGCGGCAACCTCGCTCTGCTTTGCGACACCCGGTGCCTCAACGGGGAGGGGCGGCGCGAATGCCTCGACTGCTGCTCGCCCGGTGTCCGTCAACTCCCACACGCGAGTGGTCCCTGAGCCCGTCGAGTGCACGCGGTCACGGGCAGAACTCAATCGCGATGCAATGTTCCAGCCCTTTATCCCAGTGGTCCGCGCATCCACTAACGCAGCTCTAATCTCCGCAACAGTGAACTTCGTCTGACCTCGCGTACGTTCGAGAAACAGCATCACGGCCAAGATGCGCGGCTGTTGGCCCGCGTTCTTCAGGGGCGCCAGATACTCAATGAGCTTCATTCGGCGATACCAAGCGCGTTCTTCACCAACTTTTGCAGGCTCTCGGCAGTGTCGCCCTTAGTCCTCATGGTCTTCTTCCCAGCGGCACCGATGTAGTTCACCGTTGTAAGCAAGTTCATGACCTTGCCCCAGTTCTTACCCGGGGCGCACTTAAGTCGCTCGCACTCAACACGCACCGTACTCGCGGCCAGATTCTGTTCGTCAAGTGCATAGTCGTACGCAGCGGTCAACGCCAACGCGACCCCTCGCGCCTGATCCGCAACGTTTGAGCCGAACTTTGACTTCGGACCATTGAGATGAGGGACACCGTTGTCGAAGTAATAGATGCGCTCAAGCTGATCGACGGGAACACCGCTCTCTTGCGAGAACTTGCGGAAGAGCTCCTGATCGGACAGCACAGGAGTTGCTGTCGAACTCGCGGATCCGTCGTCGCTGACGTCTACCGCTGGCACAGCGGCGGTTGCTGCTTGTGTTAGGCGCACCGTCGGAACCGGGCTGCTTAGCCGCGCGAGCGCTTCCTTGAATGCGTATTCCTGCAATGCCTCGGGGATGCCCGCCTTCTCGACCGCTCCCCAGGCCCGCGCAAGAAGTTCTTCAACCTCCATATGACGCCCTCCTCGGCTGCACCCTAGCGACGATTCGGAGGATACGCTCCGCGGCGCGCCGGTCGAAAGTCGATAGCCCGAGGGGCGTCGGAGGGGCTGGCAGTTCCGGGTCCGAGCTCTTCGTGCGCACCACCTTCGTGGTGCCAATCGATACCTAGATCGTGCTGAGAAACGTTCCCCGAGCTTCGATACCGCGCTCATGAGGCAGCTGCTGCCGACGCCGAGCACACGAAATACGATCCTGAGTCTGCAGCCCCTCCGTTTGAATCGGCCGACCGGGCAGTCGACCGTAATCGATCCGCTCTCACAGGTGCAAACTGAGCGTCACCGGCGTCGATGAGCTCCACATCGAAGCTCGAACCGACGACAGCTGCAGAGTGGTACGGGGCAATGGTGCAGGCGTTCGTTCGCTGAGCACGACGCCCAACTGGCTGGCGGCTGACCCGGTGGGCTTGGGCTCAGCTCGGACCGCCCGGCCCACGCCCACCGCCGGGAGCCTGGCATTGCGCCGACTCTGGCCCTGGGCCGATTGGGCAGTCCGGCTCCGGCGGGGAAGGTAGCGGCTCTCCAAGCTGTGGACAGTTCTCCACACCGCCCATCACTTGCTGGCAGATTTTCGGAAGCGTGTTGGCGAAAACTCCGACTCCCGCTGCGTGCATCAGCGGGCATGGTGATCCGCCCGGCTCCGGCTTCCCATCGGAGATGGCATTCGCGCAGACCAGCACCAGCGCCTTCGCGATTTGCTCGGCCGTTACTTCCTCGTCCTCGCAGTAAGTGCTGTTCGGGTCGACATAGACCTTGTCGCTCTGGCAGGCCCGAGCTTTTGCGGCAGCGAGGGCTGCTGCGATCTCAGAATCCTCGCAAGGGTGGTTCGTGGCCATGCAGTTCGCGAGACGTGCAAGCGCCTCGAGGCAAGAGTTCGGCGCAGGCTCTGCGTTCGGGTCAGGCCGGCCTCCGGGCGCCTGACTGGGCATCGACTTCGGAGGGCTCGGTGCTGTGCCAGACGATGTCACACCGTCGTAGAGCTGACTTACTCCGACACCTGCAGCCACTTCGGCGACCAGAAGGACCGCGGCTGCTGCGGTAGCGCTGAGTCCTGCGATCCCGGCGATGACCCCGAGTGTCGGCACGACCACGAGGAGCAGAGCCGCTCCGGTGGCGATCTTCTGTTCAGGAGTGAGCCCGCCGAGAGCGTCATCGATGACAGTCTCGGCGATCGTGCCGCCCCAGAACCCGGCACCGGAACTGATCGACTCCGGCCCGATGATGGGCCTGGAATTGCTCCCGTCCGGGGTCCCGTTGAGCTCACCGACGCATGCCTGGAATGCAGCATCAGCAGCCTCGTGACCGCCAGACGACCAGACAGCCTCGGCCAGACTTCCGCCGGCGTTCCGTCGAATCTCGGGGAGCATGTCGCAGAGTTCTGAGCCGGCAGGATCTGGCCCGCTTGGGGCGATGCTCTCGTTGACGATCCCGAGCGACTCAACCTTGCCGTCCGACTGATTGAGGCAACCGATAATTGCCAGGCGGTCCAAGGCTTCAGTTGACCCGGTTCGGTCAATCGGCGGGATAGGTGACGACTTCAGGCTGACGGGCCGGAGAAGGGGTACGCACGAGTCCTCGAACGGCGGTGCTTCGGCAGTCTGCGTGTTGTGGATGGCGCAGATCTTGGTGATTACCACCGGGGTGGACTCCAACGCGTACTGATACAGATCCACAGTCTGTGGTGACGGGACTCTCGAATCCGCGCATCCGGACAAAACCATCGCGAACGAGATGAACGCGCCAATGATGCCGAGTTTCGTGTGAACGTGCCCCGTTGATCGCATGTCAGCCTCCGGGCCCCCAGATACCCCTTCATCTACCATGCAGGCAAGGCGGCGGCAACGGATGACCGAAGAACCTGCCCTTTCGGGCGCCGTTCAACGGTTCGTCGCCGATGCCGGCGATCACCTGAAGGATCCGACGACAGTCGGCGGGCCCCATTTCCCGCATCGCCCGCCCGCGATTCTGCCCGGTGAGGGCGCGGCAGATTCTGATGATCGCCAGAACACCTGCTCCCGTGACGGATTCACCCGCAGATGATGGCGCCGATCACACCCGACCAGCGCGTCCCAGTCCGGCACCCGACTCGAACGGAACCCGAGCGTATCGAGCATGTCACCGGCACTCAGTCCGCAGCGACGGAGCTGTACGTACCGGTCATGAAGGAGCCGGTACCCGACCTCCTTACCGATCCCCACCATCGGGGTGGATTCTTTCAGCCCATGACCATGACCGATCGCGGCTAGTTACCGCACCACCGCAGGAGAAGTGAACGACACCACTACGAGCAACAACCTCCAGGAAGGGTGTTACATCGATCAATAGGATCCAGGGTGTCATTGCCGCGACAAGAATCGAACATCGATCGCCTAGCGGGGTCTTCTTCTGGTAGGGCTGAGGAGCAGGTCGGCGGCCAGATATCTCGATCGCTTCGCGGGAATCGAACCCACGACCTTCTCAGTTGGAGTCAAATCGAAAATCGGTGATTTGCACCGCAGAACTGATCAGATCGCCTCGACTCATCTCGATCTCGCACGGTCGACCTCGGCCGTCCTCGACTGTGCTGACCACCTCTAAAACGCATTTTCTGAGCCCGGAGTCTATGCACGATGGCCGGTAGCTGGCGGCGCCCGCAGCGCCCTCCAACTCAGACTTGACTAGACAGAAATGGTGACCCTGCCGGGCCGGCCAGGGTCACCATGTGCTCGTATCGCGTCTCTCAGATCACGGCTCTGTTAGAGCGATTCTGAGTCATCTCGATGGAACGCTCGCTCCAGCAGCTCCGCGGTCGCGGGATTCACCATTTCCCGGCGCCGAATGTAGTGCTGCACCGTGATCTTGGTGTCGGTGTGGCCGAGCAGCTCGGCTGCCAATTCGACGCTCGCACTGTCGTTGACCGCTGTCGCAACAGTGCGACGGAACATGTGCGGAGTTATGCCAGGTATCCCGCCACGCTCCAAGACTTGTCGGAGTTGACGGCGCACATTCGCCGTGGTGAGAGGGGTGTCATCGCGCGAATGGAAGAGCAGTGAGTCCGACTCGCGGTCGTCGGCTACGACCAGCCGGCGACGTACCGCCTCCGCCGCGAATACCGGGAGGGCAACGATACGGCGTGACCTTGTCGTCTTCGGGTGGTCCTGCCTGAACGTCGGCTCGCCCTTCCTGCTGATGATCGTGCCAGCGAGTCGGATCGTCGGCGTCGCACTGGTCACATCTACATCGCCTCGTCTGATCGCGAGGACCTCGCCGATTCGGGCTGATGTTCCGAGCATGACCTCGACGATCGCACCGAGCTGACCATCGGGCTTCGGCCCAGAGATGTGATCGACACCCGACTCCCAACGCCCGATGACTGCCCGAATGGCATTCACCTCGAGACTCGTCAGCGCGTCAGGAATCCGCGCCTCACGGTAGATGCGAGCTACATGATCCATCGGATTCGAAGCCAACACCTCATGGCGAACCGCGAGCGCCAGTGCAAGCCTGAGAACGACACGGGACTGCTTCGCTCGGTTGTACGAGATCCGAGCCTGCTGCTTCATGAACCGATCGCACCGGGCCACGCCGATCTCTCGGAGAGTGAAGTGCTCGAACGTCGGGAGCACGAGAGTACGCATGTTGCGCTCATAGAGCATGCGGGTCGTCTTCGAGATGCGGCCTTCAAGGTCAATGTCCTCGAGCCAATACGCGACCAAGTCGGCGAAAGGACTGTCCGGCGTGAGCTGGCCGCCCACGCTCGGTTGGAACGTGGCACGCTCCGCGATCTTCGCTTTCAATTCGTGTTCCGCGGCTCGTGCAGTATCAGCCGTCACGGCTACGCGACGGACTTGGCCGTCCCAGTCCCGATAGCGAGTGCGTGCCTCGTAGCGGCCCGAAGCGACCGGTCGCGTCGAGATGTCACCGAACGTGCCGATGCTGAGTCGGGGTCGTGGCATTCAGATCACCGCCTGACCGGTGTGGCGGCCGGCTACGACTGCTCGCGCTGCTCGGCGATCCAAGCTTGAACGTCCGAGATTGCGAACTTCAGGTGTTTGCCGAAGCGGTACGCGGCCGGTCCTTTTCCGCGCGTGCGCCAGTCGTAGACCGTAGAGATCGGTATGCCCAAGTAGGCGGCGAGTTCGCCGACGTCGAGCAGCGGTTCGAGGTTCCAGCCCTTCGCCGGAAACGTTGGGATGCCGGCGGTCTGTTGGCCCTTGTGTGCGTCCATACCGATCAGGTGCGATCGTCGATCCTCGGGGTTCGGAATCGATCGGAATCAACGCGGCTGTGCCGCAGAGCACAGGCTTCTGATTCGGAGTCGGGCGCTGAAAACGGTGTGTTTTCGGTGTGTGGTTCAACTTCTTAACCTCAAATGTCCCGGAAACCCTTGAGTTTCCGGGACATTCTGGTCGGGCTGACAGGATTTGAACCTGCGACCCCTTGACCCCCAGTCAAGTGCGCTACCAAGCTGCGCCACAGCCCGATGCTCCGGCGAACTCGCCGAGGCAACTTGTCAATCATAGCGTCATCCGCAGTGGGGTTTTGACCAATCGCGTGGCCGGTGCCCGAACACGAGCGGAGAAGCCCCGTCCGACCAGCACATAACCGATTCATAGCCGATTCCCCTAGGCTCGATGGGTCGCGGTCTTCGACGGCGACCTGGCCCGCGTCGCGGGATCCATCCATTCCGTCCTCCGAAGGAATCTCGTGTCGAACAACGCCACCGCCCCGAAGCCGTCCACGCTCAACGTCCCGCTCATCCTGCTCTGGGCCGTCGCGGTCATCGTGACCGGCCTCGGCGCCTACCTCCTCCTCGCCGGCAACGCGGCGCAGGTCGCGTTCTACACGGCGCAGGGGTCGGAGTACGCTCTGTACCTCGCGAACATCTCGCAGTCCACGATCGGCGGCCTGCTCCTCGCGGCCGGCGTCGTCGGCATCCTGCTCGCGCTCGCGACGCAGGCCCGCAACCGGGCCGCCGCGATTCAGGCGCAGGCCGCCGCCGCCGAGTTCGACGCCGTGTTCGGCGACATCGACGACGAGGAGTTCGAGGAGCTCGACCTCGTGGTCGACGAGGCCGACGTCGAGGTGCCCGTCGACGCCCCCGCACCCGCGGCGGCCGCGCCCGCTGCTGCTGCAGCCGCGCCCGAAGCCGCCCCCGCGGCCCCCGAGGCACCCGCCGCGCCGGAGGCCCCCGAGGCCCCGGCAGCGCCCGAGGCGCCCAAAGCCTGACCCGGCTCACCCTCCGAAGGGCGGCGACCACTTCGGTCGCCGCCCTTCGTCGTCTCCGCTGGGGGTGAGTCAGAGGTACCGACGAACCTCGTCGAGGAATCCCTTCGGATCGTCGACCCACAGCCGCACTGCGGTGATCTCCTGATCGCCGCCCTTCGGCGCATGACCGGGCAGCCGCACGACGGTCGGGCGTTCCAGCGCGATCACCAGGTCGGTCTCGTCCTGCATGCGCAACGCGAGCGTGCGCGCGCCATCGGCCTCGACGATGCGGGGCGACTTGGGCTCGTCGACCTGCTTGCGGCGGGCGACCGACGCGATGTCGTCCCAGGTCAGGTGCACGTCGAGTTCGAGTCCCTGACGAACCCGGATGCCGTCCGGCCCGACCGTGATCGGCCGCATGAGGTACGCGCAGAGCAGCCCGAACATCCAGGTGACGCCCCAGAGCCCCAAGACGAGCATCGCGATGCGCACGACCGGCCACCGATGCACGACGAGGTCGATGATCGGGATCTCGACGGCCGAGAGCACGATGAAGATCATCAGCACGGTGAACACGGGCCGGTGGTAGCTGAAGCCAAATGCGCCGCGCGGCACGGCCGGCCGGCGCGCGACGAATCGCCCGATGCTCGCGTAGATGCGCAGTTCGACGTCGAGGGCGCGACGCAGCATCTGCCAGATGCGTCGTGGGGCGGATGCCGCGGCACGGCGTTCCTTCGTCACGCTCACGCGCTGCGCTCCGCGCTCGAGGTCCGGCGTTCGGCATCGGCGGCGATCAGCGCGCGCAGGCGCTCGGCGATGGCATCGACGCCGCGCGCGAGGGCCGCACGATCGGCGGGCTCGACGGCATCGAGCAGGTCGGCCGTGAGATCGGCATGCTCGCTCTGCATCTGCGTCATGCGCTGCTCCCCCGCACCCGTGAGCGACACGATCGTCGCGCGGCGATCCGTGGGATGCGGCGACCGCGCGACGTGCCCGCCCTGCTCGAGGGCGTCGACCAGCCCGGTGACGTTGCGCGCGCTGACACCGAGCGCAGTGGCCAGGGCCTGCTGGGTCATCGGCCCGCCGTGTCGGATCACCCAGAGCACGCGCACCCTCGCGGGAGTGAGGCCGGTGCCGTCGAACGCGGTCGCCATGTCGTGCTGGAAGAGCTCGCCGATCTCGAGCAGTCGGTCGAGCACGGTGGGCGGCGGCATCCGGGTCATACCGTGATTCTACTTCATCATTACCTACCTTCACGATATTAGGCAGACCGGATGTCGCACCCGCCCGCTATCGTGACCCGCATGCACTCCGAGGTCAGCGCCGACGCCCAGCCCACCGCCCTCCGCATCGTTCCGGCGCAGCAGGCCCCGTTCGCCGACGTCGAAGCCGTCTTCGGCACGAGGGGCGACCCCGCGACCTGCTGGTGCCAGTGGTACAAGATCCCCGGCAGCGACTGGCGCGAGGAGCCCGCCGAACTCGCCGCGCGCCTCGAACAGCAGATCGCGACGGCCGAGCACGGCGGCCCCGGACTCGTCGCCTACGACGGCGAGACGCCGGTGGGCTGGTGCGCCGTCGAGCCGCGCCCCGCACTCCCCCGCCTGCAGCGCAGGCGCATCGTCGCGAAGGGCAGCGACGAGCCCGACTTCGACGACGGGTCCGTCTGGGCGGTCACGTGCTTCGTCGTGCCCAGGGCGCACCGCAAGCGCGGCGTCGGCGGCGCACTCGCCGAGGCGGCGGTCGCGTACGCACGCGCGCAGGGCGCCAGAGTGCTCGAGGCCTACGGGGTCGACCCGACGGCACGGGCCAAGGTACCTGCCGCTGATCTCTTCCCCGGCACCGTCTCGATGTTCGAGCGCGCCGGGTTCACCGAAGTGGCGCGCCCGACCCCGAGCCGGGCGGTCATGCAGGTGCGCTTCGACTGACGCGCGCGCACGCTCGCACCTGCGCACTCGCGCCCACGCGCACGCAGACGAAGACGGCCGCGCACCGGCATCCGAAGACCCGATGCGCGGCCGGAGCGACGCGACGAAGCGCTAGCGCTGACGCTTCTCGCGCACGCGCATGTTGATGACGATCGGCGAACCCTCGAAGCCGTAGATCTCGCGCAGGCGACGCTGGATGAACCGGCGGTAGCCCGGGTCAAGGAACCCGGTCGTGAAGAGCACGAATGTCGGCGGGCGGCTCGCGGCCTGGGTGCCGAACAGGATGCGGGGCTGCTTGCCGCCGCGCACGGGGTGGGGGTGCTCCTGCGTGAGCTCGGTGAGGAACGCGTTGAACTTGCCCGTCGCGATGCGGGTGTCCCACGACTCGAGCGCAGTCTCGAGGGCGGGCACGAGCTTCTCGAGGTGACGCCCGGTCTTCGCCGAGATGTTCACACGAGGGGCCCACGCGACGTGGTGCAGGTCCTGCTCGATCTCGCGTTCGAGGTAGCGGCGGCGGTCGTCGTCGAGCAGGTCCCATTTGTTGTAGGCGAGCACGAGCGCACGGCCCGACTCGAGCACGAGGTCGATGATGCGCACGTCCTGCTCGGAGATCGGCACCGAGACGTCGAGGAGCACGACGGCGACCTCGGCCTTCTCGAGCGCGGCCTGGGTGCGCAGCGACGCGTAGAAGTCGGCGCCCTGCTGCAGGTGCACGCGACGACGGATGCCGGCGGTGTCGACGAAGCGCCAGATCTTGCCGCCGAGCTCGATCTGCTCGTCGACGGGGTCGCGGGTCGTGCCGGCGAGCTCGTTCACGACGACGCGCTCCTCGCCCGCCGACTTGTTCAGCAGCGAGCTCTTGCCGACGTTCGGGCGGCCGAGGATCGCGACGCGGCGAGGACCGCCGAACTCCTCCTTCGCGACCGCGGAGACCTGCGGCAGCACCTTGAACACGGCCTCGAGCAGGTCGGCGACACCGCGGCCGTGCAGGGCCGAGACGGGGTGGGGCTCACCGAGGCCGAGGTTCCAGAGCGCGGCGGCCTCGGGCTCCTGGCGGGCGTCGTCGACCTTGTTCGCCACGAGGAACACGGGCTTCTTGGTCTTGCGGAGCAGTCGCACGACGTGCTCGTCGGTCGCGGTCGCGCCCACGGTGGCGTCGACGACGAAGAGCACGACGTCGCTGAGGTCGATCGCGACCTCGGCCTGCGCGGCCACCGAGGCGTCGATGCCCTTGGCGTCGGGCTCCCATCCGCCGGTGTCGACGAGCGTGAACCGACGGTCGAGCCACTCGCCCTTGTACGAGACGCGGTCGCGCGTGACGCCCGGGGTGTCTTCGACGACGGCCTCGCGGCGGCCGAGGATGCGGTTGACGAGCGCCGACTTGCCCACGTTCGGGCGGCCGACGATCGCGACCACCGGAAGCGCGGGCAGGTAGCGGATGCCGTCTTCGCCCTCTTCGGAGAGCTCGAGCACGTCGAGGTCGTCGTCGTCGAGGTCGTAGTCGGAGAGCCCCGAGCGCAGTGCCGCGGCGCGCTGGTCGGCCAGCTCGTCGTCGACGCCGCTGAGGCGTTCCGCGAGGCGGTCGTCGACGACGGACTCGTCGTCGTACTCGTCGCGCTGATCGGTCATGGGTGTCTCCTCAAGTCTTTCGGGCACGCCTGTTCGAGACGTGCCCCGCTCTATTCAATCAGTGACCGGCTGTGCGTTCCCGATGACGGCGATCACGGCGTCGACGGTCTGCTCGAAATCGAGCTCCGTCGAGTCGACCGTGACGACGCCCTCGGCGGCCGTCATGAAGTCGACGACCTTCGAGTCGGCCTCGTCGCGCTTGCGCATCGCGTCGCCGACCGAGGCCGTCGCCGACCCGCCCAGCTCGGCGGATCGACGCGAGGCGCGCACCTCGGGCGAGGCCGTGAGCAGGATCCGCACGGGAGCGTCGGGGGCGACGACCGTCGTGATGTCGCGACCCTCGACGACGATGCCCGCGCGGGGTTCGGCCGCCATCAAGCTGCGGAACAGCTCGATGAGGTGCGTGCGCACCTCGGGCACCCTCGCGACGCGGCTGACGACCGCCGAGATCGCGGGATCGCGGATCGCCGCCGTCACGTCGACGTCGCCGACGTGCACCGAGTACCCGGCGGGGTCGGTGCCGATGCGGTAGTCGAACGTCGCGAGCGACGAGATGACGGATGCCGCGTCATCCGTGTCGATGCCCGATGCCTGCACGTGCCAGGCGAGCGCCCGGTAGGCGGCCCCCGTGTCGAGGAAGCCGAACCCGAGGCGCTTCGCGACCTCCTTCGACACGCTCGACTTGCCGCTGCCGGCAGGGCCGTCGATCGCGACGACGACGGGGAGCACGGGGAGGGTCACGGTTCAGCCTGCAATCCGCCAGCCGCGCGCGGCCAGCTCGTCGGTGAGGCGCTCCTGCACCTCGGGGAGCACGAAGATCTCGGCGAGGCCCACCTGGGCGCCCGGCGAGTGCTCGAGGCGGAGGTCCTCGAGGTTGACGCCGGCATCGCCGACGTCGTTGAAGAGCTTGGCGAGCTGCCCCGGCCGGTCGTCGACCATCACGATGAGGCTCGCGTAGCGCCGGTCGACGCCGTGCTTGCCTGGCAGGCGCTCGACGCCGGTGTTGCCGCCGAAGAGCTCCTCGGCGATGCGGCGCCGCGCGCCGGGGGCCTCGAGGTCGTCGAGTGCGCCGATGAACCGGTCGAGGTCGTCGCGGTAGCCGCGGAGGATCTCGATCACGGGCGCGGCGTTCTGGCCGAGGATCTGCACCCACAGCTCGGGATCGCTCGCAGCCACTCGCGTCACGTCGCGGATGCCCTGCCCCGCGAGGTTCACCGACGCGTGCGGGGCATCGATGAGGCGCCTCGCCATGAGCGTCGAGACCACCTGCGGCACGTGCGAGACGAGCGCCACGGCGCGGTCGTGCTGCTCGGGGGTGAGCTCGACGAGCGTGGCGCCGAGGTCGAGGATCAGGTCGTCGACGACCGACGCGTCGCGGTACGAGATGCCCTCGTGCGCGGCGACCACCCACGGGCGTCCGACGAAAAGGTCGGCGCGGCCCGACATCGGCCCCCCGACCTCGCGCCCGGCCATGGGGTGCGTGCCGAGGTACCGCGCGAGATCGGCCCCGCGCGCCGCGAGCTCCTCGTAGATCGCGAGCTTGACGCTCGCGACATCCGTCACGATCGCGTTCGGGAACGCGGCGAGCTCGGCGGCCACGACGTCGGCGGTGACATCGGGCGGAACGCACACCACGATGAGGCGCGGTTCGTCGGTCGGCGTCGCCGGCCTGCCCGCGCCGTAGTCGGCGGCGATCGCGAGGTGCGTCGGCGACGCGTCGGCGAGCACGACCTCGACGCCCTTGGCGCGCAGCCCGAGTCCGATGCTCGCGCCGAGCAGGCCGACGCCGACGATGCGCACCGTGCCGGTGACGCGTGCGTCGGTCACTTCGTGCCCTTCCGGTCGTCGGGTGCCGCGTCGCTGCCCGATCGCGATGCGGCCGCCTCGCGCGAGATCGTGAGCAGCAGGCCCCGCTCGCTCTTGGTGAGCTCGCGCACGGCCCCGGATCGGAGCGTGCCGAGGTGCAGCGGCCCGAAGCTGCGCCGCACGAGCTCGACCACGGGGTGCCCGACGGCATCGAGCATGCGGCGCACGATGCGGTTGCGGCCGGAGTGCAGTGTGAGCTCGACGATGGAGTACCGCTGCTGGTCGCCCTGGTGCTGCAGCAGCTTGGCGCGGTCGGCGCGGATCGGGCCGTCGTCGAGCTCGATGCCCTGCTTGAGCTTCTGCAGGGTCTGCGGGGTCACGCGGCCGCGCACCTTCGCGACGTAGGTCTTCTCGACGCCGAACGACGGGTGGGCGAGCACGTGCGCGAGCTCGCCGTCGTTGGTCAGCAGCAGCAGGCCGCTCGTGTCGCCGTCGAGGCGTCCGACGTTGTAGACGCGCTCCTCGAGGCCATCGGTGAACTCCCGCAGGTCGGGCCGTCCCTGCTCGTCGCGCATCGACGAGACGACGCCGCGGGGCTTGTTCAGCATGTAGTAGCGCTTGTCGGTGTCGAGCTGCACGGCGACGCCGTCGACGGAGACCTGATCGTGCTCGGGGTCGATGCGCCGCCCGAGCTCGGTGACGATCTCGCCGTTGACCTCGATGCGACCCTCGACGATGTACTGCTCGACGACCCTGCGGCTGGCGACGCCGGCGGCGGCGAGCACCTTCTGCAGGCGCACGCCCTCGGGCTCGCGGAACCAGCTCGCGGGTTCGCGGCCGTCGCCGCCCGACCCGCCGGAGCCGTTGCCGTCGTTGGTGTCAGTCACGATCGAATCCTTCCTGGCCGTCGTCGAGCAACGGGGAGATGTGGGGCAGCTCGTCGAGCGAGTTGATGCCGAGGTTGGTGAGCAGCAGCTCGGTGGTGCCGTAGAGCAGGGCGCCCGTCTCGGCATCGGTGTCGACCTCGGTGATGAGCCCCCGGCCGAGCAGCGTGCGCACGACCGAGTCGACGTTCACCGCACGGATCGACGCGATCTGCGACCGCGAGATCGGCTGCTTGTACGCGATCACCGAGAGCGTCTCCAGTGCCGCCTGCGAAAGTCTGGTCGACGTCTGCGCGATCACGAAATCCGAGACGAGCGCGTCGTACTCGGTGCGCACGTAGAAGCGCCACCCGCCGCCGACCTCGCGCAGTTCGAAGGCACGACGGATGCCGCGGGCGGCCGTGCCCGCGTCGGCCTCGTCGGTGCGCGGCTCCCCCGAGCTCCCGGTGCCGTCGTAGTCGGCCCGCAGGCGCGCGATCGCGGCCCGCACCTCCGCCACCGGACGCGCGACTGCCGCGGCCAGGTGCACGACGCTCTGCGGCTCGTCGGCGATGAAGAGGATCGCCTCGAGCGCGCGATCCAGGTCGAGGCGAGGCTGCCCCGGCACGTCGAGCGGCGTGACGATCGACAGTTCGGGGCCTACGGCCTCATCGGCCGCCGCCGTTCGCGCGGGCTGCTCGGCGCCCGCCTCGGCGTCGGAGCCGTCGTCGACCGCGTTCGCCGCGACATCCGTCTCGTCGAGCTCATTCGTCATAGTCGGCCCCCAGGGCTTCGAGGTTGGCGTCGGACCACGTCTCCGCGGCCCAGTGCAGGGTCAGTTCACCGAGCGGCTCGACCTGGTCGAAGCCGATCGCCGCGTGCCGGTACAGCTCGAGCACCGCGAGGAACCGCGCCACGACGACGCCCGGCCGGGTCACGCCCGCGATGAGCTGGCGGAAGCTCACGGGTTCGCCGCGCCGAAGCACGGCGACGACGTGCGCGGCCTGCTCGCGGATCGAGACGAGCGGCGCATGCAGGTGCGTGAGGCCGACCGTGGGGATCTCGCGCGGTGCGAGCGCGAGAGCCGCGAGCGCCGCGAAATCCTCGGCGCTGAGGGTCCAGCGCAGCTCGGGCGCTCGCTGGCGGAACCGGTCTTCAAGCCGCACCGTGCGCGCGTGGCGAAGTCCCTCGGCGTCGAGGTTCGACGCGAACCAGCGCGCGGCCTCCTTGAACGCGCGGTACTGCAGCAGGCGCGCGAAGAGCAGGTCGCGGGCCTCGAGCAGCGCGACGTCTTCCGCGTCAACGAGCTCGCCCTGCGGCAGCAGCCCCACGACCTTGAGGTCGAGGAGCGTCGCCGCCACCACCAGGAACTCCGACGCGCGGTCGAGCTCCTCGGCGGAGTCGAGCCCGCGCAGGTAGGAGATGAACTCGTCGGTCACGGCCGAGAGCGACACCTCGGTGATGTCCATCTCGTGCTTGGCGATGAGCGAGAGCAGCAGGTCGAACGGGCCCTCGAAGTTCGAGAGCGCGACGCGGAACCCGGCCTCGCCCGACGGCTCGGTGTCGCCGACCGGCGCCTGTTCCCCCGAGACCGGAACGGCCTCAGGCGACCGCGCCACGGAAGACCAGCTCCCTTGCGAGCTGCCGGTACGACTTCGACGCCTGGTGGTCTGGCGCGAACTGGGTGATCGGCGTGCCGGCGACCGTCGCGTCGGGGAACTTCACCGTACGGGTGATGACCGTCTCGAGCACGTCGTCGCCGAACGCGTCGACGACCCGGTCGAGCACCTCCCGCGAGTGCAGCGTGCGCGAGTCGTACATGGTCGCGAGGATGCCGTCGAGGGTGATCGCCGGGTTGAGCCGGTCGCGCACCTTGTCGATGGTCTCGATGAGCAGCGCCACGCCGCGCAGCGCGAAGAACTCGCACTCGAGCGGGATCACGACGCCGTGCGCCGCCGTGAGCGCATTCACCGTGAGGAGTCCGAGCGAGGGCTGGCAGTCGATGAGGATCACGTCGTAGTCGGCCGAGACCTTGCGCAGCACACCGGCGAGGATCTGCTCGCGCGCGACCTCGTTCACCAGGTTGATCTCGGCCGCCGAGAGGTCGATGTTGCCGGGGATCACGTCGAGGCCGTCGACGCTCGTGTTCTGGATCGCGTCGTTCGGGTCGATCGACCGCGAGAGCAGCAGGTCGTAGATCGTCGGCACCTCGTGCGTCTGCACACCGAGCCCCGCCGAGAGCGCACCCTGCGGGTCGAAGTCGATCGCGAGCGCGCGGCGACCGTACTCGGCGAGCGTGGCCCCGAGGTTGATCGTGGTCGTGGTCTTGCCCACGCCGCCCTTCTGGTTGCAGAGGGCGATGATGCGGGCCGGCCCGTGCGATCGCAGCGGCTTCGGCTCGGGGAACTCGCGGTGGGGGCGCCCGGTCGGACCGAGTTCCGATTCCAGCGAACCGATGGCGTTCGCCGCATCGCGCGTCTGCTGGGTCACGTGTGGTCTCTCTTCCGGCCTGCCGGCCCCTCGTCGTGCGAGTTGCTTGGTCGATTCTAGCGAGCGCGCGGGTGGGCCGACGTGTACATCTCCCGGAGTGTGTCGGCTGTCACGAGCGTGTAGATCTGGGTCGTCGCGACCGACGAGTGCCCCAGCAGTTCCTGCACGACGCGCACGTCGGCGCCCCCCTCGAGCAGGTGCGTCGCGAACGAGTGCCGCAGGGTGTGCGGCGAGACGGATGCCGAGAGCCCCGCCCGCTCGGCCGCACCGCGGATCGACTCCCATGCGGCCTGCCGCGACATCCGTCGCCCGCGCATGCCGAGGAACAGTGCGGGCGTCGCCGTGCCCCGCGCCGACAGCAGCGGGCGCGCCCGCACGAGGTACGCGTCGACCGCACGCCGCGCGTACGAGCCGAGCGGCACGATGCGCTGCTTGCCGCCCTTGCCGAACAGGCGGATCACCTCGTCGTCGACGAGGTCGTCGACGTTCAGGCCGATCGCCTCCGACACGCGCGCCCCGGTGCCGTAGAGCACCTCGAGCAGGGCGGCGTCGCGCAACCGGTCGGCCTCCTCGCCCGCGGCCGCCGCGATGAGCGCCTCGACGTCGGCCACCGAGATCGCCTTCGGGAGGCGCATCGGCAGCTTCGGCGGGCGGAGCTCGCGCGAGACGTCGGCCGGCAGGGTGCCCTCGTCGGCCAGGAACCGGTGCAGCCCCCGAACAGCCGAGAGCACCCGGGCGATCGACGAAGGTGCGAGCACGGGCGTGCGCTCGGCGCCGAGGTGCCTGATGAAGTCCGACAGGTCCTGTTCGCCGACCGCACCCAGTCCGTCGACGCCGCGCTCGTCGAGCCAGCCCGTGTAGATCGCGAGGTCGCGACGATACGAGGTGATGGTGTTGCGGGCGAGACCGCGCTCGATCGCGAGGTGCCTGAGGTAGGCGTCGACCTCGGTCTGCGTGGTCACCGCTCTGCGCTCATGCCCGCGCTGGGCCCTCGGCCGGCTCGCCGTCGGGCGAGGCGGCGTCGGCCGACTCGCCGTCAGCCCAGGCGCCAGACGCAGGTGCGCCGTCGGCCAGGGCGCCGCGGTGCGCCTGCGAGCCCCGCGGCGTGGATCTCGTCGGCCACGCGGCATCCGCCTCGCCGAGGCTCCGCCAGCCGCGCGCACGCGACGTCTCGGCGGCGAGCACGCCGATGACGAGCGACGGGTTCTGCACGCGCCGGGCGAGCACAGCGTCGACGCACTCGTCGAGCGGCACCCAGCGCGTCTCGATGTGCGCCTCCTCGTCTTCGCGGACGAACGCGTGCGCCGTGGGGCGCACGCCCCTCGCGAGGTAGATGCGCAGGGCTTCGTCGCTGCCGCCGGGCGTCGTGAGGAAGTCGGCGAGCACCGCCCACTCGGATGCCTCGAGGTCGCCCTCCTCGGCCAGTTCGCGCTTGGCCGCCTCGAGCGGATCTTCACCGGGCACGTCGAGCAGCCCGGCCGGGATCTCCCAATCGCGCAGGCGCACCGGATGCCGGTACTGGCGGATCAGGAAGACGCAGTCGTCGTCGTCGAGCGCAAGCACGGCCACTGCGCCGGGGTGGTCCATGAAGTCGCGCACGATCGGACCGTCGCCGAGATCGAACGTCTCACGACGCACGTCCCACACGCGCCCCTCGAAGACGAGCTCGCTCGCCGTGACGGGTACGAGCACCCGTTCATCGGCGAGCGGCTCGACCTCGTGGTCGACCGCCTGGTCTTCAGGCATTCGCGTCGTCGAAGAGCAGGCTCGCCTTCTGACGGTCGAGGGATGCCGCGACCAGCCCGCGGAACAGCGGGTGCGCGTCGTTCGGGCGACTGCGGAGCTCGGGGTGGGCCTGCGTCGCGATGTAGTACGGGTGCACCTCGCGCGGCAGCTCGACGAACTCGACGAGGTGCCGATCGGGCGAGGTGCCCGAGAACACGAGGCCCGCGTCGGCGATGCGGTCGCGGTAGGAGTTGTTGACCTCGTAGCGGTGCCGGTGACGCTCGGACACGAGCGTCGAACCGTACACCTCCGCCGCGATCGACCCTTCGGCGAGGGCGGCCGGGTAGAGGCCGAGGCGCATGGTGCCGCCGAGGTCGCCGCCGGCGATGATCTCGACCTGCTCCTCCATGGTCGCGATGACCGGGAACTCGGTGTCGGGATCGAACTCGCTCGACGACGCGCCCTCGAGGCCTGCGACGTTGCGCGAGTACTCGATGACCATGCACTGCAGGCCGAGGCAGAGGCCGAGCGTCGGGATCTGGTTCTCGCGTGCGTAGCGCAGCGCACCGAGCTTGCCCTCGATTCCGCGCACGCCGAAGCCGCCGGGCACGCAGATGCCGTCGAGGTGGCCGAGGCGCTTCTGCGCGCCCTCGGGCGTGCGGCACTCGTCGGAGGGGATCCACTCGATCTTCACCTTGGCGTCGTTCGCGAAGCCGCCGGCCCGCAGCGCCTCGGTGACCGAGAGGTACGCGTCGGGCAGGTCGATGTACTTGCCCACCAGTCCGATCGTGACCTCGTGCTTGGGGTCGTGCACGACGTCGAGCAGGCCGCTCCAGCCCGACCAGTCGACGTCGCTCGCCTTCGCGTCGAGTCCGAGCGCGTCGATGATGTAGGCGTCGAGGCCCTGGTCGTTGAGCATCGTGGGGATGTCGTAGATCGACGGCACGTCGACGGCGTTCACGACGGCGCCCTCGTCGACGTCGCACATGAGCGCGATCTTGCGCTTGTTCGCCTCGGTGACCGGGCGGTCGCTGCGGAGCACGAGCGCGTCGGGCTGGATGCCGATGGAGCGCAGGGTCGCGACGGAATGCTGGGTCGGCTTGGTCTTCTGCTCGCCGGACGCACCCATGAAGGGCACGAGCGAGACGTGCACGAAGAACACGTTCTTGCGCCCGAGCTCGTGCCGGACCTGTCGCGCGGACTCGATGAACGGCTGCGACTCGATGTCGCCGACCGTTCCGCCGATCTCGGTGATGATGACGTCGGGCTTGGGCGACTCGGTCGACTGCAGGCGCATGCGCCGCTTGATCTCGTCGGTGATGTGCGGGATCACCTGCACGGTGTCGCCGAGGTACTCGCCGCGACGCTCCTTGGCGATGACCGTCGAGTAGATCTGGCCGGTCGTGACGTTCGCCGCCTGGCTCAGGTCGATGTCGAGGAACCGCTCGTAGTGCCCGATGTCGAGGTCGGTCTCGGCGCCGTCGTCGGTCACGAACACCTCGCCGTGCTGGAACGGGTTCATCGTTCCGGGATCGACGTTGAGGTACGGATCGAGCTTCTGCATGACGACGCGCAGTCCGCGCGCCGTGAGCAGGTTGCCGAGGCTGGCCGCCGTGAGGCCCTTGCCCAATGAAGAAACGACGCCACCGGTCACGAAGATGTGCTTGGTCACGTCGTTGGTCGACTGAGGGTCTGAATTGTCTGCGCTCTGCGCCTGTCCGCGATCTTCCACCACGGGCTTATAGTCTAAGCCACGTTTCTGCGAACTCTCCCCGACATGCTGCACGCGGTCCCCCTTCGTCGTGCGCCGTGCGGAATTCCCGCCCGACGCGTCGTTCCTGCTCCAACCCTCGATCAGCCGGCCGCCGTCCGTTCGGCAGCCAGTCCGAGCAGCTCGCGGGCATGCGCCAGACCGCTCTCGGATTCGGCCAGACCCGAGAGCAGACGCGCCATCTCGGCCTCGCGCTCGGCGCCCTCGAGGCGCCGGACGCTGGACTCCGTGACACGGCCGTCGGTGCCCTTGACCACGCTGAGGTGGTTCGTGGCGAACGCCGCGACCTGTGCGAGGTGGGTCACCACGATCACCTGCGACCGATCGGCGAGCCGGGCGAGTCGCCGCCCGATCTCGATGGCCGCGGCCCCGCCGACCCCTGCGTCGACCTCGTCGAACACGAACGTGGGCACGGGATCGGTGCCGGCGATGACGACCTCGATCGCGAGCATGACCCGCGAGAGCTCGCCGCCCGATGCACCCTTCGAGACCGACCTCGGCTCGGCGCCCGGATGCGGTTGCAGCAGGATCGCGACGTGGTCGCGTCCGTGCAGCGCGGGCTCGTGCTCGGAATCGACCGTGACCGTGAGCCGCGCGTCGGGCATCGCGAGCGCCGCGAGTTCGATCGTGACGGCCTCGGCCAGTCGGCCGGCCGCCTCGGTTCGCAGTTCGGAGACCCGCCCGGCCAGCCGTTCGACCTCGACGGCCCCCTGTTCGACGGATGCCGCGAGGTGCTCGATGCGCTCGTCGTCGCCGTCGAGCTCCACGAGACGCAGCCCGCCCGTTCGGCCGAAGTCGAGCACGTCGTCGAGCGTCGCGCCGTGTCGGCGAACGAGCGAGGTGAGCAGTGCGCGACGTTCCTGCACGATCTCGAGCTCGCGCGCCCCGTCGGCGTCGAGGCCGGCGAGGTACGTGCCGAGCTCTGCCGCCGCGTCTGCGAGCAGGAATCCGGCGCTCTGCAACGCCTCGGTGATCGGGGCGAGGGCCGCGTCGTGCTCGACGACCCGCTCGAGGTGGCGCTTGGCGCCGTCGACGAGCGTCACCGCGTCGGGCGCGTCGTCGACGATCTCGTCTGCGGAGACGAGCATGTGCGCCTGCGATGCGGCCAGACGCAGGTCTTCGAGGTTCGAGAGCCGGTCGGCGCGCTCGGCGAGTTCGAGGTCTTCTCCGGGCTGCGGGTCTGCGGCCTCGATCTCGTCGAGGGCCCCGCGCAGCGTCTCTGCCTCGCGCAGGCGTTCGTCTCTGGCGAGCGTGAGTCGCTCGAGCTCGGCGGCATCGGCATGCCAGGCGGTGAAGGCGGTGCGGTACTCCGCGAGAGCGGACTGCAGGTCGGCGCCGGCGAACCGGTCGAGCGCGTCGCGCTGGGCGACCGCGGACCGGAGGCGCTGCTGGTCGGCCTGACCGTGCACGACCACGAGTTCGTCGCCGAGTTCGGTGAGCACGCCGACCGGTGCGCTGCGCCCCCCGACGACTGCCCGGCTGCGCCCTTCGGCCGAGACTGAGCGGCCGAGCAACAGCTCGCCCGACTCGATCTCGCCGCCCGTGTCGGCGACGCGCTCGGCGACGGCGCCCGTGTCGTCGACGAGCCAGCGGCCCTCGACCCAGGCCTGCTTCGCCCCCGAGCGCACCGCGCCGGCGTCGGCGCGGGCGCCGAGCAGCAGCCCGAGTGCGGTCACGACCATCGTCTTGCCCGCGCCGGTCTCGCCGGTGACCGCGGTGAACCCGGGGCCGAGCGGCAGCGTCGCCTCGGCGATCACGCCGAGATCGCGGATGCCGAGTTCGTCAATCATGGCCCACCGGTCCTCGCCAGCCCGTCACCGGGAGTTGGAACTTGTTCACGAGTCGATCGGTGAACGGCGCCTCGTGCAACCGCGCGAGCCGCACCGGCACGGGCGATCGCCGCACGACGACCCGCGCGCCGGCCGGCAGGTCGAACGTGCGTCGGCCGTCGCACCAGATCACCGCCGACGCCTCCGTACGACGGAGCACCTCGACTGCGAGCGAGGAGTCGGCGGCGACCACGAGCGGCCGCGCGAACAGGGCGTGCGCACTGAGCGGCACGAGCAGCAGCGCTTCGAGGCCCGGCCACACGACCGGACCGCCCGCGGAGAACGCGTAGGCGGTCGAACCCGTGGGGGTCGACATGACGACGCCGTCGCAGCCGAACGATGAGAGCGGACGCCGATCGACCTCGATCACGACCTCGATCAGGCGCTCGCGCTCGGCCTTCTCGACCGAGACCTCGTTCAGCGCCCAGCTCTCGAAGACGGTCTGGTCGTCGACCTTGGCCCTGACCGAGAGCGTCATGCGCTCCTCGACCGCGTAGTCGCGCGCGAGTGCGCGCTGCACGGTGTACCCGAGGTCGTCGCGCTCGCTCTCCGCGAGGAAGCCGACGTGCCCGAGGTTCACGCCGAGCAGCGGAGCCGGGAGTTCACGGGTGAGCTCGGCCGCACGGAGGATCGTGCCGTCGCCGCCGAGCACGATCGCGAGTTCGATGAGCCCGGGATCGATCGTCTCGAGCCGGGCCACTCGGCCGTTCAGCTCCGGCACGAAGTCGTGCACGTCGTTCCACTGATCGTCGGGGATCACCGGCACGGCTCCGGCCGCCAACAGCTGCGTGCAGACCTCACCGGTCGCCTCGAGGGCGTTGCGGCGGCCCGTGTGCGAGACCACGAGGAAGTGTCGTGCGTCGTTCACGGCGACTCGCCTCCTGTCATCTGCTCGACCTGACTGATCCATTCTGTCGGATTGGTTCCGCTCGCGGCGGCGAGGTGCACGAGGTACTCGAGGTTTCCGCGGGTTCCGGCGATTGGGGAGGACGTGACTCCGGCCGTGCCGACGCCGAGATCATGCGCCGCCCAGAGCACCCCGGAGACGGCCTCCGACCGGAGAGCCGCATCGTGCACGATGCCCTCGCGCACCCCCGCGCGGCCGACCTCGAATTGGGGCTTCACGAGCAGCACGAAGTCGGCGTCGTCGGCCGCGGTCGCGACGAGTGCGGGCAGCACGGTGGTCAACGAGATGAACGAGAGATCCGCGGTGACGAGCGAGGGCGGCTCGCCGACGCCGGAAAGGCCCGCCAGTGCTTCACGATCGAGGGTTCGCACGTTGCATCCCTCGATGAGCACCAGCCCCGGCGCTCCCATGAGCTGCGAGGCGAGCTGGCCGTGCCCGACGTCGACGGCCAGCACCGTGCGCGCGCCGCGCTCGAGCAGCACCTGGGTGAATCCGCCCGTCGAGGCGCCCGCGTCGAGCACGACGCGATCACGGGGGTCGACGGCGAAGCCGTCGAGCGCCGCGATGAGCTTGTGGGCGGCCCTCGACACGTAGTGATCGGATGCCGCGACCTCGACGACCTGCTCGTCGTCGACCTTCGTCGAGGGCTTCACCACGGGGCGACCGTCGATCGTGACCACCCCGGCCGCGATGAGGGTCGCCGCGTGGGTGCGCGATCGGGCCAACCCGCGGTCGGCGAGTGCGGCGTCGAGACGTCGTGATGCCATGCGTCAGTCGGACTGCCGCGACGGGTCGGAGTGCTCGAGCTCGGTGCGGAGCCGCTCGGCGAGGCCGAGATAGCCGGCAGCGCGCTCTTCGAGCGGCAGCGCCTCGATCGCGTCGAGCGCCTCGCGGGTCTCGTCGGATGGCGCGCCGGGCTCTTCTTCACTCGTCACATCCACCACGCTACCCGAGGCCGCCGACGCCGGCGGGTTCCCGCGTCAGCTGTAGAGCGACGCCGGCACGTCGAGCACGTGGATCGCGGTGCCCGAGCGCCAGATCGCCGCGCACGCCGCGCGAAGCAGATCGAGTCGGTCGTCGCCCTCGGCCTCGATCACGACGCGACGACCATCGACGCGCACCCGAGCGCTGCGCACGCGGATCGCCCCGCGCACCTCCTCGGTCGCCGGGTACGGCTCGTGGAGCGCGCGCAGGTCGTCGACGAGGTAGTCGGGTCGGCTCGACGCATCCGCCGCGAGCACCTGCTTCGCACGATCGATGCCCGTGAGCACGAGCACGCTGGTCATGCCGGCCCGATTGGCGCCGAGGATGTCGGTGTCGAGCCGATCGCCGATCATGAGCGGGTTCGCGGCGGCGAACCGGCGCTTCGCCTCGTCGAAGATGGGCGTCTCGGGTTTGCCCGCCACCAGCGGCAGCCGGCCGACGGCCGTGTGGACGGCGGACACGAGGGTGCCGTTGCCGGGGGCGATGCCGCGCGCGACCGGGATCGTCCAGTCGGTGTTCGTCGCGATCCACGGGATGCCGGGCGTCTCCGAGCCCGGTCCGCCGTTGGAGTTCAGCGCGAACGACGCCTCGGCGAGTTCTTTCCAGCCGACCTCGGGCGCGAACCCCTGCACGAGCGCGTCGGGGGCGTCATCGGCGGATCGCGTGACCCGGTAGCCGCGCTTCTCGAGCTCGACGACGATGCCCTCGCCGCCGACGACGAACACCAGCGCTCCGGGCGCGACCTGCTCCTCGAGCAGGCGCATCGCCGCCTGGGGGCTGGTCACCACGTCCGTCGGCTGCACCGACAGGCCGAGTTCGGCGAGATGCGCGGCGACGGATGCATCGCTCCGCGACGCGTTGTTCGTGATGTAGCCGACCGGCATCCGCTCCTTGACGAGGTTCAGGCTCTCGACGGCGTGCGGGATCGCACCGGCCCCCGCGTAGACGACTCCGTCGAGATCGGCGAAGACCGCGTCGGCTCCGTCGAGCGGCGCACTGGTCTCGGGCTTCTGGCGGAACAGCCCCACCGTTCAGGCCCGGCCTTCGTCGTCGCCCTCGGCGAGCACGGCACGCACGTCGTCCTCGAGCACGTCGCCCGGGTCGCCGAGGTCGTCGACGTCGTCGACCTGCTCGGCGGCCGATGCGGGCTCCTCGACCTCGGCGGCCGCCCCGTCGGCGTCTGCGAGCTGATCTGATGCCCCGTCTTCGACGTCCGCCTCAGCCACGTCGAACTCCGCGGGCTCCAACTCGACCTCGTAGATCTCGACGAGGTCGAGTTCGGCACCGCCGAGCGCGTCCTCGGCGCGAGCCGCACGAGCGCGCCACTCCGCGGCATCCGTCGACCGACCGAGTTCGTCGAGCACCTCCGCATACGCGGAGAACAGTGCCGGGCTGTACGAGAACGCGCGGTCGGGGTCGAGCTGCGGGATCTCGAGCTCGGCCAGCGCCAGCTCGGGCTGATCGAGGTCGAGGCGGGCGCCCGACATCGCGATCGCGAGCCCCACCTGCACAGCGGCCGGAAGGCTGGAGCGATCGACGGCTCGGCCGACCTCGAGAGCGCGGTCGGGGCGTCCGACGCCGCGCTCGCTGTCGACCATCAGCGGAAGCTGGTCGTTGCTGCCGGAGATGCGGCGGTACGTGCGCAGCTCACGGAGTGCCAGGGCGAAGTCCCCCGTGGCGTACGCCGTGATCGCGAGCGTCTCGCGCACGACGGCGACCCGGCCGGCACGACGGCCCGCCGAGACGGCATGCTGGTGCGCGAGCTCGGGGTCCTCATCGAGGTAGAGGGATGCCGCGACCAGGTGCCGAGCGACCCAGTCCGCGTTCTCCTTACTCAGCGTCTTGAGCTCCGCACGCGCGCCCTTGTCGAGCTGGCGCGGCTCGATCGTGTCGGGCAGGAACGGGTCGTCGTGCCGAGGACGCACGGCCAGGCTCGAGGCTCCGTCGCTCTCGCGGCGGTACTCCTCGCGCGGCGCGCGCTGGCCCCGACGATCGTCGCGGTCGCCGTAGGAACGCGGAGCACCATCGCGCTTCTCGTACGGACGCTTCTCGCGGTCACCGTACGAACGCGGAGCACCATCGCGCTTCTCGTACGGCCGACGCTCGCCGTCGCGCTTCTCGTACGGACGCTTCTCACGGTCACCGTACGAACGCGGAGCACCATCGCGCTTCTCGTACGGACGCTTCTCGCGGTCGCCGTACGAACGCGGAGCGCCATCGCGCTTCTCGTACGGACGCTTCTCACGGTCACCGTACGAACGCGGAGCACCGTCACGCTTCTCGTACGGCCGACGCTCACCGTCGCGCTTCTCGTACGGACGCTTCTCGCGATCACCGTACGAACGCGGAGCACCATCGCGCTTCTCATAGGGCCGACGCTCGCCGTCGCGCTTCTCGTACGGACGCTTCTCACGGTCACCGTACGAACGCGGAGCACCGTCACGCTTCTCGTACGGCCGACGCTCGCCGTCGCGCTTCTCGTACGGACGCTTCTCACGGTCACCGTACGAACGCGGCGCACCGTCGCGCTTCTCGTAGGGACGCTTCTCGCGATCACCGTACGAGCGCTGTCCGTCGCGGCTGGATCGAGATGCCTGGGAACCGTTCGCGCCACGTCCGCTGCTCTGCGGTCGTCCTTCGCCACGGGGTGCGCGGTTGCGCGCCTCTCCCCTGTTGGTTTCGTCGTTCGTGTCGCTCACGATAGTCCCGTCATCTGTGAAGTTCGTCGTCATCCAACCGTACTGCGCTGGTTCTGTGCGGTTGGTGTGTTAAATGCGAAGAGCCGCCCACGTGGTGGGCGGCTCTTCGGGAATGGTTGTCCGGCGGTGTCCTACTCTCCCACAGGGTCCCCCCTGCAGTACCATCGGCGCTGCGAGTCTTAGCTTCCGGGTTCGGAATGTGTCCGGGCGTTTCCCTCGCGCTATGGCCGCCGAAACTCTAGGACCAACTGTCCGGGCCGTGGTGGCCGGTGTTGGTGGTTTCGGTGACTTCCATCAGATCAACCCTGGTGGGGGTTGGTGTGTGATGGGTGTCGTGTGTGTAGTTATGAAGTGTGTTTCCGTCTGTTGGGAACCACAGAGTGGACGCGAATCATCTCGGGCCACGCACACGCCTTTTGCTTTGAATGAAGTTCAAA